>NZ_JMLW01000025.1 GCF_000686905.1 Marinospirillum insulare DSM 21763
CCCCAAATAGGCTCAATAAAGCGTTTTTTTGAGCGTTGTTTGATCCTTTCTTCGGTAAATTCGTGAGCCTGTTTAGGCCGATATCCACGTTTGCCTGTATTACGTTTAAGCTCTCGACTAATGGTTGATTTGTGAACACCAAGCGTTTTAGCGATCTCAGTTTGGGTTAAATTGTTATCAAGCAGGGCAGATATTTGGTATCGTTGCTCTCTGGTGAGCTGTGTGTAGTGTCTCATGTTTGCTTCTCATTCTTGGTCGATTGAAAAGCATAAGATGCTACAGCAGCTTGCCATCCAATCCTAGTTTAATGAGTTGCACTTGAGAGTTGAATCCAGGGCTTAAAAAAGCAAGGTCGTTTATTGGGTGATCATGATAATTTCGGTGAAAAAGACTTTATTAAGCCAGATAATCTACGTCCAAGAACTTATAAGTAATATTTGAATAACCTTTCTTAGCCTAGGCTAAAATTAAAACCTCTGACTAGGTAGCTAGTCGGAGGTTTTTTTCTTATGAGTTATTTACGACTTTTTAATAAGCTAAACATTGCCAAGCTTCCTAAAACTAGATAGCCAGTTAAACTCCATACAGGCAAGGGTAAGGCTAATAAGTTAGCTGCCTGAGCACAGTCTGAAGAACCCATAAACATTTGGGTTAGGGCTTCTTTTAGTGGGAAGAAATTCAGCATTGTTTCCACATCTAAACCACAGCCAACGCTAGAAGGGTTAAGTTTGATGTAGAGGTGCCTTACAGCTACACCTATGCCTGTTGCAGTGACTAGTGCGAACAAAGCTACCAACAACCAGCGCATTAATTTAAAACGATTAAGCACTAGTGCTAATAGGCTAAGTATAAAAAAACCTACAAACACCCCCCGCTGTAACCAGCAAAGTGGACAAGGCAAAAGGCCGGTGATTTTTTCGTAAGCAAGAGCGGCAATCAGTATGCAGGCAGAGCCTAGTAGGGTGAGTAGTATGCCTTGCTGCTTTAGGAGTTTAAGGGCTGGATGGCTGTTCAAAGAAGCTTTCCTTTTAAAACTGGCTGAGATTTTATGTTAGTTAATGGTTATTATGCATAATAGACTGCATTCTTCATGCTAATGCTGCAAAATTGACTGCAAGCTTCGACTAGAAAGTCTAAGTTAGGTTCCTGCTTAAAGTCTAACAAGTAGCAAGGTTAGATTTAGGTAGAACAGTTAAATGTACCTCTTAAAAGAATTGACTCAACGTGATTAATATTCTGGAACACCTACGTAATACTATGGACACCTTTCGCCGCTCTGAGCAAAAGGTAGGTAACTATGTGCTGAAGAACCCTAACGAAGTTATTCACATGCGCATAGTAGACTTAGCTACTGAAGCACACGTCAGCGAGCCAACGGTTGTACGCTTTTGCCGTGCGCTAGGTTGCGATGGCTTTCAAGACTTTAAACTGCGTTTAGCACAAGTTTTGGCAACAGATATTAGCTTTGCCCAGTTCTCCATGAATGACGGTGACACAGTTGCTGAGTTTTCACGAAGTATTTTTGACTCAACCATTGGTGGGCTACTTCAGGTTAGAGATAAGCTAGAAACACCTAAGCTGCAAGAAGCAATTCATTTGCTAACCAATGCTAATCGTGTTGAGTTTTATGGTTTTGGTGCTTCGGGTGCGGTTGCAGTCGATGCACAGCACAAGTTCTTTCGCTTACAAATGTCCACAGCGGCTTATTCTGACCCGCACATGCAGAATATGTCTGCTGTCACCCTAAAACCAGGCGATGTAGTAGTGGCTATTTCACAAACAGGGCGCACTAAATCTTTAATGCAGAGTGTGCAGCTAGCCAAAGAAGTGGGTGCCCATGTTATTGGTTTATGTCCTTCAGGTTCGCCCTTGGCAGATATGGTCACTTTACCGTTATTTATGGATGTGCCTGAAGATACAGAAATTTATACGCCTATGAGTTCACGTATTGCGCATTTGGTTGTTATTGATGTTTTAGCTGTAGGTGTAGCAAAAATGCGTGGGCCTAAGTTAATAGAGCATTTGCAGGTGGTTAAGCGAAGCTTACAAGGCTTGCGCCTACCCGACAGATTAAGATAAAAATTAAAGTTAGTACTGCTTGTCTAGCAGTTGAGTAAACTCTTCTGCTGGTACAGGTCGACTAATAACAAAGCCCTGAGCAAAATCACACCCTAGTTGTTTTAGCTCGGTAAGCTGCTGTGGATCTTCAACCCCCTCTGCAACTACACGCATATTTAAGCCATGACCTAAGGCAATAATGGCTCGGGTCAGAGTGCCTTGGCTTCTATTACCTTGATCGGTCATTAAAAAGCTGCGGTCAATTTTTAGAATATCTAAGGGAAAGCGCTGCAAGTAGCTGAGAGAAGAGTAGCCTGTACCAAAATCATCTATGGCAAGAGTGACTCCTCGGTTGCGTAAACTGTGCATTTCTACTATTGCCGCTTCTGCATCTTCCATCAGTGTACTTTCAGTTAGTTCTAGCTCCAACATTTTGGCGGGCAGCTCATATTTATTGAGTAGTTCATCGACCTGCTTTACTAAAGAGCCGCTATCAAGTTGTTGGGCTGCGATATTGACCGCGACTTGTATTTGAATACCCTGGTGATACCAGCTGGCAGCCTGCCTACAAGACTGCTCAAGCACATTCGAGCCGAGTGTTTCTATTAAACCAGTTCGCTCTGCTAATGGAATAAATATACCCGGCGAGATAAAGCCTTCATCAGCATGGTGCCACCTAGCTAAGGCTTCCGCAGCGGTTATTTTTCCTGTGTTTAAATCAAGTTTAGGTTGGAAGTGCACTTGAATTTCATTGTTATCTATTGCTTTGCGTAGGTCTTGCTCTAGGCGTAAAAGCTCTAAGCTACTTTGGCGAATAGTATCGTTATAAACCTGTACGCGATTACCCCCTAAAGACTTGCAGCTTAACCTGGCTTGGTCTGCTTGGTTAAGCAATACCTGAAGCTCATGGGCATGATCTGGGTAGCAGCTAATACCAATGCTTAAAGTTAGGCGTAACTCTTGGCGGTCTACATTAAAAGGTAGATGCATCTGCTCTTGTAGCTCTTCACTTAATAGTTGCGCTTGTTCTTGGTCACCTAAAATTAAAGCTGCAAACTCATTCCCCCCTGTACGAGAAATAATTACCGCACTGGTTAGGACGTTGTAAATGCGCTCTGCAGCTAGCTTAAGTAGCTTGTCACCAGCATGATGACCTAGGGAATTGTTGTAGGCTTTAAAGCGGTCTATATCAAAAACAATTAAAGATAGCTTCTCTTTGTAAAGGCGAGCTTGAGCCAGTCTTTGGTGCATTCGGTCATAAAACTGCCCACGATTAGCTAAGCCAGTTAGTTCGTCATATTCAGCGAGGTAGTTCAGCCTTGCTTCTACTTCACGGCTTTTGGTTAAGTCAGAGAAAACAGCAATAGTAAAAGGTTTTTGTTGGTAGGAGTTAAGCACACGAGTCACCCTAAGCCACTGAGGGTAACTTTCACCATTAAAGCGTTGTTGTACTAGCTCGCCTTCCCAGCGACCTTCCATTTTTAAATTACGCGATATGGATTTATAAAAATCTCGAGTGGTTGCAAAACAGTCTGTCTGCCAAAAATCTTCATCTAGAATGTCTTGTCGTGAATAACCAGTAATATCTACAAAGGCTTGGTTAACAAAGATGATTTTACTGTTTGGATCAACAATGTAAGTAGCTTCACCGGAGGACTCAAAGGCTTTCCAGGCAAGCTGCAGGTAGTCATCCTTTTCTTGCTCTTCAGTGACATCACGCCGCGTACCGAGCATTTTTTTAGCGTTACCCGTTGTTCTATTACGCTCTACTACCTCACCATGATCTTCTAGCCAGCGCCACTCTCCAGACTTGTGCTTAATACGAAAGCGACACTGGAAGTGGGTATTCCGCCCTTTGAGTGAGTCAATTAATGCTTGCCTTAAACGTGGATAGTCATCTGGGTGCACTAAAGGTTGTAAATGCCCCATAAAGTAAGGGATTTCACCTTCTTCATAACCAAAAATATCATTAAAGTGGGAGTGGTAAATAGAGTCTGTTTCTAAGTCCCATTCCCAAAGAGCAAGCTTACTAGCTTCCATGGCTTGGCTAATTTTGTGGCGCTGATCTGCTAGTTCGCTATGGGTTACTTGGTGGTTAGTAATTTCTTTTTGAAGGTTTTGTTGTTGTTTAAAAAGTAAATAACTGCCACCTATCAAAGGTAGGCTAAAGAAGGCAATTAAAACAATTTGAATCAAGCTGATAGCATTAGTGGTGTAGAAAAAAACAAACCACAAGGCAATTAAAGCTAAGAAAGCAGTGGCTGGATAGTAGCGGGATAAAAGACGTTGTTTTGTCTGCCGCTTGGTAAAGTTTTCTTTGTTCATTTATTGCTCTGGCTTCCAATTTTATTGTTATCTAGAAACACACTTTACGTTTTATATCAGAGTAACAAGCGGTTAGCCACACAGAGTATGTTAGTATTTTGTATAATTTGCTGGCTTAAATTGACTAGCCTGCTAGTTTTTTTATACACATTAACTGGGCTTACCATGACTTCTTCTGCTTCTCATCCCTTACTAAAAAATCTCAATCCAGCTCAGACGGCAGTGGTTGTTGCACCACGGCATGACTTGCTTGTGCTAGCTGGCGCTGGTAGTGGAAAGACCAGAGTATTAGTGCAGCGTATTGTTTGGTTGGTTAGACAAGAAGGTTTGTCACCACATGAAATTCTTGCAGTTACATTTACTAACAAAGCAGCTAAAGAAATGCGCTTAAGGTTAGAAACCGAACTGAATATGGGTTTGCGCAGCATGTGGGTGGGTACTTTCCATGGTTTGTCTCACCGTTTATTGCGCACCCACTGGCAAGAAGCCAAATTGCCTCAGCATTTTCAAATATTAGATAGCGATGACCAGCTAGGCATGATTAAGCGACTGATGAAACAGCTAGGCATAGATACCGAAAGCACACCTGCCAAGCAAGTACAGTCTTATATTAATGGTCATAAAGAAGAAGGTCGTAGAGCGGCGCATGTTTTAGCAAGAGGGCAGTTTGAGCGGTCTTTGCAAGAAATCTATCAAACCTATGAAGATTTATGCCAACGTCAAGGTTTAGTTGATTTTGCTGAGCTACTTTTAAGGTCGTTGGAAGTTTTGCGCGACACCCCACCCTTGTTAAAACACTACCAACAGCGTTTCTCAAATATTTTGGTTGATGAGTTTCAAGACACTAACACCTTGCAATATGCCTGGTTAAAACTGCTGAGAGGTACCGATGGGTGCATTATGGCAGTGGGTGACGATGACCAGTCTATCTATGGTTGGCGTGGTGCTAAAATTGAAAACATTCATAACTTTACAGAAGATTTTGCAGGTGCCCAGCTACTGAAGCTAGAGCAAAACTACCGTTCTACTTCAACTATTCTTAAAGCAGCTAATGAGCTGATTAAAAATAACAGTGAGCGCTTAGGTAAAGCCTTGTGGACAGAAGACCAGGTTGGTGATCCTATTCGTGTTTATGCAGCTTTTAATGAACAGGATGAAGCCCGCTTTATTGTGGATATTATTGCTCAGCATGTAAAAGAAGGTGGCTCGCGAAATGACTGTGTTGTTCTCTACCGCTCTAATGCTCAATCACGTTCTTTAGAGGAAGCTTTTTTGCGCCAAGGTATGCCTTACCGGATTTATGGTGGGCATAGGTTTTATGAGCGAATGGAAATTAAAAATGCTTTGGGCTATTTGAAGTTAATTACTAACCGTCAAGATGACCCGGCTTTTGAACGAGTTATCAACACCCCTACGCGTGGAATAGGCGCAACAACACTAGAAAAAATTCGTGCTTATGCTCGTGATGAAGGCCTAGGTTTATGGGATGCCTCGGTAGAAATGTTAAGTAGAAAACTCTTAACAGGTCGTGCTTTAGTAACTGTTAAGGCATTTATTGAGCTAATAGAGCGCATGGATGAAGAAACCCTCCCCCTAGCTTTGAAAGAGAGTGTAGAGCTTACTTTAGAGTTAAGTGAGTTAATTGACTTTCACTCTAGAGAAAAAGGTGAGCGAGGCCTGGCTAGGGTAGAAAACCTTAAAGAATTAATAAGTGCTGTTCACAATTATGAGCCAACTTTAACTTTGGATGATATAGATGAAAAAGCGGTTAATTTAGAGGGCAGGCAGGCTTTAGCAGTATTTTTAACCGAAGCTAGTTTAGACTCTGGAGATAAACAGGCTGAAGAAGACGAAGATGCTGTTCAGTTAATGACTTTACACACAGCTAAAGGTTTGGAGTTTCCTTTGGTTTTTTTAGCAGGTGTAGAAGAAGGGCTTTTTCCTCATTCCATGGCAATTCAGTCAAGCCCTGGTGGGCTAGAAGAAGAGCGGCGTCTTTGCTATGTAGGCATTACACGCGCTATGAAAACACTTTATATAACCCATGCAGAAGCCAGACGTATCTTCGGAAAAGAAACCTACAGCCAGCCGTCACGTTTTATAACAGAGTTACCTGCCGAGCTATTAAGCGAGGTTAGGTTGACTGGCTCAGTTGATCGTCCTATGCATTTTGCAAAAGATAGACCTAGGCCAGCTGCCGCAAGAGTTGGTGGTGCTGGCATTGGCAACCCATTAAGTGGCGCTAAAGAAAGTGCTGCAGCCGCCAACTTAAGAATAGGGCAGCGTGTTGAACACAAGAAGTTTGGCGTAGGTGTTATTTTACATGCCGAAGGTGAAGGTGATCGCACTCGATTACTAATTAACTTTGAAGGCGTCGGTGAAAAAACCTTGGTATTAGGTTTTGCTCCCCTAACGCCTTTAGACTAATTAGGTTTTTTTAAGTCGCGCCAGTAGTTGCTCTGCTGGCTCAGGCTTACCGTAAAAATAACCTTGGTGTAAATTACAGCCAACAGAATAAAGGTAAGCTTGTTGTTCTTGTGTTTCTACACCTTCTGCTACCACGAGTAGCTCTAAGTGTTTAGCAACCGCCATCATGGTTTCCACCAATAAGGCATCACTTGAATCATCGGGTAGTCCATCTACAAATGAGCGGTCAATTTTTAGCTCATTAATCGGTAGTTTCTTAAGATAAGATAAAGATGAATAGCCTGTACCAAAGTCATCAATTGAAAAGCTAATGCCTAATTTTTGTAACTCCAACATGCGCTTAGAAGACTGATTAAAATCAGTAATTAACAAGCCTTCTGTTACCTCTAAGGTTAAGCGTTTAGGGTCAGCGCCTGTTTCATTTAACAGTTGCTGAACCTGCTCAACAAAATTGCAGTTGCGGAATTGTCGAGGGCTAATATTGACTGCGAAGGTGAGGTGAGGGTGTTCTTTCATGAGCAGCAGGGTTTCTTTTAAAACCCACTCACCCAGCGGAATAATCATGCCTGTGTCTTCTGCTAAAGGAATAAAGCGGTCGGGAGGAATTAAGCCTTTTTCAGGGTGCTCCCAACGAACCAAAGACTCAGTACCATAGACAAGACCGTCACGGTTGGTTTTAGGCTGTAAATAAAGACGTAGTTGCTGGCTTTCTAGGCCTTTTCTTAACTCGCCCTCTAGCTCAAACCGGCTTTCAACCTGAGTTTGCATGCTTGTTTTAAAACGTCTCCAGGTGCCTCTGCCCGCTTCTTTGGCTGCATAAAGTGCTATATCAGCTTCTTTAAGTAGGTCTGTAAAAGGTCGTTCAAAACTTGAGTTAAAAGAAGCACCTAAGCTACAACCTAATAAATATTCGTTGTCGCCTAGCTGAAGGGGGCGAGAAAGGCTGTTTTGAAAAAGCTCTAACCTTTCTTCTAGTTTTTGTTCAGCTAATTCAAGGTTTGAATCTTTTTCAACTAACAATAAAACAAACTCATCTCCACCAAAGCGAGCAAGGGTTTCGTTAGCTTCTAACAAGCTATTAAGGCGCTTAGAAACAGCTATGAGTAGTTCATCGCCCTTGGTATGCCCTAATGCATCGTTAATATTCTTAAAGTGATCCAAGTCTATTATTGCTAGCACCATAAGCGCAGCGTTAGCCTCTAGTTGTTTAGAGGTGGCTAGTAGAGTTTCTTGAAACAAGTAACGATTAGGTAGGTTGGTTAAGGGGTCGTAATAGGCTAGGAACTCAATACGCTGTTCGTGTTGGTAGCTTTCTGTAATATCGCGGCTTACACCTAATACACCAATAAAGTTATTGTTTATGTCTAATAGAGGTGCTTTAACTTTATGAAGTAACCTATCTGAGCCATCCGGAAAGCGAGTCCATTCTTTAATGTGGACTAGATCACGGCTAGTAACTACCTGCTGATCTGCTTGGCGAAAGTTTTTAGCGAGGCTTTCGGTAAAGAAGTTAAAATCTGTTTTGCCTTTAATAGCTAAAGGCGAGTGGTTAACAAAGTTAGCAAACTTAGCATTAGCTCCTAAGTACTTACCTTCTGGATCTTTAAAGAAAATCATATCAGGAAGCGAGTGGAGCAAGCCTTCAAGCATGGAGCTTTTTTCACGCAGCTTGTGTTCAGCTTTGCGTCGGTTAAGAATATTCCATATCAAAAAGGCTATGATAATAAGAAGTGTAAAGGTGGTAAGCCAACGAACTTGGTTAATTTGTTTTTGTGTCGTTAGGAGTTTCTGATAGCGTGATTCAGCCAAAGACTCTAAGCGATCCTTATATTCTAGAACGCTAGCTTCGGCTATTTTTTTACCCGTAATATCAAGGATTACAGAAAACAATAAGGTTTCGCCCTTCTCAGTTTCTGTGGCTAGTGGCCAAGAATAAACTTCAACCGTGCGAACTTCACCTGAGGCAGTACGATGAGGAAAAACAAAGTAGTTACGATTTTCTTGCTCTGCTAACTCGCGCTCAAGCTTTACGTCTTCAGCATCAAGCGCATTAATTTGCTGAATGCTCAGTTGTTTTAACTGCTCTACACTATAACCATAAAATTTAGCGGCAGCCTTGTTAGCATCACGTATCTCACCACTTTTAGGCTCAATTATTAACATGGGTGAGCCATATTCATTAAAGAAACTGGCTGGAAGCTGTGTGGCATAGCTTTGCGCTACTGCTTGAGTTAATACAAGCGAGAAAAATATTCCCCCTACTAGCCAAAGGAGCGATTTTTTATTTAAGGGTGAAAATTTAAATGCCATAAGGCTTACCCGCCACTTAGCTTAACTTGAAATCCTTTGGCCTCTAGTAGAGATTTAAGGGTTGCTCGCTGGTCACCTTGAATTTCAATAATGTCATCTTTCAAAGCGCCACCTGTTCCGCAGCGTTTTTTTAACTCAGCTGCTAAAGACTTTAACTCACTCTTGCCTAAGGGAATACCTTGAATTGTAGTAACACCTTTTCCTTTACGACCTGAGGTTTCTCGACGAATGCGCACTGTGCCATCGAGTGTTTCTAAACGTTGTTGGTCAGCAAGGTCTGCACAGCAGCAAGAGGCGAGGGGTTGCTCGCAAGCAGGACATAGCTGACCCTGCTCAGTAGAATAGACTAAACTGCTTAACTGTTGCTTAAGAGAAGACATAAAAAATTCCAAGTTACTCAACTAGAAAGGTGTAAAATAACATATTTTCGTTATGCTGAAACTGCTGCATGAGTATAGCAGTGGTTAAGTTAGCCAAGAATCAATATTTTTGAGACATCGATAATGTATAACTTATTAACTGGAGTAGTGACTAGCTTGTTGTTATTGCTCAATACGCTAGTAGGAATGGTGCCACTACTATTTTTTGCTTTACTCAAACTACTGGTACCTATTCAGTGGTTTAGAGACTTTTGTTTTGAGGCGGTGAGATTTATTGCCGCTACTTGGATTAGCATAAATATTCTAATTTTTCGTTACCTTACGCCCACCTATTGGGATATTCGGGGGCAACACAAGTTAAGCCGACAAGAATCTTTGTTGGTTATATCTAATCACCAAAGCTGGGTCGATATACCCGCCTTAATGGCAGCTATTCATGGCAAGGCACCTTTTTTTACCTTCTTTTTAAAACGTGAACTCATTTGGGTGCCGCTACTTGGCTTGGCCTGGTGGGCCTTAGAGTATCCCTTTATGCGTCGACACAGCAAAGCAGAGCTAGAAAAAAATCCACAGTTACGCGGTGAGGACTTAGCTATAACCCGTAAAGCCTGTGATCGTTTAAAAGGCCGCCCTGTTTCTTTAGTTAACTATTTAGAAGGTACACGCTTTACACCTGCAAAACATGATCAGCAGCAATCTCCCTATCAATACCTGTTGAAACCAAAATCAGGGGGCGTAGCCTTCACACTAAACGCAATGCATGATCAACTGTATAGCTACCTAGATGTAACCCTGGTTTATGCTAGTGAGCAGCCACCTACTTTTTGGGATCTGCTAAGTGGTAGGGTGGGGCAAGTCATAATAGATATTCAAAAAGAGCCGCTTCCTAAGGCTATGCTGGCTGGCGACTACCAAGAGGACCCTGTTTTTAGAAAAGCATTTCAGGAATGGGTTAATCAACTTTGGCAAGAAAAAGACCAGCGTATAGCTAGGTTGCGCCAAGAGTTAATGGCTAACCCTAAAGGTTGATGACTTGCAGATTTTTTTAAGGTAATTTAATTGGCACCTGGAATGGAATCGGGAGATAACCTTGCAGCACTTAGAAGCCGCACTACTCATGGCTATTATTGAGAAAGTTCCTCAAGCTGTCGTGGTGACAGATCGCCAGCAAACCATTACTTACGTTAATTCTGCCTATGAGCGATTAACGGGTATCAGTAAAGCCAAAGCTGTAGGCAATACGCCGCGTATTAACCAGTCAGGCCACCATGATGCAGCCTTTTATAAGCGATTACAGGCTGAATTAGATAAAACAGGCCAGTGGGAAGGCGATGTATGGGATTACCTGTCTAGTGGAAGCTCCTATCTAAAGCATTTAAACATTGAAGCTGTTACCGACAGTAAAGGTGAGGTTAGCCATTACTTTGCAATTTTCAGTGAGCTTTCTGCTCTGCACCGTAGTGAAGCAGAATTAGAGCGTTTAACTCACTATGACCCACTGACTGAATTACCCAACCGTATTTTATTTCGTAACCGTTTAGGTCATGAGTTTAATATTTCCTCTCGCCATAAAACTCGCACAGGCTTAGTTTTACTTAATGTCGATCGCTTTAAACTCATTAATGATGCTTTTGGTTTTGCAGCGGGTGATCAGCTATTAATTGACGTGGCAAAACGCTTGCAAACAGGTATTAGACGTACAGACCTGCTAGCTCGCCAAGAAAGCCGTCAAGAAAGGGATGCTGACCTCTTGTCACGCATGGGTGGTAATGACTTTTCTTTTATTCTTAGTGAACTACGCAAACCTGACGATGCCAGCATTGTGGCTGAGCGCTTAATTAGCTGCCTTGAAGAGCCTTTCATTATTCAAGGTGAAGAAGTGTATGTATCGGCTAGCTTGGGTTTAGCCATTTATCCTGACAATGCTCAGACAGAAGATGATTTATTACGCTGCGCTGAGACAGCATTAAACTTAGTAAAAGAAGAAGGTAAGGGTGGTTATCGCTTTTTTGCTGAAGACTTGAATATTAGCAGTGCGCACCGTGTTCGCTTAGAAGCCAAAATGCGTAAAGCACTGCAACACGACAGTTTTGTACTTTATTACCAGCCTAAGCAAGATTTAAAAAAAGGTAAAATTTGTGGCATGGAAGCTCTAATACGCTGGCCAACGGATGAAGGTATGGTTTTACCAGGAGAGTTTATTCCTTTAGCTGAAGACACAGGCATGATAAACCCTTTGGGTCGCTGGATACTTTTTACTGCCTTGTCAGATACAGTCAAAGCCAGTCAAGCCATAGGTTACCCCTTGCAGGTTGCTGTTAACCTTTCTATGCGTCAATTTCAACGCCCAGGTTTAAGCGAATTGGTAGCAGAAGCAATTGCCTTTAGTGGTATAGAGCCTAGCCAAGTAGAACTAGAAATTACTGAAAGCATGGTAATGGACAAGGTGGATGAGGCTATTGTTACTATGCAAGGTTTACGGGATTTAGGCGTGCAGCTGGCTATAGATGACTTTGGTACAGGTTATTCTTCTATGGCTTATTTGCGTAACTTCCCTGTGAATACTTTAAAAATAGATCAAAACTTTGTGCAAGACCTTAGTACCCAAGAGAGCAACACTAGTATTATTGATGCTGTTATAGGTTTAGGTTGTGGTTTAGGTATGCAGGTGGTTGCAGAAGGGGTAGAAACTAAAATTCAGTGGGATTACCTAGCTAAAGCAGGCTGTCATTTAGGGCAGGGTTACTATATTAGTCATCCTTTGGCATTAGATGCATTTATTGAGTGGGTGAAAACCTCTGACTAATCTAGGAAGCACTAGCCAGAGGTTCTGTTAGATCTAATTAGTAGACCTAATGAAAAGCTACTTAACTTGTGGATCTAACTCGCCACTTAAATAGCGAGCCGTCATATCTTCTAGGCTAAGCGCTCTAATTTTACTAGCATGGCCTGCCGTACCAAAAGCTTCATAACGATTAACACAAATATCGGTCATGGCAATTTGTGAGGCTTTGAAGTATTTACGTGGGTCAAACTCTGCTGGGTTTTCAGCTAAGAATTTACGAATCGCACCTGTAGAAGCTAGGCGTAAGTCAGTGTCTATGTTCACTTTACGCACACCATACTTAATGCCTTCTACAATTTCTTCTACCGGAACACCGTAGGTTTCTGGAATATCACCACCAAACTTGTTAATAATTGCTAACCATTCTTGTGGCACAGAAGAAGAACCGTGCATGACTAGGTGAGTGTTAGGAATGCGCTCGTGAATGGCTTTGATGCGATCGATTGCTAACGTATCGCCGGTGGGTGGCTTGGTGAATTTGTAAGCACCGTGGCTAGTACCTATGGCAATGGCTAAAGCATCAACCTTGGTTTGTTTAACAAAGTCAGCGGCTTCTTCAGGGTCAGTTAGCATTTGTTCCATGCTTAAAGTACCTTCTGCACCTATGCCATCTTCTTCACCAGCCTGCCCAGTTTCTAAGCTACCTAAACAACCTAGTTCGCCTTCCACTGAAACACCACAAGCATGCGACATTTCAACAGTGCGACGGGTGACATCGACGTTGTATTCATAGCTGGCAGGTGTTTTGCCGTCTTCACCTAAAGAGCCATCCATCATTACTGAGCTAAAACCGAGTTGAATAGAACGCTGACAAACTGCAGGGCTAGTACCGTGGTCTTGGTGCATACACACAGGAATATGCGGCCACTCTTCAATGGCTGCTAAAATAAGGTGACGTAAAAAAGGTGCGCCAGCGTAGCTACGCGCTCCAGCCGAAGCTTGAACAATAACAGGAGAGTCAGTACGGTCAGCGGCTTCCATAATGGCGCGCATTTGTTCTAGGTTGTTTACGTTAAATGCTGGCACGCCGTAACCGTATTCAGCCGCATGGTCCAACATTTGACGCAGGGTAATTAAAGCCATAATTTTTTACCTTTAATAAAGGGTGTGTTTAATTGTTGGTTTAGTCATAATTTTATTGGTTAGCTGCAGCTTTTAAAGCAGCAACAGCAGGTAATTCTTTGCCTTCGACGTATTCTAAGAAAGCACCGCCACCAGTAGAAATATAAGATACTTGTTCAGCGATGCCGTATTTATCTATGGCTGCTAGGGTATCACCACCACCTGCAATGGAGAAGGCGCCACTTTTAGCAATGGCTTTAGAGAGCACTTCTGTACCGCTGCTAAATTGTTGGATTTCAAAAACACCCACAGGGCCATTCCATAAAATAGTACCCGCATCTTTTAATAATAAAGCTAAGGCAGCGGCTGAGTCTGGGCCTATGTCTAAAATCATATCATCTGCGTCTACTTCTTCTACTAGCTTAATAGTTGCTTCAGCATTTTCAGAAAACTCTTTGGCAACTACCACATCGGTCGGTAAGGGAATACTAACTTGGCTCATTAGCTGCTTAGCTTTTTCAACTAGGTCTGCTTCATATAAAGATTTACCTACAGGGAAACCAGCGGCGGCTAAAAATGTATTGGCAATACCACCACCTACAATAATTTGTTGGCACTTTTCAGACAGGGCATTCAGCACTTCTAGTTTAGTAGAGACTTTAGAGCCACCGACGATAGCCACTAGAGGTTTAGCTGGTTTAGCTAGGGCTTTTTCTAAAGCATCGAGTTCTGTCGCCAATAAAGGGCCAGCGCAAGCTACGGGTGCAAAACGGGCTACACCGTGGGTAGATGCTTGGGCTCGGTGGGCAGTACCAAAAGCATCCATTACAAATACATCACACAAGGCGGCATAGGCTTTAGATAAATCTTCTTGGTCTTTCTTTTCACCTTGATTAAAGCGCACGTTTTCTAACAAAACCACTTCACCAGCCGCCACTTCAACCCCTTGCAAGTAATCTTTAACTAACTTAACTGGCTGGTTTAATAACTGACTTAAGTGTTCAGCAACTGGTGCTAAAGAGTTAGCTGCATCGTAAACACCTTCTTCAGGGCGACCCAAGTGAGACATGAGTATAACTTGGGCACCCGCTTTAATGGCGAGTTGAATGGTCGGAAGACTGGCACGAATACGAGCATCGGACGTGACCTTGCCATCTTTAATGGGTACGTTTAAATCTTCACGAATTAGCACTCGCTTATTGGCTAGGTCTAAATCGCTCATTTTAATTACTTGCATGAATAAGTCCTCAAATTTAAGCTTATAAAATTAATTAGTGGTGTTATTTTCTAAGGCTAACCAGTGGAGTGCTATATCTAACATGCGGTTAGCAAAGCCCCATTCGTTATCAAACCAGCACAAAAGTTTAACCAAGCGTTTGCCTGCTACATGAGTTTGGGTGGCATCAACAATGCTAGAGCGTGGGTCGTGGTTAAAGTCGACGGAAGCATTAGGTTCTTCTGTATAACCCATAATGCCTTGTAAAGCCCCTTCACTTGCTTGGCGTAAAAGCTGGTTAATTTCTGCCACGCTAGTATCACGCTTAACGCACAAGGTTAAATCCATAGCGGAAACGTTTAGGGTAGGTACACGCAAGTGAGTGCTAGCAATGCGTCCTTCTAAATGCGGCAGTAAACGATAAATACCTTTAGCTAGCCCAGTTTCAACAGGAATAATAGAGGCCATAGCTGAGCGGGTTAAGCGTAAATCGTTTTTGTTATAAGCATCACTTACCGGTTGGTCGTTCATGGCTGAGTGAATGGTGCTAGTTGTTGCGTGCTCAATACCTAGCTGGTCGTCCAACAGTTTTATTAGCGGGATAACACAGTTGGTAGTACAAGAAGCCGCTGAGACAATACGCATGTCTGGTGCAAGCTGATTAAGGTTTACCCCTCTAACAATGGTGGCATCAACATCAGCTTCTGCAGGATGAGAAAACAGCAGCCGTTTAGCACCCGCTTCTAGGTGTTTTTCTGCAGTGGCTCTGTCTTTAAAACTACCCGTACACTCTAAAAGCAGGTCAATGTTTAAGTCTGACCAAGGTAGATCAGCAGGTGTCGGGCTACACAAAACATTAATGGGGTGGTCGTCTATCCAAAGCTGGTTGTTGCGTGTTGCTACCTTGTTAGGAAAACGCCCATGAATGGTGTCGTAACGAGTTAGATAGGCGAGGGTATCTAAATCAGATAGCTCATTTAGAGCAACTATATTTAAACCACGGCAGTCTTCGCGCTCTGCCCAGGCGCGAAGAATACATTGTCCGATGCGCCCATATCCATTAATGGCCAGCCTAGGTTTCATTGGTTTAGTCATTACCTTCAATTATAAATAGTGGGCTATTTTCACGCATTCAGCAGCAGGGCGCAAACTTCACTAACTTTTTATAAGGGCGTATAAACTTCACAGCGATTGCGACCTAGTTTTTTGGCTTGATAAAGTGCTTGGTCTGCTTGCTCTAAGACTGTATCACTAGATATTTGGCTGGTCTCAGAGCGAGTGGAAAGGCCAATGGATACTTGTATTGAGCCGATTGGGTTTATGGTTGTTTCGGCAACCAGCTGGCGCAACCTTTCTGCAATAGCCAGTGCGCTTGAGCTAGTGGTATTGGGTAGAATTAATACAAACTCTTCTCCACCTGTTCTGGCTATCAAGTCTTCTTCTCTTGAAATTTTACGCATCACTTTAGTTAGCTCTACAAGTGCCTTATCACCTATTGCA
This sequence comes from Marinospirillum insulare DSM 21763, assembly GCF_000686905.1. GTDB lineage: Bacteria > Pseudomonadota > Gammaproteobacteria > Pseudomonadales > Halomonadaceae > Marinospirillum > Marinospirillum insulare. The sequence goes on from NZ_JMLW01000025.1 coordinate 16,124, forward strand.
TGACCAAAGGTATCGTTCACTTTTTTGAAATGATCAATATCAATCGCTAATACCGAAAAAGGAATGTTTTTTTGTTCTAATTGTTCAAGCAATAGTTGTAAGCTGCGGCGGTTGAAGACACCCGTTAAAGGGTCGGTAGCAGCATCTTCTTTCAATTGACTTATCTGGGTATTGAGTGAGCCTAAACCTTTAAGCATGGCTTGCTTGAGTTCTTTGCTTTCAAAATACCAAGATTCTACCTTAGCTAAGTTAGAGTGGGCGCTAGGTGAATCCATTTCCCTAGCCGTAGTTGCGAGTTGACGTAAAGGCTTAGAAATAAAGTTAGCTAACAGCCAAATGATTACAAAGGTACCTATTGCAAGGGGTAGAGTGCGATAAACCACACGCTTCATTAGGCTATCGAGAGAGCTAAGGGTTGCGACTAGAGGTCTTTGGGCAACAACACCCCAGTTAGCTTTAGAAATAGGTGCAAAGCCTGCAAGCATTTCTATGTTTAAACTATTAGCAACCTTAGCAGAACCACTTATATGGTTGGTAACCTTATTAATAACTTCATTAATTTCAATGTATTCGCCAACACGCTTGGGGTTGGGGTGGTAAATAATTTGTTTGTTTTTGTCGACGACATAAATATAAGAGCCATCCTGGTGGAAGTGCCTGCCTAATAAATCATTAAGAATACTTTTCTCTTTCAAATAAATGGTGCCACCCACATAACCCAAATAGTTACCTAAAGAATCAAGCATAGGATAAGAAATAAGCACTAGTAAGTTACCAGCAGAAGACAAAAAAGGTGTGCTCACAAAAGGTTTTTTAGCCCCTAGTGTTTCTGTTACACCAACACTTAATAGCTTGCCACCTAAGATGCCTAAAGTGTTGGGTGATGCAGCAAGAACAATGCCTTCATTATTAACAATAGCTACAGAATTAAAACTAGCTGTTTGCTGGTGTAAGCGCTCAGCTTCGCTTGCTAACAAGCCTTGGTTGTTTAAGTCTTTTTCTACAAGCTTAGCTGTGTAAGCGAGTTGTTGATGAGCTGCTTCAATAAAGTTATTAGTGGCTGCGGCAAGTTTTTGTGCGTAGGCGTGATTAGTATCTAGCGTATGCTTTAAAAGCTGGTCTTTTTGTACTTGATGATTAGCAAAAAAACCATTAAACAGAGTAATAAAGGCAACCAGAAAAGCTAATAAAATAATTAGGTTTTTTAAATTCAGTAAACGTGAGTGTATTCTTGTATGGGGCATGGTTCTTATATTTTAAAGTGGCTAGTCTAGAAGTAAAAGTGGCGCATAATAACGCTATTTTATCTTCTAGTCTAACCAGCTAGCTGTAATGCAGTTCTTAAACTAGCTATTGTGCAGTCACTCCACCGTCAGCTATAAACTCCGCGCCCGTTGAATAACTAGAGTCATCTGAGGCTAAAAATAAAACGAGCTTAGAAATTTCTTCTGGTTTAGCGATACGGCGTAAAGGTATTTGTTTGGCAAATTCTTCAACAGCGGCCTTGGTGTCGCCCTGCATAATCATAGGGGTTTCTATTACGCCAGGATGAACTGAGTTTACCCGAATGCCTTGAGGAGATAGTTCTAAAGCAGCTGCTTTGGTCAAACCGCGCACAGCAAACTTGGAATCTGTATAACCAATGGCACCACCCACCAAGCCATTAATGGATGAGATATTTACAATAGAGCCATTTTTGGTTTTTTTCATGGAAGGTACAACAGCTTTTGTACCTAAAAATACTGATACTTGGTTGATATCTAAAATACGGCGATAGTCTTCTAATGAGGTGTCTACCAGAGGCTTAGCCATAGTAATACCAGCATTATTAACCAGCACATTAATAGGCCCAAAGCTTTGTTCAGTGGTTGCAATCACTCTATCCCAGTCTTCTTCACTAGTGACGTTATGTTGAATAAAAATAGCTTGGTCACCAAGCTCCTTAGCAAGTGCCTGCCCTTTTTCTTCATTTAAATCAGTTAAAGCAACCTGAGCACCTTCGGCAACAAATAAGCGAGCATGAGCTGCACCCATGCCTTGAGCTGCACCAGTAATGATGACGACCTTATCTTTTAAACGAGACATAATAGTTTCCTTTTGATGTAAAAAATAACCAGCTAAAACAACTGCAAATAGGGTTGGTCTAAAGCAAATCGCTGTTCATTAAGTAGCGAAATTTGTTCGTTCCAATAATGTTCTGTACCAAACCAAGGGAAGTTATAAGGGAAAGCAGGATCTTTCCAGCGCCTAGCTAACCAAGCACTATAGTGTAGGATTCTTAATGTTCGTAACCCTTCAATCAAGGGTAGTTCTCTAGGTGAAAAATCATAAAACTCATTATAGCCACTCATTAATTCAGATAGCTGCAGGGTTTGTTCTTGACGGTCGCCTGTTAGCATCATCCATAAGTCTTGAACCGCTGGCCCATTACGGCAATCATCTAAATCAACAATAAAAAAGCTTTCATCACGGCAGAGTAGGTTGCCAGGATGGCAATCACCATGAATACGAAGGGAGGTGAAGAGGGTTTCAGCAAACAACTGGGTGAGCCTAGTTAATAAATCTTCTACAACGGCTTCCCACTGAGAAACTAAATTTTTGGGTAGAAAGTTATTGTTAAGTAAAAATTCAAACGAAGCTTGGCCATAGGCGACTACATTGAGTTCTGGGCGCTCGATAAAAGATTTTTTTGCGCCAACAGCGTGTAAACGACCGAGTAACTGGCCTAAGCGATAAAGCTGATCTAGGTCGCCAGCCTCTGGAGCACGACCACCCCGACGCTCAAATAGGCAGAAACGAAAACCCTTGTATTCAAATAAGCTTTGGTTGTTATATTTTATGGGTGCTACTAGAGGAATATCTAACTCGGCAAGCTCAAAAGAAAGGCTGTGTTCTTCTAAAATTTGCGCATCACTCCAACGATTGGGGCGATAAAACTTAGCAATTAAAGGTGTAGCGTCTTCTATACCTACTTGGTAAACACGGTTTTCATAACTATTTAGCGTTAGTACCCGCGCATCACTTATCAAGCCAAGGCTTTCTACAGCATTTAAAACTAGGTCTGGTGTAAGCTCTGCAAATGGATGTTCGTGCATGGTTAGCTCCTAAAGGTGAGCCTAGTGTAACAGCCCACGAACTAACCTTGTTGCCTTTACATCGATTAACTCGGATAGACCTTAAATTGTTTGCAAAGGCTGTTCAGTACCTGCGTAGTGTCTTGCACCTTTTGGCTGGCAATTAATGTTTGCGAAGCTTGAGCAGCATTACTTTCAGCTAGGCGTGCAATTGCTTCAATTGACTCAGCCACTTCTTTTGCAGCCAATGCTTGCTCTTGAAGTGTGCCTTGGATATCAAGTGTGGTTTGAACCACTTTGCTAGTTTCAGTTTCTATTGCTGCAACCGATTGACCAGCGCCTTCTGCCTTGCTTACGCCTTCATCGACCTGTAAAACACTGGCTTGCATTTCTGTAACAGCTTCTTCTGTACGATTTTGTATTTGCGTCACCATATCGGATATTTCTACAGTAGACTGAGCAGTTCGCTCGGCAAGGTTGCGTACTTCGTCTGCCACCACAGCAAAACCTCTACCGTGTTCACCAGCACGCGCTGCTTCTATGGCAGCATTTAAAGCCAATAAATTGGTTTGTTCTGCAATTTCTCTAATGGTGGAAACAATTTCCCCGATCTTGTCTGATAACTGTTCTAAATCTTTTAACTTGGCTGCGGAAGTATTCACTACCCCTGCAATGGCGCTAATTTCTTTGCTGCTGGCATAGACCGCTTCGGCACCTCGTTTGGCAACTTCGCCTGCCTTATTCGATGCCGTGTGTGCTGCAGTAGCACTTGCACCTATTTGTTCAACTGAGGTGCTAAGTTCTTCAAGTGCAGCTGCCATGCTCGCAGAAGAATGGGATTGAGATGTTGCGCCTTCAGCAGTGGCTTGGCTTGCGCTAAGCATTTCTGTTGCAGCTAGGCCAAGTGAACGGCTGGATTGGCTCATTTGAAAAGCAACTTCAAGTAGGTGGTTACGCATAACTTGTACAGCATTAAACACGCCACCTATTTCATCTGCTTTTCCCATAGGAGCAGGGCCAACTAAGTTGCCAGAGCCTATTTCTAGAGCAACCGTTTTTAAATAGTTAATTCTGCGTGTTTGTTCACGCATAACTAGGTAGAGCCAGGCGCAGGCAAGAGCACCGCTGGCTAAAATAGCTAAAATGATGGGTAGTATTTTTTTATGAATCTCAGGGTCGTTTACATACGCATGGCCACCCAAGATAAAGCCGAAAGTAGCTAAGAAAAAAAAGACCATAGGTAACATGGCAGTAGGCGTTAGATTAATGCCTTGATAAAAATGTAAGAAACGCGAAGCAAGACTTTTTAGATGGTAGCCGCCTGAAAGACGATCTTTGCTTCCCGCTTGCATACGCAAATAAAGTGCAGAGGCAGCTTTTACCTCTTCGCTTGTTGGTTTCAAGCGTACACTCATATAGCCGCCATTAGCTAAAGGTGTAGCTGTTGCTTTAACCCAGTAGTGGTCTCCATTGGCACGACGATTTTTAACTATACCTTGCCAAGCTCGCCCACTTTTAAGAGTTGCCCACATATCGCGAAAAGCTTCTCTAGGCATATCTGGGTGGCGAATAATATTGTGTGGCTGACCTAGAAGTTCAGCTCGTGAAAAACCAGCATATTCTACAAAGCCATCATTCACATAGGTTATTTTTCCCTTTGCATCTGTATGGGAAATAATCGCGCAGTCAGGACGAACGGTATATTCCTTTTGCGTGACAGGTTGATTATTTTTCATAGCCAAAACCTCCTGTTTATTGACCTAGTAAGTAATTGTTTTTATAGGCTAGTTTTAGAGCGCTACTTAGAAGGGTTGAATATCCTAGGGCCAGTTTGTTAACTGGCTAGTGACTCAGGTCATAAAAATGAACTTGAAATAACTTTATCTTCAAAATATGACAGTTTGATGTAGCTATTTTGCTAAAGGAAACTCTTGTTTTAGGTGGTCTAATTCTGGTCGATGTTGCCAAGCAATGGCTTCAACTAGCTTTTCTCCTTTAGGTAGTAGGTGAATTTCTATGCAGCGTTTATCCGTTGCGGATACACGCCTTTCAACCAAACCTAATTCGCTTGAACGATCAATCAGCATAACGGTTGCATGGTGTTTAGATTGCAGCTTTTCTGCTAGTTCGCTAATGGTGGCCCATTCTCTAGCTTCAAAACCTTTAAGGTGCAGTAGCAGTAAATACTGCAAAGCTGTTAGGCCGTGGCTTTTACAAATTTCATCACTGGCTCGCTGAAAAACCCTTAGTCGGTAGCGTAAATCTGAGAGGTTTTTAAAGTCTTGCTTGCTGAGTTGAGTCATAAGAAGGTCCTTGCGTTTTTTATAAATTCGACTTGCCAATCCGTAAAAACTAGACTATAACATATATATCACGCCATGATACTTATGGAGGTTGCTATGAATATTTCAATGATTTTTGGGCTTCCCTTTTCAACACAAGGTTGGTCTGAATTACAGCTTAAAAAACTATCAATACCTCAGCTTGCTTGGTTGTTGGTTGTGCCCATGTCTTTTGTGCCGCCAGTGCTTATTTATTACGCGGGTACTCACTATGGTGACAGCTTTTTACCTGGCTTTGCTGCTAAAGATTGGCACTTTATAACCACAACTTTATTTTTGGCTGAGCTGCTCACTTTCTTTGTGATGGGCTGGCTGATTCATTCAGTGTTAGAGGGGCATGGCTTAAAAGTTAGCTATCAGGATACTTATCTTTTAGCCGCTATTGCGCCTTTACCCTTGTGGCTTGCCTCTTTTGCGTTGCTAGTACCTGTGCTGCTGTTTAATGTGCTGGTTGCAGGGTTAGCGCTGGTGTTATCAATTATTTTAGTTTACCAAGGCTGTAAGTCTTTAAGCCAAGATGCCAAAGATTCCACCCTTAGCATGTCGGCTGCCTACACAATTATTGCTGCATCGCTCTTAGCTTGGGTTTTACTCTTAGTGCTGGTTTGGGCTTATTAATACCTAAAGTTGTTTAACACATAAAAAAGGCGCTAACCTTTCGGGAAGCGCCTTTTATTTTAAGCAGAAACTTTGCTTAAGCGGTTTTAGTCGTCTAGCTCTTCTAGCAGTTCTTCAACACTGGCTAACACGTTATCTAAAGTGAAACCAAACTCTGCAAACAGCTGGTCAGCAGGTGCAGATTCACCAAAGCTTTCCATGCCAATAATCGTGCCTTCTAAACCAGCGTATTTGTACCACCAGTCTTTATGTGAAGCTTCAATCACTAAACGCGCACCCACTTGGGCAGGTAAAACTGATTGACGATATTCGGCATCTTGTTGCTCAAACACGTCGGTACTTGGCAGGCTAACAACACGAATTTTTTTGCCATCAGCAGTAAGCTTTTCAGCCGCTTGCATGGCTAAACTAATTTCTGAACCCGTAGCAATAATAATCGCTTCTGGCTCGCCTTGGCAGTCTTTTAAAATGTAACCGCCACGGGCAATATTGGCTAGCTGGGCGGCATCACGTTCTTGGTGAGGCAAGTTTTGGCGTGAGAAAATCAGCGCTGTTGGGCCAGTTTTGCGCTCTAAAGCAGACTTCCAAGCCACCGCAGTTTCAACTGCATCGGCAGGTCGCCAAACGCTCATATTCGGCGTACCACGCAAGCTGGCAAGCTGTTCAATGGGTTGGTGAGTTGGACCATCTTCACCTAGACCAATCGAATCATGGGTGAATACTTCTATGTGCTGAACACCCATTAAAGCCGCCATGCGTAGGGCGTTGCGGGCATATTCCATAAAAATTAGGAAGGTTGCACCGTAAGGAATAAAACCACCGTGCAGCGCAATGCCATTAATAATCGCTGCCATACCAAATTCACGCACACCGTAATGCAGGTAGTTGCCAGAAGCATCTTTATCAGTAATGGCTTGTGCGCCCTTCCAAAAAGTTAAGTTAGAAGGAGCAAGGTCAGCAGAGCCGCCTAGCAGTTCAGGCAAGTTAGGTGCTAATTGATTAAGAACGTTTTGGCTGGCTTTACGGCTAGCAACCGTTTCGCCAGCAGCTTGCAGTTCTTGAATGTAGGTATCCACGGAAGCAGAAAAGTCAGCAGGTAGTTCACCAGCAACACGGCGCTTAAACTCAGCGGCCAATTCTGGAAAAGCTTGTTGGTAAGCTGCAAAACGCTTATCCCAAGCAGCTTCTGCTTGCTTACCCTTTTCTTGGGCATTCCATTCAGCTGCAATCTTTTCAGGAATTTCAAACGGACCAGCAGTCCAACCTAACTGCTTACGCGTTAGAGCAATTTCATCATCACCTAGCGGTGCGCCGTGGCTGTCGGCGGTGTTGGCTTTATTGGGTGAACCAAAACCAATTTGGGTTTTACAAATAATTAGGCTAGGACGGTCGTCATTTTCACGCGCCATTTCAATCGCCGCTTTAATTTCTTCCGGTTTATGCCCATCAGCACGCAATACTTGCCAACCGTAAGCTTCAAAACGCTGGGCAGTGTTATCGGTAAACCAGCCTTCAATTTCACCGTCTATAGAAATACCGTTGTCATCATAAAAAGCAATTAATTTACCTAAGCCTAGTGTGCCAGCCAGTGAACACACCTCATGGGAAATACCTTCCATCATGCAGCCATCACCTAAAAAGGTGTAGGTATGGTGATTTACAAGGTCATGGTTAGGGCGGTTAAATTGGGCGGCTAAAGTTTTTTCTGCCAGCGCCATACCCACTGCATTAGCAATACCCTGACCCAGTGGGCCAGTGGTGGTTTCAACGCCGGGCGTGTAACCGTATTCAGGGTGACCTGGAGTTTTGCTGTGCAGCTGACGGAAGTTTTTTAAATCTTCAATGGATAAGTCATAACCCGATAAATGCAGCAGCGCATAAATAAGCATTGAACCATGGCCGTTAGAAAGAACAAAACGATCACGATCAACCCATTCAGGGTTGGTTGGGTTGTGTTTTAGGTAGTCATTCCATAACACTTCGGCGATGTCCGCCATGCCCATTGGCGCACCCGGATGGCCAGATTTAGCTTTCTGTACAGCATCCATAGCCAGTGCGCGAATAGCGTTGGCACGATCAAAACGTGAAGTCATGGGTAATACACTCCTGCCCCTAAGGGTTTATTGTCAAGACGAGTAATAAAGGGTTATGTAATTTTGCGCTATTTTCTCGCATCTAGCAGCGAGTAGCAAACTTGTATTAAGACTTCTACTAAGGAGAGGTTGCTTCATCTTTAAGCTGGGTCATTTTCAAGTGCAATCTAGGGGTGGGCTGGGTAGAATGTTATCAATATAAAAAAAGCTACTAGGAGCTGCTCTAACATGAGTGAATATTCTTTATTTACCTCGGAATCGGTTTCCGAAGGTCATCCAGACAAATTAGCCGACCAAATTTCTGATGCAGTATTAGATGCATTAATAGCGCGCGATAAACAAGCTAGGGTTGCTTGTGAAACCATGGTTAAAACTGGCGTAGCCATAGTAGGTGGCGAAATTACTACCTCGGCATGGGTTGATTTAGAAGACCTAGTGCGTGGCGTTATTAAAGATATTGGCTACAACTCCTCTGATGTGGGTTTTGATGGCGATACCTGTGGTGTGATTAATATTATTGGCAAGCAATCCGTTGATATTGCCCAAGGTGTAGACCGCCAAAGCCCAGAAGACCAAGGCGCTGGCGACCAGGGCTTAATGTTTGGTTATGCCTCGAATGAAACCGATGTGCTGATGCCAGCACCTATCACTTTAGCGCACCGCTTGGTTGAGCGTCAGGCTGAAGTGCGTAAAAGCAACCAATTAAACTGGCTGCGCCCCGATGCTAAAAGCCAAGTTACTTGCCGTTATGAAGATGGCAAGGTAGTTGGTATAGATGCCATAGTGCTTTCAACCCAGCACAACCCAGAAGTTAGCCAAAAAGACTTACAAGAAGCAGTTATGGAGCTGATTGTTAAGCAGGTGATTCCAGCCGATTTGCTAGATAAAAATACTAAGTACCACATTAATCCAACGGGTAAATTTGTGATTGGTGGCCCTGTGGGTGACTGTGGTTTAACGGGTCGTAAAATTATTGTCGATACCTACGGCGGTATGGCGCGGCATGGCGGCGGTGCTTTCTCGGGTAAAGACCCTTCTAAAGTTGACCGTTCTGCTGCTTATGCTGGTCGTTATGTGGCTAAAAATATTGTCGCCGCTGGTTTAGCAGAGCGTTGTGAAATTCAAGTTTCTTATGCGATAGGTGTTGCAGAGCCAACTTCTGTGTCGGTTAATACTTTTGGTACAGGCAAAATTTCTGAACAAAAAATTAATCAGCTAGTGCGTGAATGCTTTGATCTGCGCCCTTATGCGATTACACGTATGCTCGATTTACTGCACCCCATGTATCAGCTAACCGCTGCCTATGGCCACTTTGGTCGTGAAGCTATTGATACTAGCTACACTTGGCTTGATGATCATGGCAAAGAAATGATCGAAAACTTCACTGCCTTCCCTTGGGAAAAAACCGACCGTATTGCTGAACTAAAAGCAGCAGCGGGTCTTTAGGTTATACTGGCAGTTGGTTACGCTTTAGCGTTTTATATTTTTTGTAAGGAAAATTTTACGATGAGTGGTTTACCCAACTGCCCTAAATGTGGCTCTGAATACACTTACGATGACAGCATTCAATACGTTTGCCCTGAATGCGCCCATGAATGGTCGAAAGATGCTGTTGAGACCAGCGGCGAAGAAGAAAGAGTGTATAAAGATGCTCACGGTACTGTTTTAGTCGATGGTGACAGCATTACCGTAATTAAAGACCTAAAAGTTAAAGGCTCATCTTCTGTGGTTAAAGTAGGTACCAAGGTGAAGAATATTCGCCTAATTGAAGGTGATCACGACATTGATTGTAAAATTGATGGTATTGGACCGATGAAGTTAAAAACTGAGTTTGTTAAAAAGGCTTAGTTGGTAAATTTTTAGGTTTTAATACCCAACAAAAACCGCAGCCTTTAATTAAGTTTGCGGTTTTTTTATGCCTAAAAATTATCGCTATTTATTTTATCGCCTCAAAAGCCTGCATCACTCTGTCTCGGCTTAGCTTTAAATCCATTATAGGCGCTGGATAAGCTTGGTTTTTAAGTTCGTCACTATTGCCAAATAAGTCCCCACCTAACTTATCCATACCCAGCTTATTAACAGGCGGCTGGTGAATATCCTTGTTATTCAAATGGGCTAACTCTGGCACATAGCGGCGAATAAATTTGCCTTCTGGGTCGAAGCGTTGCGACTGGCTGTAGGGGTTAAATAAGCGGAAATAAGGCACAGCATCAGTACCAGTTGAAGCCGCCCATTGCCAACCGCCATTATTCGCAGCTAAATCACCATCAATTAAATGCTGCATGAAAAAGGCTTCACCTACCCGCCAATCTATCAGCAAGTTTTTACTTAAAAACATGGCGACTAACATTCTTAAACGGTTGTGCATCCAGCCAGTTTCTAATAGCTGGCGCATGGCGGCATCAATAATAGGAAAGCCTGTTTTTCCTGCTTTCCAGGCTTCTAAATCCCTTTGTGCTTTTGAATTTTCTAACGAGCGCCAAGCCAGTTTTTCGGTGGTAGGTTTAAAGGCGCGTCCTTTGCTGATGCGTGGAAAGCCTATTAATAAGTGCCGATAAAACTCCCGCCACACTAATTCAGAAACCCATACTCCTGCACCGGTGCTTTTATCCATAAAGCGATCTGCTGAGTGAAATTGTGCTGCGGCAATGCATTGGCGGCTAGATATTACGCCAGCAGCTAGGTAGGCAGAGATTTGGCTAGTGCCTTCTATGGCAGGAAAATCCCTTTGTTGGTCGTAGAGGTTCAATACTTCTTCACAAAAAGTTTGCAGCTTTTGGTGGGCTGCAGCTTCACCAGCTGGCCAAAGTTTAAGCTGCTGGTAGGCAGTAAATTCGGGTAAAGCATCACTGGCAAGATTAGAAGCCGCTTGAGCTGCTGGTGCAGGCAAAGGGACTAGGTGTTCTGGGCGCAGCTTGCTTATCCAGTTGCGGTAAAAGGGTGTGAAAACAGTATAGAAATCACCCTTGCCAGTGCGAATGCTACCCGGTTCAAAAATAACCTGGTCGGTAAATCGCTCTACCTTGATGCCTGCTTGGTTAAAGGCTGCAACCACTGCTGCATCGCGCTTTTGCTCATTAAATTCGTATTCATCATTAAAAAATAACCCACTAATACCTAGCTCTTGAGCAAGTTGTAGCAGCGCAGCTGGTGTAGCATTAAAGTCTGCAACAGAGAGTAGTTTTAGCGGAATATTTAAAGTGGCTAATTGCTTTTGTAAGGCATAAAGGTTGCTAAGCACAAAAGCGGTTTTTAAATGACCCCAGCTATGTGCTTGCCACTGCTGCGGGGAATAAACAAACACGGCTAGCACTTCACCCTGCTGCGAAGCTTTAAAAAGGGCAAGGTTGTCTTCTAGGCGTAAATCATTACGCAACCATACTAGTTGTCGGGGCATTTTTTTCTCAATAATGGGTAATAAAAATAATTAACCTAGTTTAACCAATTGCTGACCTAGTTTATCGCCTGAAAGCCATGCGGCTTCAGCTTGGTTAGCAAAACTATAGTGGACTAGTTCAGTTGAACAGTAGTCACCACAGAGATTGATGCCAAGAGAAGAGTCTTGTAAATAAGCCAAATTTAAAGGCTTAGCTGTAAAGGCATAAAGCCAGCGGTGGGCTTCCAATAACAAAGGCTGTTTAGGTATCGATAAAGCAACATCATTGCACCAGAGGGCAAAGAGTTTATCTGCAATGACTTGCTGGGTTAAATTCAGGTGTTTTTTGCTCCACTGGGTAGAAGCTTCCACTACCCACTTTTGTAATTCGCCTTCTTGCTCTGGCTTAGTGTTAAGTAAAGTCCAGCGGCGTAGAGGTGAAGCAGCAGAGCTATTAGTTTGAGTGTGGTTGGTTACCTTGACGGCTTCAGGCAAAGCAAAATAAGCCACCCAACTGGGGGATTGTTCAACCTGTTCTAGCTGGTTAGATAATGCAGTACTGTGATACTTAATTAACGGTAAAGCTTGCGCAGCAGGTAGAGCTAAAGTGACCTGTTGATAAGGACCATACAAATCACCTAGCTGATCTTCTAGCCACCAGTCAGTTGCTTTTTTATGCAGCAAAACAATGCGTTTAGCTAAGTGAAGCTTTAAACCACTGCTTAGTTGGCGGGTTAAACCGCTCATGCGAGGTGAGCCATAAAAGGTGCTTTGATCATCACTAGCAACCCAACCTTGATTTTGCCACAAAGCTAGTTGCTCAATAAACTCAGGTGTAACAGCATTTAATTGCTGGCAGCCTAAATCAAAGGTGGTATTTAAGCGGCGGCGGCTACTTAAACGCCCGCCTGCACCACGAGATTTTTCAAAAACCTCTACCTGCTGACCTGCAGCGTGTAAACGTCTAGCGCAGGCTAATCCGGCTAAGCCTGCACCAATAATTGCGTGAGAAGATGTTTTCATAAATTTAGCTTTGCTAGGTATATTGTTAAAGTATGATATAACAAGTTGAGCTTAAACTTATAACGGTAGAGGTAATTATGCGTATTTTGATAACCGGCGGCACAGGGTTTATTGGTAAGACGCTGTGTCCTCTATTAGCAAGCCAAGGACACGAGTTAGTTTTATGGACACGACAGCTTAAACCTAAGTTGCCAGAAGGGGTGATAGACTATGTACATGAATTAAGTGAATTAGAAGAAAACTCTATACAAGCAGTGATTAACCTAGCCGGTGCGGGTATCGCCGATAAACGTTGGTCAGAAGAACGTAAGCAGCTGCTTATTAGCTCCCGTGTAAAAACCACTGAGTTATTAGTGGAGTGGATGGAAGCGCAATCTATAAAACCTGAAGTTTTAATATCAGCTTCGGCAGTGGGTTATTACGGTGAACAGGGTAGTGAAAGGGTAACAGAGCAAACTCAACCCGTTGCAGGTTTTACTCATGATTTATGTGCCGCTTGGGAGGCTGCTGCCTTAACAGCTGAAAAGTTGGGTATAAGGGTTTGTTTAGTGCGTACCGGTGTGGTGTTAGGTCAAGGTGGCGGCTCTTTGGCTAAAATGCTACCCGCTTTTCGTTTAGGTTTGGGTGGCAGATTAGGCAGTGGCCAGCATTGGTTCCCATGGATTCATTTAGACGATATGGCAAAAATTTATGCTTGGTTGTTAAAGAATGAACAAGCTAGCGGAGTGTTTAATGCCAGTGCGCCTAACCCTGTGACTAATGCAGAGTTTACTAAGGCTTTAGGTAAGGCTTTGAACCGCCCGACTATTTTTCCTATGCCAGAAGCGGTATTAAAAGTGTTGTTTGGTGAAATGGCCGAGCTACTCTTGGTGAGTGCTAAAATGCTACCCGAACAGCTTGAAAAAGAGGGTTTTGAGTTTATTTACCCAGACTTAGAGAGGGCATTAGAAAAAAGCGTTTAACGCACTATACCCAGCCCAATTCTTAGGATTGGGCCAACTTTTTGGTCGTAACTTAACATGCTTTCACCATAGCCTTGGAAGTATTGAAGGTATAAAAAACCACCTGTACGTATAGATATGGGTGTTCTGATGGGGTAGGTAAGATCAGCCTGCACACTGTAACGGCCTGCTTTTCCTTGGCGATAAAGGGTGTTGATTCCCCAGCTATCTTCATTACCATAGCGTAGGTTTAAATCAACATAGCCACGATAGTCAGCAATATCCTCATTAAACTCTCCTTTACTTAGGTAGTATGAAAAGCGCGGAAATAAAATTAATGAGCTATCGGCTAAAGGAAATCCCCAAATAGGTTGAATAAATAAAGCATCCATACTACGGGATACCTCATCAGCTTGACCATTAGACTCATGAGCATAACCAAAAGCTAACAAATCATACACAGGGCTTTTATCTAAGGTGAAATAGAAAGAGGGCTTGTAGCTAGTGTCTTCAAAGGGTAAAGAGTCTTTAGACCAATTCCATAAACTGGTTTGAGTGTAAGAAAGGTGAAAGCTATCTAGCCAAGGAGCTAGCTCTACTAACGAAGACTGTTGATCAAATACTTTGTATTTAAAGCTAAATTGAAAGCGTGCTTTGACGTCTTCACCGTACTCACCGCCAGCAATTAAGTACATGGGTTCAAAAACACTTAAAGCAGATTGTTCGGAGGTTTGAAAGCAACCCACAATAGACTCGGCGCAGCTAGGTTCCTTGGCTAGTAATAAATTAGGCAGGGCAAAGAGTAATAAGCTACTGAATAAAGCTAAAGAGCGCATTCTAGCCCTGCCATTGGTTCATTTTATTCTTGCCCACCTGCAACAATCACTCTAAGAGCATCTAGTCTTAAGCTAGCAGCATTTAAGGCTAGATCTAGCTGCTTACGTTCTTCTACTAGTTGTTCAACTTCTGCATTGCGGACTGCTGGGTTATTTTTTTGTAATGCTGTTAAGCGTGCTATTTCTGGGTCAAGCAAATCACGCATATCTTGTTGTGCAATTTCTAGCATCGAAGGTAGTTCTTCTTCAGCTAGGTTTTCTGCTTTATCTAGCAGTTCACGTAGTTGTTCTTTACGTAGCTTAACCACTTCACGTGCTAAGCCCTTTTTCATTCTAACTAGCTGGCGTGATAAGCCTTTGAACTTAACCTTATTGCTCAGGTTGTTGCCCTGCCCATCTAATAATAATCGTAGGCTTTGAGGAGGTAGGTAGCGGTTTATATCTAAGCCTGCTTGTTGTGCTGTTTCTAAACAAAAGAAAACTTCGATTAACAGTGTACCAGCAGGCAGCGCAGGGTTTTTTAAGAGAGCGACGGTAACATTGCCTTGAACGGTGCTAGTGGCAGCCTCTAAACAGTTGCGGGTTAAGGGGTGTTCCCAAGTTAAAAAGTGTAGGTCATCACGCGCTAAGGCTTTGTCACGCAAGAAGGTACCCGAGCTGCCTTCTTCCATATCAAAATGCACATCGCTAAAAATAGCTGTGTCAGATTCTTGCCCAGGCTTTAAGTACCAGGTATTGGCATCTAGATCTTCATTTTGAATGCGGTAAACATCTAAGGCAACTTCTAGGTAATTTCTTAGCTCTTTATCCATTTCATCATCCGCTAGTTGTTCAACTAGCTCGGCTGATACTTCTGGACGGTGTGAAGCCAGTTCTAAAAGACGATGGCGACCTGCTTCTAGTTCTATTTCTGCTGCTTGGCGAGTGGCTTTAACTTCAGGTAAAAAGTCATCAGCGTCTAAAATACCTTCTAATAAATTATGCAGTTCTTCTTGGTATTGCTGCCAAAGGGTTGCACCCACAGGGCGAGGGTGGCTGAATTGGTCTAAGCCTTCTTCACCACACCAAGCTAGCCAAGGTTCCTGAGGCGTATCCGTTAAGTAGGGCAGATGAATTTTAACTGTTTCTGTTTGACCAATTCTGTCTAAACGCCCTATGCGTTGCTCTAATAAATCTGGGTGAGCTGGTAAATCAAATAAAATTAGGTGATGAGCAAATTGGAAGTTGCGTCCTTCACTACCTATTTCTGAGCAAATTAAAAGGGGTGCGCCATCTTCGTCATCAGCAAACCAAGCTGCTGCTCGGTCACGCTCAATCAGCGGCATGTCCTCATGGAAAACTGCTGCCAAAATACCTGCTCTACGGCGAAGAGCATCAACTAGGTCTAGAGCAGTGTCAGCATGGGCACATATCAGTAGAATCTTCTCATTGTTTAGTTCGCTGAGTTTTTCAAGCAACCAATCAACCCTGGGATCAAAATTCCACCAATCTCCTTCTTCACGCTTTTGAATTGCATAAAGGCGCTCAGGGTAAAGTCCTGCATAGGGCCAATCTTGCCCTGTTAGGGCTGAAGCCATCATTTGTTTATGTGGCTCGTCATACTCATTTAATACTTCTTTATAAACGGCTGGGCAATCTAAGGCGACAGGGAAAACCTTGCGCTCTGGAAAGCCAGGAACACTGGCACGGCGATTACGGAATAAAACCCGTCCTGTGCCATAACGATCAAGTAGCTGTTCAGTTAATTGCTGGCGTGCAGAGTCGCGTTGCTCATCGCTTGTATGCGGGTTGTCGAGTAAATCTAGCAGGGCAAGGCTATCACCACTTAACCGCTCTTGTAAGGCGGTTAAATCTTCAGCTTTTAAAGGCTCTTGTGCCTCTAGTCGAGCTATGGCTGTAGCGCAGCTACGATAGCCCTCCTCCTCAGCTAAAAAGCCTTCCAAGCTAGGGTAGCGAGCTGGGTCTAGTAGTTGTAGCTGGGCAAAAAAACCAGCTTCACCTGATTGCTCTGGTGTGGCTGTTAATAATAATAGCCCGGGGGTAGGTTCTGCTAGCTGACGTACCCTTTCATATTCTGGGCTAGCTGAATGGGGCGACCAGCGTAGATGGTGTGCTTCATCAACTATGAGTAAGTCCCAATCTTCTGCAAGCGCTTGCTGCATGGCTGCTTCATCCTGGGTTAACCAATTAATACTCGCTAAGGCGATAGTGGCATCAGCAAAAGGAGCGCCAGTGGCTTGAGCGCGGTCCGCATCAACGAGAGTAACGGGTAAACCAAAGCGGCGTAGCAATTCAACTAACCACTGATGACACAGGCTGCCGGGTACTAAAATTAACGCACGGCGAGCACGGCCAGTCACTAGCTGTTGGTGCAAAATTAAACCAGCTTCGATGGTTTTACCTAAACCTACTTCATCGGCAAGTAAGACTCTAGGTGCTAGGCGGCGACCTACTTCATGGGCAATATAAAGCTGGTGAGGAATTAGCCCAACCCTAGGGCCACGCAAACCACGCAAAGGGTCTTTGGCTAAACGGGTTTGTGCCTGACGACTTAGCGCCCTAAGCATAAACTCATTATTGCGGTCGATTTGTCCAGTTAGTAGCCGTTCCCTTGGGCCCTGAAATTGCACCTGATGTGCTAACTGGGTTTCCATTAGTTCAAGCGGTTCACCCTCATTAGAAGAGCCAAGGTAAATAAGCAAACCATCAATGGCTTCTGTTGCAGTCACTCGCATAGTCCAGCCATCTTGGTGAGTAACCTGGTCACCTTCGCTGAATACTACCCGGGTTAAAGGAGCTGTCGAGGTGGAGTAGGTGCGAGTTTCACCATTGTGGTTAAACAAAAGGGTTACACTGCGTCTATCGCACTGCAAAATTGTACCCAACCCTAGTTCAATTTCGGCATCGCTGATCCAGCGTTGTCCAGGAATAAAAGTGGAGAGTTGGGTAGAAGTAGCAGGCATCAAAAAAAGCTCCTAAAGCAACGGATAGATAAACGCGGGGCGCTATTCTAGCGGATTCAGTAAGCTAGCCCAAGGTGAATAGCTGTTTAATTAATTTGTATAAAATTAACTGAGTCACCAGGCTGAATATTACTACCCGGGGGCAGCACAGCTAAGGCATTAGCCCAGGTGACAGAGCTCAGCACACCTGAGTTTTGATTAGGGTAGGCATCTAGCTGCCATTCTCCTTCAACTTGCTTGGCTTTCACTCTAAGGTATTCTTGGCGAACTTGTGTTAGCGCAGTAAAGTTGGCGATACCTTTAAACAATGCTTCCTCTTGCGCTGCAGCACTACCACTGAGTTTACCTAGTAGTGGGCGTAAAAAAATTTGTGCACCAATAAAAGTAGAAACAGGGTTGCCTGGTAAACCAAGAAAGATCACCCCTTTAATTTCACCAAAAGCCAATGGTTTACCCGGTTTCATAGCAATGCGCCACAAACCAAGCTTACCTATTTTTTCAACCACTGGTTTAATGTGGTCTTCTTCGCCAACCGAAACACCCCCTGTGGATAAAATAAGGTCAGCATTTTCAGATGCTTTTAATAAAGCCTGCTCGGTTGCTTCAAACGTATCTGCAACCCTTTCCATTTGAATAACCTCTGCCCCCAAATCTTCTAATAGGCTAGTTAAAAGTGGTTGGTTAGAGTTATAAATTTGTCCTGGTTCGAGTGGCTCACCAGCTGCTACTAATTCGTCTCCACTGGCTAACAAAGCTACTTTGGGGCGGCGTAAAACAGCTATTTTTGCTAAACCTAAACTGGCAAGCAAACCTAGGTGGCGGTAATCAAGGCGAGTGCCTGCAGCCAGTACGAGGTTTCCTTGTTTTAAATCTTGCCCTAAAGGACGTACATTTTGACCTGACACTAAGTTTTCGGGAATAATAGCCCGACCCTGCTCATCCAGCGTGACCTCTTCTTGCATAACAACTGTATTTGCACCGGCTGGAATTTCTGCACCAGTAAAAATACGAGCGCAAGTTCCAGCCTGTAAAGGACTAGGGCTAGCACCTGCAGTAATCCGCTGTGAAATAACCAGTGGTTGACCACGGTCAGCATAAGCCAGCGCATAACCATCCATGCTGGAGTTGTCAGCAGGTGGAACATTAATGGGCGCTAGCAAATCAGCTGCTAAAATACGTTTGTCAGCTTTAAGTAGGGTAAGCTGCTCGCTTTCTTGTAAAGGTGTAATCTGCTCTAGAATTTTCTCTAAAGCTTGAGCGACTGGCATGAGTTTAGGTGAGCTGGTCATTTTGTTACTTCCTTAACCTTGTTAAATTTCTATCACTGAGCATAGCAAATTAAGCCACTGAAAAACTTTTGAACAGCCAGTGTTTTAATAACTGCTAAGGGCCATTGATCCAGCCCAATACATCTAAAGCAAGGGTTGGTTAGTCTGTTTTAATCAAATTTAAATGCTTGGAGGCATAATGGTGAGACTGCGTAAGGTGCAGCCAAGGCAACTCATAGTAGGTGATAGAGCACCCCTCAATATTTATACTCGCAACCGTGTGTTGCTACTTGCGCGCGGGTCTTTAGTTGAGAGTAAGCAACAAACAGAATCATTGCTTTCAATGGGTTATTACGACCCAGATGAAAAGACAATTACGCGTGACGCGGATGCTCCCAGCTTTAAAGGGCAAAGCTACACTGCTGAAGTGAACCCTTTTCTAGACTTAGAAGCGTTTTACACTAGCTTGTTTAAAATAGCTCAAGATTTGAAAGAGGGGCGTAAACCTACAGCAGTTGAATCAACCGTGCTACGCATTGCTAAAGAACTTTTGCAGATAGCTAATAACGCGCCTAATGCATTGCTAGGAGCTGCTCACTGGCCAAAAAAACTACCTTCAGCCAGCTTAATGAATAGCCTACGTTGTGCGGTTGTTATTGCCGTAGTGGCAGACAAACTTAAGTTATCTGCTGAAATTGCAGAGGCAACGGTTTGTGCAGCCTTAACTGCCAATATTAGTATGTTGGAGCTACAAGAAAAACTAAATAACCAGCAAGAACCTTTAGATGCGATTCAAAAAAGTCGTATTTTTGCACACCCAGAAAAATCCGTATTTCTATTACAGAGCTTAGGTGTAACCAATAGCCTATGGCTAGAAGCAGTAGAGCAACACCATGAAAGGCTAGATGGTTCAGGCTATCCAAAAAAACTCCAAGGTGAAGCTATTAGCACTCCAGCACGCTTAATTGCTCTAGCAGATAGCTATACAGCCATGACTGTTTGGCGGGAATACCGACCTTTACTAACACCTCGGCAGGCAATGCGAGAAATGCTAGGTGAAGAACAAGAACTGCTAGATAAAAAACTAGGGCAGGTCTTTTTAAGTCAGTTGGGTATTTATCCTCCAGCTAGTCTAGTGTCCCTAGCTAATGGTGATACTGCTGTTGTTATTGAGCGGGGAATAAAAATTAACGAGCCTATTTGTGCGGCTATTCGTGGTTCTGGAGGTCAAAGTTACTTACCACCCCCTAGAAGGGATAGCAGCAACCCTGATTATGCAATCCAAAAAATGCTTAATCAGGAGATGCTAAAGAAAATTCAGCCTTTTCTTTTTTGGGACATTCAAGTCAGCAAAAAGCTTAAAAGTTAAGCTAATCCACGGGTACTAAGCGTAACTCCTTGGGCATAGAAAAAGTAATATTTTCTGGGCGGCCAGGCAACTCTTGGGGCGGCTTAGCTCCCCAGCTAATAAGCTGTTTAATGACATCACCCACTAGTATTTCTGGAGCAGAAGCCCCGGCAGTAATACCTATGCTTTCTGCAGAAGCTAACCACTCTTTTTGAAGATCATTAACACCATCAATTAAAAAGGCTTTAGCACCCATGCGTTCTGCTAACTCACGCAAACGGTTAGAGTTAGAGCTATTAGGACTGCCCACTACCAAGACTAAATCAGATGTTTCTGCTAGTGTTTTTACTGCATCTTGACGGTTTTGAGTGGCATAACAAATATCATCTTTGCGTGGCCCAGTAATTTTAGGAAAGCGCTGGCGCAATGCATCAATAACCCGAGCCGTATCGTCCATAGATAAAGTAGTTTGCGTTACATAAGCAAGGTTGTCAGGGCTATTTACCTCTAAGCTAGCAACATCAGCTTCACTTTCTACTAAATAAATGTGCCCGCCATGGCTAGTATCGTAACGCCCCATCGTGCCTTCAACTTCTGGGTGGCCAGCATGACCAATCAAAACACAGTCTTGACCCAGGCGTGCGTACCTTAAAACCTCCATGTGCACTTTAGTAACCAGAGGGCAGGTGGCATCAAAAACCTTTAGGTTACGTTGTTCCGCTTCTTGTTCAACGGCATGAGAAACGCCATGAGCAGAAAAAATAACAATCACGTCATCAGGAATTTCATCTAGCTCATCTACAAAAACCGCTCCCCGCTCCTTTAGTGTTTCTACCACAAAACGGTTATGAACCACTTCGTGGCGAACATAGATAGGTGGACCAAACACATCCAGCGCTCGGTTAACTATTTCAATGGCTCGATCAACACCGGCACAAAAGCCACGAGGGTTTGCTAACTGAATGCTTTTGCTCATAATCTATTTATACCTATATTACTGAAGTGTTACTGGAGTAACGTCCATAATTTCAACTTTAAACGTTAGCGTGCGCCCAGCTAAAGGGTGGTTAAAGTCAACCTCAACTTGGCGCTCGTTAATTTCAAGTATAACGCCAGGTAGCTCACCACCAGACTTGTCGGTAAAACCAACAATCATCCCTTCCTCTAGTTCATCAATATTAGAGAAAGTAGAAAGTGCTAGCTGCTGGATATTACTAGGGTTGTGTTGACCAAAGGCTTGCTCGGGTAACACAGTAAAAGATTTTTTATCACCGGCTTGTAAACCCTGGAGACAAGACTCAAAGCCTTCGGGTAGGTTGCCATTACCATAGGTTAGTGTGGCAGGCTCCTTTTCAAAAGTAGAGTCTACGGTTTCACCGTCTTCTAGAAGCAGAGCAAAATGCAGCTTAACCTGAGTACCTTCGCTAATTTTTAAGTTATTCATGACGTTTTCCAACCAAATAATAAAAGTAAACTTTAGCATGATTGCCAAAAAGTTACTGTAAGTAGAGGTGTCTACTAAGCTAGACTCCTAGTATGCTTAGGTGAAAAAATAGCTTTATGAGTAAAACATAATTTAAGACTAATATTTTTTATATAAGTTAAGTATTATTGCTAAATGTAACCTAACATGCAGAAGCATTGAACGGTTTTAACTTGCTGATCGGAGAAATAATATGAGTAAAGCTAGTCAGCCATCAGGACTATTTAGCTGGACACTAGGAAAACAAATTCTAGCAGGTTTTGTTGCAGTGCTTGCCATACTAACGGTGCTGGGCATCACAGCAATTGTAAACCTAAATGAAATACGCGATAAGTTTGAAGGGTTGCTGCAAGCAACCCAAGTAGAGCGCTATGCCTATTTGACCATTATGGATGAAAAAAATTACCTTTTAGAAGGCAAGGAAGCAACTCACCAAAGCGCACTTAACAACATGGGTGTGATCATCAAAGCGCTAGATAAAATTGATGCAACCAGTGATGACCAAGATTTATTGCAACGATCAAAAGCCGCCAGAAATGGCACTAACGAGTATCGTCAAGGCTACGATGCTGGAGTGAAAGCTCTACAAGCCAACCAAGCAGCTGTAGACCTAATGATAAAAAACGGCTTAAAAGTTGCTGAGCTAGCCGAGAACCAATACCAAAAAGAAGCTTCTAGCGCTGCTTTAGGGGTTTGGGTGACAGCCTTAGAAATTATGAAGCATGAAAAAGAAGAACGTATTCATGCAGACCGAACTCACTACCAAGCAATGCTAGATTTACGCAAAGAGCTTACTGCTTATTTTAATCAGTTAGACCCACGGCATACCGATACAGCCGTTAATGAAGCGCGCCTTGCTACCAATGAATATTTTGAAGCAGCCGCAGCCTGGATAGCTAATGATGACAAGCTAACCAAAGAAATTTTGCCGCGCATGGCTTCTTTAGGCCAAGACGTTATTAGACAAGCAGAAGGTGCCGCTCAAGAAGGTGCTGCACAAATGATTGAAACCCAAAACTCCAGTATTCGCATTATTACTATTGGTGTTTTTGTCGCCATCTTGGTTGGCCTAGCTTTGGGTATGATTCTATCGCGCTTAATTAGCCGACCATTAATTGATGGTGTCAACTTTGCTAAAGCTATAGCCGCTGGTGACCTAACTCAGCGTATAGACCCTAAACATTTACGCCGTTCAGATGAGATTGGTGGTTTAGCGGTGGCACTTCAAGAAATGGCAGATCACCTAAATAGCTTAATTAGCGGTATTAAAGAATCTGTTAGCAGTATAGGTACAGCGGCTAGTGAAATTGCCGCGGGTAACTCAGACTTATCTCAGCGTACCGAAGAGCAAGCCTCAAGCCTGGAAGAAACAGCATCCAGCCTAGAAGAGCTAACTTCTACTGTAAGGCAAAACGCAGATAACGCCCGTCAAGCTAATCAGTTATCAGCAGCAGCTAACGAAGAAGCAGTAACCGGTGGTGAAAAAGTACGTGAAACAGTAACCAAAATGAATGAATTATCTGCCAGTGCTGCGAAGATGAGCGAAATCATAACTGTTATTGACGGTATTGCCTTCCAAACCAATATTTTAGCTTTGAATGCCGCAGTTGAAGCAGCACGTGCTGGTGAACAAGGGCGTGGTTTTGCAGTGGTTGCAAGTGAAGTGCGCTCTTTAGCACAACGCTCTGCAGCAGCAGCAAAAGAGATTCAAGACCTAATTAAGTTAGATGGCGAGATAGTTAGCGCAACCAGCCAAATGGTGAATGAGTCTGGCGAAAGCATGGAGCAAATTATTGGTTCAGTTAGACGCGTAACCGATATTATGGGTGAAATAGCAGCGGCTTCTGATGAGCAAAGCCAAGGTATTGAACAGGTTAACCAAGCCGTTATGCAAATGGATGGAGTAACCCAGCAAAACGCTGCCTTAGTTGAAGAAGCGGCAGCAGCAGCTGAGTCATTAGAGGAGCAGGTGGTTTCTTTAGATGAAGCTGTCGCTGTCTTTCATATTGCTAACGCTAGTCAAGTTAAAGCAAGAAGCAATACATTAGCAGCAGAACCCCAGCTAGCAGCAAATAAACCCAAAGCAGCAGTTAACAAATCCAAGCCAACTGAAGCTAAAAGACCAGCGGCTTGGATTCAACTTGCTAGTGCAACAGCCTGTAATTCTTCAAACAATACTTCATTTGGTGTTTTCATTCCAAGTGTTTTCCTAGGTCGGTTATTTAAACGATGCATAATGAATTCAAAATGCTCATCATCTAAGTGCTTAAAGCATGAACCTTTGGGGCAGTATTGACGTATTAAGCCATTTGTATTTTCATTCAATCCACGTTGCCAAGAAGCATAAGGGTCTGCAAAGTAAAAGTCACAATTCAGTGCTTTTGCAATGGCTTGATGCTCAGCAAACTCTTTACCATTATCTGCCGTTAGAGTATGTACTAAACCAACAGAAGCAAAGGGTGTTAA
>NZ_JMLW01000026.1 GCF_000686905.1 Marinospirillum insulare DSM 21763
CATTAAAGTACTCGCCGGCCTACCCATCAAAGCCGTTTACAAGTTTAGACGAAGCCCGAAAATGGGTACTGAGCTTTACTACTTGGTATAACAACGAGCACTGCCATAGTGGTATTAAATTTGTTACACCAGCGCAACGTCACAATGGTGAAGATAAAGCTGTTTTACAGCAGCGTAACGCTGCTTACGAAACGGCTAAAGCAGCCCATCCAGCACGCTGGAAAGGACGCAAAACACGTAACTGGGTGCATGAAAATGAAGTTTGGCTTAACCCACCAAAAGAGAAGGCTGAAGATCAAGCGAACTTGAAACAAGTTGCTTAGAATAACGGACAACTAGCTTGACAGAGGCCGCGATTTAATTAAATTGACTATTTCACATGAATGGCTATGATCTGACTGTCACTCTAAGATTGGAGCTTGATCATGCAAACATTAACTGCAAACGATGCTAAACGTAATTTTGGCGAGCTACTTCTAAATGCTCAACGTCAACCAATCAAGATTAGTAAAAACAGTAAAGATGCTGTTGTCGTTATGTCTATACACGACTATGAAGAACTTGAAGTGATGAAAGCTGAGTACCTAAAACACTGCTTTAACTCAGCTAAAGAAGACTTAGCTCAAGGCAAGGTAGTTGCCGGTGAAAGTTTCCTGAATGCACTGTAGCCTACCCTAGGCAAAAGAAAGCATGCAAACTAAGTAAGTTGGCGCAGTCACATTTGCGTAACATCAAAAACTACAAAGACACCCTTCTAACAGGGCTTCAGATGCTTGCTGAAAATCCAGCGGTAGGAAGAAGCTGTGATGACCTCCACCTTAATGGATTTTACTTTCCAGTTGGTAAGCATATTGCTTACTTTACTAAAGAAGATGACTTTATTTTAGTCGTAGCTATTCTAGGGCGCTCACAATTACCACAGAACCATTTGAGGTAACGGGTTAAACATCACCTAAAAATAAAGACTCAATGAATTCATTTAGGCTGACCTTTAAGGTTAGGGTTATCACACACTTCTATGGCGGCATAAAAACAATCGGCATCAATATGAATGATTTTTCTAGTAGCCAAAGCTTATAGCTCTTTTAATTAAGTTGTACGAGGGATAGCAGTGCTGGGTCATCTGCATGCTCTAAAAGAATCTGCTTTACTCGCGCTTGCCAAAGACGTGCAAATTCTAACTGTTGTTCAGGCGTTTCTCTATTTTGAATGACTGCTTGCATACGTTCTGGCTGAGTAGTATCAGCAGGTACACGGTGCGCATCAAAAAACACCTTAACCGCAGCGCCAGTATCTAGCCGTTCAAAACGCACTTCAGGGTTATGGGTATCTTCTGAAGCAAAGCTAAGTAAACCATTACGACCAAAGCGTGGACCAATGCCCTTAAAACCAGCCTGAGTTGCTGCACCAGTAATTAGCGTTAATACCTGAGCCACTACGCCGGTTGTTCCTTGAGTTTCAGGTGCTGACATGTGAACACTTATATTGCCTCGCTCCGGTACTGCATCAGGATACAGTGCTTTTAAAGCAGCCCGTGCCGTAAGAAAAGCACCGGCAACTGTTGGGCAAGAGTGCCCAGCCAACTTAACTACATCCACATAGCGGTATTCAATTACACCATCGGTAGCACTACCTAATAGCTGGGCTAAAGGATCACGCATAAGAATTGTCGGTGCAGCTTCAAAAAAACTAGGGAAGGTCATAGTAATCTCCTGCATAGCAATTATTGTTTAAGCATTGCTTCTGTTAATCGTGATTAGGGTAGGTGAAGCCGAGACCAGGCACTAGCTAACAGTATAAGTACGGCAATACTGATTTAGTTCTATCCGAAGTTGAATCAATGCTATTGACGAATAGCTATTAGATTTTTATTTAGCGTCTGTTGGATCTGCTTTAATGTTGCAGGCCGAATCTCTTGATAAAAAAACTCAGTGCATAGCGCACTAAACTGGCTCGCGACTGTAGCGAACTTATCAATCATTTTATCGACTTCACTAGCCGAAATGCTTGCGACCTTTGCTAGCGCCAAAACAGCACCCCTTGAAATAACCTGAGCTTCTCCTATAACACTCATTTGATGATAGCCATTAGGTCCTTCGTTATAGGTCAGATCATAGGCAGGTGCTAAAGCCCATCTTCGTTGTTGGTTTAATACGTAAGAAAAGTTTTTAGTATGGTCATCACGATTATTAAATATGACATTAAATAAAGCACGTGCAAAGGCATCTTTTACGGCGCTGTCATCACCTTGGGTAATATGCCCAGTGGCACGAATGAAGCCATCGTAATCACAGTTTGGAATACGAAAATCAGTATTTAAATAACCAGCCAAGGACTGCATGGGAACACGAAGCTCACCTTGTCGATCAAAACGTTTAGCACCAAAAGCAGCTAAATCAGAGCCTAAATCAAAATACTCAACCTGCGGCACATCAAGGCCACACTGAAATGCACAAGCAGCATAAATATACTCAATTGCACACACTTCAAAATGCTCTGACTTAGCTGGAAACTTAATCAGCCAAGGTTCAGCACCTTCAAAGTTTACAGTGCTGGTACGTTGACTTTCTTCACAGCGATAAACCAAAGCTTTGGGTCGCGCACCTTGCGGCGAACCACCCATATCAACGAGTTGAGCGAGCAACTCCGAATCATCACCCTCTAGCACTGCTTGTGCTTCTCGTGCCAGCAAATCCAGCGGAATGTCTTGTGTACTTTTGTCTGTCAGTGAAACTTCAGGATGGAATGAAAAAGCACCCATCGCGGTATCGCTGATATGAGTTAAGCGCTCTAATACTGTGACTTGACTAGGATCAATACCACGCTTACGGAATAGTCTATCCATCAACAAGCGTCCCCAGCCATCAGGGAGCGCATCGGCCAGCACACCCGGCAAACGCTCATTAAAGCTTGGAAAGTCAGAGTAGGTGCGTGAATTTAATGGCAAGTGCAACGCAGATAGCTCTAATCCTTGCCGCAGGGCTTCGGGTGTATATTCAAATAAAATAGGTGAATTCTGGGTTGTGGCCATGGCCAAGGTTCCCCAATGCCAGCGCTCACCCCAGCCCTCATAAAATACATTTACCTGAGCAACCATCAGTCACTAGTCTCATCGTTAGTATTAAAGAGATTTTTATCCCATAGCTTTGCACGAGATGATGCAGGCTCTATATCAGGCATAGATTTGTTCACTTTAAGAACAGGTTTAACTTGAGATCGTGCGCGCTGGCGTTTAGGTGCAGCCGATAACTGCTCCAGCTCAGCAATTGTCAGTGTTCGTTGAGTAAATAACTCTTGTAATTCAGCTTGTAAACCCAACGCAAACACAGTTTTAATAAAGGTTTCTAAGCTGGTGTTTTTACCATTTTCTAAACCCGACACAGTGGGCACCGAGACCCCCAAACGCTTAGCCAAATTAGCCTGGGTCAGATTTTGTTTTAGCCTGTGCTGTTGCAAGCGCGAACCCAGCTCAAGCGCGACCTCGTCAGGACGCATCAACCCAATAAAAGACATTGTAGCCACTCACTCAAGATTAACCATAAATATACTTTATAATAACACCTAAAAAGCTGCTTAACATTAAATATAGCTTGCTTTAGCTGCAGAAAGGTCACTCGCGCTATTTTTCTTCAAGCTGCTCCTCCCAAATCACTACTACCTATACTAATAAGTAAAAGCCCCCTCCGTCACACTCGTTGTTTGAACCAACCATAGCTAGGCGTTTAAAAACTTTAGGGGTTGAAGCTGTGAAAGATTGAGTCTTTTACTTGCTTGCCAAATCCCATAATTATCTTGCATAGCTAACCAGCTCTGAGGAGCACGACCTAAAACTTTAGAGCGCCCAATTTAAGAACTTCCTTTGTGGCTCGCTTAATATTTAGTAGTGGTAACGACATGAAATTATCGTTATCGCTTGATCATCGACTGCGTAAACAAGCCTATTAGTGTCATCAATACGACGAGACCAAAAACCAGATAAGCTCTCTTTTAACGGCTCAGGTTTACCGATGCCCTCAAATGGAGAGTGCTTAACATCATTAATGAGTTTGTTGATGCGCTTGAGTTTTTTCTTGTCTTGAGTTTGCCAATACAGGTAGTCATCCCAAGCATCATCAGTCCACGATAGTAAACGTTGACTACTACTCATCAATTAACTCTCGTGCTGTTGTTTTACCAGCACGGTACTGTGTTATCGAACGGTTTAGGTGTTCAGCGTTTTGAGGAGAGCGTAGTAAATGAACTGTCTCCATAAGGCTATTATAGTAATCTAAAGGCATTACCACAGCATCTTCAGAATCACGGCGTGTAATAACTGTTGTATCAGCATCATTAACCACACTATCCAAAACAGCTTTGAGACCATTTCTAGCTTCAGTAAAAGATACGATTCTCATAAGAACCTCTACATGTACATTTAATGGAACAGGTATAGTCTTCACCACCCTACTTGTACAGTAAACTGAACACGTGATATTTCCTGCTAAAAAGAAAAGCTAAGTAAGTTGGTGCCTAAGCAAGGAGTTGTAGGTAACCAAAAAAGCAACAAGTCGGAAGCAATCCGACCTGCGTACCTTAACTAAACGTACTGCTCCAAAAAGTACTAAGGTATTGAAGCCTACTTCTTAAAAAGTCTGAGCAAACTTCTTAGCAGGCCGAAGGGTGTAATTGGAGTAAGTGCTGGATCAACTTGTCTATGATAACGGAACGGACTTGGCTCTATTTTAAATTTTAAGCAGGCTTTACCGCATGCAGGGCAGTTTGTTGGCATATCATTCTGATCAATTACATCACAGCTAGGTACATAGCGTTTGCTCCAACCACAGCAAAGGCAAGTAAAACGATAAGGGGAAAAAGGAATGGGCATAATTAACTCCTTGTATTACTTAATTTCCAGCTAGTCTTGGCCAGTGATAGTATGCAGCTGATTAGCAAAGCTACACCTCTGCTTTATTTAAAAACTCGATAACGGTCTCATCTGTACCGCAACATGGGCAGGCTTGAACTAGGCATTCTGTTTGTGCTGTATTCTGATAGCGCACTGGCTGAAGCTGAAGTATCCAGTCGCATTGCGTACATTTTATAGTGAGCAAGTCTAAATTCCGCTGCATAATCTCTATCCTTTTAGGTCTTTCTTTTAATCTACCTCCTCCAAACGTCAATATGCGTCGCTTAACCCCCATGACAAACACACCAAGCCGTGTATCATTGCAGATCGTTTCGCCACTTACTGCCAAGGATCTCACTGCTTAATATGTTACCCGTCACCTCTACTAAAAAAAGCCCTAGCCCCTTGGTTTTTATTTTATTAATGATTCTGGTTGGGCTAAATTTACGCCCTGCTTTATCGTCTTTAGCCCCTTTGCTACCACGCATTGAAGGTGAAGGGGTTTTATCTGTTTTAGTGCTTTCATCCCTTACCACCTTGCCTGTTTTGTGCTTGGGCTTGTTTGCACCTTTTGCACCTTGGTTAGCCCAGCGCCTAGGTATGGAGCGCAGTCTTGCTTTGGCTCTGATTGTATTATCGGCTGGTTTAGCCTTGCGTGGCTTTAGTCATGCACCTTTACTTTTTACAGGCACCATAATGGCTGGTGCTGCTATAGGTATTTTGGGTACTTTATTACCCGCATTAGTTAAGCGTGAATTAGCAGATAAAGCTGATTTAATGACTGGCGTATATACCATGGCGCTGTGTTTAGGGGGTGCTTTAGGTGCGGGTCTAAGCATTCCCTTAGCCAATCTTTTAGGCAGCTGGTCTTTTAGCTTAATGGCTTGGGCTAGTCTTTCGCTAACTGCCCTCTTAGCTTGGTGGTTAATCATGCCTCAACCTTTGCCAGAAATTCAGCCTAAAGCTTCTAACAAACGTATCCGTAGCTTGTTAAAACAGCCTTTGGCTTGGCAGGTGATGTTGCTTATGGGTAGTCAATCCTCCTTGGCTTATATAGTGTTTGGCTGGCTGCCTACCTTGTTGGTTAGACAGGGTTACAGCGAAAGTGAAGCGGGTTGGTTGATGGGGCTTTCAATTCTTACCCAGTTATCGTCTGCTATTGCTGCTCCTTGGATAGCGCGCATGAGTAAAGATCAACGCCCTGCACTGATGCTGGTCCTTGTTTTAATTGGCCTAGGGTTATGGATGCTTCTACTTGGCTCTCCTGCACTGCGTTGGCCAGGATCTATAGTGTTGGGGTTAGGTCAGGGTGGGTCTTTTAGTCTAGCCTTAACACTGATTGTTTTACGCAGTGGTAATAGCAAAATTGCAGGTGAACTATCTGCATTGGCTCAAGGTGGCGGTTATGCTTTAGCAGCTATGGGGCCGCTAGTTGTTGGATTCATGCTCGATGCCAACCTCAGTATTCAAGCTATAGCTCAGTTGCTTTTTGCTATTTTAGCGTTTGCTGCGGCTATGGCACTTTTGGCGGGTAGAAAACGCTGCCTTGAGTCAAATGCGCAAGGTGAGTTTATAACCGTTAACCAGCGCACTTAACCTAGGGTGAATCACTGCGTACAAGCTTTATGACTAGCAACTAAACAGTTTCTAGTGGAAAGTGCTAGCCAAACTTAGATACGAAGTTTATTTATTAGCACAACCTAAATTAACATGATAGAATGCTCAGTCTAATTTAGACGTTTCATTCATTTGTTAAGAGAGAATCATGAAAAACTTTCCTGAGCGCAGTAAAGAAATTGGTACGTTAATGGGTAAACTGGGTATGGAAGTACCTGAAGTACTTAAAAGCTTTGGTGCCCTACACGCCGCTAGCTTTAAAAATGCTGCCCTAGACGTTAAAACCAAAGAGCTTATTGCCCTTGGCATTGCAATTGCTGTGCGTTGTGATGGTTGTATTGCTAGCCACGTAGAAGCAGCACTTAAAGAAGGTGTAACTAAAGAAGACGTCGCTGAAACAGTTTCTGTCGCTATAGTGATGGGTGGTGGCCCTTCTTTGGTTTACGGCGTAGAAGCCTTAGAAGCCCTAAGTCAGTTTCAAGCTGCTGCAAAATAAGTCGATTATTCTGCCTGCTAGAAAGAAAGCCCGCTAAAAGCGGGCTTTCTTGTTACTTAATATTAAAAATCAATCTAAATCACTGGCTGAATGGCGCTCTAGCACTGGGTTGTCATCCCAGGGGCGATTCACCTTACGACCTCTTTGCACAGCAGGTCTTTCTCGCACTAGCTTTGCCCAGCGCTGTACATTTTTATAGCTTTTAGTATCTAAAAACTCAGCTGCTTCATACACATCATTATTAACCAGTGCACCATACCAAGGCCAAATAGCCATATCTGCAATGGTGTACTCTTCACCGGCTATATAGGTGTTTTCTGCTAACTGGCGATCTAAAACATCTAGCTGACGTTTAACCTCCATAGCAAAACGGTTAATGGGGTATTCATATTTCTCGGGTGCGTAGGCATAAAAATGCCCAAAACCACCACCTAAAATGGGGCCTGCACCCATTTGCCAAAATAACCAGTTAAGGCATTCTGTTCGACCCGCTAAGTCTTTAGGAATAAAAGCATCAAACTTTTCTGCTAGGTACAGCAAAATAGAACCTGACTCAAACACCCTTAGCGGTGGGTTAACGCTCTTATCTAATAAAGCAGGTATTTTAGAATTAGGGTTAACTTCTACAAAACCACTAGAGAATTGATCGCCTTCACCAATACGGATTAAGTGGGCATTGTATTCAGCTTCACTAATGCCTTTAGCTAGCAACTCTTCAAGCATAATGGTTACTTTCACTCCATTAGGCGTACCTAAAGAGTAAAGTTGCAAAGGATGCTCACCCACTGGCAATACTTTTTCATGGGTCGCGCCTGCTATGGGGCGATTAATATTAGCAAATTGACCACCATTACCTTCTTCCCAAACCCAGACTTTGGGTGGGGTGTAATTAGATTGACTCATTATTTTCTCCCGACTGCTTTTGTTTCTGTTTTAAAGACTTAGCTGCCAAGGCATAACCTCCATCACAACCATCAACAAAGTGAATGTGCTTTACACCTAGCTGGCTAATTAAACAGGTGAGTTGTGCTGCATCGCTGATATGCAGACCATAACTGAAGGCACCAGCAGCTTCTTGACTAGCTAACCAGGTTTCAAATTCTGCCAAGACAGATTTTTTAGCTGCAAATACAATTCTAAAGGCATCGTCTAGTTTGCGATAATCGCTGTTCAGCAAAGTATCTTCTTTGTAACGACCCCAGTTAGCTTTACCTAGCTTTAGTTTTAGCTTCATTAGAACTTTTCCGATAAAGTTCTGAATTCTTATATCCCACAGATTAAAAAAGTAAGAATTTTTTTTCGTAAATGTACGCGCATCAGCTTCTGCTGTTAGGTATTGCTTACCATACATTAACTCTAAGCCATCAACACTCAAGGGCTGTAGCTGCTCATCTTCTCCAAAATAGGTTTGCATTTTTTGCATTAGCTGCTGGTACAAAGCAAGCTGCTGATCTATATCTGGGTTTATTGCCTGCACAATTAAACTAACCGTGACCTCTTGAGGACTAGCAATTCGGTTCCAACGGCACTCAAAGCCAGTTAAATCTGCTTCTGCTTTGTCATCGGTTAGCTGTACATGCCACTTAGCATCACTTTTAATTTGTTTTTCTGCTTCATTCAGCCCTCCACCCACAAAAATAGCTTGATGCAGACTGTCACTTTTAGCGTAGCAAGCCACTAAAACCTTAGCTTTAGGTTGAATTGTTTGGTAAGGAATCAAAGCAGCTCTAAGTTCTAGGTTAAAGCTATCTGATGCCAGCTTAATACAGCCCCTTAAAGCTGAACTCACCTGCTCTATTAGCTGGGAAGGAATACAAAAAGTAGCCCCATCACCACCAAAAATATAGGGAATGGCAGTAGGTTTAACAGCATTTAAAATAGCAGCCACTGTGCAGCCACCTAAGCTATTAATATCACGGTAACGCCCTTGTTCAATGGCTGCGGTTGAAGCTTTAATATCTGTAATAACAATCCACCAGTCTTGAGGCAGCTCCTGGTAACAGTCTGGTTTAAATATAGCTTTAAAATCGTTAACTAAGGGTAAATCTTTATAAAAATTAAGGCTGGCATGGTTCACTAGAATGTCCAAGTGCTTGTAATTGCATTAAATAAGATTGCTGAGGCTCAAGGGGAAGCTCACCAAGGTGTATGCCTGCCCAATGCCCTCGCCGGTTTTTTTTTGCCTCAACCAAGGCAGAGTTAGCTTCAACTAGGTAGTTATCATTTTCTTCTTCATCGTTGAGGTAAGTATCTGGCCAAGCATAACCAAAACGAATTAAAGCCAGATTACCTAAAACTTCTTGTTCAAGGTCGTAGATACCAGCCAACCAAACTTTAGAATTAAGCACGGCATCTATTTTAACTAAAATCTGACTACGAAAACTGCCTTGAATTAAATCAATAATACCTAAAACAGAGCGCCTATAGCCATCTTGCTGCCTCAGTGGTGTATTAACCCCATTAAGAACAACACAGACTTCTTTGCGATCTTGAAAGCGAACAAGCAGGGTTTGTGCGTCAACAACCTCTAATACTTCTGCAGGCACAGGTCGCCCAGTATCTTTTAATAGAGAAAAGTTGGCGGTTATCGCAGGCAGGGTGTAAATTAGCAATAATAAACCTGAGATGGAGATTAACCCAATTGCCCAAAGTTTTATTTTCATTGGCTAGCTCCACCTTGTTGTTTAATATAACGAGCGACTCATTCACTTTAGCAAACCAGCCTAATAAAACCCAACCATGTTTAGACTTATGAAACCTATTTATAGCTTTTTTTTACTCGTCTTACTTACTTTTTCTGGTCTAGTCAGCACTAATGCTTGGGCTGAACCTTCCATTTGCCCTGCTCTATTAGATTCTACTCAGCGAGAATTGCATTCCACTGAATCGATCGATCTATGTCAGTTTGCAGGCCTACCCTTATTAATTGTTAATACCGCAAGTCATTGTGGCTTTACTGGGCAATTCAAGGGCTTAGAAGCTTTACACAAAGAATATGCTGCACGTGGCTTGGTTGTACTAGGCTTTCCTTCTAATGATTTTAATCAAGAAGAAAAAGAAGAAAGCAAAACTGCTGAAATATGCTTTATTAATTATGGCGTTACTTTTTTAATGCTCTCGACTAGCTCAGTTGCTAAAGGTAAATTAAACCCTGTCTTTAAAGAGTTAGACAAGATGGGGGCTCCCTTGCCACGCTGGAATTTTCATAAGTACTTAATCAATGGTGATGGTGAGCTAGTAGGAACTTTTGGCAGTAAAACTGAACCTGAGTCAGCAGAAATGAAACAAATAATAGAAAAACTACTCCAGCAGCCTTAACTGTCCTCTGACCTGCTCTGAAAAGCCTTCTAAAAAGCTGGTCAGAGCAGCTTCTTCAGCTTCTAGCTCAACAATGACTTCATCCGTGTAGCTAATACTTAGTTTAATTTTTTGCTGTTCTGCCAAGCGCCTTATCAAAGACTCATGTTCAAAAGCTATGGCTAGTTTTAACTGGGCTGGTAGGGTTAAATCTACATACTCTGCATCTAGCAAGGGTTCGCTAATGGCTTGGCTATAAGCACGCACTAAACCACCCGCACCTAGCTTAACACCACCGAAATAGCGCACTACCGTCGCTAGCACATTATCTAGCCCCTTGTGCTGCAATACATTCAACATAGGGCTGGCTGCCGTTCCTGAAGGCTCTCCATCATCCGACTGCTTAACCTGTCCATTGGCTAGTAGTGAGTAGCAAACATGCGTTGCTTCTGGATGCTTTAACCTGAGCGCTTCTACTTTTTTTAAACCTTCTTCACTGCTTTGAATGGGCTCAATACGGCCAATAAAACGTGATTTTTTAATTTCCAGTAAATATTCAATCGGAGATGCGAGGGTTTTAGACACAAAGTTAACTTCCTAGCCTTTTTAGTAAAAGATGGGAGGCGTTTTATAAAATGATGCTAGATAACGGTATAACCCAGTTGTCGTAACTGCAAATAAACCGTTTCTAGTGGCAAACCAACAACATTGGAATAACTTCCTTGAATGCTAGTAACAAAAGCTGCACCTAAACCTTGAATGCCATAACCACCGGCTTTATCCATGGGCTCACCTGTTGCTACATAAGCTACAATTTCATCTTTAGTAAGGCTTTTAAAGCTGACCTCTGTAGTAATAACTGCTTGTTGCGCTTGCTTGTCTTCTTGCAAATGTACGGCTGTTATCACTTGATGGCTGCAACCAGAAAGCTGCTCTAAAAGCGCAACAGCATGATCAAAAGATTCAGGTTTACCTAGTGGAACACCTTTCAAAACCACTTCGGTATCGGCAGCTAAAATTGGGTAGTTGGCAAATTCTTTAGGTAGGCTGGTCTTTACGGCAGCCGCTTTAGCTTCGGCAAGGCGTAAGACCCTAGCAGTACCCGTTTCTGAAGTAATAAGGCTTTCATCAAGGTCGGCAGGTAAAATATGCAGCTTAATACCTGGCATTAGTTGTAATAATAGCTCGCGCCTACGCGGTGAAGCAGAGGCTAGAACAAGACCTGCGGGTATTTTTTTACTCACCTGCCACCCAGCCTTCTCTACGCGGGTCTGCACCACCTAAAATGCCTTGTGGCGTTACCAACAACATTTGAATACCGCTGGTTAGGTCTCTTTCTTGCAATGAATAACCACGCTTTTCTAAACCTTCTTGCATGGCTGCTGAAAAGCCTTGGGGTTCTAGTAGGTTAATGCCTGAATTAAAGGTCGCTAGGTTGGGTAATTCTATGGCTTCTTGTGGCGCTAGTTGCCAACCTAAGCTGGCTAGCAGCGTTTTAGCAGTAAAGTGAATAATGGCTGCGCCGCCTGGTGAGCCTAAACTAGCGACTAGCTCATCAGCAGGAGCGCTAAATACTAGTGTTGGGCTCATGCTAGAACGTGGGCGCTTGCCCGCTTCTACTCGGTTAGCAACCAGCTTGCCTTGTTTGTTTTTAGGCTGGAATGCAAAGTCAGTGAGCTGGTTATTTAAAAAGAATCCGCCTGCTAAGCCGGTGCCGCCATCCACTAAAATACGTGAACCAAAAGCCTGTTCTATGGAACTGGTCATAGCGATACCATTACCGTCAGCATCAATTACACTGATATGACTCGTTCCATATTCAGGTTGTTCTGGCTGAAGCGCATAACTACTTTTAAATTCTTTTGGCTGGCCTGCTTTAGCTGGGCCTTGGTAGCTGTCGCCAATGTCTTTAGTACGTTTTAGCAAGTAATCAGGATTCATTAAACTAAGCCAGTTATTTGCTGGTGCTTCAACAAATTCTGGATCAGCCACATACAAGGCACGGTCTGCAAAGGCTAGGTTGGAAGCAGCTAAATACTGGTGCAAACCTTCTGCTGTATAAAACGTTTCTTGGCTAGTGCTGGCGGGGCTTTCTAGTTGTTCTAACATACCTAGAACTTGCATTATGGCTAGTTGGCCAGAAGAAGGCGGTGGAAAACCACAGACACGGTAGGCTTGCCAAGGACCACAGAGTGCTTCCCTTGCTAAAGGAGTGTAGTTAGCTAAATCTGAAACCTGCAATTGACCAGGTAGCTGAGCCTGATTAACAGCGGCAACAATATTTTTCGCCAGACTACCGTGATAAAATGCATCGGCACCTTCATTTGCAATCTGGGTGAGTATTGCTGCCATAGCAGGATTCTTTAGTTGGTGTCCTACGGGTAAGGCACTGCCATCGGGCTGATAGTAATAAGCACGTGCTGCGGGATTATTTCTTAGTTCTGGGTCTTGGTCTAAAAGTAGGTGCAAGCGTGGACTAATAGCAAAACCTTCTTTAGCCAGCAAAATAGCAGGTTCGAATAAATCTTTCCAAGGTAGCTTGCCTTGCGTTTGATGAGCCGCTTGCAACATTTTTAATAAGCCTGGCACACCCACACTTTTTCCACTAGTCACTGCCGTCATAAACGGCAAAGGTTCGCCTTGCTCATCTAAAAACAAATCAGGTGTAACTGCTGCTGGTGCAGTTTCTCGTCCATCCCAAGCGATTAGTTCACCATTTTTCCAACTTAATAGAAAAGCACCGCCACCAATCCCGCTGGATTGTGGCTCTACTAAATTTAAAACTAACTGTACTGCTATGGCAGCATCTAGGGCATTGCCACCTACGGCAAGCACACTCTGCCCCACTTCGGCTGCTAAGGGGTTAGCAGCTGCAACGGCTTGCTTAGAATAAGTCCAACCAGAACGTGCCTGTAAGCCACTGGCAATTTCTGGCTGTTGTTCTTCTGGCTGCTGTTCTGCTTTAGAGGTTTCTACAACTGTCCTTTGTTTATCGGTCTTCGCTGTATCTGAAGATTCAGATCCGCAAGCGGTTAAAAATAAAACCGCAGCTAAGGGCAAAAACAAACAACGGGCAGTGCGAAACATAAACTTTACTCTGGCATGGTTAATGGCTCGGGTGATGCAATGATGCCGTTATTATCAGCATAAACATAGTCACCCGGTACAAAGGTAACACCACCAAAAGAAACCGGGATTTGGTATTCACCAACGCCACGTTTTTCAGATTTTTTAGGGTGAGTACCTAAGGCTTGTACGCCTAAATCTAGCTCGTTAATAATATCAATATCACGAACACAGCCGTACATAATGATACCTTCCCAGCCGTTACGCATGGCTTTTTCTGCCAGCATATCGCCCAGCATGGCACAGCGGAAAGAACCACCTGCATCCACCACCATCACCTTGCCTTTACCGTCTTTTTCAACTTCTTCTTTCACTAAAGAATTGTCTTCAAAGCACTTAATGGTGACCACCTGGCCACCAAAAGACATGCGACCACCCAAGTTGTTAAAAATGGGTTCAACCACTTCAATCAACTCTGGGTAGGTATCACATAAATCAGGTGTTACATATTCCATGGTTAACTCCAAGCAACTATTCAGGGGTTTGGTCAGGGGTTTGGTTTGCCAGCATAAACCAAGTATCTAACACGGCATCTGGGTTAAGTGAAACCGAGTCTATGCCCTGTTCCATTAACCAACGGGCTAAATCTGGGTGGTCTGAAGGACCTTGCCCACAAATACCCACGTATTTACCTTGTTTTTTACAAGCATTAATTGCCATAGACAAGAGCTTTTTAACCGCAGGATTACGCTCATCAAACAAGTGCGCCACTATGCCTGAGTCACGATCTAAACCTAGGGTTAACTGAGTTAGGTCATTAGAGCCAATCGAGAAGCCATCGAAGTATTCTAAGAATTCTTCAGCCAAAAGTGCGTTAGCGGGTAGTTCACACATCATAATCAGCTTCAAGCCATTTTGACCGCGCACTAAACCTTTGGATTCAAGAATTTCAGAAACGCCCTTAGCTTCACCCACGGTACGAACAAAAGGTACCATTATTTCAATGTTATTTAGCCCCATTTCATCACGCACTTTCTTTAGTGCACGACACTCCAGCTCGAAACAATCACGGAACTTAGGCGATAAATAACGCGAAGCACCACGGAAGCCTAACATGGGGTTTTCTTCAGCAGGCTCGTAAAGCTTACCGCCAATCAGGTTTTCGTATTCGTTAGATTTAAAGTCAGATAAACGCACTATGACACGCTTAGGCCAGAAGGCTGCTGCTAAGCTGGCAATGCCTTCAACTAACTTTTCTACGTAAAAATCAACTGGGTCGGCATAGCCTTTAATGCGGCTGCTTATGGTGGCTTGCAGTTCGCTGGGTAGGCTATCAAACTCTAGTAAAGCTTTAGGGTGAATGCCGATCATGCGGTTAATAATGAACTCTAAACGCGCTAGGCCTACCCCCTCGTTTGGCAGAGCTGCGAACCCAAAGGCACGGTCTGGGTTACCTATATTCATCATAATTTTGAAGGGGATTTTAGGCATGGCTTCAATGCTATTAGTCAGCAACTCATAATCTAGCTTGCCTTCATAAACAAAGCCTGTATCACCTTCAGCACAAGAAACTGTGACTTCTTGGCCGTCTTTTAATAGCTCAGTTGCATCACCACAACCCACTACTGCAGCAATACCCATTTCACGAGCAATGATGGCTGCGTGACAAGTACGTCCACCACGGTTAGTAACAATGGCTGAAGCACGTTTCATCACCGGCTCCCAATCTGGGTCGGTCATATCAGTCACCAGAATATCGCCATCTTGAACCTTGTCCATTTCATCTGGACCCGAAACAATGCGTACTTTACCTGCACCAATTCGCTGACCTATGGCACGGCCTTCCACGAGAATTTTGCCCTGCTCTTTAAGTAAAAATCGCTCCATAACCGTACTAGAATCACGGCTTTTTACTGTTTCTGGGCGGGCTTGTACTATATAGAGTTGCTGATCATCACCGTCTTTCGCCCACTCTATATCCATAGGGCGCTGGTAATGCTCTTCAATAATCATGGCTTGACGAGCCAGATCCATCACTTCTTGGTCAGATAAAGAGAAACGGTCTCTATCGGCTTTGTTTACATCCACAGTTTTCACTGATTTAGCCGTAGTCGCAGCTTCACCGTAGACCATTTTAATTAGTTTACTACCTAAGCTACGACGTAAAATAGCTGGGCGATTGGCTGCCAAAGTAGGCTTATGAACATAAAACTCATCTGGGTTAACCGCACCCTGCACTACGGTTTCACCTAAACCATAAGCACTGGTTACAAACACGGCATCACGGAAACCAGACTCGGTATCTAGGGTGAACATAACCCCAGCAGCGCCTGTTTCTGAGCGCACCATTTTTTGTACACCTGCAGACAAAGCAACACCCGCATGATCAAAGCCTTGGTGAACTCGGTAGGAAATAGCACGGTCGTTAAATAAAGAGGCAAACACTTCATGAACTGCCTGCTTTACTTCATTAAAACCTTGGATATTTAGGAAGGTTTCTTGTTGACCCGCAAAAGAAGCATCTGGCAAGTCTTCAGCAGTAGCAGAGGAACGTACCGCTACTTTTAAACTTGGGCTTTTTTGCTCTAGCTGCGAATAAGCTTCTGCTAAAGCATTTTCTAATGCAGGAGGAAAAGGTGTTTCTATAACCCACTGACGAATTTGTGCGCCACAAGCCGCTAAGGCTTTAACATCATCAACGTCTAGCTCGTCTAGCGCCTTATTAATTCGGTCAGCTAAACTTTCATGGGCTAAAAATTCCCGATAAGCTTCTGCAGTTGTAGCAAAACCACCAGGAACCTGCACCCCAGCATTAGCTAGATTGCTAATCATTTCACCTAGCGAAGCGTTCTTACCACCAACCCGCTCCACGTCCTGCATACCCAGCTGGTCAAACCAGACAATATATTCACCCACAGCTGTTTTGCTCAAGACACGTCTCCAGTTAGAAAAGTTCACTTAATGGCATTAGCAGTAAAAAACAGGCAAAATCAATTACCGAGTGCTAAGCCACTCTATTTAATCTTCTAGATGATAACACGAATTAAGACGATGGAACTCCCTATGAAGCGCACCGCATTTTTCATTTCCGATGGCACAGGTATTACTGCAGAGGCGCTAGGCCGTAGCCTTTTAGCACAATTTGAAGGTATTCAATTCGAGCAAATAACTCAGCCTTATATTAATACAGAAGAAAAAGCCCATGCCATAGTAGAACAGGTGAATGCTACGGCTATTAAAGATGGTGCCCGTCCTTTATTGATAGATACAGTTGTCAACCAAAGCATTCGTACCATTATTAGCAAAAGTGAAGCACTTAATATTGATGTTTTTTCTTCTTTTTTAGAACCCTTAGAAGAAGAACTAAAAACCCGCTCTACCTACTCTGTAGGGCAAAGCCATGGTATTTCTAAAGCCAAAGAAGATACTTATAAGGCTAGAATTGATTCCGTACATTTTGCACTAGATAACGACGATGGTGCGCGTACCCACCATTACGATAAGGCCGATATTATTTTAATTGGTGTCTCACGTTGTGGAAAAACCCCTACTTGTATTTATATGGCACTACAATTTGGGGTAAGAGCAGCTAACTACCCTATAACTGAAGATGATTTGTTAGATAGTGAATTACCTAAAGCACTACGCCCCTATCGACATAAATTATTTGGACTCACTATAGAACCAGAGCGCCTTTCATCCATTCGTAATGAACGCCGAGCTAACAGCAGCTACGCATCGTTGAAACAATGCCTGCGCGAAGTAGAAGAAGTGGAAGCCCTTTATAGTCGTCATAATATTGGCTTTGTAGACTCAACGCATTATTCTATTGAAGAAATTTCGACTAAGATAATGGCCAAAGCAGGTATAGAAAGGCGTTTTTCGCCACGCTAATCAATCAAGGGAATAAAACCATGAATAATTTTAAAAGTATTTTGCAAACTAGCCGTATCTTACTGGTATTAATGCTACTCGTGCTTTTTGCAGGTTGTAGTGATGATGATAAAGGGTCAACAGGAGAGCCAGGCACTTTAGAAAGATTATTTAGTTATAAAGTTATTCAAGGCTGCGCAAGGTGCCATGAACCGATGGGTGAGCCTGGTGGACCGAACCTAACAAAGTCACAGTTTCGTAACAGTTTAGTAAGTCAAAGAAGCAATAACTTAACTTGGAATACTGGCTACATTAGAACAGCTGACTGTGGTGATAATTACCCATTAGTTAAGCCTAGTGACCCAATTAACTCGGCTGTACTTATGGCAGTTACACAGCGATATGGAAGTAAAACACCTAATAGTTGTACACCTGCTCTTTCGCATCATGAAGGAGCTAATGCTGTAGTGACAGGTGATGCATTAGAGGACTTTGTACTTTGGATAGAAAACGGTGCGCCTGCTAACTAGTTGTTAAGGAAAACAGTCAATGCCTCAAGAAACACCTGCTACCGATAAGAAAGAAACTAAAGCTAAAAAGCCTTTTTATAAGCGTCCGCGCTTTTGGGTGATTAGCTTTTTGGTAGTTTTGTCTTTGCCGCTTCTTGCTGTGGCTGGTGTTTACTTTGCGCTTAAGTCCTCCTTGGTTGAAAGTTACATCTGGCCTAAAGTTCAACCAATTATTGCTGAACAAACCGGCTTTCAGGTGGAGTTAAGCCAAATTCGAATTGACTTACTAAAATCCATTAGCCTAAAAGGCATACAAGTTAGCCAGGTTTCTAATCCTTCTGCTCATAGCTGTGATGGCTTTAGCCTTAGCTTAGAAGAAGTTGAGTTGAATTTTTCAGCCTTAGAACTATTAAGTAATCATTTGCAAGTGAATAAGCTGGCTTTAAATGATTTACAAGCCACTGGTTGTTTATTACTAGATTTAGATGAAGAAAAAGTAACTCAGCTAGAAGAAGCTAACGAGGAGTTAGACCTAGCGGCCTTAACTGCTGAAATAACCAACCTTTTAGAAAACCCACCTATTAGCATCACTTTAGATGAACTGGCTTTAAATAATTTTAAAATTGATTTGCAGGTTAAAGAGCGCCAGCAACAACTCTCAGCGGCTTGGCAAGGTGAGTTTGATTTTTCCGCTCAGGCAGTTTGGCAAGGTAACGGTATAAAGGGTAGGTTAGCTAGCCAGTTAGTATCTTTAGCGCCTTTAACTACGCAAATTAATCAGCAGCCAACTCAGCTAGATTTCACCAGCCAACCTAGCCTAGATTTAGATTTGGCTTTCCAGCTCAGCAAGCATAACGATGCTTGGCAGTTTAAATTATCGCCTGCACAAATTAATTTTGATCTCTTGGCAACCCAGCTCAACTTAGCTCAAGCAGAAGAAAACATTCAGCTAAGCCTAGCTAATTACCGGTTTAACCTGGCTTCGCAAATAAACCTGTCAGATATAGAGCAAGAAGCTTTAGAAGAAGCCTTAGACCTAGAGCTACAACTAAGCCAACAGCTGACAGATTTAGACTTACAACTCAATAAAGATCACTACCAGTTTCAACAGCTTCACCTACTGCTGACTAGCCAAAAACAAGCCCAGGCTGCTCTAGCTCAGTTAGAGCTTAACCTAGCAGAGTTTGCTAGTGATTTTTCTTTTGCGCCTATCCAGTTCCAACAGCGCTTAACGCTTGAAATACCCTTTGATTTATCTCACTTAACGCTTTATGCAGCTAGCCAGTTAAATGAAATCAACCTTTTAGAAGTTAGTTTAACGGCGAACAACCAACCTCGCCTACTCAGTTTAGAGCCGCAGGTTGCATTAAACCTACCCCAGCAACTGGCTAGCCTTCTAACCGAGCCCAGCCTTAAAGACTTACCGGGTGACTTGCAGCTAGAAATAACAGGTAACACACGCATCAACCATGACTCAGACCATTTATTATCCGCCGATTTAGCTGAGCTAACAGGCTTTGTTGAGCAGTCTTTAAACCTAAAACTTAGCCAAAAAGCACCCACTACTGACTTAAAAATCTTACAGCCATTGGAGATGCAACTTCAGGCCAGTAGCTCTTTTCCTGAATCACACCCCGACTTACGTCTTCAGTTAAGTTCACAAGCCATTCAGCACCCGCCCTTATTAAAGCCTTTACCGTTTAATTTAGAAGTTGCTAGCCAAGTTGACGCTGACCTTAAAGCACTTAAAACGCAGTTAGACTTAGCAGTGAATCATCAGCCTTTAGTTAAGTTAGATTTAGCTGCGGCCGATCAGCCCCAGCTATTCAAGCTAAATGGTTTCCTCGACTTATCACTAAGCCCTA
This sequence comes from Marinospirillum insulare DSM 21763, assembly GCF_000686905.1. GTDB lineage: Bacteria > Pseudomonadota > Gammaproteobacteria > Pseudomonadales > Halomonadaceae > Marinospirillum > Marinospirillum insulare. The sequence continues at coordinate 19,609 of NZ_JMLW01000026.1, forward strand.
GCCTAGCTAGCTATCTAGCAGACTTAAAACCGCTAGCTGAGTTTGGGCAGCTATTAGTTAACCAACAGTTTCAGCTAGCAGTAAACCACCCAGAAGCTGATTTACTTACTTTAGCTGCAACAGAAGTTGACCTTACTAGCCTAAAGGCCAACTTAAAACACGGGCTAGCAGTAGAGCAAACCCCAGCCAAAAATGCGCCTGTAAACTTAAAAAAGCCTTTTAAATTGCAACAAACCCTTAACTGGCAAGCAAAAGCCTTTGAGCTAAACGGTAACTACCAGTTTGCTGCTTTAGAACTGCCAGAAATGTTAGCAGCAGAAGACTTAAACCTTAGCCTTGAGCTAAAAGCTACTTCAGGCTTAGCACCTGACTCTGTTAATTGGCTGTTTTCTACTCAAGCCAAGCAGCTCACCTGGCTAGAAGAAACACCTCCTCTAGAGTTAAGCCAGCTTTTACCGTTAAAAAGCCAAGGCAGTCTAAGTTTTAACTCAGCAAGCGAAACACTCACCTTGCATCAGTTTTCGTTAGAGTTAAAAGAATGGTTCAAGCAGGAGCTAACCGGTGAAGTGCAGCTAGCCAACTTAGATAAACCTAGCCTACAAATTCAAGGCAAAACCCAACTGAGCCCTACCAGCCAGCTGATTCCTAACCTAGACCTAACCACCTCAGGCAGCTTAACAGCCCCCTGGCAACTGCTATTGAATGAAGGTGAACAGCTTTCTTTACAAGCTCAGCTAGCATTCAACAATTTTTCTTTAGCCCTAAATGACCTTAAACTTGAATCGCTCGAGGGTGCGATTGAAATCAATGAGGAGCTTAAGCTAAGCCCTGACGCGAAACTGAGCTTTTTCTATTTGCTAAAACCTGAAGCTTTTGAGCGGGTTGATTTCAACCAAATTGAGCCTTACTTAGCGGGTAATCAAGGGTTTAGTTTCAAAAAACTACAAGTAGGTGACCTAGCCGTAGGTCCTTTACAGGCTAGATTTAAAGTTAGACAAAACCTTATAGAACTACCTCAATTTAGTTTGCAGCTACTAGCAGGTAATTTAGCTGGCCGCTTCTATTTAGATACCACTCCTAAAGCTTGGCGCTTAGGTTTGTTAAGCCGTATTTCACAACTGGATTTACGCCTCTTGCTACCCAAAAGAGCCACCAGTGATTACGCACCTATTAGTGCCCGTACCGCTTTAGAGTTTGACTTTAATCGCCGCCTTTTAGCGGGGCGTATTGATATAACCGATATAACCCGTAGTCAGCTTTTGCAGCTACTAGAGCTGGTTGACCCTAATTACCTAGACCCACAAATTAACAATGTTCGTTCTGCATTACGTTTAGCCCACCCCCAGTGGATTAGTGTGGTTATGCAAAATGGCTTAATGGACCTTACTTTTGGTTTATCACTATTTTCCGATCCTTTACGCGCTCACGGCTTACCACTTAGCCCAATCATTGAGCGCTTTGGTGAAGAAGCCTTGCTGCTTCCCAACCAGTTACCTTTGGAGTAAAAAATGCTAACTCGTTTATTAACTATTTTTTTAGCTAGCTTTCTATTGGCAGGTTGCTCAGGGCTGGTCAATAAATTAGTGCCCGATGTTTACCTAGTTGATAGACACACTTTAATGGAAGCAGATTCAGCAGGCGAATGGCCCGAGCTTGAAAACCGCTTAATGCAGTCTGCTATTAAAGATGCGTCTGAACCCTATGCTGGAATAGATGAACAACTAGACGAGCAAGAAGGGTTTCGTGCTTTAAATGCTGAATATACAGCACCCACTAGCCAAAAAAACAACTAGGGGTAGCTAAGTATGTTGAATATCCGCCCTAAATTTTTGCCTTGGTTGGTCTTGGCTAGCCTTTTCTCTAGCCACCTAATCGCCGAAGAAGTTAATTGGCGCATCAATCGAGTTTTACCCTTAGAAAAGGTAACCGTTGGTCCCACGGATAATTACCAAGCCGTTATCGCCACTAACAATGATTTTATCTATTACACTCGCCATCAAAACCTACTATCTAGCTTAGTTAAACAAGACCTTAAAACAGGCATAAGCAGCTATTTACTAGCCAATGATTACGACAGCAAAGACCCTGCCCTATCGCCCGATGCCAGCCAATTAGCTGTCACTCTGTTTCGTTATGATGCGCTAGGCGATGTTTGCCTACTGCCCTTAAATGAAGCTAAGGCTAAGCAGTCTGTCAACTGCCTAACTAAAAGCAATAGCCGCGAGTGGCAACCCTTTTGGGTTAACAACCAGCAGTTAGGCTACTTAAGGAAGTCTTTAAACCAAGCCACCACCGAGCTGGTTTTACATTCTTTAGCCACTAATCGCCAACAAGTGATTACTCAGGGGCAATTATCTGCACCAGCCGCTAGCTCTGATGGTCAGTGGCTGGTTTACAATCGTGAACCCACCGCTAAGCAAGAGGGTGGGCTGTTTTTGTACAAGTTAGCTGAGAAAAAAGAGTACGGGCCGATTCAATTAGATTTGCCAGGCAATAGCAGCTTTGCAACCTTTGATAGCCAGCAAGCTTTTATTTATTTTAGTCATTACTTAAATGACACTAATAACGACCAGCAAATAGACGCACAAGACCATAGTGTATTGTTTCGTTTACCCTTAGCGAAAGCTTTAGATACCAGCCAAAAACACCTACCTGAACAACTAACCTCAGTTGCTCAAAACTGTAGTTTCCCGGCTTTAACTCAAAACAAGGTTTACATGACCTGTGCATTTGAAGGCTCATTAGATACCTACCGTATGCCTGTTACTGGACAAGTGCCTGCAAACTGGCAAGTAGAAGACCTTCACCTTGCTCATGCTCAAGCTAGTAGTTATGAAGAGCGCTTATTGCTGCTAAATACTTTGCGTTACCGTTTTAAGCAAACCAGTGTTACCAGGCTAGAAAGCTTGTTAAGTAACCACTTGGCTTTGAATGAATACACGGCAGCCAGTTATTATATCAATCAGCTAGCTGAGTCTTACCAGTCCCAACCTGATCTAAGCGAATTTTTTAACTACCTAGCACGACTAGTAGACTTACAGGCTAAACAGCGCTTACAGCCTCAGGGCATGTTAACGGCTAGTTACCGTCAAGACTTACAGACTTTAGAGCAACAACTTAATCAACCCAAGGTTAATCCACAAAACAAAGCTTTGTTTACAGCTTGGATTAACTATTTAGCTAACCAGCCCCAAGCTGCCCTGCGCAGCCTTATTCAACCACAAACTAACAACCTTCACCCTTTACAAGTCTACTTACAGCTAGAGCTCGCTAACCAGTTATTAGCCGATAATCCTCAAGGCTTAGAAAAACTATGGCGCAGAGCTTTAACAATTAACAAAATTTCATCTGAAGCAAGACTGTTTTATGCTTTTCAATGGCTTAAGCAACTCAACAGCCCTCAGTTAGCCTTAACAGCTGCTCAACAAGAAAAAAGCTTGCAGCAGGTAGCGGCCAGCAGTACAGATGAACGAGTTAAAATTTTACTGTTAAATGAACTAGACCTATTAAAACTTATTGCTGCGAGTGAGCTAGATATAGAGCGCAGCCACTTTACCAGTATTAGCAAGCGCCTAGCGCCAGCTAAAGATGATGCCCAGCTTAAGCGCTTATCCCATTTAAGAGCCATACAGCTAACTGGCTTAGCAGAAAAGTATAACTTTATGGAGTTAATGTCGCGCCATTGGTTAACCCATACCTCAATAAGTGACCCTGGCTTTGCCCAAACAGCTGAATACTACGCAAGCATTAACCTTAGCCGCGCTTACGGTAGTCTAGAGCAACAAGAGATGCTGACCGCTCTGAATAGCTTTTATGCACTGGTTAGACAAACCTCAGACCCTGAAGCGATTTATCAGCTTATTTATATTGGTCTAATGTTAGACACCAACCTAAAACCACGCATGGAACTTTTACTTAACCAGTTGAAAGCAGAAGAGTTAATTGCAAAAGATGATGCTGTGGCCACTAGCACGCTAGAGCTATTACAAAACCCCCAGCTACCCACTCAGCGTTTAGAAGAATTAGCCAAAGAATTACAAGCCTATAAAGCTAAGGGATTAAACCGAGGAGCTGCAGACCTACTGACCGGCAGTATTTACCACCGTTTGCTGCTGGCCAGCCAAAAGGGTTATCAGCATAACCAAAGCTATTACCAGCAAGCCCACTACCATTACATGCTAGGTTTTGACTTAGCCTGGAACAACCAACGCACCCAAGCAGCCCTACTCAATAACCTAGGGCAATTACACCTAACGGTTCGTAACTATGGTTTAGCCAGTGAGTTTTTTTTACAGCGCCTGCAACTGCCCTTTATTAACCCTGAAGAACAGCTGTTAACCCATTGGCAGTTGGCTCAGAGCCTCTTTTATAGCAATCGTGGGCTAGAAGCCTCTAAGCAAGCTGAACAGGCTTTAATACTGAGCAACACCCTAGGTGAACAAGAACAACTAGTGGCGTTAGAAAAGGCAGGCTTTTATGCACTACAAGCAGAAGACTTCAACACTGCTTTTAAACATTATCAAGCCCTTTTAGCTACAGAACAGCTCAGCGGTGTTAACTTAACTAAAGCTCAATTCAACTTAGCTTACTTACACTACAAACTTGGTAATAACGCGTCTGCTTACACTGGCTTCCAGCAAGTTTTACAAGCGCTGCCACAACTTAAGGCTAGGGCTTTTAAACCCGGCGAACTACCCGGCTTTTCACCAGAAAGGCTCACTTTGCAAACTTATGGTTTTTTAGCTCAGTTAGCTACCCAGCCAGAAGAAAAACTTCAATGGCTAGAAAAGCGCTTAGCCTTGTTAGCTCGGTTAAAAATAAAAGATTTAAGGTTAGGTTTTGATGAAGAAGGGCGTTTAAGCCAGTTAATTCAAACTCAGTTGCAGGCGGCAATGTTGCTTGAAGCTTTAAATCGCCCCGAACAATTAGCTAGCCTAATGAAAGACAACTTAAACAACCTAGTTGCTTGGCAAAAAAATGGAGGCAGTTTAATTGGCCAGCCTGTTTTGCACAGTGTTTATAACTACTTAGTTTTTGCTAGTCTCTACCCAAGGGCCTTTGCAGAAGAGCCTCAGCTTTTAGCTGAGTTTATCCAAAACATTGATAAAGAATGGCTAGTCGAGCCAGAAACGCCTGCCTACAACCAAGCACAACAACTTAAGTTAAAGCTACTGGTTAGTGGGTATCGCTTTCGCTTAGAAGAACAATCTAAAGATAAGTTACAAACAACGCTGCTTAACCTAGAGAAAAGCCCTAGCTGGGAGCTATTAGCAACTAGTCGCCCTGATTTGCATCTAGAGTTAGAGAAGCTAGCCAAGGGTGTGCTTGCACTTGCAAAGCCCTAGCATCAATTAAACTGACAAGCCGCTGCTGATACCAAGCAACGGCTTGTAAAGCTGGGAAGGTTCGACCCGCCAATAAAAGTGGTGGTAAGGGATGAATTCGTTCTGCAGGCAGCTCTATCAGCTCGGCTTCGCTTTCTAGGCCTAGCAACCAAGGCTTTACCTTGGATGCATCGGGTGAATGACTAGCTAAAGCTAACCAGTGGCTAGGGCTACCAGGCTGCTGGCTACCAGGCTTTAAAAACTGATTAAAAGGCAGTAAGGGCGTGTTTGAGTCTTTAAAAGCACAACTGCCCTGCCCTTTAACCAAGCTCGCTTCTAAAGCAAAGTAATCTTGTTGATGAGTGAAAAGAACCAGAGGTAGCTGTTTAATCATTTAAGCTACTGCCCCTGCTCAGCCAACCAAGCAGCAAAAACAGCATCTAAATCTAATAGAGTGACAGCCAAGCCATTAAAACTAAACAAGTTAGTGACTAGCGGTTGCAACTGCTCGGGCAAAGCATCGGGTGGTGGCTTCATTTGACTTTCTGGCAGATCAACTACATCTAAAAGCTGATCGACTCTTAGTCCACTGTGCATCTCTTTACCTTTGGCTAACAAAATAGTTGAGCTTTCAGTCGCTTTTGGGTTAGCTTCAGCCGTTAGTTGCAATAACCCCTGCAAGCCTATGACCGACTCAATATCACCCCGTACGTTCATTACGCCTTCAACAGAAGCTGGCATACCTGGTAAAAAATGAACGGGTTCTTCGCCAGGCAGCACTTCTAAGATACTAGCCCCTACAAAAGCAAAGTATTGGTCACTTAGTCTAAAAATAACTAGCTTAATCATTGGCTCGTCAACATCAACTATTTCTTGATCCTGATTAGCCCGCTCATCTAGTAGCTGCTCTAATTGACTAGTCGTCATGCTTTCCACCAGCGCAAGCCAAAACAACTTGGTTGCGCCCCTGTTCTTTAGCCTTGTAAAGTGCCTCATCGGCTGCCATACGCAAGTCTTCAGATCGGTTATTGCCAGGGTAAAAACTTATACCCGCACTAAAAGTGACCTTAAACTGCTTATTACCCGCATTAAAAATAATTTTGGAAAAGTCTTCACGCAGCTCATTAACTAGCTGGTTAGCTTTTTCTGGTGTTAGGTTTTTAAGCAGCAAAGCAAATTCTTCACCACCATAACGACCTATAACATCCGTCGTTCTTAAGCGGTGTTTAAATAACCTGGCCAGTGCCACTATCACTTGGTCACCCGCCATGTGCCCATAGGTATCATTCACTGCTTTGAATTTATCTAAATCTATCATAACCACTGCCAAGGTCTCTTGCTGTCGCATCGCATGAGCCAAGGAAGTATTCATCATTTCGGTAGTGGTAGTGTGGTTGTACAAGCCGGTTAAGCTATCGCGTGCCATTAGGCTGCGCAGAGTACGCATACGCTCGGCACGCAGCGCAACAGAGGCAACTAACTCTTCAGGAATAACGGGCTTAGTAATAAAACCCTCAACCCCTACCTGCATAGCTTTAAATTGTTTTTTCCGATTGGTTTCGCTAGATAAGAAAACTATAGGTAAGCCAAGGTATTCAGGTACCTGCCTAATAATGGCAGCCATTTCTACACCATCACAGACGGGCATGTACATATCAGCCAAAACTAAGTCTGGATTAAAGGTTCGCAGGGTTTCAAGAATCACTTCTGGCTTATGGGTTTGGTAAACCAACATACCCGACTCTTCTAAAATAAGGCCATGGTATTCAGCAACGTCTGGCTCATCGTCTACTATCAGAATACGGTAGGGCTCATCTGGCTTATCATTCATTAGATCATCTAGCACTGCCGCCAAATCTAAAGGCTTGGCAGGCTTAACAAAGTAGGCTGAACAACCTGCCCTAACAGCACTAAGCCTTGCCTCAAAGTCATCTCGGCCAGACAAAACAATGGAAGGTAGCTGCTGGCCAGTTATTTCTTTTAGGCTGGCTAGTTCATCAGTACCTGCCGTTGGCCCGTGCGGAAAGAAAACATCCATAATGACAGCATCTGGACGTTTATTGATCACTGCTTTATGAAAAGACTGGGTATCATTGAAATGCTCTATTTGATAACCAAAACACCGCAACTGATTAGCTAGGTGATCGACCTGATCAGGTTCATCATCGCAAATATAAATAAGCGGGCTGTCACTGGATATTTGCATGCTGGATGTTTTTTCAACATCAAAAAAAGGCGCATCCTGTGGGTGATTATTATCTAAGTCAGCGTAAGCAAGAATCTGCACCTGTGAGGCGAGTTGATGCAGCAAACCGACCAGTGTGTCTGGCCAACCTGAGGGGGTTTTGTCAGCAGGTAAATCAATCAATTGCTGAGTGTAGCTTTCAGCTTGCTCAGCCACATTGGCTAAATCTATAAATCCAAAAGATTTACCCGTCCCCTTTAAACTATGAAAGGCTCGATGTAGCTCAACAGCACTCACCCTATTCATTTCAGGGTCAGACTTTAATAGCTTCATCTGCTCTTGTGCTTCTTCAAGACGAGCAGGTAACTGATTGACAAAGCTGGCTCTTAACCTAGCTATTTTTTCTTGTAATGTTGGCTTGTTCCTACTCATTTAAGAGTCACTCCCCCCGTTATGGGCGTGTATTAACGATTGGCTGCCATCACTTTAGCTATAGCTGCTGGCAACGTTTCTTCCATGCTAAAGTCCTTCATTAAACAAGCATCTATGGCTGGTTCTTCTGCTCTGGCTGCTTCTGGATCATCACCGGTTAATAATATAAAAGGTAAATTACGCCCTTGAGATTTTAGTTCCCGATAAAGCTCAACACCACTGACTAGCGGCATATTCATATCACTAACCACTAATTCTATTGCAGGCTGTTCATTTAATAGCTCCAGCGCTGCTACAGCATTTTCTGCTTGGTAGACTTGATAGCCTTGATCTTCTAACACAAAAGCAATCATTTCAGCTGCCAGAGGATCGTCATCAACGACTAAAACCTGCATGTTAACTCCTTAATACCTAGTACAAATTGTTTGATTATTAATCTAATAGAATTTTTAACGTGTCAACCAAACTGTTTTGATCAAAACTACCTTTCACTATGTAAGCATCGGCACCCACTTCTATGCCTCTGCGGCGGTCACTTTCTTTAGCGCGTGAAGTGATAATAATAATCGGCTTATCTTGGTAGTTTTCTTCTTCTCTTAAACGTGCAGTCAAGGTAAAGCCATCCATAATTGGCATTTCCACATCGGTTAAGACTGCATCAAACACTTCAGCTCGGGCTTTATCTAAACCATCTTGACCATGTTCAGCTAAAGTAACCTGATAACCCCAAGCCTCTAGTACATCACGCTCAATTTCACGGGTATTCAGTGAGTCATCAACCACTAGAATGCGTTTACGCTCTTGTTCTACAGCAGCTTTGCCTTCACTTTTTCCTGTACCTCTAACCTTACGCGCTTTGGCCAATAAATAAGGAACATGCAATAAACTAACCAACCGATTATGACCGCTGGTAACCATACCAGATATCAGTGTATTACTCTGTAGGTGTTCTGGTAGTTGCTTAATGACTAAGTCACGTTCATCCAGTAGTTCATCAATTACTAAAGCTAGCTTTTCAGTGTGAACGCGTATAACGAGTAGTAACAATTCTTTTTTAGCAGCGCCTAAAGGCTTTTGAACTGGCTGGTTGGTGGCTGGCAAGTTAATTAAATCGGCCAACTTTACCACTGGTACAAACTCGTTGCGAATTATAACAGCATTCCGGTCGGCCACCTTAATTAGTGAAGCTTCTGGCACGCTGAGTAGTTCTGCTATGTATTGCGCTGTAAAACCTAATTCATGCCCTGCTGCACTGATAGTTAAGACTCGCATCTTGGCTAAAGACAAAGGTAAGCGCAAAGTAAAACAGGTGCCTTTATCGAGCTGAGTTTTTAAGCTAATAACGCCTTGCAGCTCATCAACAATAGAGCGTTTAACCACATCCATGCCCACACCCCGTCCCGACACTTCTGTAATTAAGCTGCTGGTAGAAAAGCCAGGCTCAAAAATTAAATCAGTGACTTCCTGATCACTCATTTCATCTAAATCTGTTGAGGTGACCAAACCTTTTTTTAATGCCTTATCACGAATTGCATCTAGGGACAGACCTGCACCATCGTCTGTAATCTCTAAAACCACCCAACCCGCATCTTGCCGAGCGGTAATTTGTATTAAACCTCGGCTGGGCTTACCTTTTTTTTCACGCTCTGCTGGCTGCTCTATACCGTGGTCGAGCGCATTGCGTAGCAGGTGAATCATAGGGTCTGCTAGCTGGTCAATCATTTGCCTGTCTAGCTCTATTTCACTACCTTGAATACGACACTCAACCTGTTTATCGAGTGAACGTGCCATATCTCTAACCAGTCGCGAAGCCGAATCTAATACTATCCCTAAAGGCAACATGCGCATTTGCAGTGTTTTATCGTGCAGCTCTTGCATTAAGTCTTCTTGAGCAAGCACTGTTTCTCTAATATTGCGAGAAAACTGCTGCATTTCCAGGTGGCTATTAGGTTTAGACTCTGCTGTTTTTTCTAACTGCCTTGCTGTTGCAGCTAGTTCTCGCATACCCGCATGGTTAGAAACCAGCTCACCCATAAGCTTAATGAGTTCTTCTAACTTACTAAGCTTAATACGCACTGTATCTGCAGACTTTAGAGCAGGCTTAGATTGGTCACTAGGTGGGCTGTCCACCTTAGCCTCAGACGGCTCAACTATCGAAGCTTCTGATTCAGCTTGGGCACTTTTGCTAGCTGTTGAATTAAGCAGTTCTGGGTTTTCAGCTAAGGCAGTTAACTGCTTACAAAAAGCTACCTGAGTAGCGGTTAACTCAGCTACTTCACTCTTAGCTTCTAAAGACTCGACTTGATCTGTTAGGGTATCTACTGCTTGATAAAGCAAAGCACTCACTTCAGCAGAGCAAGTTAGACGCCCATCACGCAAAGCACTTAATAGGTCTTCTAAACTATGCGCAACCTGAGTAATGGGCTCAAGTTTTAGCATTCTTGAAGAACCTTTAAGGGTATGCGCAGAACGGAATAGGCTATTGACTAGCTCTGGGTCGGTACCTTGTTCTAGCTCTTCAACCCCCTTGCCTAAATGCCCTAGGTGATCCTTAGCTTCTTCTACAAAGCGTGAAATAAACTTTTTAATATCTAAAGCCATGTTTATTTCTCCCTCTCATACAAATCAGCAGTTAGTTTCTGCAAGTGTCGCTGGCTTAAAAACAGTAGATCACCCGCAGGTAATGCCAAAGGTATCCATTGGGTGGCATCGGCTGCATTAAGGTTGGCTGTTAAAATTCTTACCAAGGTTTGATAAGCCTTAGAGGCCGCTTCTAGCCGTTGTTGGTGACGGTAGATATCGGCTAAATAATAGTGTGCAGGCCAGCAGTCTGGGCTGGTGTAGACCACCTTTTTAAACCACTGAGCAGCCAAGTCTTGATCTTCTTGCCATTTTGCACTTAAGCCTTTCATTAGTAGGAGATCAATCGACCAGGCATCCAATTCAAAAGCTTTATTTAAAAGTTCATCGGCTGCCAAAAAGTCTTGGTTATTCAGTAGCACCCAGCTTTTTAATAAAAGTGCAGGGAAATTATCTGGCTCCTGCATCAACAAGCGATCTAACAGGTGCAAAGCACGCGTGTAATCTTTATCTTTCACTAGCTGCTGTAAGGTTTGAAGCTCAGGTAGAATAAGTTTAGGACTAGGAGCCGTCTCTTGTTCAGTTAAAACAGGTGATTCAAAAACAGGTAATTCAGCTGGCGTTACAGCGGCTGGCTCAGGTTCAAGCTCAAGGCTAGCGGAGTTATTATTAGGGCGGTAAGACTGACCCTTTACAAAGTAATACTGGTTATGCTGTTCAACCAGTTCAAATACACCTAGGTTATTCCCTAGCGTTTCTGAACTACCTAAAATTAAAATACCTGCCGCTGGCATTAACTCATAAAACTTTTTTTGAATAATCCGCCGTGTCTCTAGATCAAAATAAATAGAAACATTACGGAAGAATATAATATCGTAATCATAGAATCGCTTAGGAAAAACAGGCGCTAGGAGGTTGAGTTCATGAAAGCGAACCCTTTGGCGTATTTCTGGAATTAACTGGTAGCCCTTGTCTTTACGAAGAAAGTAGCGCCTACGTATTGCTGGATCGACCCCACGAAAAGAAAACTCTGAATAAAGCCCTTGCTGTGCTTTTTTTAAAACATTCTGGTCTAAATCACCAGCATCTAGCTGTATTCGCTGAGCCACCTCTGCCCCCAAGGCTTCTCTTAAAGCAATGGCAAGGCTATAAGGCTCTTCACCCGAAGAACAGCCGGCACTTAATATACGCAAAGGCTCGTTTGGGCTTTTATTGGCTAAAATTTGCGGTACTAGGTGTTCGACCAGCAATTGAATTTGTTCTACTTCACGAAAAAAATAGGTTTCATTCACCGTTAGATGATTGATTAGCTGATCAAAGGCCTGGCTGTCTTGGCTAATTAGCTTCTGGTAAGCAGTTAAGTTGGCGCATTCATTTTTTTGTATTTCATCTTGTATTGCTTTGCGTAAACGCTCCTCAGCTACACCTTCTAAAAGCAGTCCACAGTGTTGATATACCTTTTCTTTAATTTTTGTTAGCTCACCCTTAGTCATAACTCACCACGCCGTAAAGCGGCAAGGTAGCCTGTAGACTTTAAGAGTAAAATTCGTAGCATTTCTTCTGCCAAGGAGGTTAAAGGCAACTCACGATGAATAACACCAGCATTAACGGCTTCTGCATTCATACCATAAATAACCGAGCTAGCCTCGTCTTGTGCCAAGGTCACACCGCCCTGCTCATAAATGGCCGTCATTCCCTTAGTACCATCACGCCCCATACCCGTCATAATGATGCCTACCGCTTCAGATCCAAAAACTTCTGCGACTGAGCTCAGCATGACATCGCAACTAGGGTGGTAAATATCTTTTTCGTCTCTAGCTTGTAATTTAACCTGGTGCGTTTTAGTAACTGTTAAGTGCTGCTCAGAAGGCGACAGATATACCTTGCCAGGCATAAGCTTTTCACCCTCTTCAGCGACTTTAACTGGAAGCAAGCTCAGTGTAGAAAGCCAATAGGCCATGCCTTCAATAAACCCATGACTTATATGTTGAGCAACCAAGATAGGGGCAGGAAAGTTTTCTGGCAACACGGCTAACAGATGAGCCAAGGCTTTAGGGCCACCAGTAGAAGAGGCGATAGCAAAAATGGGGTATTCATTTTTTTTTGCTTCAACAGATTTGACCTGATCTCTGTTTAGATTAAACACTTCATTTGGGTTAAAACGCTTCATACGGGTAATAACGGGTACACCTGATAATAGGCGTATCTGATGAATAAACTCTGCAATTTTTTCTGGATCTAAATTGGGTTTAGCCATTACCTCTAAAGCGCCATTCGACAAGGCTTGATAAGCTAAGTCTGCATCGCCTTCACTACTCACCACTAAAATGGGAACTGCCTTACGATGCATAATATGCTCTATGGCTTCTAAACCACTCATAACCGGCATATTAAGATCCATAGTGACTAGGTCTGGGCTTAGTTGCTCGACTAGCTCTAGGGCTTCCTGACCATTAGTAGCTTCGGCAATCACCTCTATATCATCTTGGTCTTTTAATATTTCACACAAAATTGATCTGGCAACACTAGAGTCATCAACAATGAGCACTCTTATTACTTTAGTGCTAGTCATCGTTTAACCTTAAACTCATGCACCAGTTCAGTAAGCTGTTGCGACATTTTAAGCATCGACTCGCTGACGTCGGTTATATTGCGTACCGACTCGGCATTATGACTACTGGCACTGGCTATATCGTGTAGAGCAACCACCACCTGCCCACTGGCCGTTTTTTGTTGCTTAGTCGATAGAGAAATTTGTTGGGCAGCATTACTGGTTTTGCTAGCGGCTTGAACGAGTGCGTTTAAATCCTCGGCTGTTTCAGAACTGACTTGCATACCTAACTGAATGGAGTCCGCACCCTTTTCTGAGGTAATAACCAACCGACTAATAGAGTCTTGGATTTCTTGAATACGATCTTCTATTTCATGGGTCGAGTCGGTCACACTATCAGCCAAGCGACGAATCTCACTGGCCACCACAGAAAAACGCTTGCCAGACTCTCCAGCACTGGAAGCTTCTAAAGCCGCGTTAAAAGCAATCAGCTTGGTTTGGTCTGCAAGGGTGTTGATTAAATCCATCACCTTACTAATTTCTTTAGATTTACTTCCGAGTTGAATAATTTCTTGCAAACTGTTTGCGCTGTCTTGATGAATATCACCCATGCGCTCTTGAAGGTTTTGCATAGCATCAGCCCCTTTCTTACTGCTATCTAGGGTGAGATTAGCCACTTCTACCACTGATTGAGAATGGTCGGCTATTTGTGTAGATGAAGCTGATAATTCTTCCATAGTTGAAGTGATTTCAGCCACCGAAGAAGACATCTGCTCAACAGCTGCCGCCATGGTCTGACTGACTTCTTGTTGCTTATCGGTATTACGTCCAACCAAACCAGCCGTTTGTGCTAAGTGAGTAGCTGTACTCGTTAACTCCTCAGAGCTAACTAACACGCCACTAATGGCTTGCTCTATGCGCTTTAGCAAGCTATTGATTTGACTAGCTAGGTCGCCTAGCTCAGCTTGATCTGAAGTTTCTAGCCGTTTTGATAAATCAAGGCTGAGGGTAATATCACTCAACTGCTGTTGAAACTTCACCAAAGGACGACTTAAAGAAACCGCCAAGGGGTAGAGCAAAATCAAACTAGCTAATAAAAATAGCCCACCTAAAAATAAAGATTTATAAAACTGCTGTTTTATAGGTGTCATAAACTCACTAAGGGGTACCTCAACCACTAGGTAGCGCTGTAAATCTTCTAGCCAAACCACACCTAAAAATAGCTCTTGCCCTTGATAAGTAACCTGCTTAACCACCTGCCCCTTGTGACCTAGCAAAGACTCTAGCTCGGGCGTAGTAGTCAGGTCAGTAATAATTGAGTTATTTGAATTAACTTCAACTAACCCTTGGTGATTAGCAAGTGACGCTCTACCCTGCTCACCTAAACGGTAGTTACTAATTAAATCTGCTAGCTTTTGCATATCTAAACCAACCCCGCCAATAATCATTGGTTGGCCTAAGTGGTTAATTTTGCTTCCACTATAGTTCACAAACATTTGCAGGCTATCACCGGTGAACTCATTGCTGTCTAAGTTCAGTTCATAGGGCTTCATGCTATTCAAGTATTCAAAATACCAAGCATCATCAAAATTAGACTCTACTAATTTAGCGGTTTTAAGAGTATTAGAAAAATAATAGTAGTCAATCTCTTCGCCGTCATTAACAACAAAGAAAACTGAAGCAAAACTTAAATCTTGAAAAGTTTTGGCCATTTCATCGCTAACAGCTGTTAGCTCAGCATCTGGGCTACCCTCTTTAACCCATCGCTCTATCAACGGATTATTAGCAAGACTACGCGACAGATGAATGCTAGGCGCCAACTCTAAAGCTACTTCTGCACCTAAATAGGCAAGGTTAGTCGGCAACTCTTGCTGCATTAGGCTTTCAACACGGCTTTTAGTATAAAGACTGGTTTGAATGAACAGGGTAAGAAGGGTCATCAAGCCAAAAAGCACGACAAAGGATATAAATATTCGAAAACGTAAGGAGAGCTTCTTCCAAAAAAGCAGCATAGTCAGCCTTTCACTAGGTTAGATAAAGGGCTCTTCGCATTTAAGGGTGTAGAAAAGATCTGGCTCACTAGAAAAGGAGTCGGGTTTCTTAGAGAATGTAAGTTCCAACACAAACAAAAC
>NZ_JMLW01000027.1 GCF_000686905.1 Marinospirillum insulare DSM 21763
GTTGTCTTCCCCACGACCGTGGGGGTGTTTCCCACGGTACCGATTCGGATTAGATTACTGATTAGGTCTTCCCCACGACCGTGGGGGTGTTTCTTAGAGTTGGCCGGTTCATTCTCGAGCTGTTCTGTCTTCCCCACGACCGTGGGGGTGTTTCTACTTAAAAAACCGGCTTCATCGTGACGCGCATGTCTTCCCCACGACCGTGGGGGTGCTTCCGACACAGAAAGCTACATACAGCATGTGGCTAGGTCTTCCCCACGACCGTGGGGGTGTTTCCTATGCCGGTTTGAAGATGTGTAGCAAGGTGTAACTTGCACTTCGCTTTTCTCTACAACGATGGTTGTGCTTGCTGTCTTGCTAATGGATAGTGGCTCAGTTTTGGGTTGTTGCCCCTACGACCTTACTGAGCCACCCCTATAGAAGTTTAGCTAAACTAAGCTAGGCTAAAGCAATCATCTTTAAAAGGAGTTGATATGAATGCCCTAGATGCTAGTCACAATAAAAATATTCGTTCCGATTACGATGGCGCATGGAAAGCCGTTTTAGAGCGCTATTTCAAAGAGTTTCTTGAGCTGTTGTTTCCAGCCATTTATAACCAAGTGTATTGGAGCAAGGGTTATGAGTTTCTTGATGGTGAATTAGAGAAAATTACTGTTGATGCCAAAACAGGTCGTCGCTATACCGATAAACTGGTTAAAGTTTATTACCAAGATGGCACGGAAGAAGGAAATAGCGAAGGCCTTTTTGATTTTAGGTTAGGTTTAACTCGCTCACTTTACCATCGCGGTTACAGCCGTGAGCAGGTGATCGAGTTATTTAATTTTATTGGCTGGATGATCCAGCTACCTGAAACACTCGAAGGCCGACTAGTTGAAGCCATTAAAGCAGTAGAAGAGGAATTAAAAATGCCTTACATAAACTTTGTTGAGCAGTATGGAATAAAGCAAGGGCTTGAACAAGGAATCGAGCAGGGTAAGCGTGAAGCTGAACAAAAGCAGCTGAAAGCAATTCGTCAGTTAATTATTCAAAAACTTCTTACAGACGAGCAGATAGCTGAAGTGTTCGATCTTAAAGTTGATGAAGTTGCTCAGTTGCGCCTTGAAATAAAAAGCTAATTTTAAATGCCCTTGCAGCTAGCTTTTTAGTGTACTGATTAGTACAGTAGTAATCAGTACACTAGTATTCAGTCAATAGGTTAGCCATGCAAAAATTCTACAACCGTGAAGAACAACTAGCACAATTACGCGCAATTAGCGGCAAGCTTAACCAAAGCAAAGGCCAATTATCGGTTGTGGTAGGCCGTAGACGAGTGGGCAAAACCCGTTTATTAAAGGAAGCCTTTAGCAACACACCTTTCTTGTATCTATTTATTAGCCGCAAAAGCGAAAGTGCCTTAGTTGATGAGTTTGCCAATATTTTACGCATTCAACTTAATGCTAAGTTTTTTAAACCTACACGTTTACTGGATATTTTTGACTACATTTTTGATTATGCTAAAACCAACCCGCTTACTTTAGTGGTTGATGAGTTTCAGGATATAGAGCGTTTAGACCCAGGCATATTTTCTGGTTTGCAAAACCTGTGGGACAGTAACAAGCGCGAAACTTTACTGCATTGGGTTTGCTGTGGTTCGCTTTACAGTTTAATGACTAAGCTTTTTAAAGGTGATAAACAACCGCTGCTTAACCGTGATGACTACTTTTTTAAAATACAGCCTTTAGCCCCGCAATACATTCAGGAAATACAGCTAGATAATGGCTTGTTTACACCTGAACGTTTGCTGCAATGGTGGTGTTTGTCTGGTGGTATTCCCAAATATTTAGAATGGCTACTGCAAGCGGGTGAAAAACCTTTCCAGCATTTAATTTCGTCTTCATCACCTTTAATTGAAGAAGGGTTACATCGGCTAGTAGAAGATTTTGGTAGTGAGCATCGTAGTTATTTCAGTATTCTTGCTGCTATCGCTATTGGCCATACCACTCGCTCGCGCATTGAAAGCTATGTGGGAGCAGGCGTTGGGCCTATGTTAGAAAAGCTGGAAAACGAATTTGATATTATTGCTAAGCATCGCCCTATACATGCCAAAGAAAACTCACGCGATATACGTTATTCGTTGGTTGATCCTTTTTTGGTGTTCTGGTTTTACTTTATTCATGCCAATCGTAGTGCTGTAGAAATGGAAAACTACACTTATATTCAAGCTCTAATTGATCGTGACTTTGCTACTTTTTCTGGCAAGCAGCTAGAAAGTTTATTTACTGCTGCCTTAAAAAAATCCCAGCAATTTAACCGTATTGGTAGTTATTGGGATAATAAAGGTGAAAACGAAACAGATATTGTGGCTATTAATGATTTAGAAAAGCGCATTTTGGTTGTTGAAGTAAAGCGCCAACAAAAACGTTTTAAGCCACAGGTGTTGGCCGATAAAACTCACCACCTGCTACAAAAAATTAACTGTTCAGGTTATCAAGTGCAGCAAGAATGCTTCGCTTTAGATAACCTAGAAGAAGTATTTAAACGTTTTTGTATTTAATGGTACGCAGGCATGCTGCTAAAATTTTTTTCTCTACGCTTAGGCTTGCTGTTGGTTTTAATAGCTTGGGTAAATTTACCTATGGCTGCTATTCAAGCAAGTCTGGTTCCTATTTGGGTTGGGGTTAGTTGGCTTGTTTATTTAACCCGTATAGAGGTAGGTGCAACAAAACGTAGGGTTTGGTTGGCTCAGTATTTAAAAAGTGAATCTTTTTGGCAGCAAAAACTGCAGCTAGGTTTTTTAGGCAAGGCTTGGCAGTTATTGCTGGCGCTTTTTTTAAGTTTGTTTTTGTTATTACAACTCTTAACTGCTGAAGCTTGGGTTTGGTGGTTATTATTGTTTAGTTTATTGCTTTTAGCTGCTGTTGAATGGCTGGCTCAACGCCTGTTACATAACTCAGCACAAGCAACCTACTTTATGGTTTTGGTTAGAAGGCTGAGTGTTTTTATTACTACAGCTTTGCTGGTGGGCTTAATGCTTTTGGTGCGTTTGCAGGTTTCTCAGCCTTGGTTAATTGGCCTTAACTGGACAGAAGCCCTACTAATGCAGTTGCCAATGCAAGGTGAAGAGGGTGTGCTATCTTTATTAATAAGATTAAGCCAAACCCTAGATATTACTTGGCAGTGGTTATTGCAGAACACCTTGGGTAATCATGATACTTCAGGCTGGTTAGGTGTTTTTGCTTGGGCGGGTATTTTTGCATTACAAGCTGCTTTTTGTATGGCTTGGGTGCAGCTCTTAACCTCGGTACATTTTTTATTCGACCGGATGTCAATCGACCTAAAGGTGAAGCATGAGAAGTGAATCAAAACCAAGGCTACCTAGTTTTGGGTCTTTGTTAGCGGCCTTTATTATTGCTTGGTTAGTCTTTGCTACTTTTAGCCATGCATTACGTTTAATCGATCAGCAGCTAGCCAATTCGCAGGTCTATAAATTAATTATTAAAGGTGAAACCCTTTTATTAGATGGGTCTAGCCTAGATGCTTTAAACCAAGAGTTAAGGCACTTTTCGACAGCAGACCAAGCATTTTTAGCTGAAAGTATGAATGCTTGGGCAGATGAACAATTAGATGCGCTTTTTGCTTTGTCTGAAGAAGGAGTAGAAAACTATTTAGATTGGTACTACTCCTTGCCAGGTTCTTATTTACGCTTATTTTACGCGCTTAAAGGTAATCTTCCCGAGCAGTTAGAAAAGCAGTTCCACCAAGTGGTTTTTGTTAATTCAGGTTTTGAATTGGCTTTAGAGCAGCTGGGTAAAAACTACACCCAAGCTTTTCAAACTCGCTTAATGGCTCAACAAGAAGAGCAGCTAAAAACACTACAAACCAGCTTGCATGAAAAATTTATTAATCGCCAGGCAAATGTGGATGAATCAGCGGCTATTTTTACGCTTAATTTAGATCAAGCTTTTATGCCAGAAATTACCTTGCCAGCAACAGATAAAGTGCGTTGGCAACAAAGTGCTGGGCTGTCTGTCGCAGTGGGGGCGGGTATGTTGGCTTTGCCCGCTGCAAGAGCGATGACTAGCCGAATAATGCAAACAACGGCAGTGCGTTCCGCCACTCGAATTACCCTAGCTTATGTTGCTAGGCTAACACCGCGTTTAGCAGCAGCTATGGCAGCAAGTGGAACAGCAACCGCCGCCGCTGCACCAACTGGCCCAGGTGCGCTTGTTGCTGGTATTGCTACCTTCACTATTTTTATAACAACCGATTGGGCTTTATTAAAAGCAGAAGAGCTGCTTTACAGAGAAGACAAAGCTTTAGGGTTAAAAGAAAGCTTAGGCGCTTGGAAACTAGAGCTAGCTAAAGAGTTAGAAGAAAAAACACGGCCTTTATTTGCAGCTAGGCAAGACTATCTAAAAGAAAGGTTAAACCAGCCTTATGTTGAAGCGGGAGTAGAGCAGCGGTTTTATCTGTTCCCTGAAAAACCGCTAGAAGATTAAGCTGAACTCGCTGCGTTGCGCTTATGGCTACGTCTACTTATCCACACCACCCACATGGCAAAAGCAATGGGTGGTAGCATTACTAGGTTTAACATTTCCCAACCTAACCAGTGTTGTAAGTGACCTGCTAATAAAGCCCCAGCGGCTGAAAAACCAAAAACTAAGAAGTCATTCATGCCTTGAACTTTAGCTTTTTCATTGGGCAGGTAGGTAAGGGTTAATAATGAAGTTGCACCGATAAAAGTAAAGTTCCAACCCACACCTAAAGCCACCAAAGCCACCCAGAAGAACCAATAGCTAGTACCGAGTTGAGCAACAAGCACGCAGAAAAGTAGCAAAGCACAACCGAGTTGAATAATAGGAACGGTGCCAAAGCGGGTAATTAAACGACCAGTAATAAAAGATGGCAAGAACATACCTAAAACGTGCCACTGAATAATGCTGGCTATATCACTAAATTCATAACCTAAGTTTTTCATGGCTAGGGGGGTGGCGGTCATGACTAGCACCATAATGCCGTAACCAATACTGCCCGAGGCAACCGCTGCAACTAGTATAGGTTGGCGTAAAAGTTGTGCATAGCTGCGCCCACCTTTTTGCTGTTCAGCAGCCGAAGGTTTTTTTAACGGCAGTGAAACAATCAATAGCATGGTGAAAACATACAGGCCCACTAAAACAGCAAAAGCACCAATAAATTCACTACTAGGAAAGAAGCCTTGTGACCAAACGGCTAGGTTAGGCCCTAACACGGCGGCTAACACACCACCACCCATAACCAAGGCAATAGCACGAGCGCTTTGTTGTGGTTGGCAAGACTCTACCGCAGCAAAGCGGTACTGCTGCCCCACACCAATTGCCATACCTAGTAAAAAGGTGCTTAAACAAAATAGGGCAAAACTTTCTATGACTAGTGAGTTGTAGGCTAAAATAGCACCGGCCACTCCAATAATATTTCCCATTAAAAAGCCGATTTTTCTACCTAGCCAACGCATTAAATGCGCAGCAGGCAAAGTAACCCCCATAAGGCCTAAAAACTGTAAGGCAACAGGTAGGGTAATTAAGCTGGCTGAAGGTGCAATTTGCTGACCAATTAAAGCGGTAACAGAAACAAGTAGGATGTTGCCACTAATCAGTAGTGCCTGGCCAAGTGCCAAGCCCCACACGGGTAAGGGAAGCATAACAAGATCTCTATAGATTAAAAGTGGCTAATGTATCACATTGCTAGGTTAATTCATGTATTCTATTAGCTAGTTCTTATATTGGTTTAAAGGTGCTTTATGAAATTTATCACTTGGTTAAGTAAAAATTTAAGTTTAAGCATTCCCCTATTTTTGGTTTTGGGGTTAGTTGCTAGTTTAACCCTGCCAACTCAATCATTAATCATGCTTATTATACCTTTCACTCTACTAATGATTTACCCCATGATGGTGGGTGTTAAGGTGCAGCAGTTAGTTGCACCAGGTAATAATGCCGTACAGCTATGGGCAATAGGCATTAACTTTTTGTGTATTCCTTTTATTGCTTATGGCTTGGGTTGGTTGTTTTTTAAAGACCAGCCAGCCTTGGCTTTGGGCTTACTGTTAACGGCTTTATTGCCGACCAGTGGCATGACTATTTCTTGGACAGGCTTTGCTAAAGGGAATGTACCTTCTGCCATTAAGCTTACGATTGTTGGCTTGCTGTTAGGCTCTGCGTTAACGCCTTTTTATGTGAAGTTTTTAATGGGTGCAGAAATACCTATCAATCTAAGCGAAGTGTTTAAGCAAATTGTGTTCTTTATTGCTTTACCTTTTGTTGCTGCCCAGTTAACACGCAAGTTTTTGGTGAGTAAATTTGGGCAAGAAACCTTTCAGAAAAAGTTAGCACCTAAGTTCCCACCTTTTTCTAGTGTGGGTGTGTTGGGCATAGTCTTTGTGGCTATGGCACTTAAAGGTGCAGATTTAGTAGCATCGCCTTCGCTAGTAGTGCAGCTACTTCTACCCTTATTAGTGCTTTATGGAATTAACTACCTAGTCAGCACCTTAGTTGCTCGTAAAATGCTGGATAGGGGCAATGGTATCGCTTTGGTTTACGGTACGGTAATGCGTAATCTTTCCATTGCTTTAGCCTTATCTATGACTGCTTTTGGCGAAGCAGGGGCAGAAGCAGCTATCTTGGTTGCCCTGGCTTACATTATTCAAGTGCAGTCGGCAGCGGGTTACATGAAGCTTTCTGATCGTATCTTCCCTAAGTAGTTTGAAAAGCGGCTGTAAGTCGAAGTGAAAGTGACTTACAGGGCACAAAAAGGGTATAATCGATTGAATATCCAAAAACTAAGAAGGACGAAGATGTATGGCTGAAGTCGCCTCAGAGATTCATCCGATTAATATTGAGGACGAGCTAAAGCAGTCCTACCTAGATTACGCCATGAGCGTTATTGTCGGACGCGCACTCCCTGATGTGCGTGATGGACTTAAACCAGTTCACCGCCGTGTGCTGTTTGCCATGCATGAGCTGAATAACGACTGGAACAAACCCTATAAAAAGTCTGCCCGTGTGGTGGGTGACGTAATCGGTAAATACCACCCTCATGGTGACTCAGCGGTTTACGACACCATTGTTCGTATGGCGCAGCCTTTCTCTTTACGTTATATGCTGGTTGATGGTCAGGGTAACTTTGGTTCGGTAGACGGTGACTCAGCTGCCGCCATGCGTTACACCGAAATTCGTATGACCAAAATCAGCCATGCACTTTTGGCAGATTTAGAAAAAGATACCGTCGACTATGTTGATAACTACGATGGTACCGAAAAAATTCCTGAAGTATTGCCTACCCGTGTACCTAACCTGCTAGTGAACGGTTCAGCAGGTATTGCGGTGGGTATGGCAACCAATATTCCTCCCCATAACTTGGGTGAAGTGGTTGATGGCTGCTTGGCTTTAATTGATGAGCCAGACTTAACCATAGACCAGCTAATGGAATACATTCCTGGTCCAGATTTTCCTACTGGCGCCATTATCAATGGTAAGGCGGGTATTATTGAGGCCTACCGTACTGGCCGTGGCCGCATTTACATGCGCGCCAAGCACCATTTTGAAACCATTGGTAACCGTGAAGCGATTGTTTTCACTGAAATTCCTTACCAGCTAAATAAAGCCAAGCAAATAGAGCGCATTGCTGAACTGGTTAAAGAGAAAAAAATAGAAGGTATAGCTGAACTACGCGACGAGTCTGATAAAGACGGTATGCGTATTGTGGTTGAAGTGAAGCGTGGCGAATCGCCTGAAGTGCTAGTTAACAACCTGTTTACCCAAACCTCTTTGCAAAATGTGTTTGGTATTAACATGGTTGCCTTGCGTGATGGCCAGCCGATGCTGCTTAACCTTAAGCAAATGTTGGAAGCCTTTATTCGTCACCGCCAAGAAGTGGTTACTCGCCGTACCGTATTTGAATTACGTAAAGCCAAAGAGCGCGGGCATATTCTAGAAGGCTTAGCCATAGCGCTAGCTAATATTGATCCTATCATTGAGCTAATTAAGGCCTCTCCTTCACCTGCGGAAGCTAGAGAAGGTTTGTTAGCGCGTGATTGGGCACCTGGTAATGTTGTAGAAATGCTCGAACGCGCTGGTGCAGATGCTTGTAAACCCGATGACCTTGAAAAAGGTTTGGGTATGTCTGAAAACCAAGACGTTTACCGCTTATCTCTAGTGCAGGCACAAGCAATTTTAGATTTACGCCTGCACCGCTTAACGGGTATGGAGCATGAAAAGCTACTAAGTGAATACCGTGAGCTACTGATAAAAATTGCTGAATATATGGCTATTTTGGCTGACCCAGAATTACTTATGCAGCTAATTCGTGAAGAACTTACAGCTATTCGTGCTGAGTATGCTGATCCACGTCGAAGCGATATTATCGCCAGCCGCCAAGACTTCTCTATGGAAGACTTAATCGCTGAAGAAGACATGGTGGTGACTATTTCGCGTACCGGTTATGCCAAAACTCAGCCGTTAAGTGATTACCGCGCTCAGCGTCGTGGTGGTCGTGGTAAATCGGCAACCGCAATGAAAGACGAAGATGTTATAGAGCACTTATTGGTGGCCTCAACTCACGCTACCATTATGCTCTTTTCAACACGCGGCAAAGTTTACTGGTTAAGAGTGTTTGATATACCCACAGGTAGCCGTGGTTCGCGTGGTCGTCCTTTGGTTAACCTGTTGCCACTCGAAGAAGGCGAGCAAATCACCACCATTTTACCCGTCACAGAATACCGTGAAGATCACTACATCTTTATGGCAACGGCTCGCGGTACGGTTAAAAAAACCAGTCTAGACCAGTTCTCTCGCCCTCGTTCTAGCGGCTTAATTGCTTTAGACCTAGATGAAGGCGATCACCTAGTGGGTGCGGCTATTACCCACGGTACAGATCACGTTATGCTGTTCACCAGTGCGGGTAAAGCTATTCGCTTTGAAGAAGATCGTGTGCGTAGCATGGGTCGTACAGCACGTGGTGTGCGGGGTATTCGCCTACCAGAAGGTGGCGAAGTTATTAGCCTAATTATTCCTCGCTCAACAGTTATCGATGCAGATACTGACCTAGAAGACGAAGCAGATGATGCAGAAGTGCTTGAGCAACAAGCAGTTGTAACCGATGAAACCACATCAGCAGACAAGGAAGAAGCTGCAGTTGAGTCTGGTCCTATTTATATTCTAACTGCTTCTGAAAATGGCTACGGCAAACGTACCCGTTTACCTGAGTTTCCTTTAAGAGGTCGTGGTGGTCAGGGCGTTATTGCCATGCAGTGTAGTGAACGTAACGGTGGTTTAGTTTCTGCCATTCAGGTTGAAGATGGTGAAGAAATGATGCTAATTACCAACCGTGGCACCTTAGTGCGTACAAGGGTTGATGAAATCTCAACTACTTCTCGCAATACTCAAGGCGTTACACTGATTCGCTTAACCGACGACGAAAAACTGAGTGGTACGGTGCGTGTTCAGGACATAGGTGAAGACCCAGATGCTGAACTCGATGAAGATGCAGTGGAGCTGTCAGAAAATGATCAGCCTGAAGCAGATCAAGATACACCTGCCGAAGACTAAACTTCGTTAGAAAATAAAAACCTAATCCCGGCCGAGTGCCGGGATTCTCATTTTAGGTATTAGACCGGTGATCGAGTTTTTCCAAGTTAATAAAGCTTATCAATTAGGCAAGAAGTCTATTACAGCTTTGCACACAACCGATTTGCAAATTCCTACAGGACAAATTTATGGCCTAATTGGGCATTCGGGTGCAGGTAAATCTACGCTTATGCGCTTAATTAACCGCCTAGAAGAACCCAGTGCAGGGCGAATTGAAGTGGATGGACTAGACATTACCCAGCTAGATGCTAGTGGCTTGCGTAGTTTTCGCCGCAAAGTGGGTATGATTTTTCAGCACTTTAATCTACTCACTTCACGCAGTGTGGCAGACAATGTTGCCTTGCCTTTAAGGCTGGCAGGTGAGTTGTCTAAAAGTGAAATTAATAAAAAAGTTAGTGACTTACTAGCTAGGGTAGGTTTAGAAAACCACGCTAAGAAATACCCAGCCCAACTATCGGGTGGTGAAAAACAGCGTGTGGGTATAGCTCGTGCTTTAGCCACAGATCCAAGTATTTTATTATGCGACGAGGCCACCAGTGCGCTAGACCCACAAACCACAGGACAGGTTTTAGAACTCTTAGCTGAAATTAACCGTGATTTAGGGCTAACCCTAGTTTTAATTACCCATGAAATGGATGTAGTGCGTCGCATTTGTGATCAGGTAGCGGTTATGGATGGTGGTGTTATTGTTGAACAGGGTCAGGTTGCAGATGTTTTCTTGCATCCACAGCATCCCACCACTAAACGCTTTGTTTATGAAGCAGAGCAGGTGAACGAAGATGAACAAGTACAAAATTTGGCAGAAGTGGAAGGACGCATTTTGCGTTTAACCTTTCAAGGTCAAGCCACCTACGAGCCTCTACTGGCTAGGGTTGCTTATCAAACGGCTATAGAGTTTTCAATCATATCGGGAAGAATTGATCGTATTCAAAATGCGCCCTATGGCCAATTAACAGTTGCATTTAAAGGTGAAAAACTAGAAGAAGCTATGCAAATGTTGGCTGCTGCTGAAGTGCATTTAGACGTTGTTCGTTATGAGGAAGGCCACCATGAATAATTTATTAGCTAATGTAGACTGGTACGAAATTTGGCTAGCAAGCTTTGAAACGCTAATGATGTTGGGTGGTTCTTTACTATTTACGGTTGTTTTAGGGCTACCCTTGGGTGTGTTGTTATTTTTAACTGGCCCTAAGCAAATGTTTGATCAAAAAGCTTTGTACTCAGTTTTATCGCTGATTACCAATATATTACGCTCTCTTCCTTTTATTATTCTTTTAATTGTCATGATTCCTTTTACGGTAATGATTACAGGTACTTCGTTAGGCGTGGCAGGCGCAATTCCTCCTTTAGTTGTGGGTGCTACACCCTTTTTTGCACGTTTAGTAGAAACCGCGCTAAGAGAAGTTGACCGGGGTATTATTGAAGCTACCCAAGCAATGGGAGCAACGACTAAGCAAATAATTATTAGTGCTTTGTTACCCGAAGCAAGACCGGGTATTCTAGCGGCTACAACCGTAACAGCCATTACCCTCGTTTCTTATACTGCTATGGCAGGTGTGGTAGGAGCGGGTGGTTTAGGTGATTTAGCCATACGCTTTGGTTATCAGCGTTTTCAAACCGATGTCATGGTCGTAACCGTGGTGCTTTTACTGGTATTAGTTCAACTATTGCAAATGGTGGGTGACCGCTTAGTGGTTCACTACTCTCGTAAATAATTGTTAGAAAGGAAAAGTAAGATGAAAAAACTATTCACTGGCTTGGCAGTTGCTTTAGCTTTTACAGCTCAAGCCTCTTTTAGTGTTGCTCAGGCTGGCACTTTGAAAGTAGCTGCAACGGCTGTTCCTCATGCAGAAATTTTAGAATTTTTAAAACCAAGGTTAGCCAAGCAGGGCGTTACCCTAGATGTAAAAGTATTTACTGATTATGTGCAGCCTAATGTGCAAGTGAACGAAGGCCGTTTAGATGCTAACTTTTTTCAGCACCAGCCCTATTTAACAGAGTTTAATAAAAGCCGTAAAACTCAGTTAGTCAGTGTGCTAGGCGTACACGTTGAGCCTTTTGGCGCCTACTCAAGCAAGCATAAGTATTTAGATAAACTACCCGAGCGTGCACAAGTAGCAATACCTAACGATGCCACTAACGGCGGTCGTGCACTTTTACTTCTGCAAACAGCAGGTTTAATTAAACTTAATCCAGAAGCAGGCGTGACAGCAACCCCACGTGATATTATTGAAAATCCTAAAAAGTTACGTTTTAAAGAGCTAGAAGCAGCCACTTTGCCACGTATTTTAGGTCAAGTAGACTTGGCGCTTATTAATACTAACTATGCGTTAGAAGCAGGCCTAAACCCTGCAAGTGATGCTTTGGTTATTGAAGGTAAAGATTCACCCTATGTTAATATTTTGGTTGTTAAAGAGGGTAACGAAAACAATGCAGATTTAATTAAACTGATTGCTGCATTAAAAACCCCCGCAGTAAGCAACTTTATTAACTCAACTTATAAGGGTGCGGTTGCACCGCTTTATTAAGTCAATTTTGTAAAGGAAGTAAAATGGCAGAGGGTCTGCACTTAACACTCTATACAACGGAAGGTTGCCACTTATGTGATGAGGCCTTGGCCTTGCTTAATCCTTGGTTAGCTAAAGGTTTAGGTTTGGCTTTGGTTGATATTGCAGAAGATGACTTATTAATGGCACGTTATAGTGTGCGTATTCCAGTGATAGCCAGCCCTAGTGGTGTAGAGCTAGGCTGGCCTTTTAGTGCCGAAGGTTTAGCTAGCTGGATACAAAATTTGCCAGAAAATGTAAGTTAGCTATCTTGAAAAGGTAGCTCATCTTTCATGGTGCTTTTTATAGAGCCGGGGATATCGTCTGGGTTGTTAGCTTCTAACACCTTATGATAGCCTCGGCTTTCTTGTATGTGGCGTATATCATCAACTAGGGTCGCGGCTTCTTCAGGCGAAGCAACCAGAGTGTGCTTAATACCACCATAAAGAGTGCCAGACTGTCCCCAAGCTCTAGTGACTAACCAGTCGCCAAACATATCTTGGTGAACATGGACTAAATAATAGTCCTGATCTTTTTCCCAACGTAGAATCAAGATAGATCCTTAATAAAATAATAATTCGAAGTTGCGATTGTAAACCCTGCGGAGAAAAAAGCCCATGCGTCTAATAGTTGATGAGAACCTTCCCTTTACTGAAGCATTTTTTGGAAAAACAGCTGAACTTGTCTTTCTCCCCGGAAGTGAAATTAAACCAGCCGATGTAAAAGATGCGGATGGGCTGCTGGTTCGTTCGGTTACCCAGGTTAATGAGCAGCTACTTCAAGCTAGTAAAGTAAAATTTGTTGGTACAGCAACCATTGGAGTTGACCACATTGATGAAGCTTGGCTAAACACTAAGGGTATTAAATTTGTCAGTTCACCCGGTTGTAATGCTAACTCGGTGGTCGATTATGTTGTTGCTTCTTTGTTATGGCTGGCTTTAGAAGACGGTTTTAAATTAAAAGACAAAGTGATTGGAGTGGTTGGTGTAGGCCAGGTGGGCGGTCGTTTAGCTGCTAGGCTAAGTCAGTATGGTTGTAAGGTTTTATTAAATGATCCACCCAGAGCCATTAAGGGTGAAAAAGGCTTTTTAGATTTGCATGATGTTTTACAAAAAGCAGACATTGTTTGTTTACATACACCCTTAACCTCAAAAGGCGAGTTTGCCACCAAGCACTTAGTCGGTGTCGATGAGTTAGCTTTATTAGAGGGTAAGTATTTATTAAATGCCGGTAGGGGTGGAGTGGTTGATCAACAGGCATTAAAAAACCAAATTAAGAAAAAAACTGCGCCCTGGTTGTTGTTAGATGTGTTTGAAGGTGAACCAAGTTTAGACCAAGAACTAATAACTCACTGCCTTTTAGCGACACCACACATTGCTGGTTATAGTTTAGAAGGCAAAAGCCGTGGTACCGAAATGCTCTATCAAGCTTGGTGTATGCATTTAGGTATAGAGCCAGAAGTTACCCTAGCGGAATTACTGCCAGTGCCTCCAGTCGATTTATTAAGCCTAGATACAGCCTGTGGAGTGGAGGAAGCTTGTAGGAGAGCTGCGCACCTGTGTTATCACCCTTTGAATGATAGTTGGCGCTTATTAAAAGCATTAAAAACTAATGCTGCCTCAGCAGGTGTTTATCAGGCGTTACGCAAAAACTACCCAATTAGACGTGAGTTTTCTTCATTAAAGGTTAAAGCAGCCAACCCAGAGCAAGCCAGTGCATTAAAGGCACTGGGTTTTACTCTGAGTTAAGTGGCTAAATATAAAGGTTAGATTAAACTTTAAAGCGCTTAATGCGGCTATTGAGTTCTTTGGCTAACTTTTCTAATTCAAAGCTGGCTTCATGGGTTTGGCTGGTAGATGCAGAGCTACTCACACACAACTCTACCAGCGTTACTATATTGCGGTTAATTTCTTCTGCAACGGCAGATTGCTGTTCAGCAGCAGAAGCTATGAGTTGGTTCATATCTCGAATATGCTCAGCAGCTGTAGCAATTAAATCGAGTGATTTTTCAGCTTCATTAGCGGCAGCAACTGTGGATTCAGTTTCTTTAATGCTGGCATCCATAACCGTTACGGCTTGCTCTGCACCAGATTGTAGTAGGCTAATCATACGATGAATTTCTTCAGCACTTTGCTGTGTGCGGCTAGCTAGGCCTCTAACTTCATCGGCTACTACTGCAAAGCCGCGCCCTGCTTCACCCGCTCTGGCTGCTTCTATGGCAGCATTTAAAGCCAGAAGGTTGGTTTGTTCGGCTACATCTTGAATGACTTTAAGCACATCACCAATATTGGTCGAGTCATCATTGAGCTTATGAATTACCTCAGTAGAGTTGCTAACTTTTTCAGCTAAAAGCGCTATTGCCTTGCCAGCATCATTAACCGAGCCTCGACCTGCTATGACTGCCTCGTCGGTTTTATTGGCTGCATCGGATGCTTGGCGTGCGTTTTCAGACACTTCTAAAATAGTATGACTCATTTCATTAATAGCAATAGCAACCTGGTCAGTTTCTTGGGTTTGCTGGTCTTGAGTGCTATGGCTTTCTTGTGCAACTGAGGCCAGTTGGCTGGAAGCACTCGATAGACTGTTAGATATTTGACTAATACCTCGAATCATTTCGGCTAACTGCTTGGCCATAGCGTCTACCGCGCCTATCACACTTTCTGGTGTGGCTTTACTACTGACTTCACAGCCAGTGAAATCACCTTCGGCAACTTTTTGTACTAGCTGTTTTGCTTCTGCAACCTCACCACCTAGTTGCTTAAGAACCCAACGCCTTATGTAGGCTGATAACAGCATAATACCGATAATAATAGCTAGCCCCATAAGGCCGATTTGTTTTGCTAAAGACCAGAATTGCGCACTGACATCATCGATATAAATACCTGAACCGACCACCCAGCCCCAGCTAGCGTTGCCTGCTACATAAGAAAGCTTTTTAAAGCGTTCTGTGGTTACTCCACCACCAGCAATGGCTTTAGGCCATTGGTACTCAACAAAACCAGCGCCATATTTTTTGACTGTTTCTGCAAAGGCCACAAAAAGATTTTTATTGTCTAGAACTTCTGCTTGGCTACCATCTCGGTTACGCGAAAGAATCGCATAGTGAAAACTGGGTTTATCTAAAACAGTGCCATCTAAAGCCGGAGAGGCGGAGTGCATAATCATTTTAGGGATGGGGGTGGTTAAATCATTGATCCAAAAATATTCAACCTGGTCATAACGAAGTGATTTAATTGCGTCCATTGCTCTAGTCTGTGCTTCGGAGCGGCTTAACTTGCCTGAACTTTCTAAAGACTGATAATGGTTGATAACGCCACTTGCAAGATCAACCACTGCTACAACACGGCTTTCCCGTTCTTTTACTAAGGTAGCGTTTAGGGCATTCAGTGCAACTAAGGCCAGCAAAACTAAGCCTGTTAAGGCGGCGATAGGCAGCAATAAAAGACGGCCACCAATGGTGTTCAGCTTAATCATTATTTTCGCTCCAAAAATGACAATCCAGTCATTCAAAGGGTTAAAAAAAAGCTAGAAGTGATTTTCTAGCTTTTTTTATTGATGCAATTTCCTGATATTACCCTAGCGAATCAATTTTAGGTATACGCCTTATTGCGTAGAGCGTTAATACGATCATCCAAGGGTGGGTGACTAGAAAAGAGCTTTTGGATCATGCTTGTGGCCTGTCCTTTGTTGATTCCAAAAGCGGTTAGTGTGTCTGGCATTTCGTTGGGTAGGTTTTGTTCATCTTTTAAACGCTGTAGGGCGTTAATCATCGCGCCGGAACCTGCTAAGCGTGCACCTGCTTCATCGGCACGGTATTCACGAAAGCGGCTAAACCACATAACGATAGCTGAAGCGAGTATGCCTAGAACTATTTCGGCAATAATGGTGGTCACAAAAAAAGCAATGCCATGCCCTTCGTTTTCATTTTTGAAAATAACTTTATCGACTGTATGGCCAATAATGCGCGCAAAGAACATAACAAAGGCATTCACCACACCTTGAATTAGAGCAAGGGTTATCATGTCGCCATTAGCAACGTGGCCAATTTCGTGTGCCAGTACTGCCCTTACTTCTTCAGGGCGCATACGGTGTAACAACCCACTAGAAACAGCAACCAGGGCTGCGTTGCGGTTCCAGCCAGTGGCAAAAGCATTGGATTGATTCGATGGGAAAATGCCCACTTCAGGCATGCCTATACCGGCTTTTTTAGCTAGCTCTGCTACAGTTTGCACTAGCCATTGCTCTTGCTGATTGCGTGGCTGGGTTATAACTTGTGTGCGTGTGCTTCTTTTTGCCATCCATTTAGAAAGGAATAAAGAAACCACAGAGCCTGCCATACCAAACACAAAGCAAAAGATTAGAAGGCTAGTTAGGTTTAAGCCACCGCTAGCATCTAAGTAACTACCTACGCCCAGTAAATTAAGCGTAATGCTTGCTATAACAATTACAGCTAGGTTGGTTAGTAAAAATAAACCAATGCGCATCATTCGGGTGTTTCTCCTAAGTTAATCTACAAGCTACTAGATGAGGCTTTTTGCTGGAGGTTTCAAGTGCTACTGACGGTAGCGTGATAAAAAGCGTTCAAGGCGACTAATTGCATCTTCTAGCTGGTCAACTCTAGGCAGTGTGACTAGGCGAAAGTGGTCGGGCTGCGTCCAGTTAAATGCAGTTCCTTGAACAACAAGTAGTTTTTCTTGCTGAAGTAGGTCTAAAGTAAACTTTTCATCGTCTTGAATATTGAACTTTTTTGGATCCAAGCGCGGGAACATATACAAAGCGCCTTTAGGCTTAGTACAAGTAACCCCTGGGATTTGAGTAATTAATTCATAGGCTTTATCGCGTTGAGCTAATAAGCGGCCACCAGGCAGAATGTAATCATTAATGCTCTGATAACCACCTAAAGCCGTTTGTATGGCGTGTTGTGATGGCACGTTGGCACACAAGCGCATAGATGCCAGCATGGTTAGACCTTCTTGATAGTCTTGTGCTAAGTGTTTAGCACCAGAAAGAATCATCCAGCCAGAACGAAAGCCAGCTACACGGTAGCTTTTAGATAACCCATTAAAAGTACAAAATAAAATGTCATCCGCTAGGCTAGCAATAGAGGTGTGCTCTTCTCCGTCATAAAGAATCTTGTCATAAATTTCATCTGAGAAGATAATTAGCTGATGCTCACGAGCAAGCTCAATAATTTGTTGTAGTAGTTCTTCTGAGTAGAGTGCCCCTGTAGGGTTATTAGGGTTAATAATAACGATGGCACGGGTACGGTCGGTAATTTTCTTTTTAATATCTTCTATGTCTGGAAACCAGTCACTTTGCTCATCACAGATATAGTGAACCGCATTGCCACCAGCTAGGCGAGCTGCAGCAGTCCATAAAGGATAGTCAGGTGCAGGTATTAGCACTTCATCTTTATGGTTTAGTAGACCTTGCAAGGCCATAACAATCAGTTCACTTACGCCGTTACCTAGGTAAATATCTTCAATGCCTACATTGGCAATATTTTTTCTTTGGCACTCTTGCATAACGGCTTTGCGAGCTGAATATAGCCCCTTGGAGTCGCTGTAACCCTGAGCAGTGGGTAGGTTACGAATTACGTCTTGCAGTATTTCATCGGGAGCTTCAAAACCAAAAGGTGCAGGGTTACCTATATTCAATTTAAGAATACGGTGTCCTTCATCTTCCATGCGCTTTGCTTCCTGTAACACAGGGCCGCGTATGTCATAGCAGACGTGCTGAAGTTTGTTGGATTTACGAATAGTTTGCATGAGTGGAATTCCAGAGTGTTCTTGAATCAAAAGTAGCTATAAGTATCTTCTTGCTTTGGCGAATCATAGGCAACATAGCGATTGCGGCCTAAGCTTTTGGCTTTATAAAGGCGTGCATCAACTCTATTGAGTGCTGCATCAAGGGTTTCATCAAAACGTATTTCGGTAATACCTATGCTGGTAGTGAAATTAACAGCTTCACCATCATGGGCGATTACAGTTGCTTTTTCAGACTGTAAACGAATACGTTCTGCTACTTGAATAGCGTCTATTTTAGGTGTGCCAGGTAAAACAGCAATAAACTCTTCGCCACCGTAGCGGGCGATTAAATCATTGTTTCTAAGCTCATCACGCAATACCTGAGCAAATACCTGCAGCACTTGATCGCCAACCGAGTGGCCATAAGTATCATTAATGCGTTTGAATTTATCTAAATCAAACATAAGCAAGGTAATGGGGGCAGGAATGTCATTTGCTTCTAGCTTCTCATCCCTGCATTCACATAGCTGTTTGAGTTGCTCTAGCAAAACACCCCGGTTTAATAGTTGGGTTAGGCTATCCATACTAGCTTGGCGATAAAGTCTAAGTAGTGTACTGACTTGTGAATGATTCGCCCACAAGGAGATAGCAAGAACTATAACCAGTAACCCAAGGTTTTGCCCACCATAGGCAGTGGTTAGCTCATTTAGCTCTGTTAAAGCAAAAAACTGAATGCCTATAACGGTTAAGCCAATGCCTAAACTTTCAATAAGGGTTAAAGGAAAAACACTTAAAAAAGCGATAATCAGTAGCGGTATAAAATTATAGCCCACCAAAGAAATCATTCTATCGCTATAAAAAATGACCAGCGCAAAATAAAAAATAGCCGGAAGCAGTAAGAGCAAAGCCAATGTATTGCGAATTCTGTTGAGTTGGTGCTTGTTGCGTAAGGCAGAAATAATAACCAAGGCTAACAAAGCCATAAGAATTAAACGGCTGGCTACTAGGTTGGTTAGCATTTCTTCAGGTAGTAGTAGGTAGTCTACAACTATCCATAAGGGAGCAAGCAGGAAAAAAACGATAGCCACAAAGAGTACACGAGTGCGTAGGTATTCACTGCGTGCAAAATTAAAGTCGCGTGAGTGGTGCCTGTTATTGAGCGAGTCACGAAGGCTTGCAGGCATCCAAGGAGGTGACCAAGGGTTTTGACGCTTTAACTTTAAACTAAAACGGCGGCGCTCAGAAGATTTACCCATTAACTAACTCCAGCCGAGGGTGCTTATTTAATTCTACTAGTACAAAAGGTTTAGACAGCATACTACTCAGCTTCATCTGCATTAAAAAGGTTATCTTCTTCTGTTTCAGCGGGTATATCTAGGGGGCCTTCTAAAGAAATGCGTCCAATTAACCCGGCGCGTAACTCATGTAGCAAAACTTCACTTGCTCTATGCAAATCAACCAAGCCACCTGCCCGCAGCCCACCACGTCGGGTGGCAATTTCTTTTAATAATTCTTCTGGGCTAGTAGGTAATGACTTAAGCTTATAGCGAGCTTGGGTTGCTTCTGGGTAACGCGCTAATAAGTTTTCGGCTGTCCACAAACCAACGTCTTCATAGTCCATGGCTGTATCACGAATAGCGCCTGATGCTGCTAAGCGATAAGAGCTACTGGCGTGTTCTATACGGGGCCAAAGTACACCTGGGGTATCCGTAATTTGTAAGCGCTCACCTACCTGTATTTTTTGTTGACGTTTAGTGACTGCAGGCTCGTTACCTACCTTGGCAATTTTTTTACCAGCTAGGCTATTAATGAGTGTTGACTTACCAACATTGGGAATGCCAATAACTAAAGCTTTGACCGAGCGACTTTCCCTTACTTGGCTAGCAAGTTGTTGGCAAGTACGCGCAATGGGTTGAAGTGTTTTAATGTCGCTAGTAACGATGGGTAAAGCACGAGTGTTAGCCTGCTCGTTAAAGTAAGCCACCCATTCAGCGGTTATATTTGGGTCTGCTAAATCACTTTTAGATAAAAGTTTTAGAACAGGTTTGTGGCGCGCTAATTTGGCTAGTACAGGGTTAGCACTAGAAAAAGGTAGGCGAGCATCGAGCATTTCAATAACGACATCGACTTCGGGTAAAGCATTTTTAATTTCCCGGCGAGCTTTATGCATGTGGCCGGGGTACCAATTAATAGTCATTATTTGTATTAGTCATCGTAAACTTGCTTTTTCTTCCAGCTTTCTTCGCCTTCCATCATTTCATCTACACTGGAAGCTAACTGGTTGTCGTTATGCTCAGATTCAACTGCTATGCGCTCTTCTAGCTTGGCGATTATCTCTCGGCATTCAAGCAGGGTTTGGTTGTGAATCCCGTTGGGGTTATTGCGGTTTAACTCACTCATAATACGCTTATAGTGCACTACAGCAATGCGGTGATTGTTTTCAGCTTCAGCTTTACGTGCAGAAGCTCTAAACACTTCCACTAGCGTTTGCGTAAAACCTAACTTCACTTCATTAATATAGGTTTGAGCTATGCGGTGGGCAATTTTTCTTTCTTGGTAAAGCCCAATAATAATTTTATTTAGCTGCTTTAGGTTGCGGCGCACACCATTGGCAGTTTGTAGGTCTGTAATGGGTTCTGGTTTGGGCTGATTGCTGCTACGAATTTCCTGTAACTTATTTTGTGCAGCTTCTGTTTCAGTCTTAATACGTGCTTCTTTACAGCCAAGCTGCTCTTGCTCTTGGAGCAGTTCAAGCCATTGTTCAGTGATAAAAACTCTAAAATCTGCTGAGATATAATGCGGTGGAATTT
The DNA here is from genome assembly GCF_000686905.1 of Marinospirillum insulare DSM 21763. Lineage (GTDB taxonomy): Bacteria > Pseudomonadota > Gammaproteobacteria > Pseudomonadales > Halomonadaceae > Marinospirillum > Marinospirillum insulare. Next base: position 20,700 of record NZ_JMLW01000027.1, read on the forward strand.
CTTCTAAGAGTAGCTGCACCTGGCGGCCGCGATCTGCCAACATGCGAATTCTACGCTGTTGTTCTATCTTCTTCTTTTCATTTTGTTGGCGTGTATAAACTATCACCACCATAATTAGGGCAATAAAAAAAATACCGCCTAGAACTGCAACAATAACCATTCCTTGCTCCTGCAGGCAAATTGTTTGATCAAGGCAAAAACCTTAAAGTGGGTAAGTATCTTACAAACTAGGGTGGTATGACAATGCCTAGAGTGAAAGCCTTATAAAAATAGCGACCATTAATAGAGTATTGAAAAAGTAAGTTGACATAAGTTCAGCAAGTGCTTAGTATACGCGCCATCCTGAACGGAGCAACTTACGTCCCATTCGTCTAGTGGTCCAGGACACCGCCCTTTCACGGCGGTAACAGGGGTTCGAACCCCCTATGGGACGCCAAGCGGGAATAGCTCAGTGGTAGAGCACAACCTTGCCAAGGTTGGGGTCGCGAGTTCGAATCTCGTTTCCCGCTCCAAATAGATTGCCAGTATTAGTGATGTTTTAAAGCTTTAATTTGTCCCATTCGTCTAGTGGTCCAGGACACCGCCCTTTCACGGCGGTAACAGGGGTTCGAACCCCCTATGGGACGCCAAGCGGGAATAGCTCAGTGGTAGAGCACAACCTTGCCAAGGTTGGGGTCGCGAGTTCGAATCTCGTTTCCCGCTCCAAATTTTAAGAACCAGCCTTAGGGCTGGTTTTTTCGTTTATGGCTTATAAATCATTAGCTTAGCAAGATTTTTTTTCACTTCTTTTTTGAGTTTATGCAGTAAACAGTAATTACTTATTTCACTACAAAACCAGGTGGTGACCAAGAAGTGACCAAATGGTGACTAATCTTTTTTGATGCAAAAATAACTGAACACAACCTCACATTTCCAATTCTGCTTAAAAACGGTGACCAACACTTTTGGTCACCGTTTTTCTAATACAAAAAGCTCTCCTACCTCTATATCTAAATAGGTACAAATTTTTGCTATAGCATCTAATTCGACACGAGTTGCCGTTTCATTATAAAGACGGTGGAGAGTGTTTTTGTTTACTCCTGTCTCTCTTGATAACTCAGCAACGTTTATTTTCTTTTCGCCAAGAATTATCGATAAACGACACTTAAGCATAAATAAATACCCTCTATAGGTAAAAAGTACTTGCAATAAGTATTTGTGATGTTAAAGTACCTGCTATGGGTATTTAGTACCTGTTGCAGGTTTTAGATGTTGCTTGTAGGTAAAAGATAACTGGAGGGATTATGACACAAACATATTTAACTACCAAAGAGCTTGCTCAACGTATTCGTTATGACGTGCGAACCATTCGTAATCAATTGAAGGACAGTGTGCTGATGGAGGGAGTGCATTACATCCGCCCTTTTGGGGGTCGAAAAATTCTCTTCCTCTGGGAGCAAATTGAGAAGGATATGTGTAAGGCATCTTCCACAGATCACCTTATCGGCTGTCTACAATAGGAGAGAATAATGGCTTCAATTAATGTACGACGGGGAAAACTGGTTATTGATTTTCGTTACTTGGGGATGCGTTGCCGTGAACAGACAGTGTTGCCTGATACACCGGCTAATAGGAAACAGCTTAATGAGCTTGCCAATAAAATGGAGGCAGAAATTACACTTGGTATTTTCGACTATGCCAAGTACTTTCCGAAAAGTAAGCGCTTAGAAGAAGTTGCTGAGCTTAGGGATCGTAAAATTGCAGCAACATCACGCTGCCCAAATTTTTCAGCATTTTCAGAAGTTTGGTATGAGGAGAAAAAAATTGAATGGAAGACTACTTATCAAAGAAAAGTAACAACAACACTTAACAAATACTTGAAACCACACTTTGGTGGGCAAGTAGTTAAAAAAATAACTAAGTCAGACCTTCTGGATTTTCGAGCCTCGCTCGCCAAAGTTCAGTTCGAAAATCAGAAGTGTCTGTCAGCATCACGGATAAATCAAATAATGATACCACTTCGCATGATACTGGAAGAGTCAGCAGAAAGGTATGGATTTGAAACCCCATATAAAAATATTCGTAACTTGAAGGAGGTAAAAACAGTTGTTCATCCTCTAAGCTTAACTGATGTTTGGCGTTTTATTAACTCTGTACGAATGGACTTTAGAAATTACTATATAGTGCGCTTTTTTACTGGAATGCGCACTAGTGAAATTGATGGTCTCAGGTGGAGAAACGTTGATCTAGATAAGCGGTTAATTCGTGTTGTAGAAGCTTTAGTTGATGGCAAGACAGAAACAACAAAAACCACTAGCTCAGTCAGAAATATTCATATATCTGACCGTGTTTTTGAAGCTTTGCAGCATCAGTATCAACTAAGTGCAAGGCACTCTGAATATGTGTTTTGTGACAGTAAAGGTGGACCCTTAAATTACCGTAATGTAAACCGTAGAGTTTGGCATCCCACTTTAATGATATTGGGATTAGAGCCACGTCGTGCTTATGAAACTCGTCATACAGCAGCAACCCTGTGGTTAGCAGCAGGTGAAAATCCAGAGTGGATAGCTAGGCAATTAGGGCATTCAAATACAGAAATGCTATTTAGGGTTTATAGCCACTACGTGCCTGATCTAACCCGTAGAGATGGCAGTGCATTTGAAGCCTTGCTACAACAAAGTGCTAGAGAACTGGAGGTTACCAATGAAGATGAATAAAAGCCGTATTTGGGTTTCACCTAACGCACGTCTGATGGGTAACCATCTTATTGCTAGGCTTAAAGTACGTCGTGGTTATGGTATAGCAATTTATTTGGGTGTAGATAGTTTTTACACTAATTTTGAAGCAGTTTACTTGTGGGTTGATCAAAAACTAGCCGTTAATCAAGCTGATTATTTAAAACTGGAAACTGTATGTTCCGCTTTTATTGATCAGTTGCCTAAGGAGATGGTTGGTGATATCGATTAAGTAACAAATTATAAGTTGAACCAAAAAGCCACCTAGCTTCTAGCAGGTGGCTTTTTAGTGGGTGCAGTTTATAGCAGTCTTTTATTTAGGTAGGTTTGGCCATTTGCCGCCCCAGTTAAGTATTTCTTTCATGGCTGCTTCTTGTTCTTGGTGGCACCAAATACCCCAGTAGCGGCTTTTCTCTCCGGTGTTGCCGTCAACACACTGCACAAAGGCGTAGTGTTTACCGTGTTGGCCGGTTTCTAACTTAACAAAGCAGCGGGGATCGCTGTCATCAAACACTAAGTTGGTGGATGTGGTTACACGCATGTTGCCTCCTTAATCTTTTTTTCCTGCTGCAAATAATGAGCTTTTGGGTGCTTTAGCTTCAGGTTCAGGCGTAGGTGCTTGTTCTGGATGAGCTATTGCTACCGTTGTTACGGGAGCTTCAATGGTGGGTTGTTCAGTTTGTGTAGTGCTTTGTAAGGGTGCTAGTAGCTCAACAGCCTTAGCGACTAATTCAAACTGGCTAGCAGTTACCATCCCTTTTTGCGTAGCTAACAACTGAATTTGATCGGCTAAGCCAGACTGCTCTAACAAATACCCCATCCGCAGTAGTTTACGTCCACCTTGGCTATCGCCATTTTTAATCAGCCATGTCCTTAGTTCCGGTGTAATACTGTTATCTAGGTAAATGGTGATTTTTCTGTTTCTGGTCACTGTCATAGTCTTTGCTCCTGACTCAGCTCAGGTGCTGCATGATTTTTAAAAAGCCACGCGCATTAGCAAATCTCGGTCTCTCTGGAATATAAGTGCTGTCACCTGTAAGAAACGGCTTTAACTGTTCGGCACCACCGCCTAAATAACAAAAGCCCTCTAGGTGTGGCACCTTGCCAGTAAGGCGTTCAATTTCACGTGTAATACGACCAGCAATAGTACGGGTGGCTTGCTGGGTTTCTCCGGTCACGTCTTGCACCTTGCCCCTGCCTAAATCAATCTTGCCGCTAGCTAGTACTTGATACATAGCTAACATATTGATAGTGCCCACCCCATAACGCTGGGTAATTAACCGATTGGCTTCTGCAGCTATGTCTAAACAACCCATGCTTAAGGTGCTGGTGTATTCAGTTATTAAGCTGTAATCCGGCTGTACTACACAAATGTCCGTAGTACGCCCGCCTATATCAGCCACGGCAACAGCATGGCTTTGTGAAGCCTTCTCATGACCCAAACGGTCAATTCTTGCATCCACCCAACCAGCTAAACCTTCAGGGCAGATTTGTTGGCAAACCAGATTAACGCCAGAGCCTTCTACGGGTTTGAGCAATGCTGTTTGTTTGCGTTGAATGGCATTTTTATTAACGCCCTGTTCAGTGAAGTAATGGTTTAAAGGCAACCCCGTACTAATGCTAAACTCATTGCTTAAATCATGGGCAGTCATCAGCTTGTTAAGGGTGTGATGCGTTAATACCGTGTTTAAAGTGGAATAAGAGAAAGAATCAAAACGTGTGTCTTCTGCATCCACCGCATTTTCATCGGTAGTCCATTGTTCACCTTCACAGGTGTAGCTATAACCTTGTGAACCACTAAGCGTGATATTGGCACGCCCGGAACGAACCAAAGATGGCGTTGAGTTTTCAATCCATTCTTGCTCTTCGTTAAGAAAAGCCGTTTTGTTAAAAGCACAACCACTGTCTAAACCCACTTCTATCTTGCTCATATCGACCTCGTATCTATTAGGTGTCTACAGAATATCTATTCGTTGCCTATTGAGTATCTAGCTCAAATAGATTGACTGTATATTGTTTGCAGATGTTAAAAACACACAAAGCAAACAATATAGAGATAGCTTATAGCTATAAAATAGATAGTGTCAACTAAATTAACAATATATTGGTAGTTTGAGGTAAGGCAGGTAAAAGAGGAGGAGTGTTAGGTAAGGTTATTACTTTTTTCTTACCCAAAAATTACTATTGAAGTAAGGCTTTAAGCCTTGTTGTATAACATTTTAGAGGAATTATTACCTTTATTACCCCTTTCCCTAGGGGGTTAGCTAGGGCTAAAAGCTGGGGTTTGGGTGACTCATTATTTTACGTTAAAGACCCAGCAGCTCAGAGTACGCTTTTTGATTCGGCTCCAAACCTTCTTCTGCTCACGGTAGGGGTAACGACTGGAGTTAGGCAGGTGTTTTTTAAGCTCCTTGGGATCAAACATGGGTTGGTTGAAGGTTCGGCACAAGTCCATAAAGTGCGGAATATTAATGGCTATGTCGGTGTCTGGGTTGTTGCTGTGGTTCAGCCTATTTTCTATAACTTGATTGCCTTCTGAAGCGTATTCAGGTGCTTGGTCGTTAATGTAATGGTAAGTCTCCCAGAATTCTTCAATAATGGGGCTGTCACCTGCAATGCGTTTATGCCGTTCAGCTAACATGGTTAGCACTTGAGCTTCACAGGCTTTAACCATGTCTTGAGTAATGTGCTGGTCACCAAAAATCAAGGGTAGGGTGGCGACGGCAGCCATTAATTGTAGGTGGTTAAGTACCAAGCGGTTGTTCTTAACAGCTTGGCTGTTGTGTCCTTTAAGCGGTGCATTCCATAGGGTTTCTTCATAGGTGCTCATGGCTTTTTCAAAACATGCTAGCCAAGTTTTTTCTTGTTTAATCACTTGAGGTAAGAAGCTGGCAAAGTCGGCTTGCTTAGAAGCATTAATTAATCGCTGGGCTGCAGGTATGGTTTCACGTTTTGCACGGTTAAAGCGTAGTGCATTGATGCGCTCTAAAATTGCTGGCTGGCCTTGCACTTCAGTATTTTGGGCAATGATAATTGCCCCTTGAAACATCGCCTCTTCTGTATCATTGCCTCGGTTGGCAATACCTATCGAGCCAGTACCACGCCCATCGTAAAGCGGTTTAATTGAATCAAAGGTAAACTGTGCAAAATGTTTTTTCTCTTCGGTGTAATCCGACTCAATCAATACTACAGGTAGATTCGATACTTGGTTAAAAGTACGCCTGATAGCCGCTGGGCGAGCTTTAGCTGGATCAAACCCCTCGTAATCACGCCCACAGGCCGCCCAAAGTATTTCGATTAAGGTTGATTTGCCTGCACCTGGTTCACCAGTAATCTCTAAAAAAGGAAGGCTTTTATGCCGGTAGCGAATTTGTTGAGCAAAAAGGGTGGAAGTCCAAAAGCCTAGGGTGATTAAACCTTGGGTACCAAATGCATCCCAAAGATCACTTACCCAGTGAGGATTGAATTGACCCGAATAGTTAACGTGAGGACTTTTTAAATTGGTTTTTAGCCCTAGCTTACCTAATTCAAAGTAACCATCGTTATTGCGTTCAATCACCCGGCCATCACGCACCGCAAAGGTTTGATAAACGTAGGTTTTAGAAAGGCGGTCATAACCAATAAAAGGCAGGCTTTGAATGGTGCGAATGGTTTTAAACCAGCGATTTTGCAGGGTATTTAAGTCTTGGGTGTTACCGGTAAATAACGCACCTGAACCCCTTTGGAGTAAGGCTTTATTTAGGCTACTGGGGGAATCAATGCAGCTACCGGGCAATAGAATGATTTGATCAGGGTGGCCGTTCTCGTAACGCAGTTTAAGCACATAGTTTTGATCATCGGCGAGTTCATCACGCTCGATGTACAAAAACTCTTGGATACAGTTACTAATGCGGTTAATTTTACTGGCTTTATGAAAGGCTAAACTGGGTAAGGTATTATCTTGCAGCTCTTGTTCGTATTCGGTGCTATCCACCTTAATAGACCAGGTGGCATTACTGAACTCAAAAACACGCTGGCTAAAGCTTTTATGCTCATACATAACCTGAGCGTATTCACTGGCAGATTCAGCCTGCAACAAATCACCTTGGTAACGGCAGGCTTCCCAAAAGTCGTTTTCTTTAAGTTTGCCTAAACGGTGGCAGTCATCCCAATCCAAGTCCTTAGATGGCGTCAGCTCAATAACCACCTGTTGAGCCTGCTCAAGCAATACCTGCTTAAACTTTAATGCAGCTTTATGGCCTGCCGCATCATTGTCATAAGCCAACACCCACTCAATGCCCCAGTCTTGGTGCTGTTCAATAAACTTAGAGGGTAGGTTATTACAGCTAAAGGCTGCAATGGCTTTAATGCCGTACATCCATAAAGCAATGGCATCAAAAATGCCTTCAACAATATAAACCCTGTCACCCTTTTGCAGCTGCATATTAGGTGGTACCCAGCACTTGCCTGAATACTTAATGCCTGCACTAAACCGCGCTTTTTTAGCCTGACCTTTAACCAGACCTTCAGGTGATTTTAATAAGGGAATTTGATCGGTATCCATCACCCTTTGCCAATAATGATTGCCCCACAAAGGGAATTTAATCGTGGCGGCAAAAGAACCATCCTGCAAAGGGAGCGCACCCTGCTGCCACGCATTGCCTAACAAGGTTAAGTTAAACTGTCGATCGTATTTAAGGTAAGCACGGGCAGTGGCGTTAGGGTCATTAACAGAAGAAGGGTAACGCTTTGACCAGTTTTCAAATAAATCAGCAAACAAGTGCCGAGCAGTATGATTCACTCCGCAGTTATTTAAACGACCACAAAAAATAACGAAAGGCTGCCCTACTTTAGTAAAAGCTTCTGCCTTGCCACAAGAAGGACACAGGCCGCGCAAGTAATCACCCTGCTGCTTAAACTGAAATTCATCGGCTAAACGTTGAGTAATGGCCAGCGTTAAATCCTTATCTAACATGATGAGTCACGCTGTTTTTCTAGCATTAAGCGTAAAGCATCCATATCGATCATACGGTGCTTGCCAATTTTCACGGTAGGTAAGGCTTTGCGTTGAACCATACCGTTTACAACCGTTGGGCCAGCCAAGGCTAAACCCGATTCAGCCGCAAATTTTTTTAACGTCATCACGGGAATAGGGTTATCAGCAAGGGCTGAAGTATTAACCGATTTGTTGGGTTTATTCATGCAGTCACCTAATAAAGTTGATAATATTTGAGCGATATTTAAAGAAAGCTACAAAATTACTAACAAGTTGTTCTTTAGGTGAATCCTAACAGCAAACTAACAATATACAAGTAGTTTTGTCGTTTATTGTTGCTCAGTGTTAGTTATTGAGCAGTTTGAACACTGTTAAAGAGAAGCAGTATGTCTAACCAAGAAGAAGATTTAGGTAAGAAAATACAGCAAGCTAGAAAAGCTGAAGGCTATACCCAAGTTGAAATAGCCGATATTGCTGGAATACCTCACAGCACCTACCGCTATTTAGAGCAACGGGGTCAAACTAGCTATGAAAACCTACAGCTAATACTGGGTTGCCCAAGAATGAGGCGCTATACGCTATGGGCAATGACGGGAGTGGTAGCACCCAATGTAGGCCAAGTTAGCCCCGAGCTAATGAAAAAATTAGGCGGTGGCAAACAGCTAAGCGATGGCGAGTTATTTGAGCTGTGTGAAGTCGAAGCTTCCAACCTAAAACCCATTGACCTAGATAAGATGCAAGCCGAGCTGAATGAAAAAGTAGCCAGCGTGCTTGAGCAATATAAGTAACGCCTTAAAGCCAAAACAAGCTAAAAGGGGTGGGGAAGGGGTAATAAAAGTAATAGTGCTTGTAAGCCCTGCTATGGCAAGCTTTGAGGAAAGGTTGGCTAGGTAATTAAAGTTAATATCACTTACTTTTTAGATTTTACGATGTACAGTTTGATAGTGCGTATTAATTCAGGGATACATAGCTTTTAGAGGAAACTATGCAAATCGAGTGCCCATCTTGTTCTACAGGAAATAAAATAGAGTTTGCGCAAAATATTGTATGTTGCGAATGCAAAAAATCTTTTGCTGGTCATTTCTACAAAAAGTTTAAGAAACCGCTTATATCTGCAACTACTGCATTATTCATTGGTGCATTTGGTACCTACAAGGTCGAACAGGTATTTTTTGAAGATCAACGGTACCCATTAAAAGTTGAGTATGAGTTGATAGATAGTTGCGTAAATGCATCACGCACACGGTTTGGCTCTTCTAGTTATATTAAGAAAACTTGGATTCAACTTGCTAGTGCAACAGCCTGTAATTCTTCAAACAATACTTCATTTGGTGTTTTCATTCCAAGTGTTTTCCTAGGTCGGTTATTTAAACGATGCATAATGAATTCAAAATGCTCATCATCTAAGTGCTTAAAGCATGAACCTTTGGGGCAGTATTGACGTATTAAGCCATTTGTATTTTCATTCAATCCACGTTGCCAAGAAGCATAAGGGTCTGCAAAGTAAAAGTCACAATTCAGTGCTTTTGCAATGGCTTGATGCTCAGCAAACTCTTTACCATTATCTGCCGTTAGAGTATGTACTAAACCAACAGAAGCAAAGGGTGTTAACAACTCGATAAT
>NZ_JMLW01000028.1 GCF_000686905.1 Marinospirillum insulare DSM 21763
CAACGAAGCTTTAAAGCAACAAATAAAGCAAAACCGGATACGAAGGTCACACTTCAAATCAACACAATAAAACATCGACAACTACTTTTAAAACCATTGAAATTAAGCTAAACAGCTGAATCTCAATAAAACGAATGTTTGCAACCTTTTTGGATAAAAGCTCAGTCACTTTGCAAAAGCAACAACGCAAAAAAAGCTTTTAACCGCCAGTTAAGCCTGACGACCATAGCAAGTGGGAACCACCTGATCCCTTGCCGAACTCAGAAGTGAAACCGCTCAGCGCCGATGATAGTGTGGGGTCTCCCCATGTGAAAGTAGGTCATCGTCAGGCACTTATAAAATAACCCTCAGCTACATAAGCTGGGGGTTTTTTTATGGCTTTTTTTTTATGGCGTAATTTTAGGGTTATAAGCTGTGTATTGTTTAGATATCTAGTTCAAACGTAAACGTAACAGCAACCACACCTTTTAGCGCAGTCTTCTATCACTAAACTAGGCTCCTCTTTATTCAGGAGCAAGTGATGAGCAAACGAACCTATCGCACAAGTGAGCAATGGACTGAGCTATTTAATACTTACGAGCAAAGCGGGCTAACGCTTGCCGAGTTCTGCCAAGAAAACAAGTTAAGTCACTCTTATTTTATCGTTAAATACCGTCAGCATTCAAAAGTCAGCATGGATGATGATAATGAGCCGGGCTTTGCTAAAGTAATACCGCCTTCGCTACCAATCAGTAGTGCTAATAATTTGGTTTTAAATTACCAAGGTGCACAACTTCAGTTACCTCTTGCTGTCGAGCCTGTCTGGCTCGCTCAATTATTGAAGGCGCTGTCTAGATGAAGATGTTTGTGGAGCCGCCGGCTATTTATTTACACAAGCAGCCAGTAGATTTTAGAAAAAGTATTAACGGCCTAAGTATTATCGTTGAAGAGCAGATGAAGCTGACCTGCTTTAGCGGTGCACTCTTTGTTTTCTGTAATCGGCAGCGCGACAAACTGAAAGTGCTCTACTGGGATAAAACAGGGTTTTGCTTGTGGTATAAACGCTTAGAAAAAGACAAATTCAAGTGGCCTAAACGCATGACAGGCGAAGTACTAACCCTGACCGAGCGTGAGTGGCAATGGTTGTTAGAAGGTTTAGATATTGAAAAAATGCAAGGTCATAAGCCACTAGAATACAGCAGCGTTTTTTAGTAAAAAAAGCCTAAATAGACTCGTAAAATCAGTGCTTTAGCTGGTTGTTTTTAGTATAATTAGCACCATGAAAAACACTGATACCACGCCACTTCCAGACGATATTGAGAGCCTAAAAAAGCTCGTTTTGTCGTTGCAGGATGAGTCGAAAAAGTATCAACAACTTTACTATGAAACATTAGAAAAATGGCAGTTGGCATTAAGGCAACGCTTTGCTGCCAGCAGCGAAGGCTATCAAGGCCAAGGCGAACTCTTTAACGAAGCCGAAGAACAGCTAACGCCAAGTGAAGAAGAAGTCGCTGCCGAAGAAACCATTACCTACACACGCAAGAAAACGCGTCGTCCTAGCCTAGCTGCAGAACTACCACGCGAAGAAGTGCTACACGACCTTGATGAAGCAGACAAAGTTTGTGATGACTGTGGCAATGATCTACACCGCATGGGTGAAGAAGTTAGCGAGAAGCTAGAATTTATCCCCGCTACCGTTAAAGTCATTCGTCATATTCGTCCAAAATACAGCTGCCGTTGCTGTGAGCAAAAAGCCACACAAACAACGATTAAAATAGCGCCCGTTCCAGCCAGTATTTTACCCAAAAGTATTGCTACCCCAACACTTCTAGCTCAAATCATTACCGCCAAATACCAGTTTGGTTTACCCCTGTATCGCCAAGAAGCATTATTTAAAAGCTTTGGTATTGAACTGCATCGACAAACCATGAGTCGTTGGTTAATCAAACTGGGGCTGCAGCTTGAACCATTGTATGAACGCATGCATGAGTTATTACTTAAGCAGCCAGCTTTATGGTCAGACGACACGCCAGTAAAGGTGTTAGATGTTGATAAAACCCAATGCACTATGTGGGTGTATGGCTGTGGTGGTGATAAACCGATTCCCATCGGCAATAGTCCGCCCCTACCGAATATTGTGTTCTACGATTATCAAGATGGTCGTGGTGGCCTACACCCTAATCACTTCTTAAGTGGCTATACCGGTCTGTTACAGGTTGACGGCTATGCGGGCTACCACAAAACCCAAGCGACGTTAGCAGGCTGCTGGGCGCACGCACGGCGTAAGTTTATGGACGCTAAAGCCGTACAACCCAAAGGTAAAACTGGGCGTGCTGACCAAGCCTTAAACTTAATTCAAAAACTTTATGGTGTTGAAAAACAATTAAACCAAGCAACAGTTAAAGAAAAACAAGCACTTCGCCAAACAGAAGCCGTACCCATCATGCAGCAACTTAAAGCTTGGCTGGATAAAACGGCGCAGCAAGTGCCGCCTAAAAGCACGATAGGTGCTGCGGTTCACTACACCTTAAATCAATGGGATAAACTGCAGGTTTACCTTGAGCAAGGTGAAGCCGCTATCGACAATAATCGTGCAGAACGAGCCATTAAACCCTTCGTGATTGGCAGAAAAAACTGGCTCTTCTCCAACACCCGAAGTGGCGCTCGTGCCAGTGCGTTGCTCTACAGCTTAATTGAAACAGCCAAAGCCAATGGCATCCAACCCAGTATTTACTTAACAGCCTTGTTTGAGCAACTACCGCACTGCAAAGAAAACAACAAACTCGACCACCTGCTGCCCTGGGCCATCAAATTTTAAGCAAAAAAACCGGCCAGGATAGTTGTCGCTAGATTAAATAGGTGGGGTTGCTGTTACGCTTACGTTCAAACCTATTAAAAACAGAAATTATATTTGGACTAACAGGGAAACTAAAAAAACCTCGCATTAGGCGAGGTTAAATAAATGTTAAAACAGGTTTGTTATTAAAACAGGTTCAAGCAGTTAGTTATTGATCAAAATCTAGTACAACATTATCACTTACCGGATAACATTGGCAGGATAGAACATAACCAGCAGAAACTTCATAATCTTCAAGTGCATAATTAGAGTCCATTTCTACTTCACCTTCTACAACTTTGGCACGGCAAGTAGAGCAAACACCAGCTTTACAAGAGTAAGGTAAGTCTGCACCTATCTCGTTACCTGCATCTAAAATGCTTTTAGTGTTACGAACTAGTTCAAAGCCTAAAGAGCGTCCATCAGAAATAACAGTAACATTACTAACAGCTTTGTTATCTATTTTTGTTTCTGCTCTATCTTGACGTGAAACAGAAGCGCCACCAGCAGGTGTGAATAGTTCGTAGTGAATTTTGGACTTATCTAAGCCATGATTTTGTAATGAGTCACGTACTGTTTCAGTCATTTGTAGTGGACCACAAATAAAAACAGCAGTTAAATCTGCTGGCTTAACCCATTGTTCAAATAGTGCGTCGCATTTATCGCTATCAATAATCCCGTTGTAAAGCTCAATGTCTTGCTGTTCACGATTAAAAATAAATACTAAATTTAAACGCTGCATATATTGATTTTTAAGGTCAGATAGCTGCTCTCGAAACATGGTGGAGCTAGTTGAGTAGTTGCCGTAAAAAAGTGTAAATTTACTTTTAGGCTCTGTTTCTAAGGTACTCTTAATAATTGATAATACAGGAGTTATCCCGCTACCTGCTGCAACGGCAAGGTAGTTACCTTCATTATTTGGATCAATTTTTGTAAAAAATTTACCCTGAGGCGGCATTACATCAAGGGTTTGACCTGCTTTAAGTTGTTCATTAGCGAAGGTTGAAAATACGCCACCGGGTACTTTTTTTATAGCAACGCGCAAATCTTGATCGTTAATGCCTGTGCATATGGAATAAGAGCGACGTACTTCTTCACCATCAATCTGTGTTCTTAGTGTTAAATACTGACCTTGAGTAAAACTATAGGTATCTTTTAGTGTTTCTGGCAGCTCAAATGACAATGAAACTGCGTCACGCGTTTCTGGCCTGACTTCTTTAATTGTTAGCGAATGGAATTGGCTCATAGTAATCTCGATTTTGTTATATGCACTTAAAGTAATCAAAGGGTTCTAGGCAATCAGTGCAGCGATAAAGTGCTTTGCAAGCAGTAGAGCCAAATTCACTGACTTGTTCAGTGTGTTTACTACCACAATGAGGACAAGTAATTTGCTCATCATGCCCTAGTAGACTCATTTTGCTAGCACTACCTTGTGGTGGTGCTATACCAAACTTACGAAGCTTCTCTCTTCCTTCAGGGGTAATCCAGTCCGTTGTCCAAGCAGGTGTAAGCACCCGCTTGATTTTAGGGTTACGGATGCCACCTTGCATGAGTGCTTCAGCAATTAACTCTTCGATTAAATCAGTAGCAGGACAACCCGAGTAGGTAGGTGTTACATCGACTACCAACTGCTGGTCTTGCCAACTTAATTTACGTACAACACCTAGCTCTACCACACTAACAGCAGGCACCTCAGGGTCTTTTACTTCCTGCAGCAGTTGCCAGATTTGATCTTCATTTAAAGGTTCACCAGACACATTGGCTGGAACCCGATCACTGGCAATCATTGGATTTTCAAGTGGCGTTGCTGTCGGCTTAGGTGTTTTACCAGGTTTTTGCATCCGGATAAGCTCTCTGTAAGAACTGCATTTCAGCTAGAATTAAACCTAGGTGCTCAGTGTGAATACCTTTTTTACTGCCTAGGTGCATCCAAGCATCGTCATCTTGTAGGCTAAGCGTGGCTTCAGTTAATACTTCCTTAACCATGCCTTTCCAGTCTGCTGCTAGTTGTTCTGGGTTAGGTGCTAAACCTTTAGCTGCTAAGTCCAATTCAACCTGGTCTGGTGTAATTAGCTCACCAGTAAAGCGCCACAAGCTTTCAACTGCTACTTCCATTCGCTGATGGCTTTCTTCAGTACCATCACCTAAACGTTTTACCCAAGCAGATGAACGACGCAAATGGTAAGTCACTTCTTTTAATGCTTTAGCAGCTATACCCGCAATACGCTCATCAGGTGCATCAATTAAGGATAGCAGCGTAAAGTAGTGCCATACATCAAAGTAAAACTGACGAGCCATAGTTTCTGCGTAGTCACCATTAGGCTGTTCGGTTAGAAGCAGATTGCGGTAATCGTGTGCATCACGGCGGAAAGCCAAAGTATCAGCATCGCGCTTAGCTTCGTCTAAATCTGCAGCGTATTCATACCAGTTACGTGCTTGACCAACTAAGTCTAAAGCAACGTTCATTAAAGCCATTTCTTCTTCAACGGCTGGTGCTTTACCGCAGAGTTCGCAAAGGCGCTGACTAATAATAAGGTTTGAATCGGCTAGTCTAAGCAGGTATTCCTGCAGAGCCTGTTGTTGTGTTAGTGCTTTTGTCATAGGGTCCCCCTTACATCTGACCAACTTCGTCGGGCAGCTCATAGAAAGAAGCATGACGATAAACTTTGTCTTGCGATGGATCGAATAAAGGCTCTTTCTCATCTGGAGAAGAAGCAGTGATGTTATTGGATGGAACAACCCAAATGCTTACACCTTCATTGCGGCGAGTGTAAAGTTCGCGTGCATTTTCCATTGCCATTTCTTTATCAGCAGCGTGAACACTGCCAACGTGGCGATGGTTAAGACCGTGTTTACTGCGTACAAATACTTCGTAAAGTGGCCATTCTTCAGACATTTTTTGTTCTCCTAATTATTAAGCGGCATCACGCTGTTTTTGTTGTTTTTTATCGGCATAGGCTTTAGCTGCCTGACGTACCCAAGTACCTTCATCAATGGCTTTTTTACGTGTTGCAATGCGCTCACGGTTACAAGGGCCATTACCTTTTAATACTTCGTAGAACTCGCTCCAATCAATTTCACCAAAGTCATAATGACCTGTTTCTTCATTCCATTTAAGGTCTGGATCAGGTGCTGTACAACCTAAAAACTCAAGTTGTGGAACTGTTTGATCAATGAACATCTGACGTAGTTCATCATTGCTCTTACGCTTAATTTTCCAAGCCATAGATTGTTGCGAGTTAGGTGAATCTTCATCGGAAGGGCCAAACATCATCAGTGCTGGCCACCAGAGACGGTTAATTGAATCTTGAACCATCGCTTTTTGTTCTTCAGTACCTTCACGCATCATATCTAAAAGAATTTGATAGCCTTGGCGTTGGTGGAAGCTTTCTTCTTTACAAATACGCACCATAGCACGTGAATAAGGGCCGTAAGAGGTACGCTGAAGTACAACTTGGTTAACGATTGCTGCGCCATCTACTAGCCAACCAACAGCACCCATATCTGACCAGTTCAACGTTGGGTAATTAAAAATACTGGAATACTTAGCTTTACCTTGGTGAAGTTTTTCAATTTCTTCATCACGGCTGGCACCTAAAGTTTCCATGGCGCTATACAAGTAAAGGCCATGGCCTGCTTCATCTTGAATTTTTGCCATTAATTGTAATTTGCGCTTGAGGGTTGGCGCACGAGTTACCCAGTTACCTTCAGGCAGCATTCCTACTACTTCAGAGTGAGCGTGCTGTGAAATTTGACGTACTAATGTCTTACGATAAGCATCGGGCATCCAGTTTTTAGGCTCGATTTTAATTTCAGCATCTACTTTTTCTTGAAAGGTGCGTTCTTCTGGTGACATTTCTTCTAGTGTCTTAACGCGCTTTGATCCTGTTTCAACAAGTTGAGCGTACATATTAAGTGTCTCCAAAGGGTTTTTTATTGTTCATCTCTTATTGCGGTATGCAACCTAGATGATCTTGCTAAGAAGCTAGTGTTATTTTTATATGATACTTAAACTAATATCAAGTGTTAATTTTATGTATCGCGTTATTTTTTTGTTTTTTTGTACTTTAAGCCATCCTAAAAATTCTTCAAAGTTAAACGATACACTGAATTTTTTTATAAAAGGTTCAGCGTGTCGCTTTATTAGACAGCTAAAATTGAAATTTGTAAGGGGTGCCAGCTAGCTTATCGAGTAGTTTTTAGGTTTTTAGTGATACATTTTTTTATTTTTGTTATAAGTTTTCGTATCATAATTTTTTTGACTTAAATCAATTTTTTAGAGTTTTAATACAAAAAACCCCACGTTAAGTGGGGTTTAAAGAGCTTTTAAAAAGCTATTCTAAAGGCTATTTACGCTTATCGAATACACGAGTTGCCTTGCCTTCAGAGCGAGGTAAAAGTCCAGCATTGCAGACTTTTACATGGGTACTGATACCAATACAAGACTTAATGTGATGCTGTAATTCTTTAGCAACCTTTTGACAGGTTTCAGCATCAGATGCGTTGGCTTCAGGTTTAAGCTCTACGCGAATATCAACGCAGTCTAAATTGCCATCACGGTACACAACGATTTCATAATGCGGTGCAAGTGATGCAATTTTAAGAATCTGTTCTTCAACTTGAGTTGGGAACACATTGACACCACGAATAATCAACATATCATCGCTACGGCCGGTTATTTTATCAATACGGCGCATCGGGCGTGCTGTACCGGGTAATAAGCGAGTTAAATCACGGGTGCGGTAGCGAACAATTGGCATCGCTTCTTTTGTTAAAGAAGTAAAAACAAGTTCACCGTATTCACCATCAGGCAATACTTCACACGTTGCAGGGTCAATAATTTCTGGGTAGAAGTGATCTTCCCAGATGGTTGGACCATCTTTGGTTTCTGCACATTCCATACCCACACCAGGCCCCATGACTTCAGATAAGCCATAAATGTCTAAGGCTTGAATACCTAAGCGATTTTCTAGTTCGGTACGCATACTGTCAGTCCAAGGCTCTGCACCAAAAATACCAATGCGTAACGGTAATTTACGAGGATCAATGCCTTGGCGATCAAATTCGTCAGCAATATTAAGCATATAAGACGGAGTGACCATAATAATGTCAGGTCCAAAGTCATTAATAAGCTGTACTTGTTTTTCGGTTTGCCCACCTGACATAGGAATAACTGAACAGCCTAATCTTTCAGCACCATAGTGAGCGCCTAAACCACCAGTAAACAGACCATAACCGTAAGCAATATGAACTTTATCACCAGCATGGCCACCAGCAGCACGAATAGAGCGAGCGACTACATCTGCCCAAGTATTAATATCATTTTGGGTATAGCCAACGACGGTGGGTTTGCCTGTAGTACCACTAGACGCATGAATACGCACAATTTCACGCATGGGTGTAGCAAACATACCATAGGGGTAGTTATCGCGTAGGTCGGCTTTGGTGGTAAAGCCTAATTTGCCTAAATCTTCTAAGCAGTTAATGTCTAACGGATGAATACCTAAGTCTGTAAAAGCTTTACGGTAAAAAGGTACGTTGGTGTAAGCATGGTTTAGGCTCCAGCGTAGACGTTGTAACTGCCTATGACGTAATTCATCAATGCTGGCTGTTTCAAGGGGGTCTAGTGCGCCAAGTTTTTGTAAGGGAAGGCTCATTTTATATTCCTAATAATTTTGTGGCTAGGCCAAAATTAGCTGCCTAGCAGTTGGATCTTTATTTTTGTTTATGTTTTTGTTTATCCAAGCAGAATTAAACCCGCTCGATAATAAGTGCAATACCTTGACCAACTCCGATACACATAGTGCAAAGCGCATAACGGCTAGATTTTCCTTCAGTATGCAGCTTTTCTAACTCATGCAAAGCCGTAGTAATTAAACGCGCACCGCTCATGCCTAAAGGATGGCCTAAGGAAATAGCGCCACCGTTAGGGTTAACCTGTGGTGCATCGTCGGCTAAACCTAGATCACGCATTACCGCTAAAGCTTGTGCAGCAAAGGCTTCGTTTAATTCGATAACATCCATATCTTCTAGTTTTAAACCAGCGACTTCTAGCACTTTACGGGTAGCAGGTGCTGGGCCAAACCCCATAATGCGTGGTTCAACACCCGCTGTTGCCATAGCTAAAACTTTGGCGCGTGGCTTTAAGCCAAACTGCTTAACGCCTTCTGAACTAGCCATTAATAAAGCACAAGCACCATCGTTAACACCCGAAGCGTTGCCCGGTGTAACACTGCCGCCATCTCTAAAAGGGGTGGGAAGTTTGGCCAGCGCTTCTAGCGTAGTAGGGCGTGGATGTTCGTCAGTATCAACCACCAAAGGCTCTTGCTTACGGCGAGGCACTAGAACAGGCGTAATTTCTTGTGCTAAGCGTCCATTGGCTTGTGCGGCTGCTGTGCGTTCTTGACTACGCAGTGCAAAAGCATCTTGGTCGGCACGCGAAATATTAAAGTCTTCGGCCACGTTCTCTGCCGTTTCTGGCATAGAATCAACACCGTACTGCTTTTTCATTAGTGGGTTAATAAAACGCCAGCCAATGGTGGTATCAAACATTTCTGCTTGGCGGCTGAAGGCTGACTCTGCTTTACCCATAACAAAAGGTGCGCGAGACATAGACTCAACACCACCCGCAATCATCAATTTAGCTTCACCTGTGCGTAAAGTGCGTGCTGCAGTACCGACTGCATCCATGCCTGAACCGCATAGGCGGTTGATGGTGCCACCAGGTACATCAATGGGTAGGCCAGCCAAAAGTGCAGACATACGCGCTACATCACGGTTGTCTTCACCCGCTTGGTTAGCGCAGCCGTAAAGCACATCATCAACTTTGCTCCAGTCTAGGTCTGGGTTGCGTTCCATAAGGGCCTTCATAGGAATGGCACCTAAGTCATCGGCTCTTACTGAAGATAAAGCACCACCGTAACGACCCACTGGGGTTCTTATTGCATCGACAATATAAGCATCTTGCAAAAGATTATTAGCACTCATTATTATTCCTCTAAGCGGCGAACACTGCCGCGTACTTGATAGGATTTTCCTCGGAAGTAAACAATTACTTGGCCATCTTGATTGGTGATGGTGATGTCGTAGATACCTG
The DNA here is from genome assembly GCF_000686905.1 of Marinospirillum insulare DSM 21763. Taxonomy (GTDB): domain Bacteria; phylum Pseudomonadota; class Gammaproteobacteria; order Pseudomonadales; family Halomonadaceae; genus Marinospirillum; species Marinospirillum insulare. Next base: position 9,912 of record NZ_JMLW01000028.1, read on the forward strand.
TACGGTTACCACGGTTAAGCTCAACGGCAGTCGCCGTTAATAAATCACCTTCTTTGGCAGGAAAAACGTATTCAATGTTGCAGCTAGAACCCACCGTTGCTTTGTCGTAAGTATTGCAAGAAAAAGCAAAAGCAGAATCGGCTAGTGTGAAAAGGTAGCCACCGTGACAAGCACCATGTCCTTGCACCATACGGCTATCTACGGTCATGGTTAACACTGCACGACCAGGCGCTACTGAAATAATTTTCATACCCAGCTGTTGGCTAGCTTGGTCACGTGAAAACATGGCTTCAGCACAAGCTTCAGCCAGTTGTTGTGGCGTAAGCTCAGTAGTTGAATTAGTCATCATTGCTCTCTTTTATTGTTATCTTTTTATTAGACTGAAAAGCTCTGCCCAGTAAAGGCATACTGACGCAATAATAAAGAAGGGCGGTACCTGTCTTCACCATAGCTAGCTTGTAAGTTAGTTAGCACCTGCCAAATAACGCCTTGGCCTAGGTTGTCACTCCAGCTGAGTGGGCCTTGTGGGTAATTCACCCCAGCACACATGGCCAAATCTACATCGGCTGCGCTGGCAACACCTTGTAAAACAGCATCGGCTGCTTCATTGGCTAACATGGCTAAAGTACGCATCACCACTAAGCCAGGTGCATCACTTAGCAAGCTAACCGCTAGGCCAGCCTTTTGAAGCAAGGCTGTAGCATCATTTATAGCCGTGGTTGAGGTTTGTTTAGCTGCGGCAATCGCTAAGCGTGTTGCATTTTTATAATCTTTGGCTAAATCAAACACCACTAAATCTTGCAAGCCATCAGTTACTAAACGCTCACCTGCCATACGGCCATCGGTTAGGGCTAAAGTTGCTTCGCCGTAACGAAGGACACCAGCACCAGCACGTTCAATAACATTCAAGCCAGCTTGCTTAAAGCGTTCAGCTAAACCGCTAGCAGCACCGAGTTCACCTTCAATAATTACCGGTTGTTCAGTGAAGCTTTGCTGGGGTTGAGTGGCGGCCGTTGGGCGCTCGGCACCTTCGGCATAAGAATAAAAACCTTGGCCAGTTTTACGACCTAAGCGGCCTGCTTCAACCAAAGCTTTTTGAATAAGTGAAGGCTGAAAGCGGAAGTCACCATAATAGGCAGAGAAAACCGATTCAGTGACAGCATAGTTAACGTCATGGCCAATTAAGTCCATTAGTTCAAACGGCCCCATGCGGAAGCTACCCGCTTCGCGTAATAAAGCATCCAGTGTGGCAGGGTCAGCAGCTTGCTCTTGCATTAAGCGTAGGCTTTCAGCATAAAAAGGACGCGCCACACGGTTAACAATAAAGCCAGGAGTGGAGGTTGCAAAAACCGGTTTTTTACCCCAAGCAGTAGCCGTGGCATGTACAACTTCTGCCAGTTTTTTATCGGTAGCTAAACCAAGAATGACTTCAACCAAAGCCATTAAAGGCGCAGGGTTAAAAAAGTGCATACCCAGCAAACGCTCTGGGCGTTTTAGCTGAGCGCCTAAAGAAGTCACCAAAATAGAGGAAGTGTTAGTGGCAAGAATAACCTCTTCACCACAAATGCTTTCCAGGTTGGCAAACAGCTGGCGCTTGATATCTAGGTTTTCAATAATGGCTTCAATGACTAAACCTGCATCGGCAAGTTCTTCTAAAGCATCTACAGGTTGAATACGGCTAAGCAAAGCGTCTAAGTCTGCCTGCTGCATTTTGCCCTTATCAACCCGCTTTTGTAGAACCTTGGCAACGCCAGCCTTGCCTTTTTCTGCAGCACCGGCTTGTTGGTCTTGCAGGTAAACTTGGTGTCCTGCTTGGGCTGCCACTTGAGCGATACCTGAGCCCATTGCTCCAGCACCAATTACGGCAATTTTTACAGAAGAGTTTAAAGCCTGCATTTTATTGCCCCTTGAAACTGGGTTGGCGTTTTTCCATAAAAGCAGCTACGCCTTCACGGTAATCATCTGTACGGCCTGCTAAACGCTGAAGGTCACGCTCTAAATCTAACTGCTCATCAAAGGTGTTGTTGGCACTAGCATTCAGCGCACGCTTGATGAGTGCTAAACCTTTGGTTGGCTGAGTGGCAAGGTGGCGAGCTAGTTTCATGGTTTCTTCCATTAACTTTTCGTCGTCAACGCACTGCCAAATCATGCCCCAGCTTTCTGCTTGTTCAGCAGGGATTTTGTCACCTAATAAAGCCATGCCCTTAGCACGTGCCATGCCAGCTAAGCGAGGTAAGGTCCAAGTGCCACCAGAATCAGGTATTAGACCAATTTTGCAGAAGGCTTGAATAAAACTTGCAGAGCGTGCTGCTAGGGTAATATCGCAAGCCAAAGCAATGTTGGCACCAGCGCCAGCAGCCACACCATTCACAGCACAAATAACCGGCAGGGGTAGGTCACGCAAAGTGCGTAGCATAGGGTTGTAGCGTTTTTCAATCGACTCGCCTAAATCGGGTGCAGCATCACTGGCTGCAACATTGCGGTCGCCTAAATCTTGGCCAGCACAAAAGCCACGGCCAGAACCAGTAATAACCAAAGCGCGAACACTGGCATCTTTACGAACCTGGCTTAAAGCAGCACGCATTTGATCATGCATCTCAGCATTAAAACTATTGAGGTTGGCTGGGCGATTAAGGGTTAGCAGTGCAACCCCTTGGTCGATTTCAAGAAGAATACTGGGCTCAGACATAACTAATAAGTCCTCTAGTGGAGGGTGTTAAAAACTAACAACCGGTAAATTTAGGCTTACGCTTTTCTTGGAAAGCTTTTAAGCCTTCAGCGCGGTCAGCTGTGCCAGATAAAACGGTAAAGGCATGGCGCTCGAACCTAAGGCCAGTAGCTAAGTCAGTATCACTGGCTTTATGCACGGCTTCTTTAGTTAAGCGAACAGCTAAGGGTGCTTTGCTGGCAATGGTTTCAGCTATTTGAATGGCGCGTTCAACGGTTAATTCTGTAGGGCAAATTTCACTGATTAATCCAGCTTGCAATGCACGTTGAGCAGAAATTTGTTCACCCGTTAAGGCCATTTGCATAGCTAAGGCAGTACCCACGGCACGCGTTAAGCGTTGTGTACCCCCCGCACCTGGCATAATGCCAAGATTAATTTCTGGCTGACCAAAGCGTGCGTTTTCACCGGCTATAAGGATGTCGGCATGCATGGCTAATTCACAGCCACCACCTAAAGCAAAACCATTAATGGCAGCAATAATAGGTTTTGGAAAACGAGCAATACGTTGCCAGTGAGCAACGCGTGGGTCTTCAAGTATTCCAACTAGATCACGTGCGGCCATTTCATTGATGTCTGCACCTGCGGCAAAAGCTCTTTCGCTGCCAGTTAAAACAACAGTACGGATTTCAGTGTCGAATTCAGCAGCATCAAGCACTGCTGACAATTCACCTAAGAGCTCTGTGTTTAAAGCATTGAGGGCTTGTGGACGATTGAGTGTTATTAATAACACGCCTTTTTCAGGCCCTTGGATAATTAGATTATCTGGCATAAGCAACCTGCTCATTGTTTATTATTTGTTTTACTGCTTAGGTTGTGCCGGTCCTTGAGTAACCTAACTTAATAGCAGCTACCTTCTTTTAGTCTTACTTTTGTCTTGTTTTCTTGTGGCTAAGCTAGCGCTATCTATTGCTAAAATAAGTATATCCAAAAAATGACACTGATCAAGAACTTAATTCTTGTTTTATGTATCGCTTTGACCTGGCTTTAAGTGTAAATGGTTTAAGTCATTGATTTTTTTGGTTTGTATAGTTTTTAGGCTGGTTGAATGATTTGTTTTTGAGCCGTTAGTTTACCTTTTCCGAGTATAAATAAAGCTGATTGCTTTGCTTTGGTGGGTGGATGTGATACAAAAAGCGCGTCTTGTTTTAAATTGTTGATGCTATGTTGGTGCGCTGTATAAATACCTATATTTTAGATAAGCCAAGTTCTTAGGAGACTTATATTATGTCAGCAGTAACACCTGCAGTTTTGTTTGATCGCCATGAAGCACTATTAAATCGTGCCATTGAAGCTATTCATACGCGTGAATACTGGTCACCCTATTCTGAAAACTTAAAAAAATACCCAGAAGAATTAGTTAAATCTGCTCCTGAAGATTTTAAAGCTTTGTGCAATCAGCACTTTGAACTAGAAGGCCCTGCCACTACTAAAAAAATCACAGGTGAGCGTTCACCCTATGGCTTGGATTTAGGCACTAGTTATGACCAGCCAGATATGGGTCAGCTAGTTGATGTTATGCACTCACTTATACCTCAGTGGCGTGATGCTGGCCCTAAAGGTCGTGTGGGTGTGTGTATGGAAATACTGCAACGCCTTAATGATATGAGCCCTTTAATGGGGCATGCCGTTATGCACACCAGTGGGCAAGGCTTTATGATGGCCTTCCAAGCGGGCGCACCTCATGCTCAAGACCGAGCTTTAGAAGCCGTTGTTTACGGTTGGGATGCTATGAATGCAGTACCAGCTACGGCACGTTGGAATAAGCCACAAGGTAAGATGGATCCTTTGGTGATGGATAAGAAATTCACCATCGTACCCAGAGGTGTAGCAGTCGTTATTGGTTGTTCTACCTTCCCTACTTGGAATACCTACCCAGGTTTGTTTGCTAGCCTAGTTACGGGTAACCCAGTGATTGTTAAGCCGCACCCTGCTGCTATTCTGCCTGCTGCTCTAACCGTTAAAGTTGCCCAAGAAGTGCTTAAAGAAGCTGGCCTAGACCCGCAAATTGTTAGTTTAGCAGTTGATACACTAGAAGAACCTGTTGCCAAAGATTTAGTGATGAATCCAAAAGTTAAAGTGATTGACTACACAGGTTCTAGCGTTTTTGGTAACTGGATAGAGCAGAATGCGCTGCACGCTAAAGTATTCACTGAAAAAGCCGGTGTTAACTCAATTATTGTAGATAGCGTGAGTGACTTAAAAGCCGTGACCCGCAACCTGGCTTTCACCCTCAGCCTTTACTCGGGTCAAATGTGTACCACTACTCAGGCTATTTATGTACCTAAAAGCGGCATAGACACCCCTGAAGGTAAGGTAAGCTTTGATGAGTTTGCACAGGCATTAGCTACAGCAACCAGTAAATTCTTAGGCGATAACGACCGTGCTTGCATGGTACTAGGTGCGATTCAATCAGAAGCAACGGCTAAGCGTATTGATGAGTGCCGTAGCTTGGGCGAAATTGTTCTAGATAGCGAAAGCCGTATTCACGCTCAATTCCCAGATGCGCGCATACGCACACCCTTAATTCTTAAAGTAGATGGTAAAGACCAAGCAACCTATTCAGAAGAGCGCTTTGGTCCTATCTCCTTCTTAATTGCCACTGAATCGACTGAAGACTCTATGCGCTTAGCCAAAGAAGTATTGGATGAGCAGGGTGCAATAACCCTGGGTGTTTACTCAACCTCTGACGCTGTTTTAGATCAAGCAGAAGAACTGGCAATGGACGTTAAAGTTGCACTTTCTTGCAACCTAGATGGTGGCGTATTTGTTAACCAGTCCGCTGCCTTTAGTGACTTCCACGCAACCGGTGGCAACCCTGCCGCTAATGCCTGCTTAAGTGATGCTGCCTTCCTAGTGAACCGCTTTGTTGTTGTACAAAGTCGTCGTCACGTTTAACTAGCCTTAGGTTAGTTGTCTTTGCTTTACTGTGACCTAAGCGTCAGCTTTAACCCTGACGCTTAGGTGCAGCTTAAGTTAGTCTGCTTTATTAGGCAGACTCACTTAAACCAGTAAACTTCAAGGAAAATAAAAAATGCCCTGTTATAAAATTGAAGGTGTCACACCTGTTGTACATCCGACCGCCTATGTTCACCCAACAGCGGTATTAATTGGTGATGTACATATTGGTCCTAATTGTTATGTAGGCCCCACCGCTTGTTTGCGTGGTGATTTTGGTCGAATTATTCTTAAAGAAGGCGCTAACGTACAAGATACTTGCGTGATGCATGCTTTTCCTGGCTTAGATGCGGTGGTCGAAAAAGACGGTCATATAGGTCATGGTGCTATTTTGCATGGCTGCATTGTCGGTGAAGATTCCTTAGTGGGTATGAATGCTGTCGTCATGGATGGAGCAAAAATTGCACCACGCTCTATCGTTGCAGCTACGGCTTTTGTTAAAGCAGGTTTTACCTGTGAAGCAGAATCGTTAATTATTGGTTCACCCGCCAAAGTACACCGCAAATTAAGCGCTGAAGAAATTGCTTGGAAACAAGAAGGCACGGGCGAGTACCAGCGTTTAACAAAACGTTGCCTAGCTACGTTAGAAGAGTGCGAGCCTTTAACAAAAGCTGAAGCTAATCGCCCTCAAGTTGATGCTGGTACTACCCAACCCAAACAGTAATCTTATTGATTAGAAAACTAGTGAGAACTAGCCCATGGCTTATGAAAATATTTTAGTAGAAAAAAAAGGTGCGGTGGGTGTTATTACCCTTAATCGACCTAAGGTATATAACGCACTATCCATGGCGTTAATTGCGGAAGTGGGCCAAGCTGTTAATGCTTTTGAGCAAGATGCTGAAGTGGGGTGTCTGCTTATTCAAGGCAGTGAAAAAGTATTTGCAGCTGGCGCGGATATTCCTGAAATGGCCAGTAAAGACTTCCCAGAGCTATTTGCTATGAACTTTCCTTATGTGCAAGGCGATGGCTGGGAAGTATTAGAGTCACGTCGCAAACCTATGCTAGCAGCTGTTTCTGGTATGGCTTTAGGTGGTGGTTGTGAACTAGCCATGGCGTGTGATTTTATTCTAGCTAGTGATACTGCTCGTTTTGGTCAGCCAGAAGTCAAACTTGCAACCATGCCAGGTGCAGGTGGTACGCAACGTTTAACTCGCGCTATAGGTAAAGCTAAAGCCATGGAAATGTGTTTAACCGGCCGTATGATGGATGCATCAGAAGCCGAACGTAGTGGTTTAGTGAGCCGTATTTTACCAGTAGAAGAGCTATTTACTGAGGCTTTAGCAACAGCACAAACCATTGCCGAACAGTCTCGACCAGTCACGGCTTTAATTAAAGATGCGGTTGATCAAGCTTATGAAACCAGCCTAAATGCAGGTATGCGTTTTGAGCGTCATGCTTTCCAAAGTAGTTTTGCTTTTGAGGACCGTAGTGAAGGTATGCAGGCTTTTGTTGAAAAGCGCGCGCCTACTTTTAAAAACCGATAAATTTTAAAAACCGCTAAAACTGAACTCGCTAAGCTGGATATCATCTTTTTCTAGGGTGATTTTCCAGCCTTGCTGGTCGCTCCAATCGCCTAAAACATAACGCTTAGCTGGTAGCTTCTTACCTTTTATCTCTACTTGTAAATTATGCACTGCTGGGCGGTGAGTATGACCATGAATTAGGCAGGTGGTTTGGTGCTTTTCCATTCTGCGTACTACCTCTTGCTGAGTTACATCAACAATATAGCTGGCTTTTTTACGGGTAGCTGACTGGCTTATTTGACGTGCTTTATCTGCAATTTTTAGCCGTAGCTTTAAAGGTAGGTTAAGCAAAAGGTATTTGATAATAGGGTTATGTAATACACGGCGCATTCTTTGGTAGCCAACATCTTGCGTACACAGCAAATCGCCGTGCATCAGCAAAATAGGTTGACCAAAAGGTGTAATGACACTAGGGTCTTTCAAAAGGGTGCAGGAAGCTTGTTTACAAAAACTTTCGCCCAGCGCAAAATCACGGTTGCCCTGCATAATAAAAACTTGGGTTCCTTGTTCTGCCAGCTGCTTTAATGCCCCAGCAATCTTTTTATGAAAAACTGTCATCGCATCGTCACCTACCCAGTAATTAAAAATATCACCTAGTAAGTAGATTTTTTGCGCTTGCACGGCATCCGTTTTTAAAAACTGCAAAAAAGCCCGGGTTAAAACCGGGCGATCTTCCTGCAAATGCATATCTGAAATAAAGAGTAACATTAGGAAGTTAGTCTAGGAGAACAGCTTTTTCGATAATAACATTGTCAACAGGTACATCTTGGTGACCCTGCTTGTTGCCAGTAGCGACACCTTTAATTTTTTCAACAATATCCATGCCTTCAGTAACTTTACCGAAAACAGCATAGCCCCAACCTTGAGTGTTTTTACTCGTATGGTTTAAAAAGTCGTTGTCTTTTACGTTAATAAAAAACTGTGCGCTGGCTGAGTGAGGGTCCATAGTACGTGCCATAGCAACACTGCCGTTGACATTACTTAGGCCATTGTCGGCTTCATTTTCTACTGGCTCTTGGGTAGGCTTTTGTTTGAAATCAGCATCAAAGCCACCACCTTGTACCATAAAGTTACTGATTACACGGTGAAAAATAGTACCATCATAGTGACCGCTTTCCACATAGCTAATAAAGTTAGCCACAGTTTTAGGGGCTTTTTCAGCATTAAGTTCTAGTAAAATATCACCAAAATTAGTGGTTAGGCGAACCTGAGGGTTGCTGTCAGACATAGTAATCTCCGTTAATTCAAAGGTGCACGCCTGTATAGGGCGGCTTGCATCCGCTATAATACTTTTCTTTAGGTATTTTAACCAACCTGTTATAGAGCGAGTCTTATGAGTCAGCCCGAAATGATTGCTGCAACCAACTTTATTCGCAACATGATTATTCAGCAGCGTGAAGCAGGTCAACAGCAAAAAGTAATCACCCGTTTTCCTCCAGAGCCCAATGGTTTCCTGCATATAGGTCATGCTAAAAGTATTTGTTTAAACTTTGGCATAGCAAAAGAATTTGGTGGCGATTGCCATTTGCGCTTCGATGACACCAACCCAGAAAAAGAAAGCCAAGCGTTTATTGATGCCATTAAAGAAGATGTTAACTGGCTAGGATTTGAATGGACAGGCGAGGTGCGCTTTGCTTCTGACTATTTTGAACAGCTCTTTGATTGGGCGGTTGACCTAATAAATAATGGTAAAGCTTATGTTTGTGAGCTAAATGCTGAACAAATGCGTGAGTACCGTGGCACTTTAACCGAACCAGGTACTAACAGCCCTTTTCGTGAACGCAGTATCGAAGAAAACCTTGCCGAATTTAATAAAATGCGGGCAGGTGACTATCCTAATGGTGCCAAGGTGTTACGCGCTAAAATTGATATGACAGCGCCCAACATCAATTTGCGTGACCCTATTCTTTACCGCATACGCCACCAAGAGCATCACCAAACAGGTAATAAGTGGTGTATTTACCCTAGCTATGATTTTACCCATGGCCAGTCAGATGCAATCGAAGGCATTAGCCACTCACTCTGTACGCTAGAGTTTGAAGACCATCGCCCCTTGTATGAATGGTTTTTAAATAACTTACCTGTGCCAACAAAACCCGTACAAACCGAGTTTGCACGCCTAAATATAAATTACACAGTCACTTCTAAGCGTAAACTCAAACTCTTGGTTGATGAAGGTGTGGTGAAGGGTTGGGATGACCCACGCATGCCCACCATTTCAGGTTTGCGCCGTCGTGGTTATACACCTAAATCTTTACGAGATTTTTGCGACATGATTGGTGTTAACCGTTCCGGTGGTGTAGTTGATATTGGAATGCTGCACTTTGCTCTGCGTAGCGATTTAGAACACTCAGCCAAACGCGCTATGCTAGTGCTTAATCCCATTAAAGTAGTGATTACTAACTGGGAAGAAGGCCGTGAAGAAATGCTAAGCTCACCTAGCCACCCAGCTAGAGAAGAACTAGGTGAGCGTACTTTGCCTTTCACTAAAGAGTTATACATAGATAGTAACGACTTTATGGAAGAGCCACCCAAAAAATTCTTCCGCTTAGCACCCGGTCAAGAAGTTCGTTTGCGTAATGCTTGGGTCATTCGTTGTGATGAAGTCATTAAAGATGCAGCAGGCAATATAATTGAACTGCGTTGCAGCCATGACCCAGACACCCTAGGCAAAAACCCTGAAGGCCGCAAAGTAAAAGGCGTTATTCACTGGGTTAGCGCAACGCACGGTCTTCCAGCTGAGGTGCGCTTATACGATAATCTTTTCCAAGTTGAGTCCCCGGATTCAGATAAAGATGTCGACTTCTTAGAACACTTAAGCGCAGACTCATTAAGTGTGGTAGAGGCTATAGCCGAACCTAGTCTTGCCACTGCACAAGCCGAAGACCGCTTTCAATTTGAGCGGGTGGGTTACTTTTGTGCTGATCGTTACGACCACCAGCCAGGTACTAAATTAGTCTTTAACCGCACCGTTAGCCTTAAAGATACTTGGGCAAAAATTCAGAAAAAACAGGGTTGAAATGAAGAGCTTACCGCAACTTAAAATTTACAATACCTTAACGCGCAAAAAGGAAGTTTTTACACCGCTAGAAGCTGGCAAAGTTAAAATGTATGTTTGTGGTATTACCGTATATGACCTTTGTCATCTTGGCCATGCAAGGGTAATGGTCGCCTTCGATATGATCACCCGTTATTTGCGTACCCGTGGTTACGAGGTGAATTATGTGCGTAACATTACCGATATAGATGACAAAATTCTTAAGCGCGCTGACGAAAATAATGAAACCATAGGTGAACTAACTGAGCGCATGATTAAAGCCATGCATGAAGATGAAGCTAAGCTAGGCGTATTACGCCCAGACAGCGAGCCGCGTGCGACAGCTTATATCACCGAAATCATTAACCTAATTCAAACCCTAGAAGAAAAGGGTTATGCCTATGCTGCAAGCAATGGTGATGTTTACTACCGAGTGCGTAAGTTTGAAAATTACGGTCAGCTAACCAACCGCAACCTAGATGAAATGCAAGCTGGCTCTAGAGTTGAGGTGGATTCTTTTAAAGAAGACCCACTTGATTTTGTACTTTGGAAAGCTGCCAAGCCAACCGAAGCTAGCTGGCCTTCACCTTGGGGTGATGGTCGCCCAGGTTGGCACATAGAATGTTCAGCTATGTCAACCTGCTGCTTAGGTAACACTTTTGATATTCATGGCGGTGGTCCCGATCTACCTTTTCCACACCATGAAAATGAAATAGCTCAAAGCGAGGCGGCCACAGGTCAAAAGTATGTAAACACCTGGATGCACGCTGGCGCGGTTCGCGTTGATCAAGAAAAGATGTCTAAATCGTTAGGTAACTTTTTTACCATTCGTGATGTGCTAGAAAAGTATGATGCCGAAGTTATTCGCTATTTATTATTAGCTAGCCATTACCGATCAGCCATTAACTACGCAGAAAGCGCTTTGCAGGATGCTCGAAAAAACCTAGAACGTTTTTACACAGCTTTACAAAACATTAAGCCAGTTGAAAATGCTGACCTAGTTGCTTCTGCAGGGGAATGGCGTAGTCAGTTTTTTTCTGCCATGGATGATGACTTTAACACCCCAGAAGCTTTTGCTGTTTTGTTTGACTTAGCGCGAAGTTTAAATCGTGCTGGTTTACAAGATGACCAACCCCTAACAGAAGCTTTAGCTTTTGAGTTGCGAGACTTGGGTGGAATCATGGGTATGTTGCAGCAAGATGCAGACGACTTCTTAAAAGGTAAAGCACTAACTAGGCAGCAGTCTATTAACCCTGATGTAATAGAAACCTTGATTGAAAAGCGCCTCTTAGCCAAGCAGGATAGAAATTTTGCTGAAGCCGATAGAATAAGAGAAGAGTTAGAGTCGCAGGGTATTCTGCTAAAAGACACTAAAGATGGTACTAGCTGGACTAAAGCTAGTTAAGTTTTGGATGGTAAGTGTTAACTAACCGGGCAAGATTTAAGGCTAGTTAACACTAACTTAGCCCTTAATGACTGGGTTTATTTTCTTCTTTTGTTTCCTCTATCCGTTTTAAGCGATATGCAAAAGCTGCACGACTAAGACCTAACATTCTGGCAGCAACAGATACCTTACCTTCAGCGTTTTGCATTGCTTTTTCGATGAGTGTTTCTTCTAGTTCAGTAAGGCTAATTTGGTTGTAAAGTACCTGTTCAGCTAGAGTAGTTTTTAGGTAGCTTTTGTTGTCAACAATTTCAATTTGACCAGACTGTTGATTGATTTTTCTAACATCACCTGTTTGAGTGTTTAGAGAAGAGTGCCCAGCATTAAATAAGGTCATTTCTGTAATTGAGTTTTGCTCATCAGTAAGAATTATGCCTCGTTCAATGGTGTTTTCTAGCTCACGAATATTGCCCGGCCAGTTGTAGCTATGCAGCGCTTCAATGGCTAAATCTGTAAACCCTAAAGTGGTTTTTTTATACTGTTTCTCGTAGCGTTTACGAAAATGCTCTGCTAAAAGAACTATGTCATTTTTGCGCTCTCTTAGGGGAGGAATAATGACTGTGTAGGCATTAATACGGTAGAAAAGATCTTGTCTAAATCGTCCTTCCTTTACTGCAACGGCTAAGTCCTCATTGGTTGCAGCAACTACTCTTACATCAATTTTGCGGGTTTGATTATCACCGACTCGCTCTATTTCACCTTCTTGTAAAGTGCGTAGTAAAGCTGCCTGAGCGCGGGCACTGAGCTCAATAATTTCGTCTAAAAAAATAGTACCGCCATTGGCACGCTCAAATCGACCTTTACGCGATTGGGTTGCACCAGTATAGGCACCCTTTTCAACACCAAAAAGTTCAGATTCAATTAATTCAGGTGGAATAGCTGCACAGTTAACAGCCACAAAAGGCTGATCATTACGTTGACTCATACTATGAACGCGTCGAGCAAGTACCTCCTTACCTGTACCTGTTTCACCTAGCAACAGCATAGTTACTTCAGAATTAGCACCTTTATCTATCATAGCCAATGCACTGGTAAAAGGAGGGGCTTCACCCAGCGCTTTATGCATGCTTTCAGGGCTGTAGGCTAGAGTTTGTTCTAAATCAGCGAGGCGTGATTGCAGTTCGTAAAGCTCATCGATTAAGGGTGCTTCTCTAAATAACAAACTGAACTCTTCGTGGTCTGGCCATTCATTTGCTAGCTTACCAACGATACGGCATTGGTGATCTCCCTGCCCACAACATTCGACTTCTCTAAATTGGATATCCATACCCGCAAAGTGACTAGAATAAGCACAGGCATAACCTAGCAGTATCCAACAAGCAGGTTCGTTTAATTGACCTAAAGTAGTTCTGCAGATTTCTACTTCAAAAGAATCAATCCATTCAAATTCAGCGTAAAAATGCTTTTTTTCTAAATCACACTCAAGCACTAGTGGTATGGCTTTAACCATACCGCGCAAATTATGCAGCATTGGACCCACTAAAAATGCCTGATCAGGTTCAGAGTCATTCTCAATATCAAGTGCTAGTTCTGCATCTTTTAATCCTGAAAAGTAACCCAGTCGCATAAAAAAACCCTTGCCCCTTTCTTGACCTAGGGTTGTAAGGATCTCTTTTCTAAAACTAGATAAGGCACCTAAGCTCATAAGCACTGAACGTTGTTCAGCTAGCCAAATTTTGCCTTCCTCAGGACTAAATTTTAGTTTTTTTAAAAGCTGCTCAAAATTTGGCAGCTGAAGGTTTTTTTCTGACACTTTTACACCTAGCTATTTGTAGTTGTTATAGGTTTTGTTATTGAAGAGCCATTAATTTAAGAGTCGATTCGTTCAGTATACTCCTAAATAATGTTAAAAAATTATTCCCTGCATTTATAAAATACCCACAAGTCAGCAGTTTGATCAAAAGATCAATTTGATAATTTAGGTTGATCTTTTGATGAAGTTTATAGTTGATTTTTGACTTTGTTAGAAAATAAAAAAACACACTTAATTATTAGTTATTCATTTATAAAACAAGGGCTTATATTTATTTTTGTTTTTTTGGCACGCTGGTTGCAACGGTACACTTGTAGATAAATGACTAACCCAAAAATAAAAACTAGGGGAATCTAGAATGTCACGTTTACAAGCAGTTCAAAAGCAGTCTATAGCTTCTAGCTATGGTTTGCCTAATCTCACTAAGTATATACGAGTGCGCAGTAAGCCAGATGCACGGTTCGTTGAGTTTGACTTTGCAATAGGAGAACCCTCTCTGTTTGTAGAGTTGATAATGCCTCCAGCTGTTTTCAAGGTTTTTTGCACTAATAATGCCGTTGTTCATATGACAGATGAGCAGATGGCTGATGTTGATGCAGAGCTAGAGAAATGGCGCTATGGCGATGAAGACACTTTGATGTCACAAAATCGCAACCGATCCGCTTAATAACAATAAAACAACTGATGGGTAAGAGCTGATGACAATTGAAATAAAAACAGCAACTTTACAGCCAATACGCAATACTTTTGCCAATATTGAACGGCGCTTTGGAGATAAGCTAGCTTCACGCTATCAAGAAGCAACCTATGACCTCCAAGGCGAAGTAAACTTCCATTACCGTCCATTATGGCAGCCACAGCACGAGCTGAACGATAAAAGTCGTACACAAATAAAAATGGCAGACTGGTACGACCTTAAAGATCCTCGCCAGTTTTACTATGGTACTTATGTGCAGCAACGTGCCAAGCATCAAGAAGCAACTGAAACTAATTACAGCTTTTTTGATAAACGTGGTTTAGCCGAGCATTTACCTGAAGAAGTTAAATCACACCTAATTACCTACCTAATTCCCTTACGTCATGTTGAACATACAGCGAACCTAAACAATATGTATGGCTGCGCTTTTGGTTATGGCACCGCAATTACTCAGGCGTTGCTCTATAACGCAATGGATAGGCTGGGTAATGCTCAATACCTTTCAAGAATTGGCCTGTTATTAGATGGCAATAGTTCTGAATCTTTAGCTACAGCTAAACAAGAGTGGATAAAAAATCCTGCTTGGCAAGACATGCGAGCTTTGTGTGAAGAAATGACCACTGTTGAAGACTGGTTTGAGGTTTTTATTGCTCAAGACCTAGTTGTCGATACGCTGATCTTTAATATTTTTTATGAGCAGTTAGACGAAAAGTTAGCCGCTATGGGTGGTCGAGATGTCGCTCTACTTACTGAGTTTATGCACGTATGGAGTAAAGATAGCAGCCGTTGGTTAGATAGTGTTTTGAAAACGGTGGCTAGTGAATCTGAAGACAATCGTGCACTTCTTGAAAGTTGGGTTAAACAATGGCGTCAAAAAACTCTAGAAGCACTAAAACCTATTGCTGCAGCTATGTTGGATAACAGTGATGCCCTGGATGTAGCAGATGCACAGCTAGAAACACGCCTCAATAAAATTGGTATTACTCGCTAAGGAGTCAACATGTCAAAGGTTTATTTAGCACTACAAGATAATGACGATTCTCGTTATATCGTTGAAGCAATTGTTGACGACAATCCAACTGCTACGGTTATTAACCAGCCAGCCATGATCCGAATTGAGAATGATGGGCAGTTAGTAGTACGTAGAGCCTCTGTAGAAGAGAAAATTGGGCGAGATTGGGATATGCAAGAACTGCATTTAAGCCTAATTACTCTTGGTGGCAACGTTGATGAAGATGAAGATCAACTGAGTCTGAACTGGAATACTTAAGTTAAACACAATAATAAAAAGGTAAATATTATGGTTGCTAAAAAACTTAACCTTAAAGAAAAATACCGTGCACTAACACGCGACTTAGACTGGGACTACGACTATGCCGATCGTAAAAAAGCTTTTCCTTACGAAGAGTTTGAAGGCATTAAAATTACTGACTGGTCTAAATGGGAAGATCCCTTCCGTTTGACTATGGATTCTTATTGGAAATATCAGGCTGAAAAAGAAAAGAAGCTTTATGCTATTTTTGATGCTTTCTCACAGAACAATGGTCACTTAAACGTAACAGATGCACGCTATGTTAATGCGATTAAGTTGTTTTTAACCGGTGTATCACCGCTTGAATACCAAGCTTTCCAAGGTTATGCCCATGTGGGTCGTCAGTTTGGTGGAGCCGGTGCACGGGTTGCTTGTCAGATGCAATCCATTGATGAGCTGCGTCATGTACAAACTCAAATTCATGCCATGAGCCATTACAATAAATTTTTTGATGGCTTTCAAGACTGGACACATATGCATGACCGTGTTTGGTACTTGTCAGTACCTAAATCTTTTTTTGATGATGCGCGTTCTGCAGGTCCCTTTGAGTTCTTAGTTGCGATTAGTTTTAGTTTTGAATACGTTTTAACTAACTTGTTGTTTGTACCTTTTATGTCAGGTGCAGCGCACAACGGTGATATGGCTACCTGTACGTTTGGTTTTTCAGCTCAGTCTGATGAAGCTCGCCATATGACTTTAGGCTTAGAGATTATTAAGTTTCTACTTGAGCAGCATGAAGACAACGTACCCATTGTACAAAAATGGATTGATAAGTGGTTTTGGCGTGGCACACGCTTACTAGCGCTTGTTGGAATGATGATGGACTACATGTTGCCCAACAAGGTGATGTCCTGGAAAGAAGCTTGGGAAGTTTATTTTGAAGATGCCGGTGGCGCGCTTTTTAAAGATTTAGCGCGTTACGGCATTCGCATGCCTAAATTTGTAGAAACAACAGCTAAAGAAAAAGAGCACATTTCTCACCAAGCTTGGTGGATCTTTTATACCCATGGCCACGCTGCTGGCTTCCACACTTGGATTCCTAGTGCAGAAGAAATGGATTGGTTAAGTGAAAAGTACCCAGATACCTTCGATAAATACTACCGCCCACGTTGGGAGTTAGCAAAAGAAATGGAGGATAGGGGGGAGCGTTTTTACACCAATGGCTTGCCACAACTTTGCACTACCTGTCAGATTCCTATGGGCTTTACTGAAATGGATAACCCTACTCAAATCTCGTATCGCTCGAGTGATTTTGAAGGTGAAAAATACCATTTCTGTTCAGATGGCTGTAAACATATTTTTGATGAAGAGCCCGAAAAGTATGTGCAATCTTGGCTACCTGTACACCAAATATATCAAGGTAACTGTGGTGGTGCAGATGTGGAAACAGTATTACGTGAGTACTACAAAATGAATCTAGGTGAAGACAATATGGACTTCAAGGGTTCACCAGATGAGAAGCGTTGGAATGAATGGAAAGGTAAAGGCGTAGCTTAATAAACTATTACAACCTGAATAATAAAAACAGAGCTACTAGGAAAGGTTTTACCTAGTAGCTCCCTAAACGGGAATTAATACCATGCCAGTCGTAGCTATAACACCTGATTATAAGTTTGAAGCAAAAGATCGTTTTGAAAACTTTCATGGCAATCAAATTGTTTATGTGGGTTGGGATCATCACCTAATGTTTTGTGCTGCTTTTGCCTACCCATTACCACCAACCACCACTTTTGCAGACCTAAGAGACAAGGTAATGCCTGAAGGTTTTGCTGTGCACCCTGAATACAGCAAAATTAATTGGGAAACTGCCACTTGGCTATTAGATAACGAACCTTTTAAACCACAGTTAGATAAAAGTCTAGAAGAACAGGGTATAGGCCATAAGTCATTACTAAGGTTTCAAACCCCTGAGCTTAAGGGTTACAAGAACGCGGGAGTTTGAGGAGAAAGTTATGTCCTATCAGGTAACAGTTGAACCAACAGGTGATCTTGTTGAAGTAGAAGAAGGGCAAACCCTGTTAGATGCAGCATTAAGGCAGGGTGTATGGCTACCTTTTGCTTGCGGACATGGAACCTGTGGTACTTGCAAAGTACAGGTGCTTGAGGGTGATGTAGATGTTGGTGCTGCCTCACCTTTTGCACTGATGGATATGGAGCGTGAAGAAGGCGTTGTTTTAGCTTGCTGTGCACTACCTGAGTCTGACTTAGTTATTGAAGCTGATATAGATGTTGATCCAGATTTTGCTGGTTATCAAATTGAAGATTATCAAGCAAAGGTAGTTTCTATAGAGGAGCTATCGCCCACTATTAAAGGTATTCGACTAGCACTAGATCGGCCTATGCAATTTCAGGCAGGTCAATATGTGAACCTTAATTTACCTGGTGTTGAAGGAAGTCGAGCATTTTCAATTGCTAACTCACCTGCTAACGCAAGCTATGTTGATTTACATGTGCGGCTAGTACCTGAAGGTAAAGGAACTGGCTGGATTCACCAAACCATGAAAGTGGGTGATGAATTAGAAGTTTCAGGCCCTTATGGACAATTTTTTGTTCGTAAGACTGATGACAAGGATGTCATCTTTATTGCTGGTGGCTCTGGCTTATCTAGCCCGCTTTCAATGATTAGTGACTTACTTGAAATGGGTGATGAGAGGCAAATTTATCTCTTTCAAGGTGCCAGAAATTTAGCTGAGCTTTACAAGAAATCTGAACTAGAAGCTTTGGCGGAGCAGCACAGTAACTTTCATTACCTACCTGCTTTAAATGACGCTTTGGCTAGTGATGATTGGCAAGGTTTTTGTGGTTTTGTACACGAAGCAGCGAGTGATCACTTTAAAGGCCGCTTGTCTGGCCATAAAGCTTATTTGTGTGGTCCACCACCGATGATTGATGCAGCTATCACTATGTTGATGCAGGGACGTGTATTTGAAGCAGATATCCATATGGAGAAGTTTTTAACTGCGGCAGATGGTGCAACGGCAGATTCAAAATCAGCCCTTTTTAAACGCATTTAATAAGCTTAAGCGTATTTAGCTAGTTAAAAGGTTAATTATGAGCATAAAAAATATTTGCCAGATATCCGTTACTAATCGTCAACAAGTGTTCCAGGTGCCTAGGGGTGAACCATTGCTAATGGCTATGGCAAAACTAAGTCAACGCGCTATTCACGTAGGCTGTCGAGGAGGAGGTTGTGGACTTTGTAAAGTCAAAGTTCTGCAAGGTGATTATCAGACTAAGCGTATGAGTAAAGCCCATATTAGCGAAGAAGAAGCAGCCATGGGTTTTGCTTTAGCTTGTCGATTAACACCTTTAAGTGATTTAGAGCTTGAATCTGATCACTTCCAATTAAGAAAGCAACAAATACAACAAGCAATATAAAAACCTGGATTCAACTCTCAAGTGCAACTCATTAAACTAGGATTGGATGGCAAGCTGCTGTAGCATCTTATGCTTTTCAATCGACCAAGAAT
>NZ_JMLW01000029.1 GCF_000686905.1 Marinospirillum insulare DSM 21763
GCTAATACTGCATCTGCTTTACCAATTAGAACGCCATCGACTAGGTGCTGTAAGTTACCCACACCCCCAGAAGCAATCACCGGCACGCTAACAGCTTCTGCAATGGCAGAAGTAACACCTAAATCGAAACCGTTTTTGGTGCCGTCTCTGTCCATGCTGGTTAGCAAAAGTTCGCCTGCGCCTAGCTCAACCATTTTTTGTGACCATTCTATGGCATCTAACCCTGTTGGGTTGCGGCCACCGTGGGTAAAAATTTCCCAACGGTCTGCTTCACCTTCAGCCGATACTTTTTTAGCATCTATAGCAACTACGATGCATTGGCTACCAAAGCGTTCAGCGGCCTCTTTAACTAGTTCTGGGTTGGTAACGGCTGCAGTATTGATAGAAACTTTATCAGCGCCGGCATTCAGTAGACGACGAATATCTTCGCAGCTACGTACACCGCCACCCACAGTGAGTGGAATAAAAATTTCACCAGCAATTTGTTCAACCATTTTTAGCGTGGTGCCACGGTCTTCGGTGCTGGCAGTAATGTCTAAAAAGGTAATTTCATCTGCGCCTTGGTCGTTGTAACGCTTAGCGATTTCAACAGGGTCACCCGCATCACGAATACCCACAAAATTAACGCCTTTGACGACACGGCCTTTGTCGACATCTAAACAAGGAATAATACGTTTAGTGAGGGTTGTTGGTTTGATAGCGGTCATAGTTTTTCCTGAGCTGTTTTGTTAAATAGTCCTTAGCCTTGGTCGGCTAGCTTTTGTGCAGCGGCTAAATCAAGCGAGCCTTCGTAAATGGCACGGCCTGTAATAGCGCCAATAATGCCTTGGTCTGCCACTTTAACAAGGCGCTCAACATCACCTAAATCAGTGACACCACCCGAAGCGATTACAGGTAAACCACCGAACTGGGCAAGTTCTACCGTGGCTTCAATATTCACGCCCTGCATCATGCCGTCGCGGCTAATATCAGTGTAAACAATGCTGCTCACACCATCATCGGCAAAGCGTTTGGCTAAATCGGTAGCACGTTGGTTAGACACTTCTGCCCAACCATCAGTAGCAACCCTGCCATTTTTAGCATCAAGACCAACAATAATATGACCCGGAAAAAGCTTACACATTTCGGTCACAAACTCAGGTTCTTTAACGGCTTTAGTGCCCAGAATAACCCACTGCACACCGGCTTCTAGGTAGTGTTCAATGGTGGCAGCAGAACGAATACCGCCACCAATTTGAATCGGTAAGTCAGGGTTGGCAAGGGCAATGTCTGTTACTGCTTTACCATTCACTGGTTTACCATCAAACGCACCGTTTAAATCAACCAAGTGAAGGCGACGGCAGCCTGCATTGACCCAACGTGCAGCCATTTCAACTGGATCATCGCCATAGCTGGTGGATTCTTCCATACGGCCTTGTCTTAGGCGTACACACTGGCCATCTTTTAAATCAATTGCAGGAATAATTAACATGGTTATAGCTTTCCAATAGTAAAGGTCAGGGTTTCCAGTTGAGGAAGTTATTCAGGAGCTGCAAGCCTGCTGCAGCACTTTTTTCTGGGTGAAATTGCACTGCTGCAACGTTATTTTCTACTAGAGCAGCATCAAAATGGATTGCGCCGTAATCACAGCTAGCTAAGCGTTGTTCTGCCTGTTTGGCTGCTACATAGTAGCTATGCACAAAATAAAAGTATTCGGATGCAGAAATGCCTTGCCAAAGTGCATGATCTTGGGTTGGTTGAACTTGGTTCCAGCCTATGTGGGGTACTTTTAAACGCTGGTTATTTGAATCAACTAGATGATTACCAAAATACTTCACCTGCCCCTGAAAATGACCTAAACAATCAACACCGCCATTTTCTTCGCTGCTTTGCATTAGTGCTTGAAAGCCAACACAAATACCCAGAAAAGGTTTGTTTTCTAAGCATTCAGTAATCACAGGAAGCAAGCCAGTGCTGGTCATTTCTGCCATGCAATCTCGCATAGCACCCACGCCGGGTAAAATTACTCGCTCGGCTTTGCGTATCACTTCAGGGTCAGATGAAATAGCCACTGTTTTACGTCCAGCGGCTACTTTTTCTACTGCTTTATGAGCGGAATGCAAATTGCCCATACCATAGTCAATAATGACTAAATCCATAACTTAGAGCACACCCTTGGTTGAAGGCATTTGTCCTGCCATGCGTTCATCAGCAGATAGCGCCATACGCAACGCACGACCAAAGGCTTTAAAAATGCTTTCAGCTTGGTGGTGAGCATTCACACCTTTTAAGTTATCTATGTGCAGGGTAACGCGTGCATGGTTTACAAAGCCGTAGAAAAATTCCCACATGGATTGGGTATCTAGGCTACCAATAGAAGCACGCGTAAATTCCACCTCTTTAAATAAACCGGGGCGACCAGAGAAGTCGATAACCACACGAGACAAGGCTTCATCTAAAGGTACATAAGCATGGCCGTAACGCACCATGCCTTTTTTGTCGCCTACGGCTTTATCAAAAGCCTGACCAAGCGTAATACCTAGGTCTTCAACACTGTGATGGTCATCTATGTGGCGGTCACCATCGACTTCGATATTCATATCTATCTGACCGTGACGAGCAACCTGCTCTAGCATGTGGTCTAAAAAGCCGATACCTGTGTTACAAACAAACTCACCCGTACCGTCTAGATTAATTTTAACTTTAATTTTAGTTTCTAACGTATCGCGACTTACACTTGCAATGCGTGCACTCATGGTTTCTTAACCCTTAAAAAGCTTGATTTGGACCAATTATAACAGTTGCAACGCCGAAAGGCAGTGCAGAGGTTTTTATACAGGCTATAGTTTTTTGCTAAGATGCTTTTTTCTAATCCGATAAAGGATAGCTATATGCCGGTTTTTTTGGTTAAAGCTGACTCTGAAGCATTGCAAGAGCAGCCTTCTTGGTTGGTTGATTTGAATAAAATTTATACAGAGGTTTTTGACGCTTCTGCACCAGCTTTTGTAGCTGAAGCGCTAACCCAACCTAACAGCTGGTTTGCTGGTGGGCTATTTAATGATCATTTATTAGGCGCGGTGTTAGTGACAGAAGAAACAGACGGTTGGCAGCTAACCCATTTAAGGGTAAGGAAAGTAACCCAGCGACGCGGAGTCGCAACACGCTTATTAAATTTACTAGCAGCAGAAGCCAGCAAAAAAAATCTAAACCTGTGTTTCACTGACTTAGAAGCAAATGAAGCAGGCCAGGCATTAGTAGAAAAGCTAGGCTTTGAAAAGACCCCGCAGGGCTTGCTATTGAAATGCCAGTGACACCTGACACAAGTGAGTGCAACTTGTGGTGTGTTACGGGTGACTTTTGCGCTCCTTCCTTGGATAATGCTTAGTTATCCCTGTTTTTCTAATTGAACCAACCCCTAGGCTAGTCTTAATCCATGAAAGCTTTTATCTCTGAACACCTAGATCTTATTGTTAACCAGCTAAAAGCTGAGCAACTGTTACCCGAAGATTTTCAGCCACGTATTCAAATTGATAACACCAAAGATAAATTACACGGCGACTTGGCCTGTAACCTCGCTTTAATGGCTGCCAAGCCAGCAGGTAAAAAGCCTAGAGACTTAGCTGAAATCATTGTTCAGCAGTTAGAAGCTAATGCCGATTTTTGTCAAAAAGTGTCTAAGATGGAAATTGCTGGCCCTGGTTTTATCAACTTCTTTTTGTCTCAAGACACGCTGACATCAGTTGTCACTCAAGTGCTAGAAGCAGGTGAAGCTTTTGGTCAAAGCAATGTTGGGCAGGGTGAAAAAGTACAAATCGAATTTGTTTCTGCTAACCCCACTGGGCCATTACATATAGGTCATGGTCGTGGAGCTGCCGTGGGCGATTGCTTAAGTCGTTTATTAGAAGCCACTGGCTGGCAGGTAACGCGTGAGTTTTATTATAACGACGCTGGCGCTCAAATAGATAATCTTGCCTTGTCTGTTCAGGCACGCGTTAAGAGTTTAGGTCCTGGGGATGCGAGTTGGCCAGAAGATGGTTATCAAGGTGATTATATAAAAGATGTCGCTGAATCTTTTTTAGCGGGCGATACAGTGATTGCCGATGATCAACAAGTAACTGCCAATGCTGATGCTAATGATTTAGACGCCATTCGTCGCTTTGCAGTAGCCTTTTTGCGCCGTGAGCAAGACTTAGACTTAAAAGCTTTTAAGGTGGCTTTTGATGTTTACTATTTAGAGTCTTCACTTTACCAAGAGGGTTTAGTTGAATCAGCGGTAAAACAGTTAGTTGCTAATGGCTTTACCTATGAAGACGGCGGTGCTTTATGGTTACGCACTACAGATTTTGGTGATGACAAAGATAGGGTTATGCGTAAAACCGACGGTGGTTATACCTATTTTGTACCCGATGTTGCCTACCACTTAAATAAATGGCAGCGTGGCTTTAAAAAAGTAATTAATGAGCAGGGTGCTGATCACCACTCAACTATTACTCGGGTTAGGGCTGGTTTGCAGGCTCTTAAAGTTGATATTCCTGAAGGCTGGCCAGATTACGTATTACACCAGATGGTGACAGTAATGCGAGATGGCGAAGAGGTTAAAATTTCTAAGCGTGCGGGTAGCTACGTCACTCTGCGCGATTTAATTGATGAAGTGGGTTGTGATGCCACCCGTTATTTCTTAGCGGCGCGAGCGCCGAGTTCACAATTAACCTTTGATATTGATCTTGCCCGTTCACAAACCAACGACAACCCTGTTTATTACATTCAATATGCCCACGCACGTTTAGCGAGTGTGGCGCGTCAAGCAGAAGAAAAAAATTACAGCTGGTCATTGGCAGCTACTGATTGTTTAGCAGAGCTAAATACCGACCAAGAACAAGCGGTGCTGAATTTATTGGCGCGTTTTCCAGAAGTGGTAAAAAAGGCAGCAAAGGAACTAGAGCCGCATCAAATTGCCCAATACCTGCGAGATTTAGCTGCTGCGATGCATTCTTGGTATAACGCTAATCAATTTTTAGTGGATGATGCACAGGTTAGAACAGCAAGATTAATGCTCGCCGCTGCAACACGGACTGTACTTGCAAGGGGTTTGAGCTTACTAGGTGTTACAGCGCCTGATTCAATGTAGTGCGCCAGGCTGCTAATTAGAAGCTACTAAGGAATGGAGGGATATAATGGCCAGAGACTTTGCTAGTCGCCAGCGAAAACGCAGCAAACCAGACAAAACCGAAACAGCTAAGTCACGCGGAGCTAGCCCGCGTGCTACTGAAGATGATTTAGCTGAATTAAGTGTTTGGGATCGTTTACCCGCCTGGGGTTGGCTTACCTTAGGCTTGGTAGCAGGTTTTTTAATTGCTATTTTAAGTCAGCCAAGTAGTCAAACTCCCTTGCAAGAAAAGCCACCTTTAGTTGCAGCTGAAGTAGAAAAAACACCCGAAGCTAAGGAAGAAAAACCAAAAAAAGAACCTGTAAAAGCTAAGGGTCAGGCAGCACCTCGTTTTGACTTTTATACCCTGCTACCTGAAAGCGAAGTCGTAGCGCCAGAAATTGAAGCGTATAAATCGACTCCTCGAGAAGCAAAAGATCAGCCCCGCTTTATGTTGCAAGTAGGCTCTTTTCGCAGTACAGAAGATGCTAAAAGGCAAGAGCAACGCTTGAAAAGCTTAGGCTATGACCGCATACGCATTAGTGAGGTAGAAACAGGTAATGGTGATATTTGGCACCGTGTACAAGTGGGGCCTTATCAAAATAGGCGTTTATTAGCCAGTGTACAGAATAATCTAGCTAAAGCTGGGCTTGATTTTATGCTGCTTAAATTGCGTGATGAACCAGAGGTTGAGCAGTCGACAGCGCCTCAATCAATAACCCCTAATTAAGGAGACGGTATGACCACCATAGTGTGCGTACGTCGAGATAACGAAGTTGTACTTGGTGGTGATGGCCAAGTGTCTTTAGGTAATACCGTTATGAAAGGTAATGCACGAAAAGTGCGTCGCCTTTATAACGACAAAATTATTGCTGGTTTTGCAGGGGGTACAGCCGATGCCTTCACCCTGTTTGAACGCTTTGAAGGCCAGCTAGAAAAACACCACGGCCAGCTAGTTAGAGCGGCGGTTGAAATGGCCAAAGACTGGCGGACTGACCGGGCACTAAGACGCTTAGAAGCCATGTTGGTAGTGGCAGATGAAACCGCAACCCTGTGCATCAGTGGTACAGGTGATGTAGTCGAGCCAGAGCATGGTGTGCTAGCTATTGGCTCGGGCGGTAACTTTGCTTTAGCTTCAGCTCGTGCATTATTAGAAAACACTGATCTGTCTGCGCATGAAATAGTTGAGAAAAGTTTACAGTTAGCCGGTGATATTTGTGTCTTTACTAACCACCAGATAACCCTAGAAGGTATAAAGAAATGAGCAGCATGACGCCAAGAGAAATTGTAAGTGAGTTAGATCGTTTTATTATTGGTCAAGCTGACGCTAAGCGTTCTGTTGCTATTGCCCTTCGTAATCGCTGGCGCAGAATGCAGTTAGATCCAGATTTACGCGCAGAAGTAACCCCAAAAAATATTTTAATGATTGGTCCAACCGGTGTAGGTAAAACAGAAATTGCTCGCCGTTTGGCCAAGCTTGCCAGAGCGCCTTTTATTAAAGTTGAAGCCACCAAATTTACTGAAGTCGGCTATGTAGGACGCGACGTTGAAACCATTATTCGTGATTTAATGGAATCGGCAGTCAAAATGCTGCGTGAAGAAGCCATGGGCAAGCATAAGGTTTTAGCGGAAGATGCAGCTGAAGAACGCATTCTAGATGCCTTGTTACCGCCAGCTAGAGGCGAAGAAGCTAACACTACACAGACAGAAGAATCTGCAACTCGTCAGATGTTCCGTAAAAAGTTACGTGAAGGCCAGCTAGACGACAAGGAAATTGAAATAGAAGTGGCAGGGCCGCAAATTGGCGTAGAAATTATGAGTCCGCCGGGCATGGAAGAAATGACCCAGCAGCTACAGAGCATGTTTTCTAATTTAGATCAGAAAAAAGGCCGCACCACCAAATTAAAAATTCGTGATGCCCAGCGTCAACTGCGTGATGAAGAAGCAGCACGCTTGGTTAACCAAGAAGAAATTAAGCGTGAAGCGGTTGATCTAGTAGAGCAAAATGGCATCGTCTTTTTAGATGAATTAGATAAGGTGTGTAAGCGTGGTGAAAGCTCGGGCGGTAGCGACGTGTCACGCGAAGGTGTACAGCGAGATTTGCTACCTCTAATTGAAGGCAGTACGGTTAGCACTAAATACGGCATGGTTAAAACCGACCATATTTTATTTATTGCTTCAGGTGCATTTCACCTAGCCAAACCTTCAGACCTAATTCCAGAGCTACAAGGCCGCTTGCCTATTCGTGTGGAGTTAAAAGCACTAACCACTGATGATTTTCGTCGTATTCTAACCGAGCCTACCGCATCTTTAACTCGCCAAGCAGTAGCACTCTTAGCGACAGAAGATGTTGAGTTAAGCTTTACCGATGATGGGATAAATCGCTTGGCAGAAATAGCCTACGAAGTGAACGAAAATACCGACAACATTGGTGCGCGTCGTTTACATACCGTTATAGAGCGATTGTTAGAAGAGGCGAGCTTCTCAGCGGAAAGCCTAAATGGCAAGTTGGTGGTAGATGCTGACTATGTAAATAAGCAGCTAGGTGCATTAGTAAAAGACCAAGATCTTTCACGTTATATTCTTTAAAGGTGTAAAATGGCTCTACCCCAACCAACTAAAATTCATTACAGCAAAACGCGGCATTGCTTAGAACTGCACTATGCAGATGGCCAGCTAGTAGAGCTTTCTGCTGAGTTACTAAGAGTGCTTTCACCTTCAGCAGAAGTACAAGGTCACGGCTCACCTAAGTTACAAGTCGGTAAGAAGGATGTGCGTATTTGGAAGATAGAACCTGTTGGGCGTTATGCTTTAAAGCTGAGTTTTGATGATGGGCATGACACAGGGCTATTCACTTGGGATTACCTTTGGCAGCTAGGTGAAAACAAAGAAGTAAGGTGGCAGCAGTACCTAGATCAGCTTGCCGCAGCAGGTGAAAGCCGTACTCCCAAACTTATTCCGCTGGCAGTCGATGCAGGTAAAAAATCATGACACAGAAAGAGCAACAAGATAAGACAACTCACTTTGGCTATCAAGAAGTGCCGGTTGATGAAAAAGTTAAACGAGTTGCTGGCGTTTTTGATTCTGTTGCCAGTAAATACGACCTAATGAACGATATGATGTCGATGGGCGTACACCGCTTGTGGAAAAAATTCACCATAGAACTGTCGGGAGTGCGTAAAGGCAATAAAGTGCTGGATATTGCCGGTGGTACCGGCGATTTAACCATGCAGTTTTCACGCCTTGTAGGTGACGAGGGTGAAGTGATTTTGGCTGACATTAATGACTCTATGCTTAAGGTGGGGCGTGATCGTCTGCTTGATAGAGGTTATGGCGGTAATATTCGTTTTGTGCAAGCCAATGCAGAAGCTTTACCTTTTCCAGATAACCACTTTGATGTCATCACCATTGCTTTTGGGCTGCGCAACGTCACCGATAAAGATAAAGCACTCAAAGATATGGCGCGTATTCTTAAACCAGGTGGTCGTTTGCTGGTATTAGAGTTCTCCAAGCCAACTAACCCGCTTATGTCTAAAGCTTACGACCTTTATTCATTTACTGCCTTGCCTTTAATGGGCAAAATTTTGGCGGGTGA
Source organism: Marinospirillum insulare DSM 21763 (assembly GCF_000686905.1). GTDB lineage: Bacteria > Pseudomonadota > Gammaproteobacteria > Pseudomonadales > Halomonadaceae > Marinospirillum > Marinospirillum insulare. The sequence goes on from NZ_JMLW01000029.1 coordinate 8,721, forward strand.
CAGTGACTCTTATCGCTATTTAGCTGAATCCATTCGTATGCACCCAGACCAAGAAACACTTAAAGATATGATGCAAAATGTAGGCCTAAGTGATGTGGAATACCATAATATGACCTCGGGTGTGGTTGCTTTGCACCGTGGTTTTAAGCTGTAACTGATACCTAAGGAAGCTGAAACTCTATGCAATTACCGCTCAGTGTCTTAACAGCGCTTGAAAGCTTGATTAACCCTTTATTGATGCGGGCTGTAGCACAAGAAGGTTCCGCTGCCCAAGCGTTTGAGAAATTACAGGGCAGCTGCATTGAGTATCAGGTAAGTGGGTTAAATTTAGCGTTAAAAATGCAAGTGGCGGGCGATGGTTTATACCTTTATCGTCAAAGCGAAGAACCCTCAGATGCATGGATTTTGGCTTCAGCACAAGATTACCTAAAAATGGCCACCAGCAAAAATGCCAGCCAAATTTTATTTGGGCCAGATGTGAGTGTAGGTGGTAACACCCACCTACTGGAAGTGCTGCAAGAATTAATTGCAGGCCTAGGTTTAGATACTCAAGAGCTGGTTGCACGCTTTGCAGGCCCTCTGCCTTTAGCTTCCCTTCAAGCAGGTTTTAAACAGCTGTTACAATTTGGGCAAGGCTTAACTGGCTCAGCAAGCGAAGATATTAAATCTTATTTAGATGACGAAGCAGGTGTTTTGCCAGGTAAAGACTCTTGGCATGTGGCTGAAGATGCGTTACATGAGCTGCGCCTAGATGTAGACCGTTTAGAAGCACGAATAAACCTGCTAGAAAAGCAGTTACAGCCATCAGCAGGAGAGAAGTAAGTGGGACGCTTATACCGTGCTTTTCGTATCGCTTGGATTTCTCTACGTTACCGTTTAGATAGTTTGATTCCCCTAGATCGCCTGCCTTTTGCGCTAGTATTGTTAATGCGCTTAAACCCTGCTCAGCTTTTCCCCATGCGGGATTACACTCGCGGTGAGCGTTTGCGCTTGGCTTTAGAAGAGCTGGGTCCAATTTTTACCAAGTTTGGGCAAATGCTTTCAACACGTCGCGACCTATTGCCACCCGATGTAGCCGATGAGCTCAGAAAGTTACAAGACCAAGTACCACCCTTTCCAGCTGCCCAAGCTAAGGCAACCATAGAAAAAGCTTTAGGCATGACTGTTGAAGAGGCCTTTGCTGAGTTTGAAAGTGAAGCTTTAGCTTCTGCCTCTGTTGCTCAAGTTCATGCTGCTAAGCTACACACAGGTGAAGACGTTGTTGTTAAGGTAATACGCCCGGGAGTAGAAAAAGTTATTAAAAAAGATGTGCAGCTTTTATATATGTTGGCACATCTGGTTTTACGTTTAGTGCCCGATGCGCGTCGTCTTCATCCGGTTGCAGTAGTGGCTGACTATGAAGTGAGTTTAATGGATGAGTTAGATTTACAAAAAGAAGCAGCTAATACTTCGCAACTAAAGCGCAACTTTTTAAACTCGCCTTTGCTCTATGTACCCGCTATTCACTGGTCATTTACGCGTAGAAATTTAATGGTGCAAGAGCGCATTTATGGTGTACCCATTGCAGAAGTGGAAACCATTAAAGCGCATCAAGTGAATATGAAAAAACTGGCGGAACGTGGCGTAGAGATTTTCTTTACTCAAGTGTTTCGCGATAATTTTTTTCATGCCGATATGCACCCGGGTAATATATTTTTAGATACCAGTAAACCAGAAAGCCCAAGGTACATTGCTATAGATTGCGGCATAGTGGGTTCTTTAAGTGTTGAAGATCAAAATTATTTAGCGCGTAACCTGCTGGCTTTTTTTAAGCAAGACTACCATGAGGTGGCTAGACTACATATCGAGTCGGGTTGGGTAGGTGAAGGAACTCGAGCTAATGAGTTTGCTGCTGCTATTCGTGCTGTGTGCGAGCCTATTTTTGAAAAACCTTTAAAAGATATTTCATTTGGTCAGGTGTTATTAGGTTTATTTCAAACCGCCCGTCGCTTTAATATGGAAGTGCAGCCACAGTTGGTTCTGTTACAAAAAACACTGCTGAATATTGAAGGCTTGGGTAGGCAGCTTTATCCGGAATTAGATTTATGGACTACAGCTAAGCCCTTTTTAGAAAATTGGATGAAACAACGCGTAGGCCCTCGTGGTATTCTTAAAAAGGCCCAAGAGAAGCTACCCGACTGGTTAGAACTAGTGCCTGAATTACCACAATTAGCCCATGAAGGCTTAAGTCAAATACAAAACTGGCAACAAGACCAGCAAGCACAGCGGAATCTTTTAGCCGAGCTACGTAACGAAATGGCCTTGAATCGTCGCCGTAATGGTCAGTTTTTAGTGGGCAGTTTGTTATTAGGTCTAGGGTTAATAACTGGGTTGGGTGACTACCTTTTACCTTGGCTAGAAGGTGAGTGGCAGCCTTGGTTAGTTGGTGGGTTAGGGCTATTGATGTTGCTTAGGCGTTAAGCTGCTGGTAGATAACCTGTGTTTGAATAATTAATTACTTTTAGATTTAACAAGGCAGTCAAGTGAATGAGTGATATCCTTCAAGAGTTAGCAGTTATTTTACAAGAGCGTAAACAAGCCGACCCTAATAGTTCTTATGTGGCTCAGTTGCATCACAAAGGTTTAAATAAAATTCTAGAAAAAGTAGGCGAAGAAGCAACAGAGGCTATTTTAGCTGCAAAAGATGCTGAATCTTTAGGTTCTCAAAATGAAGTCATTGCGGAAACAGCTGATCTCTGGTTTCATTCACTGGTTATGTTGTCGCACTTAGATATCAGTCATCAAGACGTACTTAATGAGCTAGCTCGCCGTATGGGCATTTCTGGCTTAGATGAAAAAGCGAGTCGTAGTTAACAAACACTAAACATTTAATTGATAGTTTGATCTATAGCAGGAGAAAGTTATGGGCTTTGGTGGCATTAGTATTTGGCAGCTTCTTATTGTACTGGGCATAGTGGTTTTAATTTTTGGAACTAAGAAGTTCCGTAGTCTAGGCAGCGATTTAGGCAGCGCAGTCAAAGGGTTTAAATCAGCCATGAAAGAAGGTGAAAAAGAAGCTGATTCTGAAAACTTGGAAAAAACTGCAGCAGACCAAGATCCTATTGATGTTAAGGCAACTCAAGTTGATCAGGAGCAGGAGCGCAAATAAGCGCCCTAGTCTATGTTTGATATTGGCTTTTTTGAACTCCTAGTCATTGCCGTGGTGGGGCTGTTGGTATTAGGCCCTCACCGCCTGCCGCAAGCGATTAAAACCCTGGGTTTGTATATTGGGCGTATTCGAAAAATGGTATCTGGCATTCAGCAAGAGGTGAGTGAACAGATGCAGTTAGAAGAAATGCGCGAGCGTTTAGCCGAACACGAAAAAAAGGTACTCAGTGGGCTAAATGAAGCAGAAAAAGAACTAACAGAAGAAATGGAATTGCAGAAATCGACAGCTAATAAAGATTCAGCAGCTTCAAAAGCACAACCTAAGGATGATTCTAAGTGAGTAATCAGGATACGCAGTCTGCTTCTCATCCAGAAGAAAGCACTGCCCCAGCAAGCCATGCCCCCTTGGTTGAGCACCTAATTGAGCTACGTACTCGCGTATTGCGAATTTTTTTATCGGTACTCGTTGTTTTTCTTGGTTTGTTTTACTTTGCCAACGATATCTACTTATTTATATCTGAGCCTTTACGGTCAATTTTACCTGTAGGAGCCCAGATGATAGCAACTGAGGTTGCCTCACCTTTTTTAGCTCCATTTAAGTTAACCCTATTTACTGCTTTCCTAGTGAGCGTGCCTTATATTTTGTATCAAATCTGGAGTTTTATAGCGCCAGGCTTGTATGCTCATGAAAAAAAGCTGGCCTTTCCTTTGTTGGGCTCAAGCATCGTTTTGTTTTATGCTGGCATGGCTTTTGCCTATTATGCTGTTTTCCCTTTGCTCTTTGCCTTCTTTACTAAAGCTGCACCCGATGGCGTAGCAGTGATGACCGATATTAACGCCTACCTAAGTTTTGTACTAAAGTTGTTTTTTGCTTTTGGGGTAGCTTTTGAAATTCCTGTTGCAACAGTATTACTTGTTTTGGCTGGAGTGACTAAGGTTGAAAGTCTGGTTGCTAAGCGTCTCTACGTTATTTTAGGCTGCTTTGTTGTTGGAATGCTATTAACGCCACCTGATATATTTTCACAAACCCTCTTAGCTGTACCTATGTGGTTATTATTTGAATTAGGTATTTTAATTTCACGTTTATTACCTAAGGTTAAAGAAGAAGTATAAAACATAACTTTACATTGAAATACAATAAACCCGCTCTAATTGGCGGGTTGTTGTTTTATATCAATTGATAAGTTAAGGATGCTTGATATATATTAAAGTAATGGAAGGATTAATAAGGCCGATGGAGTCGAAGATGGTTGAGAGTAGTAAGGTTCTATACGAAGACGATGAACACCAATTCATTTGGTTTGGCTGGGAAGACCCAGATACTGATGAAAGCTTGGTGCAGTCTAATCAAGTGTTAGTTGTCAATCAGGATCAGGGCTACTTATTTGATCCAGGTGGTGCCTTTATTTTTTCTGAAGTGGCTGCCGAAGTTAATAAATACCTTCCCCTAGATCAAATTCGTTACTTGTTAGCGACACACCAAGACCCTGACGTGCTTTCTTCCGTTACGCTTTGGTTAAAAGCGACCAATGCACGTTTATTAGTATCACGCTTGTGGATACGCTTTGTTTCTCACTTTGGCTTTAGTGATAACAGCCGCCTTATAGCTATCGAAGACCGTGGCAAAATGATTAAGCTACCCGCAGGTGGTGAAATCGTTATGTTACCTGCTCACTTTTTGCATAGTGAAGGTAACTTTTGTTTTTATGATAGCCGTTCCAAAATTCTTTTTTCTGGTGATATAGGTGCGGCAGTTTTTCCAGCAGGCGAGCGCTATTTAATGGTGGAAGACTGGGAGAAACATCTAACTTATACAGAAGGCTTCCATAAGCGCTATATGGGTAATAATGCAGCTTTGCGTAAATGGGTTAGCATGATTCGCCAGTACCCTATTGAAATGATAGTGCCTCAACATGGTGCAATTATAGGCAAAGAACACATTCCAAAATTTTTAGATTGGCTAGAAAACCTGCAATGTGGGACAGACTTGCTGGATGAATTCTACGGCTTTTGAGCTGGCTCAGTTTTACTAACATGCATTTGTTCTAGAGTAGGCAGAATAACAATAAAGGAAGTTTTTTATAGGAGCCTGTCGAGATGAATGAACGTTTAGATGATGATCGCTTATTATTTGAAGATGATGAGCATCAGTTTGTGTGGTTTGGCTGGGAAGAAGAGGAAGGCTCTAATTCTTTTGTACAAACTAACCAGTGTCTAATAATTAATGGAGGGCAGGGCTACTTATTTGACCCTGGTGGAACCTATGTATTTCACCAGGTGTTAGAGCAGGTAACACGCTATTTGCACCCTCGGCAGCTGAATACTTTAATTGCTACCCACCAAGACCCTGACGTTTGCTCTTCTGCACCCTATTGGATGAAAGCAACGGATGCAAAGTTATTAATATCTAACCTCTGGCTACACTTTGTTTCTCACTTTGGCTTAGATGAGCCTGAACGTGTTGTTCCTTTGCCAGACAAGGGAGCGAAGCTGCGTTTGCCTACAGGTGATCACTTATTAATTTTACCTGCTCACTTTTTACACAGTGAAGGTAATTTTAGTATTTTTGATGAGCGCTCAGGAATTTTGTTTACTGGCGATATAGGCGCATCTATTTATCCAGAAGGTGGACGAGAAATTTTTGTTGAAGACTTTGAAGCACATAAAGCCTTTATGGAGCCGTTTCATAAGCGCTACATGCACTCCAATGCTGTATGCAGACACTGGGTCGCTAGAATTCGAGCTTTGCCCCACAAAGTTAAAATGATAGTGCCTCAACATGGAGCCATGTTTCAGGAAGATCAGGTAGAAGCCTTTCTTTCCTGGTTTGAAGAACTGCAGTGTGGTGGTGATTATTTGCAAGCCATCTACGCTGACCAGCCTTTTTAGGTTACAGACAGATTGCAAGGATAAGCTATGTTTTTGCGTGATTTTGAATTAACAAGAATAACGCCTGAACACCTACAAGTGGATCAGCCAGTGCCTTGGTCTATCTATGACGAGTTTGGTAAGTTGTTGATGGCTAAAGGCTCTACTTTACGCTCAGATAGACAAAAAGAAATTTTAACAAGAGTGGGCTTGTTTGCTCAAGAAATAGAGCCAGATCCTGAAAGCTTGATACCTAAACCTATTAAGTTTCGACGTAAAGTTAACCCCTTTGCAGAGTTTGATGAGTTGTGCTTAAAACTAGAAGAAGTTTTTAAGCTGTTTGACTCAGAAAAACGACCTGCAGGTAGCGTAATTAAAAAGCGTGTTTACGATATCGCAATCCATATTCAAGGCTTGGTTGAGTATGACAGTGATGCTTTGTTGGGTGCCGTGCATTTAGCTGAGCAGTTTCCTTACCATGTACACCACCCCATGCAAATTGCAGTCTTGGCTGAGTTAATACTTGAGCGTTTGCAAGTTGAGCAAGATATTAGGTTGTCAGTATTGGCAGCAGCACTAACTGGCAATATAGCAATGAACCCTTATCAGCAGCGCTTACACCAACAAAAAACACCACTGAATGATCAGCAGCGCGAAGTGATTAATCGCCACCCTTTGCAAGGTGCGCAAAAATTAGAAGCTGCAGGTATAGATGACCTGCTCTGGATAGAATTGGTTGCTCAGCACCATGAAAAGTTAGATGGAACTGGCTACCCACGCAAGCTGGTAGGTGATGCGATTAGACGTGAAGCAAGAATTTTGGCACTAGCCGATGTTTATACTGCTATGGTAACGCACCGACCTTACCGTAACCCAATAAAACACAAAGATTCATTACGTGATATTTTTACTCAGCGTGGTAGTAAGTTTGATTCTAAGCTGACGCTGTTATTTTTAAATGAGTTAGGTGTGTACCCACCAGGTGTTTATGTGCGTCTTAATAATGGTGAGCTAGCCGTTGTTATTGGTCGTACGCCAGACCCTCGTTCACCCTTGGTAGCTAGTATCAAAAAAACCGATGGTGATTTGTTTTTATCTCCTAGACGCAGAAACACTGCCACAGAGCAGTTTGCTATACGTAGCGCTTGTAATGTTAATGAACGTATAAAAATTAACCCAGCGACCCTTTGGGGTATTAGTGCTATCAGAGTTAATGCCTACGATGTGGACTTGTCGGGTGTGGCTGACTTAATTTAAAAGTAGCCCTGCTGAATAGAGGGCTACAGGTTTTTAAGTAAGCTAATTTAGGCTAACTCAAGTACCTTATCAACGAGTTTAAAAATACCCGCTTTTGCTTCCGTTATACGGTTAGCTAGCATATAGGCAGGTGTGGTTACTACCTTGTGGTTATTATCGACCACTATCTCATCAACACTGCAGCTTTTATGCAATGAACCCATGCTTGCCATAGCACCCTCGACTGCAGCATCATCACCTACGGTACATAAAATACCTGGTTTAATAAGCTTGGCAGTAATAGCAGGTGTGATACACATTAAACCTATGGGTTTTTCTGCTTGAAAAAAGGCTTGCACAAACGCTTGTACATTGGAATCAAGGCTGCAGTCAGCCCCTTCTTTAGCAAAGGTTGAGAAGTTTTTGGCTACACCAAAACCACCGGGTAGTATCACCGCATCGTAATCTTCAGGGTTAGCGGTTGATAAGGCAATAATATCCCCTCTAGCTAAACGAGCGGCTTCCACTAATAAGTTTCGACTGGCTGCACCTTCTGGCTGACTGTCTTTAACCTCTTCTCCAGTTAAGTGATTGATGACCTGGTCGAGTGGTTTGTCTGGCGCTATAAACTGATAGTCTGCATCTTGTTCATCTAAGCGCAATAGAGTTAAAACAGTTTCGTAAATTTCTGCGCCGTCATAAACACCGCAACCAGCTATTAATAATGCGACTTTCTTTTTCATTTTATTCTCCAAGAGTAGTGGGTCTCTACAGATTCAATCTAGCTAGATTAAAGGTGGGTGGCAAATGTTGCAGTTTAAATGCAACCTTTGACTGATATACTGTTAGTCAGTGTTATCTTTTTATTGTTTTTGAGAGGGTTTAAGCGTGCAAACAACTTTTCGTCAGTTTCCTGCCACTCGTATGCGTCGAATGCGTGCCGATGATTTTTCTCGTCGTTTAATGCGTGAAACTGAGTTAACACCCAACGACTTTCTAGTACCTATTTTTGTACAAGAAGGTACTAATGCGCGTGAGCCTATTCCATCTATGCCGGGTGTAGATCGCTTAAGTATCGATTTGCTTGTTCAAGAAGCACGAGAACTAGCAGCTTTGGGTATTCCTGGTATTGCACTTTTTCCTGTGGTTGGCCAAGAAGGTAAAAGTGAATTTGCTGAAGAAGCCTACAGTGCTAATGGTTTAGTACAGCGCAGTATTAAAGCGGTTAAAGATGCCGTGCCAGAAATGGGCATTATTACTGATGTTGCGCTTGATCCTTACACTACTCATGGACAAGACGGCATTATTGATACCCAAGGCTATGTACTTAATGATCGTACTGTTGAAACACTGGTTAAACAAGGTTTGTCTCATGCAGAAGCAGGTGCCGATATTCTAGCTCCTTCAGACATGATGGATGGCCGCATTGGTGCTTTGCGCCAAGTGCTAGAGCAAGAAAATCTAGTGAATACACGCATTTTATCCTATGCCGCCAAGTATGCTTCAGCCTATTATGGGCCTTTCCGAGATGCCGTTGGCTCTTCTGCAAACCTAGGTAAAGCCGATAAAGCTAGCTATCAAATGGATCCTGCTAATAGTGATGAAGCCTTGCACGAAGTAGCCTTAGACTTGGCTGAAGGTGCTGATATGGTCATGGTTAAGCCAGGTATGCCTTATTTAGATATAGTGCAGCGAGTAAAAACTCAATTTGGTGTACCCACCTTGGTTTATCAAGTCAGTGGCGAATATGCCATGCACATGGCAGCAATAGAAAAAGGCTGGCTAACAGAAGCCGTTATGATGGAAGCACTGGTTTGCATGAAGCGTGCGGGTAGTGATGCCATTTTAACTTATTACGGTAAGCGTGCAGCACAACTATTGAATCAATAAACTTAAAAGGCAGGGATAGATGACGATAAAACCAGAAGCAACCAGCTCTCAAGCGGCAAGTGTTCAAACTCCACTAGCAAGTACACCACGAACCAATTTGCGAATTAATCAAAGCAAAAGCGGTGTACGCAGACGAAAACCAGATGCCAGCATAGACTTGGATGCTCCTGATTTATATTTTAATCGTGAACTATCCCACCTACAGTTTAATATTCGTGTGTTAGAACAGTCTTTAGATGCTAGCCACCCGCTTTTAAACCGACTGTTTTTCTTGCTTATTTTCTCTAGCAATTTAGATGAGTTTTTTGAAATTCGTGTGGCTGGCTTGCGCCATCAAGTCGCCCTAGATAGAGAGAAGTCAGCTATAGACGGTATGCGTCCTAGCGAAGTATTAAAAGAAGTTTCTCGGTTATGCCATGAGCAGGTAGAACGCCAGTACAAAATTTTAAATGAAGTGCTCATTCCAGCAATGGAAAAAGAGCAGGTGCGCTTTATTCGCCGTGAGCAATGGACAAAAGAACAGTCTAGCTGGGTTGAAGAGTTTTTTAATAATGAAATACTGCCCGTTATCAGCCCTATCGGCCTTGACCCTTCCCACCCCTTTCCACGATTGGTTAATAAAAGCTTAAATTTTATAGTTTCCTTAGAGGGCAAAGATGCCTTTGGGCGTGAAGGCGGCTTAGCTATTTTGCCAGCTCCTCGCTCCTTACCACGCTTATTACGCCTACCGGATGAGTTGTGTGAAAGTGGTGATAATTTTGTTTTTTTATCTTCAATGATTCATGCCCATGCGGAATCATTGTTTCCTGGTATGCAGGTTAAAGGTTGCTATCAATTTAGAATTACCCGCAATGCAGATCTAGCCGTTGACTCCCATGATGTTGCTGACCTAGCCAGTGCTTTGCGTGGCGAGCTTTTATCTAGGCGTTATGGAGATGCAGTAAGGGTTGAAGTGGCAGATAACTGCCCAGAAGAGCTAGCTCAGTTTTTACTAAGACAATTCTCCTTAACCGATGAAGACCTCTATCGGGTAAATGGGCCTGTTAACCTTAATCGCTTAATGGCAGTGATGGGTCAAATAGAGCGTCCAGACTTACAGTACAAACCTTTTACACCTGGCCTACCTAAGCCACTACGAAAAGAAGAAGGCTCAATCTTTAATGCTATTAGGCAAAATGATTTATTGCTCCATCATCCTTTTGAAAGCTTCTCTCCTATAGAAGATTTGTTGCGTGAGGCAGCTAATGATCCAGACGTTGTAGCCATAAAGCAAACCCTTTACCGCACAGGAGCAGATTCCAATATTGTTAGCGCACTTGTAGAGGCTGCGCGTAATGGTAAAGAGGTCACCGTTGTTATAGAGCTACGCGCTCGTTTTGATGAAGCTGACAACTTAACCCTAGCTAGTCGTTTGCAAGAAGCAGGCGCTATCGTTATCTATGGTGTGGTTGCTTATAAAACCCATGCCAAAATGATGCACTTGTTACGTCGAGAGCAGGGGCAGTTGCGTCCTTATGCGCATTTAGGGACAGGTAACTATCATGCAAAAACTGCACGTCTTTATACCGACTATGGCTTGTTAACAGCTAATAAAGACATTTGCGAAGATGTACACAAGGTATTTTTACAGTTATGCGGCATGGGCCAGGTCTTAAATATGCGCAAGCTGCTGCATGCACCTTTTACCCTGCATAAAAAGCTGGTTGACATGATCGATAAGGAAACTGAGTTAGCGAATGCAGGTAAAAAGGCTCGCATTATTATTAAAGTGAATGCAGTTACTGAACCTAAGTTAATTAAAGCCCTTTATCGTGCTAGCCAAGCAGGTGTCGAAATTGATTTGATCGTCCGGGGTATCTGTTGTTTAAAGCCAGGTATTCCAGAGGTATCAGATAACATTAGAGTTCGCTCTATTATTGGTCGTTTCTTAGAGCATACACGCGTTTTCTGTTTTTATAATGACGGGCAGGAAGAAGTTTATTGTGCCAGTGCTGACTTAATGGAGCGTAACCTTTTTCATCGAGTTGAAACCTGTTTTCCTCTTCTTGATGCTCGTTTAGCTAACCGGGTACGAAAAGATTTAGAAACCTACTTATTAGATAACTGCCAAAGCTGGGAATTACTAAGTGATGGTAGTTACTTGCTCAACTCGCCAGAAGAAGGTGAAGCTGAAGTGAGTGTTCAAGAAACCTTGTTAGATGCTTATGCAGAAAAGCTAAGCTAGCTGTGTTTATTAAGTTAATAGGGTTGGTAAAAGGGCTTGGCTTGGTGCTAGGCTGCTGCTATTGCTTTAAGGCATTAAAGAGATTTAATTGGAGGAAGAATGACTAAACAAACAATAGATGTAACACCTCAAGTGGCTGGGTTATGTTGGATAAAACCAGACCAATGGTCACGCTTACTTGAAGTGGCAGAAGACCGAGCTAGCTTAGAAGCAACCTGGCAGGAGTGGGAAGCTAAAAGCCTAGAAATGATTGAAGTATTTGCTACGCGTAATATTTTAATTGAAAAAGTAGAAGTTGATGTTGAAGCTTTAATTAGCTGGTGCCAAGAGCGCGAAAAGCCTGTTAATGCTTCAACGCGTGCTGAATATGTTACGGCTTTAATGATGGAGCAAAAAAAGCTAAAAGCCGACCAAACAACACGCCACTAATGTGATTAGGGCGTTTGTTGTTCAAGGGTTGTTAGCCAAGCTGGGTCTAAATAATTAAGTTCCGTATCCATATTTAGCTGGTGCATCTGTTCTTCAGTGGCCAACTTGTCTACTTTTAATTCAAGTAGTGCTGTGTCATCACCTTCTAAACGATGCATTTGCTCGAGTGCTAGATGATAAAAGCGCAGCAGTTTTAAGGCTTCAGGGCTGTTTTTTTCTGACAAAGCTTTAATTTGGTGCATTTTATTGGTAACGCGCATTAGGTTGCGCTTTAAATGCCAGCCGTAGATAGCTTCTCGCATAAAGGGCTGTTGACTAAATACCAGCTTAATCATTAACAGGGTTGCGACTAATCCCAGCAAAACACCCGCTAGGTTAAGGTGAAAATTATTGCCACCGGGTGTGCCCCAAATAATCACTAGCAGGCTTGAAAGCCCCATGGCTAAAGCAGCAAAAACTATAATTAAAATAAAACTACTTTTACGCGTTCGTTGACGGTAATCCGCTGGGTCTAGGTTTTGCAGGGTAAACATTGTTTTTCCTTAAGCCGGCTCTGCTACTTGAGCAGTTAGCTTAACCGTTTGGGCTAATTTAATTAAGCTATTAGAAGTTGCCTGCCAGTCTAAACAAGGGTCAGTCATAGATTGCCCATAAGTTCCTTCACCTGCCTGCAAAGGCTGTTGTCCTGCCACTAAAAAGCTTTCTAACATAACACCTAAAATGGGTTGGTTAGCTTGCAACTGTTGCCCCACGCTTTCTAACACCTCTTGCTGGCGCTCGGCTACCTTACCGCAGTTAGCATGGCTAGCGTCAATCATTACTCGGTGGTTAACACCCGCTTTAAGCAGAGCTTGGCTGGCTGCAGTTACTTGTTCTGGGTAGTAGTTAGGGCCAGCATTACCACCACGCAATACTAAATGGCTGGACTGATTACCGGGTGAATTAGATAAAACTAACTGTCCATGACTATTGATGCGTGTAATTTGCTGAGGCTGAGCTGCTGCTTTAATGGCATTGATTGCGACTGAAAAACCACCATCAGTACCATTTTTAAAGCCGAGGCTGCCAGGTAATTGGCTGGCCATTTCACGGTGGGTTTGTGATTCAGTGGTGCGTGCACCTAGGGCGTACCAACTCACTAAATCTTCAAAGTAGGGAGCTAAAAAAGGGTTTAAGGCTTCAGTTGCTAGGGGTAAGCCTAGCTGCGCTATTTGCAGCATTAGTTGGCGAGAAACCAGCAAACCCTTGTTGAGATTATTACTAGCATCACGGTCTGGGTCGTTTACCATACCCTTCCAACCTAAGCAGGTGCGGGGTTTTTCTAGGTAAACACGCATGACTAATAAGAGTTTATCGGCGACTTTTTCTTGTAGCTTTACTAGGCGTTGAGCGTAATCCAGGCTGGCTGCGCTATCGTGTGTAGAGCAAGGGCCAACCACTACAATTAAGCGTTTGTCTTCACCGCTAATAATTTTTTGAATGGCTAAACGCTGTTTTGCTATTTGCGCTTGCAGGTTAGCTGCTAGCGGCAGTTGTTGAGTGAGTTCAGCAGGTGTTGTAATACTTTGTTCATTAGTAGTTGTAGATAGTTTGCTATTCATTACCAAATTTTCCTTATAAAAAAACCCCGGTGATTAGACTGCACCGGGGTTTTTTTATATGCCTGGGCAGCCACTAGGCGCCCGCAAAAAATCTCAGACGCGACAAATTCTGCTAAACCAATAGCCATAAAAAGAAACGCTAGCTTGTGCTAGGTGTGTCTTTTGGTTAATAGAATTTTGCTGCATAGTTTGCTGCCTTCGATTAAATATTTGTTTACTTGGCAACCAAGATAAACGCCCTAATTCACTTATGCAAGTTTTTCTGCCAAACCTTGCACTGGATAGAGGGTATAAATACGAAAAAACTCCTCTCTGGAGAAGTTTTGAATAAGGTTTTTGCTATAAGCAATTTTACGGTTTTTCTGCAGGTCAAAGCCCTTGTAATTTAATAGCTGCAAGCAGTCAGCACAGACTTGGCGTGAACTAGCTAGATGAGCGCCTAGAGGTAGATTCCCTGTGCGGCGAGTGCTCACCCAAACGCTGGTGTTTACTTCCCAAGCTTGAGTCACTTTACACTGGGCTAGGTGGTAGTCTGAGGCTGATTCTAGGTAAATGGCGACACGGGTATTTTTTAGTCCCCAGGTGGTATCGGCATAGTATTTAAGGCGATGTAGGGGAAGCAGTTTACCTTGTTGGTCTAGTTCTGATCTTTCTTTACCTGTGAGGTGTTTGTCTGGGTTAAACAATTCAAAATGCCCAGCTTTACGCGCGCCCATACTAAGGCGTAGCTGTTTGAAGGGTTCGAATTCTGTGAAGTTTGGCAGTTTCATTGGATTAACTAGGGCTTAGTTTTTTCTAGGCTAACAGGCTGGCGCTGCTCTTCTAAAATGGCACGAATACGTGAGTCGGCATCGGTACGCACTCGAAATTCTACGCGGCGGGAAAGCTCATTGTTCTCACTCCCATCACTGTTAAAAATAGGTTGTGAAGAAGATAAGCCATTAGCGGTTAAATTATGTTTTAGCCATTCTTGCTCTTGCATTACCGCAGGTAAATTAATGACGTAATCTAAGCTGGAACGGGTTCTTTCTTGCGAGAGGCGCATATTGTTTATATAGGCTTCATTTGCGGTGCGCGCATTGGTCCAATCGCGTGAAGTGTGGCCTTCGATGCGCACTTCTTCGATATCTTCACGGTAATCTGCTGAGGTAATAACTTCGACATAACGAGGGAAAAAATCACTTAAAATGCTTTCAAAGGCTGGCCTTAGTTGAGAAGAACCAACTTCAAACAAGACCCCGCTATCTTGAAAGCTAATGACTAGATCTGGGGTGAGTGTTGCTCCCCAGCGGGGTAAATCCTGCTCAAATTCATCCAGTAAATCTTGGTAGAGCATCTGCCTTAGATCAAGATAAATTTCTGCGACTTCACGCATCCGCTCACTTTCTTTTTTAACTATCACCATAAATACCACAGACACTAATAAAAACACCATCATCAGTGCAGCCATTAGGTCACTAACGGAAATCCAGTGAGCACCTTCTTCATCGGCAAGTGCTTCTTGCTCTTGGTTGCTTAGCAGGCTCATTAAGCGCCCCCAGCTTTGCTATTTTTGTCTAGCTGTTCAGCAACCTTAATTAATTCACGCAGCTTGTCCGTTAAAGGGGTGTAGTCGCTGACAAATTTCTCTGAAAGCGCAGCAAGTTGGCTACCAAAGGTTTGTAGCGAATGGGTAAGCTCATGTTCTAAAGCGGCATCTAAACGCACCAGCTGTTGTTCGGTTTTATCTAGGGTGCGGTCGGTCAGAGCTTGCTGACGGGCTAGCTGCTCATCTAGGCGTGGGCCTAAAACTTGGTTAAGTGTTTCTACGCTATCGGCTACACGTTTAGCTGAACCATCAATCAAACGTTGCATTTGGGTATGTTGTTTATCTAATTGGCCTGCCAAACCATCCGTTAAGATATGTATGCGTTCTTCAAGCTTAGGTAACCCACCTCCCGCTTTGTTGACTAGGTTAGCTAAAGAATCTAGGTAGTTACCCAAAGATTCTGACTGGACTTGTAAGCCACTCATAACACTGCCTAGGGTTTCAGCAACTTGGTTAAAGGCTTGGGTATGCTCCACCATGGTTTTGTAAGCTTCGGTGGCCTTGTCTAAAACTTTGCCATTGGCTCTTTGTTCGTTTAAGAGTGCTTCTAGCTCTTGTTTGTAGTTGTCTTGCCATTGCAGCATTTGTCCTACGGCTTCATTAAGCTGTTGGAAGTTTTCACCGTACTGAGTGCCTATTTGTTGGTTAAAATCGGCTAACAAACCTTGCAGGGCAGTGATTAGGGCTTGGGAGTTGGCATCGGCCATTTGTTGTTGGTAATCACCTATGCCTTGGGCAAAAGTTTTTAAGCTGGTTTCTAAGCGTTGGTCGGTGGTTTTTAAGTATTCATCTACTTTGGTTAGCCCTGAATCTTTGAGTAATAAACGAATATCACCTAATAAAGTGGCTAGGTCATCTATTGTTGCGCCTGTCACCTGTACGCTGCCGTCCATGCCTCTTACATGGTTAAGCACATGACGCATTTTTATGGTCATAGCACCTAATAAACCGGCGATGGATGACCAAAAAGCGGTTTTTAGGCCTTCAATTAATTGGGGTACGCTGGCTTCTACATCGGCAGCATCAAAGTTCATTAGCCCTAGAGCAATACCTAAAAAAGTACCAAAAATACCCACGCTGGTAAGAATGGAAGGGGCAGCATTAACGGTGCGCAGAGAATAAACAGGCCCATGAAAGTAGGCGGTCATGGCGGTGATAAGAAAAATAAAAAATAAGGTTAGTGGTGAAAAAGCACTTATAAAGTTCATAAAACGTTTATTTCTCTAGGATTGTTTAATGGTTGTAAGGCAATGCTTTAACAACCCGCTAGTAGAAGGATCAAAAGCTTCGGGATTAACCTGCTGGTCTTCAGCCAATAATGCCTGCTCGGTGGCTAACGCAATTTTTTTACCTAGCTCAACGCCCCATTGGTCAAAGGGGTTAATATTCCAAATGGCTGCTTGTACAAAAACCTTATGTTCATAAAGAGCAATTAGCTGACCTAGGCTATAGGGGGTTAACTCATCAATTAACAGGGTGCTAGAGGGTTGGTTGCCTCGGTAAAGTAGGTGTGGCATGGGTTGGTCAGATTCAAGCTTAGGTACAGCCGCATCTCCTAGCATCAGTAAGCGAGATTGAGCAAAACAGTTAGCTAAAGAAAGCCTATGCTGATCCTGAAATTTCTTTCTGGCTTCTGGGTCTTCTATTTCATGGTAACGGTGTACAGGGGCAATAAAATCACAGTTTACGGCTTCTGTACCCTGGTGTAAAAGCTGGTAAAAAGCATGCTGAGCATTCGGGCCTAGTTCACCCCAAAGTACCGGGCAGGTAGCGTAATCGACTGCTTCGCCTTTAAGGCTGGTACTTTTGCCGTTAGATTCCATTTCTAGCTGGGTTAAATAATCTGGAAAATATTTTAAGCGGCCATCGTAGGGCAAAATAGCTTGGGCACGAATGTTTAAAAAATTGATATTCCAAATGCCACTTAAAGCCAGTAAAACAGGCAGGTTGTCGATTAGTCGGCTAGTGGCAAAGTGTTGGTCTAGCGCATGGGCTCCAGCTAGCAGCTGGCGAAACCCTTGCATACCTATTTGCAGTGCAATGGGTAAGCCTATGGCAGACCAAAGTGAATAACGTCCGCCAACCCAATCCCAAAACAATAGCTGGTTTTCTTCTGCTATCCCCCATTGGGTCATTTTTTCTGTTGAACCTGAAACACCAATAAAGTGCTGTTTTAAAACGAGCTCTTCATTACCTAGTTTATCAACCAACCAATGACGCGCAGTTTTGGCATTGGTTAGGGTGTCGATGGTGCTAAAAGATTTAGAAGAAAATATAAATAGGGTGGTGGCAGGGTTAAGTTCTTTTAAACTTTCGGCTAGCTGTGAGCCATCAATGGTTGATGCAAATTGAATTTTTACAGGGCTAATATTTTTGGGCTTAAAGTCAGCTAAAGCATGACAAACCATGAGGGGGCCTAAATCTGAGCCACCCACACCAAGGTTAACAACATGGGTAACGGGTAAGCCAGTAACACCACGCCACTGGCCAGCATGAATTTTTTCTACTAGCTGCTGCATTTTATCTAAGCTAGCTTGTATGCCTAGGTTGATATCTTGGCCATCAACCCAAAGTTCTTCATTAGCGGGTAGGCGTAAAGCTGTGTGAAGTGCAGGTCTTTTTTCACTTAGGTTAATGGGTTGGCCAGTCAGCAGGTCGTTAATTTTAGTGCTTAGTTGGCACTCTTCAGCCAGTTGTAACAGCAATTGTAGCGTTAATGGCTCAATGCGCTGTTTGGATAGGTCTAACAGCAGGCCATCAAAGTGGCGACTAAGCTCTTGGTAACGCTGGTCATTATTACTCATTTCGCGTAGGTGACGATCACCCATTTGTTTGGCTTCTTGTTGTAAAGCGTACCAACTGGCTAAGTTGCTGGGGCGTGACATAGTTAACATTTCCTTGCTAGATCTTTTAGGAAGTTTACCTTTTTGTAGGCGCTATCCGCTACAATGCGTAGGTCTATTCCATTACAGGGCATTTTTTGTGAATAAATCCAAATTTTTTTCATGGTTACAATATTTAATACCACAGCATTTACTATCTCGTTTCACTGGCCGTTTAGCTGAGTGTCGTATTGGTTGGATTAAAAACCAGCTTATTAAAGTATTTATTAAACGCTTTAATGTCGATATGAGCGAGGCTTTAAATGAAGACCCTAGCAGCTATGAAAATTTTAATGACTTTTTTACGCGTGAATTAAAACCTGGCGCGCGTGAAATCTTAGCAGATCCTACCCAGTTAGTTAGCCCTGCCGATGGTGCCATTAGCGAATTAGGTCAATTACAGCATGGTCAGCTTATGCAGGCTAAAGGTATTAATTATAGCCTTACGCGTTTGTTAGGTGGTGATTTAGAAAAAGCACAAGCCTTTATGGGGGGTAGTTTTGCTACCATCTATTTATCACCCAAAGACTACCACCGAGTACACATGCCTTTGCAGGGTCGTTTGTTAGAGACGATTTATGTACCTGGTAAATTGTTTTCAGTTAATCAAGCCACTGCCAACCATGTGCCCGGATTATTCGCCCGTAATGAGCGCCTAGTGTGTTTTTTTGAAACCCCTGCAGGCCCTATGGCACTTATTCTAGTGGGTGCCATGATAGTGGCAGGTATAGAAACGGTTTGGGATGGTCAGGTTGCACCCCCAGCACGCAAAGTAACAATAAAAGATTTCAACGATCCACAACCAATCGTGTTAGAAAAAGGTGCCGAGATGGGCCGTTTTAAATTAGGCTCCACGGCAATTCTAGTGTTTGGACCAGACGCTCTAGAATGGCGTGAAGACTTACAAAATGGTACTCCAGTTAGGCTAGGTGAAGCTTTAGCCAAGCTTAAAAGTTAAATTTAAAAGCTGAAGTTAATTGCACCAAAAACTGTGCTGACTTGCTTTTTATCGACTAGCGGACTGTCAGTAATACTATTTGGCAGTCTGCGAGTGGTAGCAACGAGCATAAGCGATGTCTTAGGATTAATAGTGTAACTAGCTAGTAAACTCGCCCTTAGCTGCACACCACCTTTAGCTTCAAAGGCTGGGCGATCTAAAAAGGCATTAGCTTCATTTTTTGTAACCCCAAAATAATAATCTAATAACTGGTTACTTTGCCAAGTGACATGAGTTGAAGGGACTAGCATAAACTTTTTGCTCATAGGAATAATACGCGCGTAACCCACGCCTGCAGAATAGCCTTTATGGCGCCCCAAAGTGTCAGTCACTACCCTAGCAGAAAAGCGGTTATAACCCAGTTGTAAAGCAGAACCTAAGCCCATATCCAAAGACCATTGGCGTTTTTCCATGCCTTGTAAGTAGTAAGAATCTGAAGCCTTGTAACCTTCCATACGTAAAGAGCCGATAGCAGAAACAGTAAAACGCTTACCTCGCTCTCCCTTTTTCCACAAGTGCAAACCGCCTTCAATGCCTCTAAAGTACCCCTTATCCCCTTGGTAATTTATATAGGCAGGTAAAATATTGGGGTTTGAAGAAACGCTACGATAAGGACTTTGACCCTGAGCAAACCCGACACCTACGCCTAATTTGGCTTGTAAATTAAAGCTAAACAACAAGCTGCCAAGGGTAAATAAAATAACTTTAAATCTCATCTTTTACTCACTTGGATTCAACTTGCTAGTGCAACAGCCTGTAATTCTTCAAACAATACTTCATTTGGTGTTTTCATTCCAAGTGTTTTCCTAGGTCGGTTATTTAAACGATGCATAATGAATTCAAAATGCTCATCATCTAAGTGCTTAAAGCATGAACCTTTGGGGCAGTATTGACGTATTAAGCCATTTGTATTTTCATTCAATCCACGTTGCCAAGAAGCATAAGGGTCTGCAAAGTAAAAGTCACAATTCAGTGCTTTTGCAATGGCTTGATGCTCAGCAAACTCTTTACCATTATCTGCCGTTAGAGTATGTACTAAACCAACAGAAGCAAAGGGTGTTAACAACTCGAT
>NZ_JMLW01000030.1 GCF_000686905.1 Marinospirillum insulare DSM 21763
TGATCCTTTCTTCGGTAAATTCGTGAGCCTGTTTAGGCCGATATCCACGTTTGCCTGTATTACGTTTAAGCTCTCGACTAATGGTTGATTTGTGAACACCAAGCGTTTTAGCGATCTCAGTTTGGGTTAAATTGTTATCAAGCAGGGCAGATATTTGGTATCGTTGCTCTCTGGTGAGCTGTGTGTAGTGTCTCATGTTTGCTTCTCATTCTTGGTCGATTGAAAAGCATAAGATGCTACAGCAGCTTGCCATCCAATCCTAGTTTAATGAGTTGCACTTGAGAGTTGAATCCAGGAGGCTTTTTTGTGTATTAATAGCTTTTAAAATAAAGGATTTAACAATTAAGGACGGTAGAGGTTTATGGACGTTAGTCAGTATATTGAAAAAATTAACAGCCGTTTGGCACAAGGCCATACCAGCGAACATACTTTTCGGGCTGACTTAGAGCAACTGCTAAGCCATTTACTGCCCAACCATAATTTACCCTTGAGCTGATTTACCTTTAGCCCCAAAAAACGTTCCCCATATTAGCAGCATTGCACCTAAGGTTATTGCGCTATCAGCCAAGTTAAATGCGGGAAAATAACTGTGCTGCCAATGAAAGGCTAAAAAATCGACCACATAACCATAAAAAAAGCGGTCATGTAAATTACCTAACGCGCCACCTAAAATAAGAGCTAAAGCTAAAGCGGTGAGCTTTTCATGGCTTTCTAATCGGTTTAGCCAGCCCCAAATAATTAAGCTAGCAACCACGGCTATGCCTACAAAAAACCAGCGCTGCCAACCACTACTTTCAGCTAAAAAGCTAAAAGCTGCGCCGGTGTTGTGCAGTAGCACTAGGTCAAAAACAGGCAATACTTCTAGCCGCTGCCCGTAACTAAAATGGCTCGTTACCCAAGCTTTGGTGGCTAAGTCTAGGCCAATAACAACCACTGCAATTAACACCCAAGGCAGGTTGCGCTTTTGAAAAGCAAGGCTGCTTAAGCCCTGCTTAATTAAGTTAGCTTTAATTGAATTAGGCATAGCTGCGGCTTTCGCCCTCACCTTCTGGCAGGTTAGTAATGCAACGACCACAAAGGCTAGGGTGCTCAGTGTGAGTGCCTACATCTTCGCGGTGGTGCCAGCAGCGTGCGCACTTGGTTTTTTCTGAAGCATAAACTGCCACTTTAAGACTAGCTAGATCGGTAGTGCGTGCGTCAACACCTTCAGCTAGTGGTTTTAAAGTCACTTCAGAAGTTAGCAATACAAAGCGCAGCTCATCACCTAAACGCTCTAGGTCGGCTTTTAATTCATCACTAACATAAAGGGTTGCTTCAGCACTTAATGAACCTTTAACCAGTTTTTCGTTACGTGCGTCTTCTAAGCATTTGTTAACGGCATCTTTTACTTCAATTAAACGATTCCAATAATCACGGCTTAAATCGCTTTCGGCCGGCAGTGCATAAAGCCCTTCGTACCAAGTAGTGAGTAGCACTGAATCTGGGCGTTTACCCGGTAAGGCTTCATTAATTTCTTCAGCTGTAAAGCTAAGAATAGGCGTAATCCAACGGGTTAAGGCTTCAGCAATGTGGAACAAAGCGGTTTGGCAAGAGCGGCGTCCACGGGAATCTTGCTGCATGGTGTATTGGCGGTCTTTGATTATATCTAGGTAAAAGCCACCCAGTTCACGCACGCAGAAGTGGTGAACTTGCTGATAAACATCTAAAAAGCGGTAGTCAGTAAAGGCTTGAGTAATGCGCTCTTGTAGCTGTAATGCAGCATCAACCGCCCAACGGTCTAGCGCCAGTAGTTCGTCAGCAGGCAATAAGTCTTTAGCTGGATCAAAACCGTTTAGGTTAGAAAGCAAAAAGCGTGAGGTGTTACGAATGCGGCGATAGGAATCAGCGGTACGCTTTAGAATTTCATCCGAAACGGCCATTTCGCCCGAATAGTCGGTTGAAGCTACCCAGAGGCGTAGAATATCCGCACCCATCTTGTCCATTACCGATTGAGGTGCAACCACATTGCCCATCGACTTAGACATTTTTCGGCCTTTAGCATCGACCGTAAAACCGTGGGTTAATAATGCGCGGTAAGGTGGGTGACCATCTATCGCACAGCCGGTTAAGAGTGAAGAGTGAAACCAGCCACGGTGTTGGTCTGAACCTTCTAAGTAAAGGTCTGCTTTAGGGCCTTCTTCATGCCCATGAGGGTGAGAGCCACGTAAAACGTGCCAATGGGTTGTTCCAGAATCAAACCAAACGTCTAGCGTGTCGGTTACTTTTTCGTAGTCAGCGGCTTCTTCACCTAACAGTTCGCTGGCATCCATTTGGAACCAAGCGTTAATGCCTTTTTCTGCTACCTTAACGGCTACTTCTTCCATCAGTTCTGTTGTACGTGGGTGTAGCTCGCCGGTTGCCTTGTGCAAAAAGAAAGGAATAGGCACACCCCAGTTACGCTGGCGAGAAATACACCAGTCTGGGCGATTAGCAATCATTGAATGTAAACGGGCTTGCCCCCAAGCAGGCACGAACTGAGTTTGCTCAATACCGGCTAGGGCTTTTTCGCGCAGTGTTTTGCTGTCGGTTTTGCTAGGTAAGTCCATGCCTACAAACCACTGAGCCGTTGCACGGTAAATAACCGGGCTTTTGTGTCGCCAGCAGTGCATATAGCTATGGGTGATTTCTTGGTGGTTCATAAGTGCGCCCACTTCAGCCAGCTTAGCCACAATCTGTGGGTTAGCTTTCCAAATCATCTGGCCACCAAAAAAGCCTAAATCATCGGAATAAACACCGTTGCTTTGTACTGGGCTAATAATGTCATCAAATTCCATGCCGTGTTCACGGCAAGAGATAAAGTCATCTAAACCATAGGCAGGCGCTGAGTGAACGATACCCGTGCTACCAATTTCAGCTTCAACATAATCAGCTAAATAAACTGGCGCTAGGCGATCATAAAAAGGATGCTTAAAGCGAATATTTTCTAGCTTGTCGCCGGTGGTGGTGGCAATTACCTTGCCTTTTAGCTTATAACGCTCAAGGCTAGATTCCACCAAGGTTTCAGCCAGCAGTAATAGCTTTTCGCCAGTGTCGACTAGGGCATAAACAAATTCTGGGTGAACATTAAGCGCTTGGTTGGCTGGAATGGTCCAAGGGGTGGTTGTCCAAATAACCACTGCCGCAGGTTTGCTTAATTCCGCTAAATCAAAAGCCTTTGCCAGCTCAGCCGTATCGTTACAAGTAAAGGCAACATCGATAGCATCAGATTTTTTATCAGCGTATTCAACTTCGGCTTCGGCCAAGGCGGAGCGGCAATCAAAACACCAGTTAACCGGCTTTAAGCCCTTAAATACAAAACCGCCTTTCACCATTTCTGCTAAAGCACGAATTTCACCCGCTTCGTTTTGGTAATCCATGGTGCGGTAAGGCTTTTTCCAGTCACCTATAACACCTAAACGAATAAAATCTTGCATCTGACCTTGAATTTGTTCGCCGGCATAATCACGGCAGAGTTCACGGGCTTTATCGGCGGGTAAGTTTTTACCGTGAGTGACTTCAACCTTGTGTTCTATGGGTAGACCGTGGCAATCCCAACCGGGTACGTAGGGTGCATCGTAACCATCTAAAGTGCGGGACTTAACAATAAAGTCTTTAATGATTTTATTAACTGCATGACCAATATGAATGTCGCCGTTGGCATAGGGAGGGCCATCGTGAAGTACAAAAGTAGGACGACCCTTAGCTTCTTCACGCATACGCGTGTAAATATCCATTGCCTGCCATTGCTTTAGGCGCTCTGGCTCACGTGTTGGCAAATTACCACGCATTGGAAAGGTGGTTTCAGGAAGGTTAAGCGTTGCTTTGTATTGGTCAGTATTTTTGTCGGTCATGGTTATAGTGTCATCAAGGTTGCGGTTAACTGGAAATTAAAGGATTGCTTGTATAAGTGGCGCTTGCGCTAGAAGCTGAGCTGGCTCGCTGGTTAGCCAATATTCACCCGGCTGCCAAGGGGTGTTTTGCTGTATAAAAAACTGCTGGCACTGGTCAATATCCTTATTGATTTGTGTAGTCAGTGCGTCTAAATCTGCAAATTTTTTCTCGTCTCTAAGCTTGGCAAGCGGGTAGACGTCTAGGCGTTGTCCGTAAAGGTTGCCATCAAAGCCTAACAAATGCACTTCAAGTGCTGGAACCAAGCCATCTACCGTAGGACGCAGCCCGATATTAGCAATACCAGGGCGCATTAATCCGTTGGGCATTTTAACGAGTACGCTAAATACGCCATTCAGTGCTGGCTTACGATCACCTAACAAAAGGTTGGCCGTAGGAACGCCTAAGGTGCGACCTAATTGACGGCCATGTACTACGCGTCCGGAAAGCTTGTGTGGGCGACCTAACAATCTAGCAGCTTCGCTAAGGTTGCCCTTAACGAGTTGCTGGCGAACTCGGGTGCTTGAAACGCGCTGATTATCCATTAAAAAGGTTTGCGTGTGCTCAACACTAAAACCTTTTTGTGAACCCAGCTTTTGCAATAAGTGAAAGTCGCCTGACCTGTCACAGCCAAAACGAAAATCATCACCTACTACTAGGTGCGTAAGACTTAAGCCTTCAACTAAAATTTTTTGAACAAATTCTTCAGCGGTTAATTGGCGTAAACGGCTATTAAATTGTAAGCAAACTATACGCTCGGCGCCGTATTCGGTTAAACGCTCTACTTTTTCACGGAAGCTGTTAATGCGTGGTGGCGCTGCGTCACCGGCAAAAAATTCACGGGGTTGAGGTTCAAAAACCATCACTGTCGCTGGTTGGCGTAGACGCGCAGCAATTTCCCTTACTTGTTGAAGGATTTGCTGATGACCTAGGTGTACACCATCAAAATTACCGATAGTGGCTACACAGCCTTGGTGCTCTTTGCGTAGGTTATGAATGCCGCGAATCAGTTCCATTTAGGCTCTGGATAGTTTAAAGGGTATTAGAATTTGAGCGGATGATTATATAGAAGATAGCGAGTAACGAACAGCCGCCCTCTTAGTTAGTGCAACGGCTAGAGTAACTCTTGTCTATTTCATCACTCACCCTAACGCGCCCTGTAGGTGAAACCACTAGGCCTTTAGGTTTGTTATTGGTGAATCCTGTACAGGGTAGCAAAGTCCCACCTGAATTTTGGGAAGGTAGGGGATAAACTTTTAGGTCTTGGCTAGGAAAAATAATTTTAAAACCTGCACCGGAAGAAAAGAATACTGGTTGGTTTGTAGCTGCTGTTAGTAAAAGAAGATTACCCTGCTCATTAGCTGAAGAGTCACACTTGTTGCCTTTTTCACTAGGGCAAATAATGAGTGGTTGGTCATTCAAACTAGCCATTATTCGTGCATGATTTAAAACAGCTTGTAAGCGCGCCAACTCACTTCTTTGGCTTTGTTTTTCAATCATGCTTTGGTAAGAAGGCAGGGCATAACCCATTAGAAAACTAGCTATTACAAGCACAACAAGTAGCTCAATTAAATTATAGCCTTGCTGGTAAAAGTGCTTATTAATGACCGATTTCATCTAAGCAGCCTAGGGCAAGATTACAGGGTGGACAGTAAGAAAAGTCTAGCGATCCACTTTTATTAAGTTGCTTAACAAGCAACACACAATCTTGGCGCATTTTTAACTGATGCATTAATACTGTTTGGTGCAGCTCTTTGCTTCCAGTTAGGATAATTAACAAGCTAATAGTGAGTAAAAAAATAACAGGCACCAGGGTGAAACCCTGTTGATAAGTAAGTTTGGATGTCATTTTGAACCCCCTGCTAGCTGCACTGTTGCACTAACAACTTGTCTTAGCCGTCCATCTTTTGGAAAGGCATACTGCTTACCCCAAAGTGTAAACTGATTCGCTTGAGTCTTGCTTACTGCTAGTGAGGAGGCTAGTAAAACACTAAAGCCAACGCTAGAAATCTTTTGACTGCATTGGCGTGCTTCACTAGCACTAATCCAGCTTTGTGAATCTTGGCAAAAAAACCTAAAACGTACCAGCTCGACTTGGTTGACTAGCGTATCTGACCTGGGTGTAGCTTTTCTAAAATCTTTAAATGCTAAGCCAAACCCATAGGTTTTTTTATCCAGATGAAAAAGACTGCGCTTCTTGGTTGATTGGCCAGTCGATAAGAGCAGCCAATCTGAACTCGCAAACTGGTTAAAATTTATTGGTGAGTTTTTAGGGTAACCTAATAGCCTAGTTTGCTGAGAAAAATTAGGGTAGTTAGCTGTTGCTGCGCCTGCGGTAAGTACGTTTTGTGCTTGGTAAATAGCATTTTTTAAGGCTGTTTCTGCTAGGTTACTACGCTCTTGCAACCTAACAAGTTCTGATTGATTGGTTTGAAATTTTATAAGGGTGGCTAACCCTTGGCTAGCAGACAATAAAATAAGGCCAGAAAACAAACTAGCAACTAGCATTTCAACCAGTGAAAAACCTTTTTGCATTTTATTTCCCTCCTACTTTATAGCCGGTCTTTTTATAATTTTTTTGCCCTTAGGTGCTTGCCATTCAAGCGCTGTATAAGACTGGTTAGAGATAACTTTTAATTGCGGTAGTTGTTCTAAAGCTAAACAGAAATTTGTAAAATCTACCTCTAGTGCTTGTTGGTTACAGCTTTGATTTAGACTGGATAAGCTGGATTGAATTATATTTTTGCTGGCAGGATAGGTAGAGGCTTGTATCAACAGACTGTCTAACGCCCTTGCTGCTAAGGCTTCTTGTTGTAAGGTTAGGTGTATGCTTGAGCTAATTAAGGTGTATTGAGCAATGCCCATCACCATAAGTGCAGTTAAGAATAAGCTGATTAACAGCTCTAATAGAGAAAAGCCTTGTGAGGGGGTGTTGTTAAGCATGAACTAGGCTCCTTGTTCAGGGGTTCTTTTAGCCTAGTTGCTAGATTGAAAAGCACGAGGGAAGTTTTGTCTTTTGTTGACCTAAATTGAAAAATTCACATAAAAAAACTTAGCTAGAACAAGCTGGAAACCTATTCTTGATGTTTGAAATCTTTAAGCCTTATGCCCATTGCAATGAGTGCTAAAAGGTAAATTCCTGCACCTGCAATAACAGCAAAAGCAAGGCGCAGTAAGCGTTCAGTTAAGGAGGCATCTAACCAGATGCTTGTGCTAGGCGTAAACCACACAAGTAATAACACCATAGCTGCCAAAGCCATCGCCAACTGTAAACTATAGCGGCCCCAGCCTTTTGACCAACGTAATACTCCCTCTTTCTTTAAGCCCAAGGCTAACCAACCAGCATTTAAAAAAGCCGAGGCTGCAGTGGCTAGAGCTAAGCCAACGTGAGCTAGGGGCACAATCAAAATAAGGTTAAATACCATGTTAGCTAGCATGGCTTTAATACCTATTTTTACTGGGGTGCGAGTGTTTTGCCGTGCAAAATAACCAGGTGCTAACACTTTAATCAGCATAAAGGCTAGCAAGCCTAAGGCATAAGCCTGTAAAGCTAGGGCAGACTGACTTATATCTACAGCAGTCATGGCACCGTATTGAAAGAGCGTAATTAGCAAAGGTTCGGCAAGAATAATAAGTGCTAAGGCTGCGGGTAGACCAATAAGTAACACCATACGAATTGACCAGTCTAGGAGCTGTGCAAACTTCTCTACATCAGCGCTAGCGTGTTGGCGTGAAAGGGAAGGTAAAATAACGGTGGCAATGGCTATGCCAAATACACCCAATGGCAGCTCTACTAAACGGTCAGCATAGTAGAGCCAGCCCACGCTACCATCTTCTAAAAATGAAGCTAAAACGGTATCCAGTAAAAGATTAATTTGGCTAATAGAAACCCCAAAAAGTGCTGGCGCCATTAGGGTAAGAATGCGCTTAACCCCTTCATTTTTCCAGTTTGGACGTGGTCTTGGGAATAAACCTACTTGAGATAAAAAAGGTAGCTGGAAAGCCAGTTGTATCATGCCAGCTATTAATACGCCCCAAGCTAAAGCTTCGGCTGCAGAGCCAACCAGAGGCGTTAAAAATAATGCACAGCCAATTAAACTAAGGTTCAAAAATACGGGGGTAATGGCCGGAATCGCAAAGCGTCCCCAGGTATTTAAAATACTGCCTGAAAAAGCCGTTAGAGAAATCAGTAATAAATAAGGAAAGGTAATCCGCAATAAGTCTGTAGTTATGGCTTGCTTGGTAGGGTCGCTAGCAAAGCCAGGTGCAAATACCCAAACTAAAGCTGGCGCAGCTAAGATGGCTATACAAGTTAAAACAATTAGTGATAAACCCAAGCAACCGGCTACTGAATCAATTAAAAGCCGTAGTTCAGCTTTGGTTTTCTTTTCTGCGTATTCACTTAAAACAGGAATAAAAGCTTGATTAAACGCACCTTCAGCAAATAAGCGGCGTAAAAAATTAGGAATTTTAAAGGCAATAAAAAAAGCATCGGCTGCTCCCCCGGCACCCACTAAAGAAGCAATAACTATGTCGCGTATTAACCCTAAAATTCGTGACAGAAAAGTCATGCTACTAACTATTAAGCCAGAACTGAGTAGGCCACGTTTTTTGCGCTCGGGTGGACGGTCTTGTTTAGGTTTAGCGGGGAGGGCTTTAGTCATAATTTAGCTATATATGCAAAAAAACCGGCAAAAGCCGGTTTTTCTATTAGCAACCTAAATACTTAGGCAGCTTTAAGTGCTTTCACACGAGCATTCAGACGGCTCTTAGTGCGAGCAGCCCAGTTCTTGTTGAAAACACCCTTGTCAGCAATGCTGTCAATAACGGGCTGTGCAGCTTGGAAAGCAGCCATAGCTTTTTCCCAATCACCTGCTTGTACTTCTTTAAGTACACGCTTAATGCTGGTACGAACCTTAGAACGCAGGCTGTTGTTGTGTAAACGACGTTTTTCAGATTGAAGCGCACGCTTCTGGGCAGACTTGATATTGGCCACGATAACTCCTTGGAGTCTTACAATGATCGTAAAGCTGGGTTTATCCAGCAAGAAATTCCCTAAAAATAAGGGAGAAGAATTCTACCATACAGAAGAAGAAAAAGGGTAGTGATAAAATGGCTCAGGCTAGAAGCGAGTATTTAAGTAAAGCTTTTCAACCTGTTCACGCGCCCAAGGGGTGCGGCGTAAAAACTTTAAGCTAGATTTAACTGAAGGCTCACTTTTAAAGCAGTTAATATTAATGCGTTTAGCTAAACCTTCCCAGCCATAGTGCTTTTCTAACTGAATGACTAGCTGCTCTAAAGTAATACCATGCAAAGGGTTATTGGGTTGTTGATTAGTCATTTCACAGCAGCTCATTTAATAACCACTAGATTATCACGGTGAATAAGCTCTGTTGCTTCAACATAGCCTAAAATGCGTTCAATTTGATGGCTAGGTTGACCTGCTAACAGGCTAGCTTCATTAGAAGAGTAGTTAATTAAACCTTTGGCAAGGCGCTGCTCACTATCATCAATGCATACCACCAACTCGCCCCGAGCAAAACGGCCACGTACCTCTTTAACACCAACGGGTAATAAACTTTTACCCTGTTGCTGAACAGCTTGGCTTGCACCCTTGTCTAGCACTAGCACACCCTTTTCTTGCAGGTGTCCGGCTAGCCAGCGTTTGCGTGCGGTAATGGGCTCGTCATCAGGTAGTAGTAAAGTACCCAGCTTCTCACCTTCAAATAAACGCGTTAAAGCTTGTTCAGTACGGCCACCTAAGATAACTGTTCTGGCACCCGAGCGGGCAGCTAAACGAGCAGCTCGAACTTTGGTAAACATGCCGCCTCGACCCAAAGCACCGCCATCACCCGCCACGGCCAAAAGTGCAGGGTCTTGTGCGCGTCCTTCGCTAATTAAATTAGCCTTGGGGTTTTCTCGCGGGTCAGCATCAAACAAACCATCTTGGTCAGTGAGTAGTACTAGGGTTTCAACTTCTAAAAGGTTAGTAACGAGTGCGCCTAGGGTGTCGTTGTCACCAAAACGAATTTCGTCGGTAGCAACGGTATCGTTTTCGTTGATGATGGGTACAACGCCTAGATCTACGAGGGTGCGTAAAGCACTACGCGCATTCAAGTAGCGTTTGCGGTTTGATAAATCATCGTGGGTCAGTAAAATTTGGGCACTTTTAATGCCGTATTTTTTAAAAGCGGTTTCCCAAGTTTGAATCAAGCCCATTTGCCCTACTGCCGCAGCAGCTTGTAACTCATGCACACTTTTGGGGCGTTGTTTCCAGCCTAGGCGCACCATGCCTTCGGCAACTGAGCCAGAAGTAACCAACAGCAGCTCGCGGCCTTGCTCTTTAAGCTTAGCCATTTGAGCAACCCAGCCTTCAATGGCTGCTACGTCTAACCCTTGTCCATCATTGGTTAATAAAGCACTGCCAATTTTAACGACAACTCGGCTGCTTTGGGTCAGAGTTTGACGTTCATTTAACATGGTTTTTAAGCACGCTACTGCACATATTCAAAGTCAACATCGTAATCGTCTTCGTCAAAGTCATCATCATCTTCATCACTATCTTGGTTTTTACGTTTATGGCGACGGTTTAACCAAGCTTCAACACGTGCAACTGCTTCTGCTTCCATGCGGGCACGTACTTGTTCTTCTGCTTCTGCTGCTTCAGGGTCATCTGCCTCAAGAGCGCGCTGCTCTACTAGCCAAGTCATTATGGCTTGGCTAAGACGTTCAGTGCCTTGGTTACTGATGGCGCTAATACGGAATACTGGGCCTTGCCAGTTCAGCTCACTAATGATTTTTTCACAAATATCGTCAGCATCTTCTTCTAGCATTAGGTCGAGCTTGTTAAGCACTAACCAGCGTGGACGCTCAGCCAGTGTTTGGCTGTAGCTAGCTAATTCTTTAGCAATAATGCGTGCAGACTCAACAGGATCTGACTGATCAACAGGGTCTATATCAATCACGTGCAACAATAAGCGGCAGCGGGTTAGGTGGCGTAAAAATTTAAAGCCTAAGCCTGTACCTTCTGAAGCGCCTGCTATTAAACCTGGGATATCAGCCATTACAAAATGCTGATGAAAACCGACTTTTACTACGCCCAAATTAGGCACTAGCGTAGTGAAGGGGTAGTCAGCTACTTTAGGTTTGGCTGCAGAAACAGAGCGAATTAAAGTGGATTTTCCTGCATTAGGTAAGCCAAGCAAACCTACATCTGCCATAACCTTCATTTCTAAATTCAGGTTACGCTCTTCACCTTCTGTACCCTTAGTGGTTTGGCGTGGTGCACGGTTAGTGGAGGACTTGAAGTGAATATTGCCTAGCCCTCTGTGCCCACCTTCTGCCACCAAAAGTTGTTGTTCGTTTTCAGTAATGTCACCAATGATCTCTAAGGTGTCTTCATCGACAATACTGGTGCCAACAGGAACTTTAACGTAGAGATCTTCACCTGCTTTACCTGAACACTGTCCGCCTCTGCCAGATTCACCACTGGCTGCGCGATAGTGTTTTTGAAAGCGAAAATCAATCAGGGTGTTTAGGCTGTCGTCGCCAACTAGATAAACACTACCGCCGTGGCCGCCGTCACCACCATCTGGCCCGCCTCTAGGAACGTATTTTTCACGGCGAAAACTCATGCAGCCATTGCCGCCTTTGCCTGCGACTACAGTAATTCTTGCTTCATCTAAAAATTGCATTAGGTACTACCTTTGGGGACAGAATGCCCCATATAAAAAGGCTCCACCGGTTGGTAGAGCCTTGTCTTACTATAACCTACTTGCGTTGAAGCAAATTAGGCAGGTACAACGCTTACAAAGCGACGACCTTTAGGGCCTTTTACTTCAAACTTAACAACACCTTCAGTTTTAGCAAACAAAGTGTGGTCTTTACCAACACCTACGTTTGTACCAGCGTGGAACTTGGTGCCGCGCTGACGAATGATGATGTTACCACCTTGAACTACTTGGCCGCCAAACAGCTTAACGCCAAGGCGTTTACTTTCGGAATCGCGACCGTTACGAGTACTACCACCAGCTTTTTTCGTTGCCATGATGCTTTACCTCAAATTCTGGGTGAAAATTAACCGGAAATACCAGTGATCTTAACTTCAGTGTACCACTGACGGTGGCCCTGACGCTTCATTGAGTGCTTACGACGACGGAACTTGATAATAGAAACCTTATCGCCGCGACCGTGATCAATAACTTCAGCAGTTACTTTTGCACCAGCCACTAAAGGCGCACCAACTTGGATGTTTTCGCCATCAGAGGTAAGTAAAACTTCGTCGAAGTTGATGGTTTCGCCAGTTGCTATTTCTAGCTTCTCTAGCTTAAGGGTTTGACCTTCTTTAACACGGTACTGCTTACCACCAGATTTAATAACTGCGTACATACTGCTCTCCACTTGCTTAGCTTCTTCTGGATCAGAAAGGCTACTAATACCTGTTGATGAAGGGAAACGCTTTGGTAACCCTCGTGCAGGGAGCCGTCCAGACGAAAGGACGCGTGATTTTAAAGCAGTTAATGAAAACAAGCAAGGCGAATAGCCGAAGCTTGCCAGCTTTTTATATTCTTATAGCAAGTCTAGCTAAGACACAGGAGTTAATTTGGTTACACTAGACAAAGAAGGTTTAAGTTTTCTTTTATTTATTAAGGATACACGACTTATGAAGCTCTTTGATGATAACTCTCAGTCAGTAGGTAATACCCCTTTGGTTCGTCTTGGTCATCTTTGGCCTGCTGGTAATGTTTATGCCAAGTTGGAATCACGTAATCCTGCAGGTTCTGTTAAGTGCCGTATAGGTGCCAGCATGATAAATGCTGCTGAAGCGAGTGGTTTGTTGAAGCCAGGCGTAACCCTAGTTGAACCCACCAGTGGTAATACCGGCATTGCTTTAGCGTTTGTAGCTGCTGCAAGGGGTTATCGCCTAATTTTAACCATGCCTTCTTCTATGTCACTAGAGCGACGTAAGCTAGTTAAAGCTTTAGGTGCAGAAATAGAGCTAACTGAGCCAGCTAAGGGTATGAAGGGTGCAATAGCTAAGGCCCAAGAGCTGGTGGACGCTAATCCTGATAGCTACATTATGCTGCAACAGTTTGAAAACCCAGCTAACCCTGAAATACATGAAAAAACTACTGGCCCTGAAATTTGGCAAGATACGGATGGGCAGGTAGATGTAGTGGTCGCAGGTGTGGGTACGGGGGGCACCATTACTGGTATCTCACGCTATATAAAGAAAGCGCAAGGTAAGGGTATTACCAGTGTTGCAGTAGAGCCTACAGACTCACCAGTGATTAGTCAGAAGTTGGTAGGTGCTGAACTCAAGCCTGCACCACACAAAATACAAGGCTTGGGGGCTGGGTTTATTCCGGGCAATTTAGACTTAAGCCTTGTTGATCGTGTTGAGCAGGTAACCAATGATGAAGCTATGGCCGCTGCGCGAGAGTTGATGAGCAAAGAAGGCATTCTTGCTGGTATTTCATGCGGTGCAGCCACAGTTGCTGCTTTACGTTTAGCCGCGCTACCTGAATACAAAGACAAAATGTTTGTGGTTGTCTTGCCTGACTCGGGCGAACGCTACCTTTCTACGCCACTGTTTGATGGTATCTTTACCGAAAAAGAGCTGGTGCAGTAAGGCTAAGCTTTGCTTGACAGCACCCAAGCGGCTGCTAGGATACCTAGCAATTCTTACAAGTCGCTTAGGGTGCTAATGTTATGTCTGCCAGTTTCTCACCGCACGCAGTTGTTGCAGATGATTTTGAAGCGGTTAACCAGTTAATTATTAACGAATGCCGCTCGCAAGTGCCGCTGGTAGAAAAAATTGCCCACCATATTATTGATAGCGGCGGTAAGCGCTTACGTCCTTTACTTGCCTTGTTAACTGCTCGAGCTTTAGGTTACCAAGGCGACAACCACCTTCTCTTAGCTGCTTTAATTGAATTTATGCACACCTCAACGCTCCTGCACGATGATGTGGTCGATGAGTCGAGCATGCGCCGGGGTCGCCCTACGGCTAATACTCAGTGGAGTAACCAGTCGTGCGTTTTGGTTGGTGATTTTCTTTATTCGCGCTCGTTTGAAATGATGGTGCGGGTTAATTCCATGCGCATTATGGAAATTTTGGCCAAGGTCACTTGTGTGCTTGCCGAAGGTGAAGTGATGCAGCTGACTAATGTACGCAACCCTAAAGTAAGTGAAGAACAATACCGTGAAGTGATTTACGCCAAAACCGCTAAGCTATTTGAAGGCGCAACCCAAACCGCTGCTGTGCTGGCAGAGGCTACTTTAGAGCAGCAAGAAGCCATGCGTGAATACGGCGCTCAGCTAGGTTTGGCTTTTCAGCTCATTGATGACTTGTTAGATTACCAAGGCGATGCCGCGACCATGGGTAAAAACGTAGGCGATGACCTAGCCGAAGGTAAGGCTACCCTGCCGTTAATTTACGCTATGGAAAAAGGCAGTGAAGAAGAAGCATTATTAATTCGTCAGGCGATACGCAAAGGCGGGTTAGATTCTTTAGA
This sequence comes from Marinospirillum insulare DSM 21763, assembly GCF_000686905.1. Classification (GTDB taxonomy): domain Bacteria; phylum Pseudomonadota; class Gammaproteobacteria; order Pseudomonadales; family Halomonadaceae; genus Marinospirillum; species Marinospirillum insulare. The sequence continues at coordinate 14,424 of NZ_JMLW01000030.1, forward strand.
TGAGGTTTTAGCAATCGTTAATAAAACGGGTGCGCTAGACTACACCCGTGAACAGGCTCGCCTTTGTTCAGATAAAGCTAAAGCCTGTCTTGAGGTGTTGCCTGCTTCAAACTACAAAGAAGCCTTAATGCAGCTAACTGATATGGCACTAGGTCGCAAAAGCTAGTTATTAGCTAGCTTTTTTTATCGGCGATAATGCCTTCATCCACTAAAGTTTGTAGCTGTTCTTCGCTTAACTTAAGCTTGTCTTTTAGCAGTTGCAAAGTGTGCTCGCCCAATAAGGGTGGTGCAGTTTTTGCGTTGAGTGCTTGGCCATCAAACCTGACTGGGTTACTAACTAAAGAAACCTTGCCTGCTTCAGGGTGAGGTAGTTCAAACGCTAGGTTACGATGCTTTACCTGCTGGTCAGCAAAAACCTGATCTAGGCTATTAATAGGCCCACAGGGAACACCCACTTCTTCTAAGTCAGTGAGCCAATTTTGCGTTGTTCGTGTTAATAGAAGCTCGTTTAGTTCTGTAATTAATAGGTCGCGGTTAGCAACCCTTAACTGGTTGGTTGCAAAGCGTTGGTCAGTTGCCAAGCTTTCTTGACCAGCAACCTTACAAAAACGCTGGAACTGAGCATCATTACCTACCGCTAAAATGATATGCCCATCAAGGGTTGCAAAGGCCTGATAGGGAACAATATTGGGGTGAGCATTACCCAGGCGCTGAGGTACCTTGCCTGAAGTTAGGTAATTCAAACCTTGGTTAGCTAAAACTCCCACTTGTACATCGAGCAGGGATAAGTCGATATGGGTTCCTTCGCCATTTTGTTGGCGTTGGTATAAGGCTGCCAAAATAGCATTACTGGCATAAAGCCCAGTAAATACATCAACAAAAGCCACACCCACTTTGACAGGGCCGCCGCCAGGTTCGGAGTCTGGTAAACCGGTTAGGCTCATCAGCCCACCCATGCCTTGAATCATAAAGTCGTAGCCAGCTCGGTGAGCATAAGGCCCGTCTTGACCAAAACCAGTAATCGAGCAATAGATAAGATCAGGCTTTTTGTCTTTTAAGCTGGCGTAATCTAGGCCGTATTTTTTTAGCCCACCCACTTTAAAGTTTTCTACTAATACATCGCATTCTTCTAAAAGCTGATGGATAAGTGCTTGCCCTTCAGGTTTAGAAATGTCGATAGCAACCGATTGCTTGCCACGATTAGCAGACAAATAGTAAGCCGACTCTTGCGAACCTTCTAGCCAAGGTGGCCCCCAGCTGCGAGTGTCATCACCCGCACCGGGCTTTTCTATCTTGATAACCTCGGCACCCAGATCGGCTAATTGCTGAGTACTCCAAGGTCCCGCTAAAATGCGGGACAAATCAAGGATACGAACACCTTTTAACGGCTGGGCAGGCATTTAAAAGAACGCCTGAATATCAGTTTGTGCACGACCTAGAATTAGAGCGTGTACATCGTGAGTACCTTCATAGGTGTTCACTGTTTCTAAGTTAACCATGTGGCGAATAACACCGTACTCATCAGAGATACCGTTACCGCCGTGCATATCTCTGGCTAGGCGAGACACATCAAGTGCCTTGCCACAGTTGTTACGCTTAATTAAAGAAATCATCTCGGGTGCCCAGTTGCCACTATCCATTAAGCGGCCAACTTGTAGTGCAGCTTGTAGACCTAAAGTGATTTCGGTTTGCATATTGGCAAGCTTGAGTTGAACTAGCTGTGTTGCAGCTAAAGGACGACCAAACTGCTTACGGTCTAGCGTGTACTGACGCGCTGCATGCCAGCAAAATTCTGCTGCGCCGATAACACCCCAAGCGATACCAAAACGTGCTTTGTTAAGGCAACCAAAAGGACCACCTAAGCCAGAAGCCTTGGGTAGTAAGTTTTCTTCTGGCACAAAAGCATTGTCTAAAACTATTTCACCTGTAATCGAAGCTCTTAGTGAAACTTTGCCTTCAATGGTAGGCGTAGTAAAACCTTCAGTGCCACGCTCAACGATAAAGCCTTTAATTTTGTTATCGTGGGCATCAGATTTAGCCCAAACAATAGCAATGTCTGCGATAGGGCTGTTGGTAATCCACATTTTTTGACCGGTCAGCAAGTAGCCGCCCTCGGTTTTTTTAGCGCGCGTTAACATGCCGCCTGGGTCAGAACCGTGGTCAGGTTCGGTTAAGCCAAAGCAACCAATCATTTTACCGCTGGCTAACTGAGGTAAGTATTTGTGTTTTTGCTCTTCAGAGCCGTAAGCTTCGATAGGGTGCATAACTAAAGAAGACTGTACGCTCATGGCAGAACGGTAGCCAGAATCAACACGCTCTACTTCGCGTGCAATCAAGCCGTAAGCTACGTGACCCATGGCTGCGCCGCCGTACTCTTCAGCAACCGTTGCGCCCAGCAAACCCATTTCACCCATTTCGGTCATAATTTCTTTATCGAAATGTTCTTCGCGAAAGCCTTTAAGTACTCGTGTCTGTAGTTTGTCTTGGCAGTAAGCGCGGGCTGCTTCCTGAACTTGGCGCTCTTCATCAGTTAGTTGCTGATCAATTAAAAACGGGTCTTGCCACTGAAATGGAGTCATTTTTTTTATTCCTCAAAGGCGAAATTTTACTGGTTAAGTTGTAATAGTACATTTATTATAATAAATTGTAAAAAGCAAGCTGGCTAGATATAAATAATACCAATACTAGCTATAAGCGGTATTTTGCATTAGTGTTTTTCAAGCACTTCTTGATTGAAGTCCTTGTAAGAAAATAAAAACAACTGGAGTACAGGTTATGCGTAAATTTGTCTCGGCACTAGCTCTGTCTTTGCCTCTTTCTTTATTGGTCGGTACTGCAACGGTTCAGGCTGAACAAACCTTATCTATCGCTACGGGCGGAACCGGTGGGGTTTATTACCCTATTGGTGGTGGTCTCGCTGAAATGATTGGTCGCCATATTCCCGGTTACACGGGTGTAGCAGAGGTAACAGGTGCCTCGGTAGAAAATATGGGGCTTATTCATCGTGAAGATTCTGACTTAGCTATCGCTTTAGCTGACTCGGTTTATAAGGCTTATCACGGCGAAGGTGTTTTTAAAGGGCGTAAAGTAGCTGATGTGCGTGCATTGGGTTCGGTTTACCCTAATGCTGTGCAGTTAGTAACTTTGGCTGATTCAGGCATTAATTCTTTAAGTGACTTAAAAGGTAAGCGTGTTTCTTTAGGTGCACCGGGTAGTGGCACTGAGGTGAATGCACGTACTCTGCTAGAGGCTAATGGCATTAAAACATCTGACTTAAACGCTAGGCGCCTGAATTTTAACGAAACAGGTGATGCTTTACGCGATGGTGATATTGATGCTGGTTTCTGGAGTGTTGGTCCGCCGACTAGCTCAATTTTAAGCTTAGCAACTAGTCGCAAGATTAAAATTATTGCAATTTCACAGCAAGAAATGGCTAAAGCTATGAAGGTTGAGCCAGTATTTGCACCCTACACCTTGCGTGCAGGCATGTATGAAGGTGTTGATCAGCCAGTACAAACACTTAGCATCCCTAATGTTTTAACGGTTAATGCTTCTATGTCTGATGAGTTAGCTTATCAAATAACTAGAACACTGTTTGAAAAGGTAGAAGAGTTAAGAGCTATCCACTCGGCAGCTAACGATACAACCGTTGAGTTTAGCCTAGGATCTACTCCTATTCCTTTGCATCCGGGTGCACTGCGTTATTACCAAGAAATTGGCGAGACAATTCCTGAGCGCTTGCTGGTTAAGTAGCCGCTAGTGCTGTTGCTGAAAAGAGGGTTGGTCGGCTGTTGTTTGCTTTTACTAACCCCGCTAGCTCTAGCATCACCTGCATATTCTTTGCAGGTGATAAATCAGGATGAGCAGCTAATACTAAATCTTCCGTTAAATGAACAAGAAGGTTGGTGCTTGGTTTGGAATCACTCTGTTGCTGGCTTTGCAGTCGAAGACTGTTTTATTGTTAAAGCTGGCCAGTGGATATTGGATTCAAGTCACCAACCAGATTTTGCGGCAGGTTTAGGGCATACACTGGGTCGTGGGAAAATGTTAAGTGATGGGCAGGGCGGTTACCACATTCAAAATATGGCAGTGAAAATAAGTGGCAACCAAATGTTGTTACGGGTTGGATCTTTAGCCGTTAACCACCGCTTTGACTACAGAAAAAAAACAATTAGCTTAAGTGAGCTTGCTGCAGGTCAGCGGGTTACATTAAAAATACTAAGAAATTAACCCAAGTTGGGTTTACTAAGAGATGCACCTATGAGTAATCAAGTCACCTATGACTCGGCCGAATTAGATATAAAGCTAAAAAGAAGTGGCCCCAAGGTTGTTGAAGCAACGATTTTAATTTTAGCTGTTGGCTTATCACTATTTCAGCTTTATACCGCTGGTATTGATCCTTTAGGTTTGTTTTTTCAGCGTGGTGTTCACCTAGCACTCGTGCTGATGTTGACCTTTTTACTCTTTCCACCCTTCAAAAAATCACCACGTAATAGTTTTATGTGGTTAGTAGATCTGTTGTTGTTTTTAGCTGCGGCCTACTCAGGTTTTTACTTGGTTTACAATTTAGACGAAATTTTTGCACGAGCGGGTTTCTGGACGCAACAAGATGTTTGGGTTGGCGTGATGACAACCCTAGTGCTTTTAGAAGCTAGTCGACGTGCAGTAGGCTTGGGTTTAACTGTTATAGGTGTGGTAGCCATTCTTTATGCTTTTGCGGGCTCTCGTGGAGAGCTGCCTTGGTTGGGTGAATGGTTGCCGGGTATTTTAAATCACCGTGGTTACACCCTAGATAGAGTGGCTGCACAAATGTACCTAGGGCAAGAAGGAATTTATGGGATTCCACTGGGTGTAGCGGCAACCTTTGTATTTATTTTTGTGCTTTTTGGTGCTTTTTTAGAAGTAACGGGCGCGGGTAAGTTCTTTATAGATTTGGCTTTTGCGGCAACGGGTCGGCAGCGTGGCGGTCCTGCTAAAGCTGCGGTTATTGCTTCAGCTAGTATGGGTTCTATTTCTGGTAGCTCCATTGCAAACGTTGTTACAACGGGTGCGTTTACTATCCCATTGATGAAAAGGTTGGGTTATAAACCTGCACAGGCAGGTGGCATAGAAGCAGCTGCCAGTACAGGCGGGCAAATAATGCCACCCCTAATGGGGGCTGGCGCTTTTTTAATTGCTGAATACACACGCGTACCCTACCTAGATATAGTTAAAGTCAGTATTTTTCCTGCTCTACTCTACTTCTCTACTGTTTACCTCTTTGTGCATATCATTGCTATCAAGCAGGGTATGAAGGGTTTGCCCTCTAATGAATTGCCTCAAGTAAAAGACGTTATGCGTCAAGGTTGGTATTTTTTAGTGCCACTACTACTACTCGTATTTTTATTAGCTGGTGGTTATTCACCTATGCGAGTCGGTTTTTATGCAGTGATAAGTATTATTGCAATAGCGGGCATTAATGGTCTGTGGCGTGCCTGGCAGAAAGGTCAGCAGGAAGGCCGTTTAGGTGACAGTATTAAACTAGCCCTGCTAGATGGTTTGCATCGTTTCTTTTTAGGTTTAGAGCTAGGTGCCAGAAATGCTGTTGCAGTCAGTATTGCCTGTGGTATTGCCGGTATTGTGGTTGCCGTTGTTGGGTTAACTGGCTTAGGGTTGAAGTTTTCATCCATGATGATTGCTTTTTCAGGTGGTAGCTTAATTCTAGCGGTACTTTTGGTTGCGCTTGCTAGTTTAATTTTAGGTTTGGGCTTACCTGTAACGGCTAGCTACATTGTGCTTATTGTATTGGTAGGTCCTGCTTTAACCGTAGAGTTTGGTATGCCGTTGTTGGTTGCCCACCTATTAGTCTTCTGGTATTCACAAGATTCAAATGTAACGCCACCAGTGGCTTTAGCAGCTTTTGCGGCTGCTGCGATTGCAGGTAGTAAAACAATGGAAACCAGTATGCAGGCTTGGCGTTTTGCTAAAGGTTTGTATTTAATTCCACTATTTTTTGTATTCAATCCAGCACTGATTATTGGTGGGCCTCTTGAGTTAATACTCTGGAATGGCTTTTTAGTTAGCTTGGCATTGATGGCTTTTGCAGCCGTGATAGAAGGCTTTTTATTTACTTGGATGCAAACCTGGATGAGAGTAGGGCTGAGTTGTGCGGTTATTGCTATCTATAATCCAGAGTTTAAGCTGCAATTGGCGGGTAGTTTAGTGGCACTGGTGTTGCTATTGATTAACTATGTGCAGCAGCGTAAAGAGAGTCAGGCATTGGTAGAGCAAAGCCTATAAGGAATAGGCTTGTACCTTAATCAATCATCGGCACAAGGCTTTAACCTTGTGTCGTATTAAGTTCTTGCAGTAGTTCTTCACGACGTATTAAGAGCATTTTATTAACGCCATCTGAGAGAGCTAGGTCTAAGTCAAACAAAGGAAAGGCTGGTTTTAAACCACGTAAAATTTCAATGATAGGCGTTTCTTTATCAAAAGTTCCTATAGGTAGTTTTACGTTTCTGCGAAGGCGACCATTACTAGCATCTAGTTTATGGATAGTGCTCCAAGCCATACCAAAGCGCTTTTCGTCTTCTCTAAGAGGAAGTTCAATATGCGTTCTTTCGCGCATTGCACGATCAAGAGTAATGCCCTCAACCAGCTGGCCAGTTAGGTGTAAAATATTTTGATCTCTAAGGTGGTTTGCTAGGCCTTCTAAATCATTTTCACCGGTAATTACTCTGTCTTTAACCAGCTCACGAATAGCTTTAACGTCACCCCAAACAGGGTTTTTTAGGTAATCCATGACTTCAAAGGTGGGTTTGAAAAGTTTATCGAAGCCAGAGTAGTAGCCAAGTGTCATGTACTGACGTTCCATGTGTTGCCTCCTATAAAGTGTTAAAACTAATGGAAGTTGTAAAATCAATCAAGTTTATTGTCATTAACCGGTATAATTGTAAATTAATTATACAAGTATTTAAGAGGTTTGATCTATGAGTAACCCCTTTGAGGGGCTAGCATCACCTAAAAAAATGAAACGCTCAGATCAAATAGTTGAGTCAGTTAAGCGTTGGGTGGTGGTGCAAGATATACAGCCTGGGTACCGTCTGCCAAATGAGAAAGCTTTAATGGAGCTTTTTGAGTGTTCTAAGGGCACGGTTAGAGAAGCACTTAAGTCGCTTGAGGTGCAAGGCTTAGTGACCCTTAAAACAGGACCAAATGGAGGTGCTATTTTAGCTCGGGTACCTTTTCCCTTAGCATCTCAACTACTAAGAAATTATTTGCACTTTCAAAACCCGACAGGACCAGATATTTATCGGTTAAGGAAGTTAGTTGAGCCTGAGCTAGCAGCTTTAGTAGTGAATGATTTAACTGATGCAGATATAGAGAAGTTAGAAGAGCTGACAGAACAGTGTTCACTAGCACCTAAAAACCTAGAAGAGCGCTTAGCACAGAGAATCGCTGAATTAGACTTTCATAGCGTGCTTGCTGAGCGCTGCAAAGACCCTCTGTTAGCATTTATAGGGCAGTTTTTGAATGATCTTATTAAAGATCTGGTCATCTATAAGAAGGTTCAGCTACCCGAACAGCAAGACTTTTCAAGAGATAATCTTCATTATCATCGAGAGCTTATCAAGGCTTTTCGAAGTAAAGATACCGATAAAGTGCGTCTTTTGATGAGTGAACACATGGCATCAGCCGAGCGCTTTAACGTAGAGTTAGAGGGGCGGTTGGCTAAGGGTTTCTTGTCATCTGCTGAACTATAAAATCAAATGCTATCAAGGGATGAAATATACATTAATATAAGCTAATATTGATGTGTTGTGATTCCTAATGGGTGAAGTAGACTGGCTGGTCTAGTTGGTGTAGACTGCCATTCAGTTTACTAGGTAATTTTAATCTGTATTTTAGCTAAATTAATAATTGTATAGTTGCTTCTTAGCGCTAGAGGATATTGACCTTATGTACCGCAAAACACTAATAGCCAGTGCGTTGGCTCTATTTTTATCACCAGCTTTATATGCAGCCGACTTATTAGAAGTTTATCAGGATGCGGTTAAGCAGGATGCCGAATTAGCAGTAGAGCGTGCTCGTTTAGAAACATCACGCGCCCAGTCAACGCAAGCAACATCCTTTTTACTTCCGCAAGTAACCGCTAGCGGTACCTTTACTAAAACTGATATTGAAGATGCGCCTAAGAAGATGGATAACACTAACTTTAGTGTCGAGGCTCAACAGGTTTTAATTAATGGTGAAGCTTGGTATGGCCGTACTGCTGCCAAAGCAGCGTTTAATGCTGCTGAAGCTGGTTATTCAGATGCTGAACAAAACCTTTTATTGAGGGTTGCTGAAGCTTATTTTAAGGTGCTGCGAGCAGAAGATAATTTACGTTCATCACAAGCAGAAGAGCAAGCGATTAAACGCCAGCTAGATCAAGCGCAAGAGCAGTATGATGTAGGCCTTATATCTATTACTAACGTACTAGAAGCTAGAGCTGCTTATGATGGAGCTCGCGCAGCACGTATAGGTACAGAAGCAGCTTTAATGATTAGCTATGAAGACTTAGAGCAAATTACTGGTGAGCGTTACGAGTCTATCGATGCTTTAAATAAAGAGTTGCCCATAGCAGCACCTGTTCCTAATGATCGTCAGGCATGGGTAGATCAAGCCTTAACTTCAAGTTTAATTTTGCAGGCAGCTAGAGCAGGTTTAACAGCTTCAGAAGAAAGTTTGAAATCTAAGCGTAGTGGACACCTGCCTACAGTGGGTTTGTTTGCTAAGTACAGCAAAGATTCAGATGTGAATAACCCGATAACAAAAGCAGAAGGTTATGATCAAACTATTTTTGGCCTTAAAGCAAGCTTAGAAATCTATGGTGGTGGTCGTACCAGTGCAGCCATTCGTGAAGGATCTGCAATGTTGGATGAAGCTAAGTCAAATGAAGAGCTAGCCAAGCGCCAAGTATTGCAACAAACGCGCAGCTTGTTTACTCAGGTGAGTACCGACGTGCTGGTAGTGCAGGCACGTAAATTAGCTATTAAGTCGGCAGAAAGTGCTTTAGAAGCTACACGCACAGGTTATGAAGTAGGTACGCGCAATATTGTTGATGTGCTAAATGCTGAGCGTGCATTATGGGGAGCGCGTCGTGATTATGATGCAGCCCGTTACGACTATGTGGTAAACCAGCTACGCTTAAAGCGAGTTGCGGGTAGCCTTGCAGAAAAAGATTTACAAGAGCTTAACCAGTGGTTAGTTACTGCTGCTAAGTAAAAACCAAACAAAACTCCTTGTTAGTTTTAGAAACCTCGGCCAAGCACCGAGGTTTTCTTTTTTCTAGTGGGTTAGAATTATACTTTTATTGTTAAATTTTTAGGACACTAGCCAATGGCAAAAAAAAGCTACCCCAAAAACTCTTGGCACCCCCGCTATTGGGGCACCTGGTTAAGTATAGGGTTTCTTACTATTACAGCTTACTTACCTTGGCCCGCTAAAATATTTTTAGGTAAAGGGCTGGGCCGTTTAGCTATGTTAGTCGCTAAGCGTCGTCGCCATATTACCGAAGTAAATATCAAGCTAAGCTTTCCTGATAAAACGCCTGAACAACAGCAACAGTTGGTTAAAGAGGCTTTTTTAGCCAATGGTATAGGTATATTTGAAACAGCTACTGCCTTAGTAAGAGACGTATCTTTTCTAAAAGACCGCTTTACCTTTAAAGGTCGTGAGCACATGGATAAGACCTTAGCCGAAGGTAAGGGCGCACTTATTTTAGGTGTGCATTTTTCAGCCTTAGATTTAGGTGGTGCTTTGCACGGACTTTGTTATACGGGCGACTCTATCTACAAGCCGCACAAAAATCCGGTATTTAACCGCTTTATAGAAAAAGGCCGTAGCCAGTATTTTGAAGAACAAATTGCCAGTCGTGATTTAAAGCTACTAGTACGCAGATTGCGCAATGGTAGCATCTGCTGGTATTCACCCGACCAAGATTTTGGCCGTGATGCCAGTGTGTTTGCGCCTTTTTTTGGTGTTGAAGCCGCCAGCATTACCATGACTGCCCGTATTGCAAGAATGGCTAAAGTACCCGTATTGCCTTTATGTATTTACCGTAATCCAGACAACTACACCTATACACTGGAATATCTACCAGCCTTAGAAAATTTTCCAAGTGGTGATGAAGTTGCCGATGCAACCTTGGTTAACCAAACCATTGAAAAAATGATTAGGGTTTATCCTGAACAATACCTCTGGATGCACCGCCGTTTTAAAACACGGCCAGACCCCCAATCACCTTCACTCTACTGAGCTCTACAAGTATGAATATTCACTTAGGCAGAGACCTAGCTAGCTTGAACTTAGCCTTAGATGCTTTAGATGAATGGGTGGTTGTCGTTGATGAGTCAGCAAAAATACTCTTTATTAATCAACCTTATGCACAGTTTTTAGGCGTTAAAAGAGAAACCTCCTACGGTCGTTATGTCGTTGATGTTATTGAAAATACTCGTATGCACTTGGTTGTTGAAAATGGGCAAGAAGAGTTGTCTAAATTACAAGAAATACGCGGGCGGCACATGATAGCCAACCGCTATCCCATACGTCAGGCAGGAAAAGTGATAGGTGCAATCGGTTTTGTGCTTTATCACGATACCCATGAATGGCGACAAATGAATACTCAGATAAAAGCATTGGTTTCGGAGTTGGACTTTTATCGTCGTGCTTTAGATAAAGAGCAAACGGGCGCTCATTACCACATTAACGATTTAATTGGCCGTAGCCCTTTAATTAAAGCGGTTAATGAAAAAATTAAAAAAGTAGCCGGTGGTGATGCTTCCGTATTAATTCGTGGCGAGTCAGGTACGGGTAAAGAACTTTATGCCCATGCGTTGCACCTCTTGTCGGAACGGTCTAAAGCACCTTTTATTAAAATTAACTGTGCGGCCATTCCAGAAAATTTATTAGAGTCAGAATTGTTTGGTTATGCTGAAGGTGCTTTTACTGGTGCTAAACGTGGAGGCAAGCAGGGTAAGTTTCAGCTAGCAGATAAAGGCACACTTTTTCTTGATGAAATTGGTGATATGCCCCTGACAATGCAGGCCAAGCTATTGCGCGTGTTGCAAGACCGTGAAATAGAAGCGGTGGGTTCTAATCGCTTGGTTAAAATTGATGTGCGTTTAGTTACAGCTACTCACCAGCCACTAGAAAAATTGGTTGAAGCAGGAGAGTTTAGAGAAGATCTTTATTATCGAATTAACGTTGTATCAGTTGATTTGCCACCCCTAAGAGACAGACGCGAAGACATTCCAGCACTTGCTGAGCACTTTTTAAATAGGTTGGCTGCTCGAACAGGACGCAGAGCACCAAAATTAACTGCTGATGCTTTGACTCGTATGCTTGAATACGCTTGGCCAGGCAATGTGCGTGAAATGGAAAATGCTATTGAATCTGCCTTTTACCTTAGCCAAGGCTATAAAATTTCTTTACAGGCTTTGCCTTCCTCTTTAACCGCTGGGGTTTCAGTTGTAGACAAGAGTCTAGTGCAGGGTACTTTAAAAGAGCAGCTAGCTATGGCAGAAAAAGACATACTTGAGCAGGCTTTGATTACTTGTAAAGGCAATCGGCAACTGGCTGCTAAAATGCTAGGCATAGGGAAAACAACTATATACGACAAGTTATCTCGCTATGAGTTAACTAATGAGTCCTTTATTGGCTAGTTACAAATGTTTTGTATTTGCAAGTGGAATAATGTAGTAAAGTGTAATTGTGTTTAATGAGATAGAAGGACTTAGCTATGTCTAAATTAGCGGCATTGGGGTTTCGTACGCGTATAGCGCTGCCATTTGTTATTACTGCAGCTGCTTTGGTTTTTATTGGGTTGTTTAGTATAAATGCTGTTCGCAGCCTGGTTTCAGATGTTGATGAAGTAGCAGATAACTACCTGCCAGCAGTTAGTGAGATTCTTAATGGGGCTCTTCGCATTTAAGGGTGTAGAAAAGATCTGGCTCACTAGAAAAGGAGTCGGGTTTCTTAGAGAATGTAAGTTCCAACACAAACAAAACTAAGTCCCCCGACATGAGCAATCTTACCTTTTCTACCCCTGACCTTTCCACCTTTTGCCAATTAAATAAACTCGGCCTTGTTGCCACTGGACAGCATATTACTGAAAAACACGCTGTTATTGAGTGCCGTTTCGCTCAATCGCCAGAGCCTTGCCCTGAGTGCGCTGCTTGTGGCAATTCACGTGGCACTATTGATAGGCGTCTTGCCCACGTGCCTTATGGTCAGCGAACGACCACGTTACTGCTGCG
>NZ_JMLW01000031.1 GCF_000686905.1 Marinospirillum insulare DSM 21763
CATCAAGCCATTGCAAAAGCACTGAATTGTGACTTTTACTTTGCAGACCCTTATGCTTCTTGGCAACGTGGATTGAATGAAAATACAAATGGCTTAATACGTCAATACTGCCCCAAAGGTTCATGCTTTAAGCACTTAGATGATGAGCATTTTGAATTCATTATGCATCGTTTAAATAACCGACCTAGGAAAACACTTGGAATGAAAACACCAAATGAAGTATTGTTTGAAGAATTACAGGCTGTTGCACTAGCAAGTTGAATCCAAGAACCTATTAGTTTTAACTTTTTATCAATGCTTAGCTCACCAATAAATGAAGCAAGGTTGGCAGTAGATTCTGGATGCATACTAGTAGAATTGAATGGAAAATTTACAATTAAATCAGGTACTAAACTAGGCGCTTTAGGTACATTTTTAATGGCTTTATCACCCTCAACATAAACATAGCTATTCATACCGCTGGTATTTCCCAACGTCCAGTTTTTTGTTTCTTTAACATCAATGCCCTGGTCTGTATAACTACTAACCAATAAATGATTTGTTTCAAGCTTTTCACTATTAGTTACAACAAAAGTTCTGCTGCAACCTGTAGTAAAAGCAAGCAATAAAACAAATAACAACATTAATTTTTTCATGGTTTCCCTCTGTTTTTTAGCCAATTTTGAACCGTATTAACACGTTGAGATAGGCTTCCATCCAGATTAGATGCTATTTGGTAGGGTGTTAAATCCCTATCCCCCACAACTACAAACGTTGGAAACTGCTTTATTCTTACCACTGCTGCCAGGTTAATCATTCGCTTAACTGAGTCATCGTATTTATATGCTTCATTTAAATATTTATGCATACTGGTGCCTGAATATTTCATATCAAGCCACATATCAACATCTTCTTGAGCATCTAACCGATTAAAATCTTGTGCTGCATAAAGCACATCAAGTAATTTTCTGGAGTCGCAAACACTATCCTTATAGCAGGCATAATAAGTTTTTTCTGCCCAAGCCGTTGATACATCAGCATCATTAGGTATAGGTGCATAAACTAAATTAATGCCTGCCTTTTCTGCCAAATAGTTTATTTCTTGATCAACACCATGTAACTCTCTACAAAAGTTGCAGTTAATATCAACAAGTACAACAAGGGTAGGTTTACTTAAATCAGTAGCTCCTAGATTTGAGTAACTGGTAAGGGACAGGAAAAAAAACATTAAAATATGGTAGGCTAACCTACTACTCATTAGCAGTACCCTCTTCTAAATACCTATCTTCATAAATCAAACGCCACACAACAAACCGGCAAGAATAGTTACTTTTATCAAAAAAATCTTGAATAGAGTTTTGATGGTCTGGAAACACTAATTGACCAATACTAACGGACAAGCTACCTACCCAATTTACGGGTTCGCAGGTTCTAACGATTCTTTTTTCTCCATCAGGAGCAATAACAACCCACAAAGCAAAAACTATAAACAATAGTGAAAAAATCCCTAGCCGCATTTCAACTCCCCAAAATCTAATAAATACTGATTTTCTTCTATAAGCTGTTTAATTGGATTAAGCAGTTCAACATTGTTTCGCTTAGTATTCTTCAGGTGTTTTTGAACACCACGCTGTAGAACCTCACCATCAATACCCAGTATTTCAGCGTATTTATAGGCGTACTTGCTTGATAAAAAAACCTCTGCATCATTTCTCAACTTACTTTTTGTTGACTTTAGGTCTAAAAAACCCTGGTTTAAAATTGCTGCAAACAAGCGTTTTTGGCTATAAGTATCAACACACATCACTATTCACCCCTTGTAAATTACAATTTATTGTTAATTCACAACCAGCGTTTTTAAATGCTGTTTTTAGTTCATGTAGCACTTTTTCTGACTGAAGATCAGCAAGGTTTTCCGGCAAACACAAGGTTGCAATGCAGCCATTAACTGCGAGATTTGATTTAGTAATAATCATGCGAGATAAAAATGACAGCTCATCATCTTTCAACAATTCTTCTTTCACAGCCAAGCCCTGACTTTAAACTTTGTTATTAGTTATATTGTATATCATATAAGCAGATACGCAATAATTTTTACTGCGAGTTTTGTATTATTTTACTAGCTCAATTTTGGCTAGTGGCACAACATTTTTCTTGGTAAGCAAACAAGCTTCGCACATCTGTTGAGCTTGCGATAACAGATAGTTTGCGAGGCATTAACTGGTTCTAGATTTAATATAATTAACCGATTATAAGAACGGGGTTAGCGTTCGGACTTAGTTTGCTTATATTTCTTTACCTATCTGAAACAGTGTTTTTTGTTAGTTATTTTTTGATGGGAGGGCTATAAAAATGTTGTTCAAGCCAAGTTTTCAGGAAGGGTTTACTGGAAAAACTAAGTTTGCTGACTAAACCCCAAGCTTAGCCCCTAGCTCTGCTAGCTCGTTGTAGGTTTTGTTAATTATCTGGTCTTTCATTTCCCTTACAATCTCTAAGGGGTATTCCAAACACCAGCGGGTTGTTATTTTGCTAATCAAAACTTCCTTATCGTAGTCAGGCGAGGTATTTACCTTCGACTTGACCGTTTGTGTGCCGTAAGCATTGCGCCCTTTATTCATGCGCTTTAACTTGTTTGTAAACACCTCTTGGTTAGCCTGTTCTAATGCACTTTGTTTTTTTAGCTGTTTGCTTTTTGCAGTTTGTTTAACACGCAGTATTTCGCTTCTTGAATAGCCTAACAGCCGCCAGAAACGGTAGGTGAATGCAATATCAGCAGGCTGAGCTTGCCATTCGCCACTATCGCGCTTTTTAGCTGAGGGGATTCTGTAAAAAATTAAACCGGCATCACTTAAAATGTTTAGCCCATCAAAAAAGCGTTCTGGACTAAAACGGCGGTAACACTTCTCTGCATCCAGTGCATGAGAAACAAACCGTAGCACTTCGCCCAGGGTGCGCCCTTCTTTTAACTTCATAGTGGCTAAATCAATGTTTCTTAGTAGCCCTTGAGTGGTTAAACATAGTTTTTCCCTGTTCTCACTACGCATAACGCCTGACTTACTATTGATAGCAGCACGTAAGTGGGGTGATTTATGAAAAATCATTTTGTAGTGCTGTGAAAAAAAGTGGTAGGCAGAACCTTCAGATTGAGAAATAAAAGGTAAGCGTTTTAGCTTTGTGCCTTTCCAGGTTAAAGCTGGTAAGGGGCTGAATTTAGGGTCATGGCCACAACGGTTACCACGGTGAGTACCGGGAAACTGTTTCTTTAAGTTGGTGAAAGCCTTAAAAAGTGCAGTCATGAATCGGATCTTAAAAGTGCTTTTTTAAAACTTAATTTACCTAGCTTATCTTTCGCCCGACCTGGTTCAACGCTACCTTGTATTAAAAATAAGTCATTAATTGCTTTACCAATTAGGTAGCTTGGATTAGTGATCAATCCATCACGAACGCGGTAAATTGTTGATATATCACAACCCACAGCTTCTGCTATTTTTTTATAAGAAAAACCGTGCTTTTCTTTTAGTGCTCGAATTTTTTCCGCCAACTCTATATCCATCACTCCCCCCCCTGTTTTTTGCATGCTTACTATTATGCATCAGTGCATATATATAAATCAACTGATTGTTGCTCTATGCATTGCCATCTAGGAAAATATGCATCTATGCGGAAAATAAACTCAACAGATAAAGTTCTACGTGAATTAATGCGTGTTGCCGGCGTTAATCAAGTAGGACTCAGCCGTAAAACAGGTGTAAAGCAATCAACAATTTCAAGAATACTTAACCCAACAGGAAGTTCTGGCATTAAGAATCCAACTGATCAGCAGCTACGACCTCTTGCTGATTTTCTAGCCTGCACTGTTGATCAATTACGTGGTTATCAGGCGCTAGATCAAGAAAATCTTAATTACTCAGTTAAAGAAGATGAGTTAGCTGTAAATCCAGCTGAACCTAGACAAGAATTTATCTCGCTGCTTAGTGCTTCTAGTGAACCTGGTACCAACCATTTCAAAAGCCACAATGAAATACCATTCCATCGTGATTGGTTAAGTAAGATGGGGGTTAAACCTGTAAACCTACGAGCAACTTATGCTGTTGGCAATAGCATGTACCCTTCTATAGCTGACGGTGATGTGCTCTTAGTGAACATATGTGATCAGCAGCCAAAATCTGGAAAAGTTTATGCTTTGTACAGACCTGACAACAGTATTAGCATTAAACGTTTAAATGAAAAGCTCACTGGTGGCTGGATTATTAGTAATGACAACCCTAACAAACACAGTCATCCAGACGAGGAGTGTGATGACTCAATACTCAACACTTTACCAATTGCCGGTCGTGTAGTTTGGCGTGGGGGCTCAGTATTTTAAGAGTTTACCCACCCACCATTTTAGCTTTTAACCTCTAGACCTCCCATAAGAATGTTCTGATTAGTATTTTAAGAATATTACATAAAGGAGTGTCAATCATGGACACAAGACAAGATAAACAGAAGCTCGTTACCCGTATTAGTGACCTAGAAAGCACCATAGTTACTATTCATAGTCTAGCTACACATGCCCTCTCTCAAATAGAAGCCATTGCTAACACTTCTTTGCTAGCAATGCAGACACCTGATTCCTACTACTTCCCTGAAAATATAGCGATGACATTGGATGCTATCGGGTCTATTGCTCAAAGCATTCATGGGTGCATTGATGGCGAAGCAGAATGTATTGGCTGCACATCACCAAATAATCATAGTGTCGCTCGTAGTGCTGCTCACCGTATCTCTAAAAAATAACCGACTAGCTTTTTAGCAATTTCGACTGAACCACTCAATATATGCATCAACGCATTGACACTTTAAATGCATTGGTGCATATTATTAAGCATGTACCAGCCTGTATTAGCTTAGAGAGGTGTAGATCATGTTAGACAATAGAGTTGAAGTTGAAGAAAGGCTTTTAACCGTTAAGGAAGTTGCTGCCCTACTGGGTGTGGGTGTTAGCACTGTTTGGTATTTATCTAAAAACAAACGTATTCCTAAGCCTGTAAAGCTTAGTGAACAGGTAACGCGCTGGAAATCTTCGGAAGTATCAAGCTTCTTGAATGATCCTGAAGGATGGGTAGGCGCATGAACCAATCATTTACAGCACAATTACTCACGTCTGAGCGTATTAGAGCCCCCCATTTTTCTGACGAATGTTTTATTCTAAAGGGCTACATGCCTGAAAAAACCTACAAACAGATTATTGGTGCTACCTGCCCTATTTCTGAGTTTTTAAAAATTGAGCAAAATAGAAAAAATGGCGTAGCTGTTGATGTTTCACCTACCCCACACATCTTTAACAACTCTAATCACTACTACATTTGTATGCAGTACCACCAAGATGACTTGCTGGAGTGTACAGCATGAAAACTCACCCAATTATATTTAAAGCAGACATGGTTAACGCAATCCTTGCTGGCAGAAAAACTCAAACACGCCGTATAGCAAAAATTGATCAAACAACTTACTCAGATTTTAAGCACATTAGCACTGTAACTCGTCCAGAAAAACAAGCTGGCCAGCCTGTTGCCATATTTAAATCTAGTAAAACAGAAATGTCAGTCGGACTTGTTTCACCTTGGAAAGTTGGCGACCGGCTGTGGGTTAGAGAAACTTTTGGTTATCAGGTTGTCAATTTAGGTGTTACACCGCATGAACAGGTTGTTTACCGTGCATCTACCCCTGATGCGGTTAAGTGGAAGGTTGCCTGCGGTAAGCCTGCACCCATTAAGTGGAAGCCTTCAATTCATATGCCCCGTTCTGCAAGCCGTATTACGCTTGAAATCACCGATATTCGTATAGAGCGGTTACAAGACATTAGCAATGATGATGCTATTGCAGAAGGCGCTCAGAGTTTTCAAGGACTTCCGTCCATACACCGATATGGACAAGATCCAAGATGGTCAATGGAAAACCCAACTGCTACAGATCAATGCCTGGGTAATGCACGTACAGCATTTGCTAATTATTTTTGCAAAATTTCTGGTCAAGCTACGTGGGATATTAACCCATGGGTATGGGTAATTGAATTTCAGAAAATAACTGGTTCGATTGTTTAGGAGCTGCATTGTTATGGACACCAACATCAACACCTTGGTCAGCATCACTATTCTCATTAGCTGCGTCTGCCTTTTACAAATTCATGGCATTGCCTTTTGGACAGCTAAAGTAGGCGTGTTTGGTTGGGGTTGGTCTTTGCTGTTGGAGGTTTCTGCACTCTGGCTTTGGCACAAACCAAAGGTATCACACCGGCTATTAGCGGTGCTTGTTAGTCTTCTAACACTGGCTGGCCCTATTCATCATGTTACCAGCCCTATATTAGAGGCAAGCCACCAAGCGGCCAATGAAGCGACCGCTTCTCAGATTATACTAAATAACTTAGAGTCTGAAAAAAGCAGGCTTGAAGATCAACTTGCTACTTATCAGGCTAACTCTGAAAAGCGTACCGGCTGGTTAACACCTATTACTGCCACCAACAAGCGCCTTATAGAGATAGATGAGCGTATTGCAGGGCTAACAATCAATAAGCCTGATGATGCGAAGCTTTACGTTAACTGGGTGATTATTATGGAAGTTGCCGGTTTAATTATTTTTCAAATAGTTGCCGTGCTTACCATCCTTTCACTAAGTAAAGGAAGCAATAAACCCAGCAAGCCAAGAGTAAAAGAGCAGGTTGACCCACCTAAAAATACACAGCTTATTGAAAACATTGTTGCTACTCAAAACACAAGCAATGAAAGCAACTTACCAGAAGATGACGTGAGTATAGAGATAGTAGAGCTTGAACCCTTAACAATTCTTGAAAATGTGGAGGTATTTCTAAAAAGAACAGGAAAAAACTTTAGAGAGTTTAGTGAGTACGCTGGTGTATCACCCAAGGAGCTGTCTTTTTTACGTAATCACGAGAAAAGGTTAGTAAGCGGGGAGCGTACAGTCAGCATAAAGGCACTAGAACAAATTCAAAAAGCTTTGAACAATTAACTCTCAATATAAATCAACATTACTCTTGAACTGTATTGCAAGGTAAGAATATTAATTATATTATATAAGAATTAAAACAAACTTATAAAGCAAAGGTATTTCTATGAATGCAATTAGAGTTGTTGATATTGTAGACCATCATGCAAATGGTGCAAAGGCTGGTATTGAAGTTGGTGACACTTTAGTTAAAGCAAATGAGTTTAGCTTAGAAAGCGTTAACGACCTTACTAGCTTCATGAGTAGCTATACTAATAAACCTGAATGCATTATCACTTTGTTGAATAAAAAAGGCGATGTATCACTTGTTAGATTGCCAGTTGGTGCTTTAGGTCTGTCTCTTGTCCCTGTCGAAATTGAAAATAACTTTAATGAGTTTCTTTATGAGGACTTCATAAAAACAAATAAGGAGTTAATAAATAAAATAGAAATTGATAGTGCTCTAATCAGTACAGCATCAACACTTGAAGGCTACAAAATAGAAGAACACTTTGGTGTAATTACTTACCAACGCTTTGTTAGTTCTAAAGAAAATACAAATGATATAAGTATTTTTAACTTAAAGCGTCAAGCTTTAGAAAAGGGTGCCAATGCAGTGATAGGTGTTAATTTTAATTTCATTAGTGATGTAAGTGGCGGTGAATCTTATACTAGCACTAGTATCACTCTTCACATTTCTGGAACGGCTGTTAGGGTTAAGAAAATACAACCTAATGAGGATTGAGGTTATGCCAGGCATTAACAAAGTGATTTTAATTGGTAACTTAGGTGCAGAACCTAAAACGCATACTTTAGATAACAACACACTTGCTAATATTAGCTTAGCCACCACTGCCCGTTGGAAAGATAAGGCCGGTGTTAAGCAAAGCCGTACAGATTGGCACAAGGTTATCTTTTTTGGCAGCCTCGCCGAAGTTGCTGCTAAGTACCTTAAAACTGGAAGTAAAGTGTATGTTGAAGGCCGTTTGCAGAATCGTAAGTGGCAAAATCAAGAGGGTGTAGACCAATACACTACCGAAGTGGTTTGTAATGTTTTGAAGTTTTTGGATGCCAAGGAAGCTAACCCAACAGACAGTAGCCCTGCTGAAAATGCTGGGCAATACGCCTACAACCAATACTTTGCACCAGAAGATCAAGTTCCTTTCTAGGATTTAAAACCTAATTAATAAATGCTTTTAACAGAGGTTAAGCTTTATGTTTTCAAAAAACACGGGAACTGGAATACTTATCGCATCCTTGCTCCTACCTGCTTTAGCACATGCTGGTCCCGTCTATGACTTAGATGATTACGGTGTAGTTATTCATAAAAAAACCAATTCAGCCAAGCCTTTTATGCAGATAAATGCTGGCTACGGTAAGTTTGATAACGGGGAAAAAACAAATGCACTTGACTACACGCTAGGCGTTAACGTGCCTGTAGCGTCTGACTATAGTTTAGATGTTGCGGTGTATCATTCTAATCTTGGTAAGCAAAATGCTTTTAAGGTTAAAGGTTATGGCCTTAGAACTAGCTTAAAAAATAGTATGAGTGAAAAATCCAGCTTGGGCATTAACCTGGGCGCGGGTTTTACTAAGCAGCAGCTTGAAGGCGCTCAATTATCAGCAGGCTTCGGTTACGAGTACCTTATTACCCCTAGCCTAGCGTGGAATATAAATGCTGAATATTACTTCTATGCGGCTAATAGTGATTCTAGCTGGAAAGGTGGCAAAACTGGCATAAGGTTTTATTTTAAGTGAGAAAAGGCCGCTATTAGCGGCCTAACTCATACTTAACAACCTTAAAATATTAATTAAAATTACAATGCGCTAGTTCATTTCTATCAAACCACCTAATAGCCTCAACCTTTTTATAATTAAAATTACCATCTATACCACTGAAGAAAAAGCCGTTTTTACGATCAGCTTGCCCCACAACATGAACTTTCATTTTGTTTATATTTAAATCTTCAATATAGCCAAAACTATTAGTATCATAGGTACAAACTTTGTCGCCAATACTATACTTAGCTCCTAAACGATTATCCCAACGTTCTTGAGCAATTCTTTGCTCCAATTTAAAAAGCTCTATCCTTAACTTTTCTTCACGCTCTTTTCTTTCTTTTTCTGCTTGCTCTTCTGCAATCTTAGCAAGCACAGGGTTAATTAATTCATCAGCATCCGATGGGCTTAAATTATTATAATAAGACTTTATATCTCCTAGGTAACTGTGCCTGTTACTTCTACCGGTATATCCGACCTGAACAGTTGCCTCAGTATAATAGTCTGATACTTGCCTAAAATATGGTGGACTATTATACTTTATTTCACTTTTAAATATTTCTGGATTTTTAGACGCATTATCAAAAATAGCACGCACACTATTTGACAAAATAAAATATCTAATTGAATTTGAGTAATGTAGATTAGGCCTTAATTTATCTGATAATCTTATTGAGTAATCACTGCATTTAAAATCTGATTTTCTTTTTGATCTATTAATTATTCTCTTACTCTCTTCAAACTCAGATTCTGTAAATATACCATATTTTTTATCGTAGACAACAATATCACTTCCAAGCCTTTCTGGATAAATAAGGTAAAGTAATTCATCATCATAATATCCACAAATATTATTCCCTTCAAAAAGTAATGGCAACGGCTCACTGCTATAACCAGACTCATTTAGTTCTTCTTTTTCACCTATTGTAGTACAGGCAGCACTCATGCTACACAGTAACAAAACAACCAACCCTCTTACTACCGAAATGCTCATAAAAACTCCTTGTACTTTCAATTATTTATTAACTTACTAACTATATTTAACTTTATTGTACTGAACAAGCCATAAAAATATTGAGCATTAGAAACCCCGACAGAAGTCGGGGGATGAATTTATGCTGCAATTTTAGCTTTATCGGCTGAAAAGCTATTAAAGACATACTTTGTAGCTTTTTCTGCTAATGCAGAAGCTTTAAAGATAGCCTTATCATCTTCTTTTAGAAGCTTTATCCAACTACTAATGTAGTTAGCATGATCTTCTATTCGTCCAGAAATACCCAGTTTACTACACATGAAACTTGCGGCTAACTCAGCAACAAGTTCTTCAAATGCGTACTCTGGTGACTTGAACTTACCAAACACTCGGTTCAGGCGGTTTTCATGGCCGGTGGAGTGTGCTACTTCGTGAAACAAGGTAGCAAAATAACCCTCAGTGCTATGAAAGCGGGTTAATTCAGGTAAGACAATCGCATCCTTTGCTCTGTTGTAGTAAGCGCTATCGCCTTTTAGCGTAAGCTCAATACCTTCAGTTGCTAGATACTTGTTCAGCTTTGAACTTATATCAGCATCAACCAAAACATTAGATTCTTCTGGATTACACTCTTTTTCTGGCAAGCCTTCAATTTGATCTCTGTTAAAAACAGGGATTGCTTTAGCAAAGGGAATTACCTTATGAACTTCTTCATCTGGCGTGTCTTCAGGAAGCTTCTTACCGTCTGCATCATACTTATTGACGGAGTAAGCAACTATTTTAGTCGCTTTAGAACCTTTCTTTATCTTGCCCTCAAGCTTCTTAGCTTGATTAAAAGTAAACCACTCATTGCTGGCGAACCCATTTTCCATAGTAGCAAAATAGGTTAACAGAATATTGATCCCGCTATATTCATGTTTCGTTACACCATTATGATGTGCTCCAGCACCATCCCAAGGGGCGAACCAATGGCTAGTACCTTGCTCCATTTTTGCAATGATTTGGTTAGTTACTTCTTCATAAATGCTTAGCTTTTTCATGTGATTACCTATTCATTATAACTAGCCCAAAATGGCTGTTTTCATGAGTAGGTAAGGCAGGGGTGACACGCAAAAAAAGGCCGCTACTAGAGCGGCCAAGAGCACAGCGGAGAATCTTAAAATAATGATTTGATTGTACTGTTACCCAGCATACCCATTTTTGACTTCTGATTTTCTTTTCCAAGGTTAACAATGGTTGTTGGTGCTGCTGTTAATCCGGCTTGTTGCCATTTACTTGTTCTATTTTCTGATGCAGCTAATGCGCTACTGCTTGGCTGTATGCTTAGTGACTCACCAGAGAAAACATCAATTAAGTGCTGCTTTGCTTCAGCTTCGCTAAGATCATCAAATACTGCTGCTTTTACCACGCTGTCATGGCTGAGTATGCCTACTGGCATGAATTTGAATGTAAAGTCTTTCAAAAGCTCTGAATCTGCATTTATATTGTTAAAATACTGTGTGCAGTAAGGGCAGTTTAGGTCAATCACAACAACAACCTCTCGCTCCCCCTCCCCGATTTTAACTACAGGCTGAATATCAACAACTGACTGTAACAAGCTTGCATTTAAAATATCAGCTTGTGGTGCGCTTTGTTTTGATACTTCTGGTTGTTTCGATGCTTGTGGCAAAACATCTGTAAATAATTCAAAGTGTTTGCTACTTAAATTATTGCCGCTTGAATCCACTATTCCACCAATTATGGCGTGGCTACCATTACCCACGGTATATACAATCGCTTGGCTAGCTTCTCTGGTGCGTTCTTTTAGCACCCACCCTGTAACCTCCTGTATCTCGGTTGTAAAGCCTTTAATTACCTGCATATCTGCAACTTTTTCCTGATCCATTTCTTTAAATACAGTAGGCCAATCATTTTTCGATGCTACTTGTATTTCTTGTAATGGTACAAAAGTGTTTTGGCTATCTTTTAAGAAGCCAAAAGATAGAGAGCCAATTGCTATTACTGCTGCTAGCCCTATAGATGTGTACGTTATTTTGTTTTTAAATGACTTTAATTTGTCTTCATGTGTTTTCATTAACTAGCACTCTTTATCCAGGTTGTATTTAATAAAAGCTTATCAGGGATATTTAAACTGTTAAGCTTATTTGGTGATTAATTCAAAATAGTAAGGTGATCTAGGTGAAAAAAATAAGCAAAATACCACATGACGTATTATGGATGGGTAAGCCCAGTTTGGTTTTGGCGTACCCGAAACTAGTTTGGCTTTTTGTCAGTACACTTTTGTTGATCTGGTATGAGTTAAGCTATGATAAAACCCACGTTTACATATACTACTCTTATTTCCTTGTTGTAACGTATAGCTTTTTCGTTTGGGGTATAAAAGCTCTTCAGCTAAAAACGACAGTTTATACCCTAAAAAGAGACCGACTTTTAATTAAACGGGGTATTCTACGCCGTATAACTGACGAGTTAGAGTTGTTTAGAGTCAGGGATTTTCAGCTTGATGAACCCATTGCACTGCGGCTATTCAGCTTAGGCAATGTTGCACTTGTTACATCAGATAGAACCACTCCTGTAATTCGTTTAGAGGCTATACCAGAAATAAATAAGCTGCATGAGTACCTACGAAATCTTGTGCGTGAATGCTGGGATGAGCGAGGTGTTAGAGAAATTGATGCTGGTTAACCACAGCCCCGTATTTGTATTGAAACTCGCTTTCATTACAAATACGGGGTAAACACCTGTTACCAATTTTGTGGGGCTAGCTTTCTTAAGTCTTCATCTAGCTCATTAAATTGTTTTATTGGGCTGTCTAAACTTTCTTTACCACTGGTGGTGCCAGGCACATTACCAGCTCCAATTATCCCCCCACCATCAGCTTCATTGGGATTAACCCAAAGCTTGTAGGTGAATGTTTCGGATATTGAACCACCAGCCGTATCCCAAATAATTGAACCAACAATCGTCTGGCTTTTTTGAGGCTTGTTTTTCACATCACCATACACATGTTTTGCAACTTGACCTACACCATAATTTTGCTTTTGTGTACCATCACCCCAATCAACAGTATAGCCAATGACCTTATGCTTAATAACCATACCGTTTTTAGTTACTAAAACTCGGTTATCTCCAGTATAGAGCGGCTGTAACTTTACCTCTGTCCCTGGATAACCATTGTTGGGAAATAAGCGTAGGTTTTTAGTACCAGTGCTCGCCATAGATGTAGACTTTCCACTGGTGATTTTGTTTGCATCTATTTGCACATCTAGGACATTATCACCAGCCATTTCCTGTAGTTTGTTTTCTGCGTCTTTTGCAACAAGATCTGTAAATTCCCTTAAATCCATCGCAGCTATATTTAATGCAAGGAATTGATCTAATGTAAATCCTGAACAATCTGCTGCTAATTGATGGTTGTAGTGCTGTGTTTTTTTACCTCCAATGTACTTACCAAACACTTTAGGTTTAATCCCTACTCTATACCTGTCATAAGTAATGCCTCTGTGCCAAGGTTTAGCTTCCAGCTTTATATTTGCAACAACACGGTAGGCGCAATTTAAGGTTTCGGAGCTACATTGTCCAAACGCTTTAACTCGTATTCCACCTTTTAAGGTGTTAATTACCTCCTCCTCATGATAAACCCCGTTGGTATCATAGTAGGCAGGTATCACTTCAGTTTTAATAATTTGCTTAGGGTCATTTATAATTTGACCATCAATAGCCGTTGGGCTATCCAGTACAATCGTTTCCCAGACACTATCATTTTCAGCTTCATCAATATTGCATGTAACTGGCGAACCCAAGCACATTTTCAACTTTGGAGCTGGAAGCTCTTCAGGTGTTTTTGTTGCGCCTATTTCAAAATCAAAAACATCGTCTGATTCAGACTTTTCTACTGGCTCCGTGTAAGCCATTAAGTGAATTTGGTTATGGCTGTTATAATTAATTTTCCAACCACTATTCAACCCTTGAAGTGCCCAGTTCATATCTATGGGGACATCTACTGACCCACCAATGCCTTTTTGCCATGCGTGTATATTATACGCACAAAGCCCTGCATCACTGCACGATCCCTGCAATACCAGTAAAGGGGTTAAAGTCTGTAATTCTTCATTTTCAGCTTTAAGCAAGCGTACATGCCACTTACTACTCGCTTGCAACACTGGGTTTATAGGCAGTGCACCACACTTACCTTCTTTCTCGCAAATAGCAACATAAACATCTGCATTCTGCGGGCAGCTTTGGTCTGTCATATTTGCCGCCGTTGCCGTCTCAGCATTTGTGCAGCTATGAGGCCACTGCCAAAACCTAACATCTTGCTTATTAACAATTTTTGCTGGTGTCCAACTACCTGTTATTGGCGTATAGAATCCAAACTCAACTGTATCAGTTATTGATCCTGTTTCCGGCCGTGTTGCATATAAGGCTAACTGTTTACGACCCTGCTCTTGGATTATTCGTGCAAAAGGGTCATCAAACGTACACCAGCTTTGATAATGGTCAACCGGCACACGGTCAACGACATCCCAAACATAACCTTTGCAGACGTGAGGTTTGAGTGCCAATTTTTGAAGTATATCTGAAGCATTTTGGGAGCCACGATTGCTAGGCAAGCTGAACATGCCCATCATTGGTATGCTGTTATTCATCCACCACGCACAGGCCTCATACCTACCCGGCAACCAATTCCCATCTTCTACAACATCATCTACCCCAACTAAATCAATATCTTCTTCGTTTGGGTAAACTCGGCATTGATTTGGTTTGCTTATACAGCTACCGTCAGATGCAATTTCTTCACATGCACATTGCTCTGTTTCAAAATAGTCTTTATTTTGCTCATCTTTTTTAATCACTCTGTCACACCCACCCGAACCGCAGCCAGGGTCGTATAGCGTGTTTTGACAAACCTTGCTAGGTATCCCGTACCTATACGACTCTACAAAATAATGCTGCTGTTTTAATACGTTATTTAGATTTGCTTTTTTAATGGGTAAATCACTATCTTCTGGCCAGCGCTGAACACCTGAATAGCCAAGCAAGTTGAAAGCTGGTTTTACATCCAGCGCATAGGATAAACAGGTTTGAGCTTCATCATTTGCTCTGCTAGTACACAACCTATCTATATTAATTGCATGGCATTTTTTGCCGTAGGCGACACTAGCATCTTGAAAATCATCGCCTAGTAATGTATTACCGGTAGCAACAGGCGTTGCACCGTCTAACTGTATTAAATGAGCTGCACTAGCTAATCTCTTCACTGCTAGCTCAATATCATCTTCGTCACAGTTACCTGCATTAACAGTTGTGCCAATATCTTCTGGTAGGCCAACACAACAGTTACGCTTATCTTTATCTAACCCACCTAGAAAAGAAAATGCAGTAAAATGAGGTAGGTTAATTGGCCAATTCATATAGTCAAAAAACTTACTTGAAAACTTGCTGCATTGCGCTAACTTGCCGTTAAAGACAGTGATATTTCCTTCATCATCTTCTGACATATTGCCTGCTAAGGCATTCGATAACGCTTTGGCTTTTTCACCTTCGGCAATAACTTTTGCCAATGCACCAGCGTTATTTGGAGCTTCAGAGGTATCACCTACTGAGTTACCGTACGCGCCTTCACAGGTATAAGCTGTTTCACAAAAGTAGTTTTGTTCTTGCTTTACACAAAGGCCATTTTCTTCTTTTATGCATTCAGTGGCATTAACTCGGCATTTTGTAATTTCTTCTTCTGTTTCTGGTGGGCTGGGGTGGCACTCCTTGGGCGGTTCTTTATAGCACCAAGTATGAGTAGTGTTGATTGTGCCACCAGTTGCATCTTGTTTTGATGAGTATTCGGCAGGAGCGCAACCTAAGCTAGTATCTAAGCCGTTAGTGCTTTCATACGTCCATTCTTCATCCCACTTCCAAGGATTGGAGGTGTTTTGGCCAATGCTGCTAAAAGGGTATTCTTTATTAAATTCTCTTTGTTTTATCCAGCCGTAATCCTGCATCTGTTGGGCATTACAAGTGCTTGTTAAATTGTCGAAGCACGTATATATTTTCTTATATTCCCAGCACCCAGGGTTAAATACCTCACCATGAATTGTTCTAGGTGTGCTATCTAAACAATCACCTTGCAGTGAGTTATTCTGATAACATCCAGCAGCACTGGAGCTGTTAGGACTTCTATTGTCTAATGATTCACAGTTATTTGTAGTCTTAATTATTGTATTGTATTTCTTATAAATTATTTCTAGCTCTAAATTATATTCACCAGAACCAACAACCCAAACAGATGAATTTATGAAAAAAGAAGATACATGGCTTATTGATGAAGTATTCTTTACAGCTGAAGTTATATCACGCCAACCCATTGAGTTGTTCTTGTAGTCTTTTCCAGTACCCCACCTATCACTTGTTGATAAAACATAGGAACCTGAGTTCTTTTTACTTGGTGCAACAAAAACCCTCAAATAGTCATCAATTCGCGGGGCTCTTATTTTTATGCTATGAACATCTCTTGGGTTTAGTGGTATAAAAATGTAATTATTTGCTTTTGTTTTATTACCAATATTACCACCACCATAGACACTATAGTTATTAAACTTATATTTTGTGCATTGATAGGTTATGCCATTAACTGACTGTTCACCACAACTGGCTTTGCTCGCCGCTCTTTTGCTATAGCCTGAATCTGTTAAAGTATTTTCTACAGTTACAGCCTCTAGCTTTACGCTACATACCTGATTGCTTACTTGGTATTGAGAAGTGCAAACCTGTTCACCCTCATGATCTAACCGCTCATGTATGGCAATATCTTGAGTGCAGTAACCTTTTTCAGTGCGCTCACACATCATCTTGCCAAAGTTGTTGCCTTCTCGCTTGTCAATCAGGAAATCAAAGGTTCTAACATCACTAGGGTCACAAGACTGACGTACCTTACCGTCATGATTTAACTCGTTCATACGTTCAGAATAACAGTCAACGTGCTGACTTTTGTTGTCTTGTATATCTTTGCGTATTTTTGCTAACTCAGGGTCAACCGGATCATAAATTGCACTAACATCATTTAAAATTGAACCACTCGCTGCATGATTTACTGCGGCAGCTTCACCTTGAGCTTTACTACCAATTGATGTTGAAGAAAATTCTTGCTGATAAACTGCCTTATAACGTATGTCACATGCAGCAACTGAACAGGTCGATTCCAGTTGATATGCACCGCTAAATACACCATTTCTAAAGATTTGCTTGCTACCAGTGCCATCTAACGTGTCTACATGCGTATTATGCTCAGAACAATTGTGGCCAGCTGAAACAGCATCGCACATAGCAACGCGATACTGCCCTTTTTCACACTCCAAAACTTTAACTTCAAGGTTTGCTAACTGAGCAACTGCACCTGACTCACATAAAAGTTTTTCAGAACCTTGTCTACGCAACATAAAACCATTCGTAGAACCTTCGGATAGAGACTGATTAAAAATATCATCACCCTCAAACTGGTTGCCATCCTTGGCATGAGCTTCAACCCCCAATTCACTTAAAATATCAGACTCATTATAAGAGCTAGCATTCTGGCTATTATCCCACTCAGCTTTACTTTCACGAACCATCCGTTCAATTTTTTGACGATCTTCTGGCGATAGACCTGCACCCCCATCAGTTACAATAGTTTGTGAAAAAGCAAGGTGTGATAAGAAGACAAAGGAAATTAAAAAACATTTAGCTATAAGGTTTATATTCACTTAATCACCCAGTCTTTTTAGTAGTTGTCGTGTGCCCTTTGGTGCTTTTACAGTGCCAAAAGGGGTTGAATAGTTTTCCATTTCTAGCAAATGAGTATCCTGCTGATATTCAAAATTGTTATCAGGCATTGGAGTGTTATACGTGATTTCAGCTAATGCACTTCGATACGCTTCATTTGCTAGACCTAGAGCTAACTTTGAGTTTTCATCCTCTGCTATT
This sequence comes from Marinospirillum insulare DSM 21763, assembly GCF_000686905.1. GTDB lineage: Bacteria > Pseudomonadota > Gammaproteobacteria > Pseudomonadales > Halomonadaceae > Marinospirillum > Marinospirillum insulare. The sequence continues at coordinate 17,666 of NZ_JMLW01000031.1, forward strand.
TCATAATTTTTTAAATTACTTAAAAATCGCTGAGCATCAGCTCCCTCTTGTATAAACTGGTCAAGCGCATATTTAAGCGTGACGCTGCCAGTTATTTTGTAGTATTTTTCTGAACTAATCGGTTCACATTGCACGTTTGTGCTATTAGGTGTGGCGCAGAGGTCTATTAAGCTGTTTTTTGTAAAAACAATGGCCGGTACTGCATCCACTTCAAACGCATCAAATAAGCGTGGATCAAGCTGCACCATTGCCCCTGCTCCATCAGGTTTTAAATCCTGCATTAGCTGGCCACGAAAAAAAGTACCTAGGGTTTCATCTTTTTTCACACCACGCATAACTAACACTGCACTGGTGTAAGCTGCATCTAAAGCATAAGAGCGCAATAATGATTCAGGCATTGAGCGACTAACAAAAACATACAACTGATCTTCTTTTTCCAAATTTAGCTGCTGTCTTCTTAACGCTTCATTCTCTGCAAAAACCTTATTGCTAATACCGCCGACAATGGTTCCATTTTCAAACATTTGTTGACGTTTAGTGCTACTACTATGCTCACGTTCTAGTTGTACAGTTTCGTGTGCTGCATCAATTGAACTATTACCCTTGCTCATAGTGTCCATTAGGTTTTGATAAGACTGTACCGCACCAATCTTTTCTTTATTGAATAAATCTATATTCCGTGTTTTTTGATCTTTAAACACTTCAACTGTTTCATACGCTTGATTTGCTGAATCAGCAGCAACTGAGTCAGTAAGACCAAAGAAAACTAATATTACAATTATTAGAGGAAGCAACACTGTCGTCCCTGCCATATCAGAAAGTTGTTATCAATCCTATCACCGATATTTAAAGGTGGTGTAGAACTCCAAAGCTGCGTATTCATACCTAACGTTGCTGTTCTATTTGATGCAACCGGCTGTATTGGCTCAAATCTAAATTGGCTACGAGTCAAATAAGGCGAATAATGAGAATGACACACAGCGCCTGCCCCTATAGTAGTTAAAAGTGCACCACTATTTGCATAGGTGCTCATAAACCTACCTAAAAAGAGTAAATTTGTATCCGCAATCCCATTTTCTAGGTTGCTATTCCAACCTATCGGTGGAAATAAATTACCCTGATTACCTGCACACCAAAAAAGTGAATCTAAAGGGTTTCTGGTTGCTGAAGCCATTACATCAGCAATACATGCTAAGTCTGCTACAGGGTTGGCAACTAAGAGAGTTAATGGATACATTATTGCAGCTAAAATTTCGTTTTGCCAAAATGGCATCACTTCAGTCATGCCACCAAATGCGAAGCCTGATACGCCGCTTTGACATAGTGCTGACCCCATTACATCTAAAATTGCAAATAACGGGTACTCATACCAATGCACCTGCATATTTAATAAATTCCCTTCTGACCCACCGTCTCCATCATCACCACCGGCAAATGACCCAGAGCTAGCCAAAGGTGATGCCATAATAGGCGGCAGAACGCTGATCCCCCCCATGCTTGATAGGCAGCCAGGCATATTGGTTACTTCTGCTATATACATAGGTTCCCAATAAGTTATTCCGATACCCGGAATGGGTATGCCTGGTGGAATAATTTTACAGAAACATATTGCTGGCATAGTTTTCATGCCAGCAGGATTTGCATGACCTCCACCTGAGGAAACACCAGCAGTTGTAATAGGTAAAGCATTGTTCCAATTAGTAGTTATAGGATTCCAAACAGACCCTCTGCAAGTACCATCTGATAATACAAAACCTGAAAAAAATGCAAGCACTAAAAAAACAAACGGCTTAGCTATACTTTTCATTTAATGACCTCGCTAGCTTTTTTAGTTGAGTAAGGTGGTGCAAATTCGGCAACTGTTAGATGTTTAGGGTTTTCGTTAGACACACCCACAATTGAAGGTGTTTTATTGACTTGAGCAGTTATAAAAAACCACTTATCAACTGGATAGAGAGCCATACCAACACCAGATAACTCATCCATAACCCCATCGGTTGTAAAATAAATAAACTTACTGGGGTGTTCGTTATTTAGCTTTTTTGCCCATTCAAGTTGTTCCTTAGATTCTGCACTAAAAATAACATAGGACTGATTAATAGAACTTGCAGGTAATAAATCTAAGGGGTTTAGCCTGTAACCTTTTGGAAAGAGAACTTGGTTCTCAACACCCCCGCCGGGCAAAGGTTTTGGGACAATAAAGTCTTCTGTTAGCACTTGAGTAATATCGACCAACTTGACATCATCAACTTGTGCTTCGGCCACATCCCAGCGTGTAGGGCGATTAACATATTCACGCGCACTATCGACCACCCCATCATTAATTTTTTTCCAGTCTACTTTTGCCGCATCTTCTGACATGCGAACCCGTATATCCTGCTCTACAATTTCCCAAGTGCTGCCCTGCACACCTAGATCCATAGCAAACGCATGACTGACCAAGAAAAAGGCACACAGTGTTAGAAAACTAGCTAGCTTGTGCATGGTTGTACTCAACAAATGCTTTAATTCTTCTTTGTACCGTTCTTTTTGACACTTTAATCTCCTCAGCTATTGCATTATTTGTATAGCCATCCAAATGTAACTTGATGATTTTCCTAAATTGGTACCGGTTTTTATCATCATCGGGGTAAACAAGTTTAGTTTCAGGTTCAGTGTTTTTTGGTTTTTGATTGAAAAGTAGTTCAAATGGGTCATTACCAGCTAAGCCTGCTTCAGTGATAAGCTTGTCTAAGCTATCACCAAATACATCGTCTAATGACACGCTTATAGGTTCTGGTGACTCTGTTCTCGTAATTGAAACAGGCAATAGGTTTGTTCTACGCCATGCAACTAAAGCCCAGCTTGCACATGAATAGGCATAAGAAATTATTGCATCATCATCATAGTATGGGTCGTAGTTTGCCTGCATTAGCGCTAAGACAACCTCGTGTTTAGCATCATTATGGTACTGATAGTTTATGTATAATTTTTTGGTTAGGGTATTTACTATCCGTTGCACTGCATTTTTTTCATCGTGCATCAAATAATCATAAAGAGACCACATTTAATGCCAACCCCTCGCATCATTATGTATGAAAAACTGACAGCATTTAGTAATGAAAAAAAAGTTAGCGTTTCAAGCCGTGAGAAAACCGGTGGCGCTGCCAAAGGAAGCTATGCTGGAAGTATTGGGCTTAAAATTAAAGCGCTAATCGACAACCACGGCCAAACACTAAAATCCATTAATCATTATTTGTCACTGTGCCTCTCTGAAAATATCTCACTCAATACCATGTACTCTTGGTCAAAAGGTGCAACACCTAGAGATACAAACAAAGCCACTGCAATTGAACAGTCACTAGATATTATGATTGCAGAAACACCCAAAATATCTGGCGGTACTTGGTGCAGCCGTTCCGAAGTAAAAAACACCCTACAAGCCTTGCAAAAACATTTAAGCACCACTGAAATGCACATAGCTACCGATGTACCCATTACCACGATTCAAAGCTGGCTTGATGGCTTGCATCGTGTTGAACGTAGCAGGTTCAGTAAATTTAAAAAAGATCTAACAAATAACTTCACTATAGCTTGCAGTATATTAAGTAAATGTGAAGAGCAAACTTAGGAAATAGTTGTGAAAGAAAACAATCAATCGAACGAAGACCAAACGATGAAAGTTGGACCCGATGTGCCCGGCTATAAGTTGATATGGATGATTAACCAAACTGCCACGTCTCAACAACTAACCCAGCAGGAGCTAAGTGAAATTTTTGGCCTCGCCGCGAGTACGGTTAGCTATATATTAACGGCCAGAAAAGACATTAGAAAACTGGATAAGTCTGTTTTTAATAAAATAGCCAAGTGGTTGGATCTACCGGTCTTATCTGTATTGATGCTCGCTGAACAAATTACTCCTGAAGATTTTTATTCAGATAAAACAAGCATGGATGAGGCAATCAATAGAGCAACAAAGCTTATTTTAAGTGATCCCGATTGGGGCGCTTATGCACCCCGTGAATTACTAACCTCCGACAGCAAAGACTTAAAGATTTTTTTAATTTGGTGCTACGAAAGGGCAACTAGCACTAAACTTTTGCCTGGAGCTATTGATTATTTAGACCTAATCAAAGAGCTAGAAAGCTTTAGAAAAGAAAATAAAACGGGTTGACCGACCTAAATAGTTAGGTCGGGGAAAAGCAATACCGCTGGATGACAAGCTAAAGCTTTAGCTAAGATTTTAGCTCTATCAATACCCAGTGTTGCTTGGTTATTTTCTATTGCGGATATGGCTGGCTGAGTTATGCCTGTCAATTCTGCTAGTTTTTTTTGACTTAATTTTTTCATTTTTCGTAAAGCAGATAGCTTTTCACCAACACTCAATGTTTCCATAAAACAACTCGTTTCCTTATTACTTTCCACAGACTTTCCAAATGGAAACGGTGGAAACTTTAATGGAAACCCCTTGAAACACAAGGGGTTAGCCATTATTTAGCAAGAAGACTATCTATAAAGTTTTTGCATGACTCAAAAGAACTTTCCACTTCAGAAGGCACTTCTAACTTTCTTTCCTTTGCTAGTTTCCTAGCGAAACTGAGCATTTTGGCCGTGGGTGGGGACTTAGCTGAATTGGTTTTTTTGCTGCTATGTTCATTCAAAAAAGCTTTACAGGCATCAAACGTTTTAACTGCTTCACTGGCATCTAGCCCTAACTCTTTAGCAAGGCTATTGGCAAAATCAATCATTTTTTTAGTGGGTGGGCTTGTCTTACTAAACGTCTTTCCACCTAGCTTTTTATCACCAACATCTTCCACAAGCTCTTTAAGATAGGTGGTCACAAATTTTGTTTGCTCTGCTAAAAACTCATCACGTAAAGCGACTGCCGTTTTATCATTAGGCGCTTTATCTATTTCATTTAACTGGCCTTCCCACTTAGCAGTTATAGCTACATTGGCTAAGTTTTTTGGTACTTGGTTAATCAGTTCAGCACCCTTATCGGTTGCAGTTATTGTTGCTGCACCTTTTGCCTTGGCTATTTTGCAATAGCCTCTTGCCTGTAGCACCTCGATTACTGTAGCTCTAGTTGCTGGTGTTCCAATGCCAGAAACACTTTTAAGGATTTTCGCAGCTTCTTTATCATCAGTGTGTCGGCCAGCATTTAACATTGCTGCTAGTAACGTATCATCAGTAAAATGCTTTGCTGGCTTGGTTTTTTGTTTTGAAGTTTTTACACCTGTTACTGAGCATTCCTGATTTAGATTTAATTCAGGTAAAAGTTCATCTAAGTCATCTTCTGCTCTATCACCCAACTCAAGCCAACCCTTGGTTACTAGGTTTTGAAGCTTACGCTGAAAAACTGCTGGTTTTTCTTCAACAAAACCTTCTATGTTGGCATTTGCCTGCAAATCCAGGGTTTCATAGATTGCACTAGGAAATAATGCCGTAACAAATGCTTTAGAACATTCTGTAAAGACCTTAACCTTGTTAGCACTCCATTGGCTTAATTCTGGCACCTTACCAGTAGGGATTATCCCGTGGTGCTCCATCGGTTTATTAGTATAGGCTTTAGGGGGTGTATCGAGTGGGTGTTGTTTTTCCATGGCCATAGCCGCATTTTTTAACGCGGGCACGGCTGCAACGGCGGTTAACTGTAAGGCTAGATCATCTTTATTATAAAAACTGATAGGCAACTCACCATGTTCAGTACGTGGGTAGGTTAAATAACCTTCCAGCCTTATTTCATCAGTTAGTTTTAACGTATCTTTAGGTGATATGCCCTGCTTACTCATTGCACGTTGCAACGTAGTTAATGAGTGGGGCAACGGTGGGTTAGATGTTTTCTTACCGGCTTCAGCCTTAGTTATTGTTAAAATTGAGTCTTTTAGCCTTTCTTCAAAGGCTGCAACTTTTGCTTTATCTACTAAGTAAACTTTACCCTTATCATCAACTTCTAACCCATCAAAGTGTTCAATTTCTTTGGGTATCACGTAATTCCAATCAACTTGAGCTGCTAACGCCTTTACAGTGAAGTGATCAATTGGCCGGAATGATTTTATGCTTTCATCCCTATCAACAATCATTTTTAATGTAGCTGTTTGGACTCGACCCACTGAAACGACCGACTCCTTGCCACTGCCCTGCCCTAAAAGGCTACCCATCAACCCCAAGCGACCTTTAATGGTGTAGCCACGTACTAAAAACTGCCACATCCAATCAGCGCCCTGCCGTGCTTGCTGCGCCCGATAAAAAGGTAAAGTTTTATCGTTTTCTAAAATATTTTTTACTGCCACTTGAATATCCTTAGGTTCAAGTGCACCAGAAAACCAAAGCCGCTTAATCTCACCTTTATAGCCAGCATGATTTAAAATATCCCTGCCTATAGCTTCACCCTCACGATCAGCATCGGTTGCTAACCAAACTTCGGTTGCACCCTTCAATAAGCCTTTAATTAATTTGTACAAGGCTGCACCACGGCTAGAAGGCTGCAACCGGCCAGGTTTAGGTACGGGTAAAAGTGATTTAGGGTCAGTCCAATTGGCTTCAGATACTTTATCAGGTTCTAACGGCTCAAAAATATGACCACTAGCCCAGCATAACTTGGCATTTTTACTACCTACTTTACCTTCTAGGTGACGATCACCTTTTTTGGTAAGTCCAATGGATAAGGCAATTTTTTCACCCTTTTCACGACTTTCAGCAATTATTAACAGTGTCATCTAACAACCCTTATTAGTTAATTAAATAATAGAGTTATAGTGACATGGATAAAAAAAACGTGAAGATAGATATAACTGACTTACACAACCATATAATATTATGTTAGGATTGATTATTGCTCACCCATGCAGGTAGTTATCAAGGTTCCTGGATTCAACTCTCAAGTGCAACTCATTAAACTAGGATTGGATGGCAAGCTGCTGTAGCATCTTATGCTTTTCAATCGACCAAGAATGAG
>NZ_JMLW01000032.1 GCF_000686905.1 Marinospirillum insulare DSM 21763
GTTAATCTGGCCACCTAATTAGAGGTGCTATCATGCACCAATGAGTAATTAGGTGAGTATATGAAAACAAGACCCAAACGTAACTATAGCCCTGAATTTCGACTTGAAGCAGCACAGTTAGTAGTTGACCAAAATTACACCGTTAGAGAAGCAGCGGATGCCATGAGTGTCGGTTATTCAACTATGGATAAATGGGTTCGCCAGCTACGCCAAGAGCGCAACGGTGAAACGCCAAAAGCCACACCCATGACACCCGATCAGCTCAAAATACGTGAGCTCGAAAAGCGCATTCGTGATATTGAAATGGAAAAAGACATATTAAAAAAGGCTACAGCTCTCTTGATGTCGGACTCCCTGAACAGTTCTCGTTAATCGAGAAACTCAAGAAGAGCTATCCAGTGACCAGGCTATGCCAAGTATTTGGTATAAACCGCAGCAGCTTTAGGTACTGGAAAAAACGTTCAAAAATGCCTGTATCTATCACCAAGGTAAAAGAAATAGCCAAGGTTAAAGAGCTCTTTGATGAAAGTGAAGGCTCAGCCGGTGCGCGTAGTATCGCGCAAATGGCCACGGGTCAGGGCGTTCCTTTAAGTCGCTATCGTGCGAGTCGTCTGATGAAAAAGTTGGGACTGATAAGCTGTCAGATCCCTGGGCACACTTACAAAAAAGCAGGGAATGAGCATGTTGAAATACCCAATGAACTAAACCGTCAGTTTAATGTTGAAGCACCTAATCGCGTTTGGTGTGGTGATGTCACCTATATTTGGACAGGTAAACGTTGGGCATATTTGGCGGTTGTGATGGACTTATTTGGGCGTAAACCCGTTGGCTGGGCGATGTCTTTATCACCCGATAGTGAGCTGACAAGTGATGCCCTTAAAATGGCTTACGAAAGCCGCGGAAGGCCTAAGGGTATTATGTTCCATAGCGATCAAGGTAGCCACTATACAAGCCGCAGGTTCAGACAAACACTCTGGCAGTGTCAAATTAAACCGAGTATGAGTCGACGAGGCAATTGTTGGGATAACGCGCCCATGGAGCGCTTCTTTAGAAGTTTAAAGGTTGAGTGGGTGCCAACGTATGGTTATCACTCATTTACCCAAGCAAAACATCACATAGTGAAGTATTTAATCGGTTATTACAGCCAGTTAAGACCACATCAGCACAACGGTGGCATGAGCCCCAATCAGGCTGAAGAAAACTACTGGAATAACTATAAACCGGTGGCTAGTTTTACTTGACCACTACACATATCTAGAAAAATATAGCTGTTGGTTTTCTATTGATTTAAGAGTTTTTTGATTGAGTTTAGATAAGTTACTTTCATTACTAGATTCAAAAAAATCAGCACAAACATCTAAGCTTGGCTTATACCCACAAATCTCCTCTACTTTATCTGCCAAAAGCTCTAATAATAATGAGTCCTGTTCTCGCACTAAAGCATTCCAAGCTTCCGGTATTACAGCATCAATTTCGCGTTTTCTAGCTATATTCCGATAGTCAGAACGGGCAGCTTGAATGGCAGTACCATCACAGGTTGAAGCATAGCTAAGGTAACGCTCTAGTCTTTGTGTTGACTCTAAAATGTTACGCTCTAGTAAGTTTAACTTATAAACGCATCGGTCAGCATAATGACCCTGCTCACCAGGTAAATAAAAACTCCATTCTTGACCGTCAGTAAGGATAGCCAACTGAACACCAACATGAAAAGCATACTCAAATAACTGGCGATCTGCACCATCAGCTAAACCTACGCGCTTAACTTCTATAAAAATTCCAGGCCGGTTTGCAGGATTACACAATGCAAAATCAACCCTTCTACCTTCTAGTGAGTACTCTGGTGTTACAATTGATGTGTCAAAAACAGGCCAGCCCAGTGCATGAAGTGTGGGCAACACCACCCCTTGCGAAACAGCTGCCTCAGAAATAAAACGCCCTTCTCGTAAAGATGTTTTTATTCTTGATAGATGATCTTTCATGCTTGTCTCAAATTTATTTGTATCCAGTAAAATCAAACTTGCTATTACTTAAGCTATACTTTCGGATACTCTAATTAGCGTCTATTAAAATATCAAAACCTAGCTGCGCCTTGCCAACATAACAAATAACGGGTATTCACGCCCATTACGATGTTGTAACTGCATAATTTCTGCAAAGCTTACTTCCACAAAGCCTAGCGCTTCAGCTGTTGCTCTTAATGCTTCAATATCAAAACCTAAGTGCTTAACACCCTTAGCTTCATTATCGCCATGAAAACTGCCATCTTCTGCGTATAAATCGACTAGCGCCAGCTGACCATCATGCTTTAAATGCTGGTAGAACTGCTTTAACAAAACTTCGGTAGATTCAACATGGTGCAAGGCCATACAGCTCACTACCCCATCGTAATCACACGGTAAGCCAGAAAAAACATCTTGGTTAAGGGTTTGAATATTGCCAATACCCTTCTCTGCTAAAACCTCTAACATTTTTTCTGACGTATCTAAGGCGGTTACCTGCTTCACCTTGGCCGCTAAAGGCACACTTAATAACCCCGTACCCGAACCAAAATCTAGCCAGTGTTGCTGGTCAGTTAGTTGCAGCAGAGGCAGCAACAAATCAGCCACCTCAGCAAGCTGCACCGACATACGGCGTGTATCCCAATTTTTAGCGGAATTATCGAAAGGGTTGGTTGAAGAAGACATGAAGAACTCCAGATTAAATTGCTTGGTATAGAGAGTTTATACTTGCTTACTTGCCTAATAATTCTTGCTAAGGCTAGTTAACTACGTTTAGTTAACCTAGCGCCACTAGACGAAGTGCTCTATTTTAAGCACATCTGTTATTTTCGATCCGTCCCAAACGTATTGAAAATGTGCCTGTTGGCTAGCTGGAGGTACAAGCGCCTTGGGTCGTAAGATAGCAATGCATTGCCCACCTTCATACCGGACTGAGTGGTATAACACACCAAACTCGCCTGTATTTTTTAGCTGCTGCCCCAAAGCCTGCCCTGCCATAAAAGAGTTAGGATTATGAATAGCTTCATCATCGCGCACATCTACTAACTCAGCTTTAACTAAGCACTTATAGCAACGCATGGTAATTGTTTGTGGTGGCTGGTCAGTTGCTGACAAAAACCTTTCACGGCTAAAAACCGATTCTTTTACAGCCGTTAGTAGCTCTAATCCTGCGTAATAAACACCAAAGTCACCGTTCGTGAAGCGACTTGGAACACCCACATGGGTAAAAGCGGCCATAATCGGCGTGCTACCTTCACCCACTAGTCGCTCTTCTTTTTCAACTAATAACAGGTTACCGACTTCATCTTGAATACGGTCATTGGTTAAGCTTTCTAAAGCATAAGCTGCATCAAGTTCATCTGGGTTTAGCAGGTTTTCAAATAGCTTAATAGGTGGAAACTGGGAAGGAATGATCCGAAAACTGTCAGCTTCTAAAAACATGCGTGGATAATGGCTAACCATAGTGCGCCCCACGCCAGCCGTCTAAATAACGTCTTACATCTGCCAGTGCAACAACACGCCCTGAGAGCATTCGTTCAAGTGCTGACTGACCTGCAAAATCTCGATTAGGTTTGTGTACCCATTCCTGCCATTGTGATTTTTCAGAAAAAAGAACCTGCAAAGCTTTATAAATACCTGCGATATAAGAAAGCCTTTCTAAAGTATCGCTAGATAATTTAATTGGCTCATTAGCAGCTAGCTTTTTTCGCCAGTTATGCAAGGTTGTGCGCGAACTTGCACCCACTAAAAGCAGGCTTTGTTCTTCGCTAAGCTTCCACTCATCTGCAATGGCAAAAAACAACTTCACCGCAACTCTGCCTATTTGTTGCTCAGTCACTTTTTTATCGGTATTTAGAGTATTAGCTAACATTGCGCACCTCCCAACAGGCGGTCGTTCATTTAGGATATATTATAGCAGCAATGTTTACTAATGGACGGTATTGGTTTGGATTTAAAGCCATCTTATTAAAATACGAATGGCTTAATGGAAGATGAGCGTTTTAAATTTATAAGGTTTAAACCAAGGCAGTTTTAGACCACCTTGGTTTTTTACTGCTTAGTTTTTAGGCTTCATGTGACCAGTTTCTTCATAGCGTTGGTGCCAGCTTAAAGCTTCGCCTAACAGGTGAGGTGTATGCATACCGCCACCACTGTTACAGGCACGCTCAAAGTAGTCCATTAGCTGCTCACGGTAGTCTGGGTGAGCACAGTTATTAATAATTTCTAAAGCACGTTTGCGTGGCGATTTACCGCGCAAATCTGCTAAACCATATTCAGTCACAATAATTTTCACATCGTGCTCTGTGTGGTCTACGTGTGAAACCATGGGCACTATGGAAGAAATAGCCCCATCTTTGGCTATTGAGGGGGTTACAAAAATAGATAAGTAACCATTACGCGCAAAGTCACCCGAACCACCAATGCCATTCATCATACGAGTGCCCATAATATGGGTTGAATTCACATTACCGTAAATATCTACCTCTATTAAGCCATTCATAGCAATAATACCCAAACGACGCGCTAGCTCTGGGTGGTTACTAATGTCTTGAGGGCGCAGAATAATTTTTTCACGGTATAAATCAATGTTTTCATTAAACTCTTTTAAACCCTCTGGGCTTAAAGAAAAGGCCGTCGAAGAAGCCACTTCTAAAGTACCCGACTTAAGCATTTTTAACATGCCATCTTGAATAACTTCAGTAAAAGCGGTTAAGTTTTTGAAAGGGCCATCATTCAAACCTTCTAAAACTGCATTAGCAATATTACCTACACCCGACTGAATGGGTAAAAGGTTTTTAGGTAAACGACCTATCTCTATTTCTTTTTGGAAAAACTCTAAAATATGCTCAGCAATTTTTATCGAAACCGCATCGGGTGCTTTAAAAGCTGAGTTACGATCCATAGAATTGGTTTCGACCACCGCGATAACTTTTTCTGCAGGGCAACGTAGGTAGGCTTCACCAATACGATCAGCCGGGTGAGTCATCATAATGGGCTTACGGTTAGGTGGCATAGCCGTACCGTAATAAACATCGTGCATGCCTTCTAACTTGGCATTTTGTTGAGAGTTAACCTCTAAAATAACTTTATCGGCTTGCTCTATCCAGGTTTTGTTATTACCTAAAGACGATGAGGGAATTAAACTACCATCTTCACGAATACCTGCCACTTCTATCAGGGCAATATCCATCTTGCCTAAAAAGCCTGACCAGGCGTTTTGAGAAACTTCTGATAGGTGCAGGTCAACGTAATCCATCTTGCCCGTATTGATACGATCGCGGCAGATAGGGTCGCTCTGAAAAGGTAGGCGCATTTCTATGCCATCCACTTCAGCTAGCGTGCCATCAAGCTCTGGTGCTGTAGAGGCACCTGTCCAAACATTAATACGAAAAGGCTTATTGCCTTCTTGTGCATTATGCTGACGAATACGTTCAGCTAAAGCGCCAGGCACAGCTTTAGGGTAGCCAGCACCTGTAAAGCCACTCATACCCACGTTAGACCCAGCAGTTATTAACGCTGCGGCTGCTTCTGCTGTCATAACTTTTTTACGCAGCTTAGGGCAATGAATTCTTGTTGCATCAGACATAGTTCAATCTCGCTTAAAGATTTTAATAAACCTTGCACTAGCGATCTTGTTATTATTGTTTCATGGCAAGCCAAAGGGCTGGATTATACCAGCAATTATATAAAACTAGGGGCGTTTAATGCTTTTACCGCCTGAACCTTTCTTCTTACCTACTGACTTCTTACCCACTGGTTTTTTACCTGCTGGCTTTTTACCTAAACGTTGAGTCTTTGCAGCTTGGGTATTTTTAGGGCGTTTATTTGCACTGGGTGGTTTAAAACGCTGTTTCTTTCGCGGTTCTTTTTGCGGCTCTACATCCGAGGTAGAACTAGACTCTGCCAACATGGCGGTAATAATAGCTAGTTCTTTTTGATTCAATAACCGCCACTGCCCTACTTTCAAACTACCTAGGCTAATGTTCATAATACGTACGCGTTTTAAGCGAGTGACGTTATAACCTAAATACTCTGTCATACGACGAATTTGGCGGTTTAAGCCTTGGTGCAGAATAATATTAAAGCTGGTGGGTGAAAGCTGCCGAACCTTACAAGGCTTAGTGACTGTACCCAGAATAGGAATGCCAGCCGACATGCGTCTTACAAATTCAGCATCGAAGGGTTTATCGACCGAGACGATGTACTCCTTGTCGTGCGCATTACCTGCCCGCAGTATTTTATTAACAATATCGCCATCATTGGTGAGTAGAATTAAGCCCTCGGAGGGTTTATCTAACCGCCCTATCGGAAAAATACGCCCTTTACGGTAGTTCACTGCACTAACAATATTTTCGGGTACTTCTGGGTCGGTAGTGCAGGTTATGCCCACTGGCTTGTTATATACCAAATAAACAGGCGCAGGCTTGGCTTTAAGGGGTTTGCCACCCACAGCAATAAAGTCTGCATCGGTGACACGCAACCCCATGCCAGCCACCTTGCCATTCACCTTAACCCACCCTTCTTCAATTAGGCGGTCGGCTTCCCTGCGCGAACATATTCCTGTTTCACTAATGTACTTATTTAAACGTGTTCCACTAACTTCAACTGCTTGAATCATTAAAATAATCTCGGGTTAACTTAAACACCACAGGGCTAAGTAGTGCTAAAGCAACTAGGTTGGGAATCGCCATCATAGCATTGAGGGTATCTGCTAAAAGCCAAATAAAATCTAGGCTAACCATGGCACCCATAGGAATAGCTAGCACCCACAAAACTCGGTAAGGCTTAATGGCTTTGATGCCGAATAAAAATTCGGCACAGCGTTCACCATAAAAAGACCAACCTAAAATAGTGGTAAAAGCAAAAATAGCTAAAGCAAAAGGCACTATAAACTCGCCCACCACAGGAAGGCTGGCACTAAAAGCCGCACTGGTTAAAGCCGCACCCGATTCACCACTGGTCCACACCCCAGTTGTCACTATCACTAAACCTGTAATGGTACAAATAACCAAGGTATCTATAAAAGTACCCAACATAGCAATTAAGCCTTGGCGTACTGGGTCTTTGGTTTGCGCGGCAGCATGGGCAATGGGCGCAGAACCTAAACCTGCTTCGTTAGAAAATATACCCCTTGCCACACCAAAACGTATAGCTGCCCAAACCATTGCACCAGCAAAACCACCTTGCGCCGCAATGGGTGTAAAAGCATATTCAACAATCATTGCAAGGGCAGCAGGAATTGCCGGTGCGTTAATAAATAAAACCACCAAGCCCGAAACCAAATAAGATACCGCCATAAAAGGTACTAAAGCAGCAGCCACCCGACCAATTCTACGAATACCACCTATCAGCACCAAGCCAACCAGTAGCATGATGATTAGGCCAGTTACCCAAGTAGGAATTTGAAAGTTAGCTTGAAGCACATCAGCCATAGAGTTGGCCTGCACTGTATTACCTATACCAAAAGCAGCAATACCACCAAATAAAGCAAAGGCAGTACCTAACCAAGCCCACTTAGAACTTAGGCCATTTTTAATGTAATACATAGGGCCGCCCACATGGTTGCCCCTAGCATCGACTTCACGAAACTTAACCGCTAAAACTGCTTCAGCATACTTGGTAGCCATACCCACTAGAGCAGTCATCCACATCCAAAAAAGCGCACCTGGCCCACCTAAAAAAATAGCTGTAGCAACGCCGGCAATATTACCCGTACCTACAGTGGCGGATAAGGCAGTCATAAGCGCTTGAAAAGGTGGAATCTCACCTGACCTCTCTTCGCCCTGCTGAGCTTTCGTACTGGCCAGCATTAGACGAAAACCCATACCAATTTTTAAAACTGGCATTAGCTTTAAGCCAATGGACAAGAACAAACCCACGCCTAAAATAAGCACCAACATTAATGGCCCCCAAACAACGCCATTAACTGCTGAAACTAGGTTATTTAATATTTCCATTATCCACCCTCGTGTTCTTATTATTGATTGGTTACTGCAAGTTGGTAGAAAGTAACCTGTTAAGCAGAGTATTTCACCCTATTTTGTAGATTCGCTAGTAATTTCTGCTTCTTCTGTATGCTCAGTTGCTAATTCCTCAGCCACCACCCAAGGCTCTGCCAAGGGTGCAACACGCTCACCCGAACGAGGTGAAAAGCGCTCGCTGCGAAGCTCACGTAATAAACCAATAATCATACCGATAACCACTATAGAAAAGGGTAAAGCCGCTGCTATAACCATGGCTTGCAAGGTTTCTAAACCACCTGCTAACAGCAAAACAGCCGTTAATACTGCTAAGAAAACACCCCACAGAACACGATGAATAACAGGTGGGTCTGCATCACCACCTGACAACAAGGTATTAATAACCAAAGTACCCGCATTAGCAGAAGTGACTAGGTAGGTTCCTAATAGCAGTATCAATAGTGCAGAAACAACAGAAGTCACCGTATCAGGCAACTGCATACCTGCAAGGGTAGCGAATAAAGCCGTGGCTATATCTTTATCTACTGCTTCAATGACCCCACCACCCGTAAATAATTCTTGATAAAGTGCCGTACCACCAAACAAGCCTATCCAAACTATGGTAATACCGGTTGGAACTAGCAATACGCCTGCAACGTATTCACGAAAAGTGCGCCCGCGTGAAATTTGCGCAATAAAGATGCCCACAAAAGGTGACCAAGCAAGCCACCAACCCCAAAAGAATACCGTCCATTCTGCTTGCCAATCACTGCCGTGGGTTACATTGGTATGAAACGTCATGCGTAACAAATTCTGAATATAGTCACCCGTGGCTTCTATAGTAATACCTATAAGGTATTGAGTTGGGCCTAAGAGTAAAATGAATAACACGGCTGCAATGCTTAACCAAAAGTTCATTTCTGAAAGCAAACGCACCCCACGCGACAAACCAGAAGCCACTGAAAGGGTGGCCACAAACATAATCACACTGATCACCGACAACTGAAGCCCTGTAGAGTCTGCAAAGCCAAACACCGCTTTTAAACCCGCATTCAGCTGTTGCACACCTAAGCCTAGCGTAGTGGCAATACCAAAGACCGTACCAAATACAGCTAACAAATCTACAAAATCGCCTAAACGTCCCCTAACCCTTTCACCAAACAAGGGGTAAAGCACTGAGCGAATTGTTAAAGGCAGGTTATGACGATAAGAAAAGTAAGCCAGTGCTAAGCCCACAAAAGAGAAGATTGCCCAACCATTAATACCCCAGTGAAAAAAAGACAGGCGCATGGCTATAACAGCAGCATCGGCATCACTGGAGACCAAGTCCATAAAAGGGTTGCTTTGAAACTGTAAAATAGGCTGAGCAACCGACCAAAAAAGAATGCCCACACCCGTACCGGCTGCAAACAACATGGTGACCCAAGAAAAAAAGGTAAACTCTGGCCGCTCATGCTCCATACCTAAGCGCACATTTTTATAGCGCCCCACACCTAGCCAGATCATAAAAAAAAGTAGAAAGGCTACCAACAAAACGTAATACCATTCTAAAAAAGGTGTAAGCCAATCTCGAAAAGCTGCAACGGCATAAGCACTTTGGTCAGCATAAAACACACCCAAAAAAACCGTACCCAGCACCATGATAATGGATACTAGGGTCATAAAAGGGTTCATGCCTTTAAATAAGCCCTTTTGCGCCTGGTCGTAGAGGTAAACCTGCCCTTTCATTTCTCACTTCCGTAAAGTTCAATAATAGTAGACAGGGCATTCTTTCAAAAATACTAATACAAAGCCAACTAACCACCCAGTGATTTGTATAAATTAACTAGACGCTTTGTTATTGGTCAGTTAAAGTTCTACACAATTAGTCACAAAGAAAGATAAAGCTAGGGAGACAGCTGGATGAAAAAGTGGTTTACGGGTTTTAGAGTGAAGTATAGTTTGCTAGCTGCTCTATTAGCACTTGGAGCACCTTCTAACGCGCTTGCAGATTTCACGGCAGAAAAAGAACTCAAAGCTTATGTTGGCCTCAGCTTAACAGGGTTTAAAGCTAAGGTTGACATTGCGAACATTGCATCTGCTAGCGAAAAGTTTGGCGGTGGATCTCTACGTCTGGGTATGCCTGTCTTAAGCTACCTAAGCCTTGAAGGTCGCTACTCTTTTGGAAAGAAAAAAACCTACGATAACCAAGAATCAGCTCGTATAGAAAGGGTGGTCAGTGGCTTAATGCTTATTGGTCCAACCAAAGGAAAATACCGCCCCTACCTAGCTTTAGGCGTGTCGAGATCTGATATAAAATTAGACCTATCTAATGAAACCATTAAAGCTAATGAAATTACCCCTTCTTACGGCTTGGGTTTTGCTCTCTATACTCGCAAACCTGATGTAGGTTTAAGCCTTGAATACCTACATATTGCTGATAGTAAATTTGAGTACAAGACTTCGTTAGGTAATACAAAGCAAAAAACCAGCCTTGGTGCCTTGTCCCTTACAGTTATCAAACACTTCTAAGCTTAATATCAACCACTAACAATGGCTCTTCAACTTCAAAACGAAGAGCCGTTTTAATCACAAGTATTTAGTTCAAAACTAGCTGCCACCTTGGCTTGGATTAGGCTTTAGGTTGCTGCACAGGTATAGTCTACTTCTTTTTTTACGGAGCTAGTCAAGAAAATGGAAGATAAAAACTCTCCTGCCCTGCGTGCTGGTGTAGACTTTCGTGGCACTCAAAACGCGACTCAGCCAGTTCTTGAGCATATTAAGCCAGGTCAAAAACGCGCCCCTCTGCTGCGTTATATTCGCATTAACCTACCCAAAACTACTCGCCTGCTACTGGTCGCAATAATCGCCATTATCAGTGCTGCTTCTGCTGCGGTTGCGCTATCAAACCACCTGCCCTTTCCTTTTGCGAATTTGGCGTTAGGGGGTATTAGTGGAGCTGGTTTAGTGTTTGTTGCCTTGGGTTTGCTGACTTCTGCCCGTATTTGGACAGGAGGATTAGTGATTGCCTTGTCTTCTCTAGTGGTCTACCTGGGCGGCCTTCTAGGTAATGCACCCTATGTTTGGAATGGCGCCAGTGTTGCTGCTGCCGCTATTTGGAATCTGACCTTGCTAGCTGCTTTAGCTTATTTGGTACTTTTTGGGGCGCTGCGCTACGGTATGATCGTTGCGGCTCCCGACCAACAAAACTTTATGGATTAATAAGGGTTTTTTAGTGGATCTCGGGTTTCCTTGGTGGCTTCGTGTGGAGCATTTCCTCAATATTATTTTTATTACCTTTCTTGTGCGCTCAGGCTTAGAAATTCTAGGCACCTACCCTAAACTTTACCGCTCTCAGCACACAGTACCTGGCACCGCTTGGGCGCAGTTTACCGTTCAAGAAGAAGCCAAACATAAGTATTACACAGTGGGTGGCGAATACAGTGATTATTCACCGCGTATTTCTTTACCGGGGCGAGGCTTGTTGGGTCTTGGCCGCTATTGGCACTTTATAACGGTAACGGGTTTTGTAGCCTGCTGGATTACCTACTTGGTATTGCTGTTGGCTACTGGTCAGTGGCGGCGCTATGTGCCAACTAGTTGGGATACTTTTTCACAAGCCGGGCAAGATATGCTGGCCTACCTAGCCTTTACCATGCCGCAACCCCTTGATGGCATGGTGTTTAATGCTTTGCAACAACTCTCTTATGGCTTCGTTATATTGGTGCTAACACCTTTGGTTATACTAACCGGTGCATTTCAATCACCTGCCATAGCTAACCACTTTTCACGCATTACGCGTTTACTCGGTGGCCGCCAGGTGATTCGTAGCATTCATTTTTTATGCATGGTCGGCTACGTGGTATTTTTTGTAGTTCACCTAGTGCTGGTCTTTTTACACGGCTATTTGCACGAAACATCTAAAATGGTATTTGGGCATTCTGACAAGCCTATTTTGGGCGGCATTATTTTTAGCCTTGGGCTTCTTTTGGTGCTAGCCCTGCATGTATTTGCTACTCGTTGGACTTTAACCAAGGGGCGTGCTGTTGAAAAATTACACAACCTAGTTGTTCGGCCTTGGTCAAATTTGCTCTACAAACTGCCCTCACGTATGCACTATGATCGCTCGAATATCACTGGCAAAGATGTAGGACTAGCTAACACCACCCACAATTTCCGTGGTAGTGGACGACCACCAGAAACCCCTGAATACCTTGCGCTTATGGCTAACTGCTACGAAGACGACTATGTGCTAGAGATAGGTGGCTATGTTGAGCGCCCCATGACGCTAACCCTAGCCGAGCTTCGTGAACTGGCTGCAGGCCATTCCCAAACTACACTTCACCACTGTGTACAGGGCTTTACTTCGATTGGTCGATGGCGCGGTATTAGCATGTCTACCCTGCTCGACTTAGCCGGACCACTACCCGGCGCTACAGATGTTGTTTACACCAGTTTTCAAAACATGGGCCGTGATGATGCCTTGTACGAAGGCGGAACTTATTATGAATCCACCCCTATGGTTGAAGCCAGACTGCCGCAAACCATCATTGCTTTTGAGCTGAATGATGAAGGTGAAATTCCAGCTAAAAATGGTGCGCCTGTAAGATTGCGCTTAGAAACTTCAACCGGCTTTCGCAGCTTAAAATGGCTTGAACGTATAGAAGTGGTCAACCGCTACGATATTATCCTTGAAGGCCGTGGTGGCTATTTTGAAGACACCGACTTCTACGACCGTAACCAACTGATTTAAAAGCCGGCAAGAAGAAAAGGAAACATTTCATGACCCTGAAAAACAACCGCCCAACCACCCAAGCCGAGCTTGATGCTTACCTTGCTTCACGCCCCAGACCGGTGCGCAACACCTTTGAAGGCATGTACCCTTTGCATGAAGATATAGAACTGTCAGATGAACAAATTCAGATTGTTTTAGATTATTTACAAGAAGTTAACTTTCACCTGCCTGGCGCGGCTCCTCATGAATTTATTGTAGTGCGCTGGGCACGCTACACTGGGTTTCAATTTATGCAAGAACCCTTAGAAGCTTATGCGGTTGGGCTTAGATGTACTCACCCAGGAATGGAAGACCAGCACACCTTTATTCGTATGTCTTGGGGTCAGCTAATGGGTGACCCTGAAGCAGTTCGCCTACCAGTGAACGAGCCCGTGCTAGCTAGCGATATGATGACCCTTGCACGCTATCGAGATACCCGCACCGGGCCTTCACGCACGGGTGTTGATGCTTATGCTGTGTCTGATAATTCGGTACCCGGCGTAGACTTTGACCTGCAACTATTAAATGGCGCACTGGATGATGTGTTAGAACAGCATCTGACTGGTAAGGGACAGGAAATCAACTCTTGGTGGGATCCAGCACTTAACTGGGGTGTAGCCTTAGCAGGTCGCTACCCGCGCCTAAAATACTTTGAATCTAAAGAACGCCTTGATAAGAAAACCTTAGCAGCTTTGCATTCTTTTGAAGCAAGAGCAGCAAAAGCTGAAACCGCCTTACAGGAACTAGGTCTAGCCCTAGCTGCATCGGTAGCAGCAGCTACACTTAAGCAGGCAGAAAAAGCCGAAGGTGGAACCTTCTTACGCCGCCACCGCATTCGCAACCCCCAGCCACTTACCCAAACCAAGGAAAATAATTAATAAGGCTTCTGTGTATCCTGAGCTTGGTTAACCACCTTGCTGCAGCCTTTCTGTTTTTCTTGGTCTTTAAACATGCTGCAATAAAATGTAAACTAAACTCTCTTTTGTATAGATAGAAAATGGCAACTCCAGAAGCACAACTTCTGTAGCAGCTCAGCGGATTAGAAGTTATTTAGCAGGGGTTTAATTGTGAAAATTATTAATCGACTTTATTTGGGTTTTGCAGTCATTCTAATCATTATGCTAACAATAACTTTAGTTGGCTTATATAAAATAAATATTGCAGATAAAAGCTTAACAAAACTTTCTCAACAAACTGCAATTGAACAACGCCAAGCGATTAATTTTCGTGGTAGCGTTCATGATAGAGCTATAGCTATTCGTGATGCTGTTTTAGTGGCTAACACTCAAGACTCTTTAATGCACCAGCAGAATATTGTAGAGCTTGATCAGTTTTATCAAAAATCAGCGACTGTTCTTAATAGTATGTTTGCAAATTTAAAGCATTCGACTGCTGAAAACAATATGTTTAAAGCGATTAAAGAGGTTGAGAAAACCACGCTAATTAAAACTGAAAAACTACTTGAACTCATAAATAGTAACCAGTTTGAACTAGCTAATGATTACCTGCTAAATCATGCTTCTCCAGCTTACACTGAATGGCTAAAACGAATTAATTTACTTATTGATTATCAAGAATCAGCAATTCAAGACCATGTTGCCACAGCTGTGAGTGAGACAAATAGCTTCCAACACACCATGTTGTTTTTAACTTTATTAGCTTTAATTATTATTCTATTTGTTGCAATGAGTGTTGTTAGCAGACTAAAAAGAATTATTGGTGGCGAGCCTGAAGCTGCTGCTTCAATCATTAAAGTCATTGCCTCTGGTGATTTAACCGTAGAAATTAAAACCAATAAAAACAGTATTTTAAGTGCAGTTGAAGATTTAAGAAATTACTTAACAGATATTACTAAAAACTCAATTGTAACTGCTAACAAGCTAACTTTAGCTTCTAAACACCTGCTTTCAACAGCACAACATAACGAAAACTTAATTAGCAACCAAAAAGACTCGACCGAACGTGGCGCTTCAGCCATTGCAGAAATGTCGACGAGTGTTACTCACGTAGCTAATCACACGAGTGAAGCGGCTAGTTTAGCACATGCGGCCATGACAGAGTTTACGGAAGGGCAAGCTGAAGTTAATAAAACTCAGTTAAGTATTAACGACCTAGCTAGTAAAGTTGTAGAGGCTGCTGAAGTGATTCATCACCTTTCAGAAGATAGCAAAGAAATTAGCCGAGTCATGGAAGTTATAGAAGGGATAGCAGAGCAGACCAACCTGCTCGCATTAAATGCTGCCATTGAAGCAGCAAGGGCTGGTGACCAAGGGCGGGGCTTTGCAGTTGTTGCTGATGAAGTGCGTAACCTAGCTTTAAGAACCCAGGATTCAACGCGTGAAATCCACCTAGTTATTGAAAAAATGCAAGCTAGCTCTGGCAAGGCAGTAACGGTAATGAACCAAGGTCAAGAGCAGGCTAAACTCAGTGTTAACCAAGCAAAATTAGCGGGTGAAGCACTAAATGCTATCAACTTATCGGTTACGCGTATAACCGATATGAATCAACAAATAGCAACAACAACCGATGAGCAATCGGCTGTGGCAATTGAAATTAGTGAAAACTTTAATCAGATAACCAGCTCTGCATTAGAAGCAGAACAAGAAGCAGCAAAAATAACCCTAGCCAGCAGAGAGCTGGAAGAGTTAGCCAAAATGCTAGAGCTTAATGTTAAGCAGTTTAAAACCAAGTAATGGTCAATCGGTTTTAGCTGAGCAGGAATGACTTAACAACGCAAAATGCAGTAGCTGAGTGTCTATAGAAGTGGGGGAAGTTCACACTGTCGCTTAGCGGCACATCGTTTAAGCGATCTTGCTGGCTGTTATTTTCAAATAAAATAGCTGCCCAGTTTTGCAGTGAATCAGCTTCGGTTTTGTTTTTTAAAACTTCATTTCCAAGGCTATTAGTGGAATTGAAAGTGCTGTAAAAACCATTCTCATAAATTCAATAAGTTACAATATATCGAAATAAAAGGGGTATTTTATAAAAACTCTGACAAGCAATCCTACATGTATGCAGCTTGAATATTCTACCCTTCTTGATTATAGGGTTTAGCCTATATAGAATAGATGCTATATAGTTTAGGAGAAGCCATGTGGGCCATAGAGACAACCGATATTTTTGATGAGTGGTTCGATACTTTGGATGATACTGATAGAGCCAACGTGCTAGCTTCGATGATGGTACTTCGAGACAGGGGGCCTACGCTTTCAAGACCATACGCTGATACTCTGTACGGTTCATCCTATAGCAATATGAAAGAACTGCGGGTCCAAAGCAAAGGAGATCCACTCAGGGCGTTCTTTGCATTCGACCCAAAGCGTAAAGGAATTCTTCTCTGTGCCGGTAACAAGACCGGGGATGAGAAACGGTTTTATGAAGTAATGATCCCAATTGCAGACCGCGAGTTTGCGGCACATTTGGATAAATTAAAGAAGGAGTAAATGTTATGGCAAGAACTCTTAACCAAATGCTGGCAGCAGAAAAGCCTGAAGTTGTTGCCAAAGCACAGAAAGTGGCCACTGAGATGTTGCTGAATATCCATCTAGCAGAGCTTCGTGATCGTATGAAGCTCACCCAAGGGGAAATTGCTGCTTCTTTGGGTGTGAGACAACCAACAATTTCTGAAATGGAGCAGCCTGGACGAGATTTAAAACTCTCCTCCATTAAGCGATACGTTGAAGCCTCTGGTGGCAAGCTGCGGCTCGATGTAGAGCTACCGGACGGCACTCATTATGGCTTTTCTGTTTAACTCAACACGCCTCGTTCTGGGGCGTGTTTATATCAAGCACAACACCACTTAAAAACCACCCCTACGCAAAAACCAACCACAAAACTGCTAAATGGGCTGGGTAGAACGCATAAAAATACACCCCCGATGTTCTGCCTATCACCCCATCAAATCTTGCTGCCAAGGCTATTAGCGGAATTGAAAGCGCTGTAAACAGTAAATATTTAGGTGCATTTAAAAAAGCAAGTACAAACACCAGCAATGGCGCAAACTTGATATTTTTGAGTAGAAAGTAAAGGAAGCAACCTTTGCAACTTGCCAACGAGGGCTGAATGAAAATACCAATGGCTTAATACGCCAATACTGTCCTAAAGGTTCATGCTTTAAGCACCTAGATGACGAACATTTTGAGTTTATTATGCACCGCTTAAATAATAGACCTAGAGAATCACTTGGTATGAAAAAACCGAATGAGGTATTGTTCGGAGAATTACAGGCTGTTGCACTAGCAAGTTGAATCTAGGGATAATAAAATTGAACCTGGTTATGGTTTAGCTAAATATTTATCACTATCATCAAGCTTAGATAATCACGCAAGTGTTGGTGAGTGGTTAAGCTTATTGTTAAGTGAGGGTGCCTACACTCTTAAAGACCTTCAAGTCGAGTTACAAAAGAAGGTTCCAGTACGCTTTTTCAGGAAGGCAATTCGCTAATCAAAACCACTAAAGCTTGAAGTGACATTCACTCTAAATTAAAGCCATCTAATTCAATTTAGGTGGCTTTTTTGTTTCCACACGCAAAATTCTCTGCCACGCAATAAATCCACTTTTACTGGCAATTCACTCTTTTTTTGCGATCTCAATTCTTTTTTGTTTTATAATGCTGAAAACCACCTAAAACCCATCCATTTTGAAAAAAATAGTACTCAAAGGTAGAGGTCGCAGATGTGGGGTTTGGGCACAAAGTGGGCACAGAATGGGCACAGAACTAAAAAACAGGCAAAAAAAAGCCCAACCTTCATGTTGAGCTTGACTGTAAGTGCTTGATATTACTGAAGAATTTCTTGGTAGAACTACCCTCCTACGAACAAAGCATTCAGGTTATTGATTTTAAAAGACTTTTAATAAGTACAATCTAAGACTTCCAACAAATGTACCAACAATTACCTAAGACTGACTTTATGTGTTACTAGACAAAACCAACCACAAAACTGCTAAATGGGCTGGGTAGAACGCATAAAAATACACCCCCGATGTTCTGCCTATCACCCCATCAAATCTTGCTGCCAAGGCTATTAGCGGAATTGAAAGCGCTGTAAACAGTAGGTACTTAGGTGCATTTAAAAAAGCGAGTGTAAACGCCAGTAATGGCGCAAACTTTATGTGTTTAAGTAGAAGATAAAAAGAAGGAACTAGCACTACCCCAGCAACACCGTAAGAAGTAAAAAAGGCTATTGGTACCAGCAACACACATAACAATATGGCGTAAGGCTTCTGGTTTTCAAATACATAAACTACCAACATCCCCAACAGTATAGTAAACAGAATGTTTAGACTGGCTCCCATTGCTAGCATGTAGATTGGCTGAGAGATCAACGCCCAAAAAAACAAACGTTTTAAGTAACGCTCTTTACTTCTAGTATTGTGCAAGTAATTGTAGGCAACCAAATAAGCAAATATCGGGTAAACCACCCGACCGACATACCTCAACCATGTGTACTGTTCTAAAAAAAAGCCCACATGATCCAACACCATAAGAACAATGGCTAACCATTTTAAAAGCTCTTGCTGTGAGCTAGACAGTCTTAACTCCATTTTTCTTACCGTAAATGAGATCGGTAAACCAGAGACTTTATACATGCGGTTCTTGTATTTTTCTTGGTAAGCAGGGTTTAGCTTGGTTTAACAAATAACCCCAGCCGTGGCCGGGGATGAATTTATACCTACTTAGGTAGGGACACATAATAGTCTAGCCAATCAACGCTTTTAGCAGACTTGGGTATAGGCATTGGTGGTAATTTAATAATCACCTCAACACCTTCTTTGCAAAGACGTTCTTGCAGTGATTGTGCTGCTTTAAATCCAGTTTCAGACTTATCTAAATCAGCCCATACAACAACTTCTTTGATGTTTTCTGGTGGCGTAAAACCAGCCAGACTCTGTGCATTTACCGTAGCCCAGCAGTGAGATTCACCCATTGCCATAACAGCTAAGCTTGTCTCGATGCCTTCAGCTAAATTCAAAGTAGCTGCAGGCACATCACCAAGCCTTACCGAACAACTAAACCACTCAACACCCTCCTTAGATGGCATTAAGGTTTTAGCATTAGGTAAAACAGTATTTTTAGCGCCCTCACTATCCAAATAGGTGCGATGCAGACTAATAGCCTGATCATCACCGTTATAGACAATTGATAGTATTGCAGGTTGAACACCGAAATTAACGATAACACCCTCTACCTTTTGGTAAGTACGCATTACAGAGTTTTGCCTTGCCTGGCTAGCCCAAACATCTGCTAAGCCAACTGGCAGCCCTCTGCTCGCAACATACTTCTCAATAAGTGAGGTGTCATTCTGAGACGACTGCAACCAAGCCGCTCTAAGTCTATCAGTAGCTTTATTTGCTGCTGTTTTAGGCTTAGGCAGACTGGCCGCTTTTGCTTTTCGGCTAACTAACACAGGTTTATCTTCTAACAGATCGCGTACCTGCGTAATGACTTCAGAAATAGACAAACCGGTCGCAAATTCTAATGTTGCAAAACCATCAGAAAAGTTGCCACAAGTATTGCAAACACTGCCGCCTGTTTCATTAAAGTCACGATACACCCTGAAGCCATCCTGACCACCGTGAATGGGGCAAGGCACATGACTACAATTAGAGTTAATCGCATCAAGGGTACTAGGAGCAATTGTAGAAACAATGAAGTCCCAATGACCTCTGGCTTTCTGCTTAAGTTTACTGATCATAATTTACACCTATTCATTAGTAACAAGCCCAAACTGGCTGTTTTCATGAGTAGGTAAGGCAGGCATGACAGACCACTAGTGAGGAAACTTTAAGTTTTCCTTTTCAAGAATTTCAATATAGTCACTAACCCCCTGTCTAACAGCCTTTAATTCATCAAGTGTTGCCTTTTGGTCTATAAATAATTTTAAATCTTCTGGGTTGGATGGTAGCCTTTCTGCTAAAACCACACACTCAGTCCACTCTTTACTTTCATTACTCAAAAGTTACTCCTTAATCTTTAATATCATCAGTGGGTAAGAACTTTTTTCTTTTGCTAATCAGGTGTTTGAAAACATCAATATAGCTAAAGAACACAGCTTTAATAAGCCAAATAAAATAACCAACAAAAACCACGAAAAATGACTCTACAAGCTTGGTTAGCAGCGTTATTACTGGCGTAACTAGCAGTTTTACACCAGGCAAAAAGCTCAGTAGACCTAGAACCAGTACACCAACAGAAGCATAAAGAATTATCATTAACATAGTTAAGCTGCCATCAAAAA
Organism: Marinospirillum insulare DSM 21763; assembly: GCF_000686905.1. Lineage (GTDB taxonomy): Bacteria > Pseudomonadota > Gammaproteobacteria > Pseudomonadales > Halomonadaceae > Marinospirillum > Marinospirillum insulare. Next base: position 19,952 of record NZ_JMLW01000032.1, read on the forward strand.
CTCATTAAGCCGTTTTTCAAAGTGCAAAGGTTCTTTATCATCGGGTAAATCAACTTTATGCCGTGCAATTTCACAGGGTAAAACATCATCAGGAAAATTTATCATCGGAGTACGCAAGTGGTATGCACGGGACCCAGACAAGGTAAATACCTCACCCATCCCAAGGGCCATAATCTTATCGGGTGAAAAACGGTAATCCTCTTCTTCACGGTATGCAACAGACATACCCCCGCCCTCACTCTCACTACTATCTGGCCGTGTACGGAGCACTTGACTACCCACTGACTCATTACCAGTTAAACTAATGCTTTTCTGGAACTTCAAGTGCTTACCAAACAGTGCTGAAGCGGTTTCTGCCCCTTCACTTGCACCGAATTTAAAAATAACTTTCTGCCAAGTGTTTTGAATAATTATATCGCCAAACTCCTGACTGACTTTGTTTAGCTGGCTGAATGACTGAAACGCAGGCACTAACGCCACACCAGCCGATCTAGCTTGTTCAAAAAGCCGTGCAACACCTTCCATGACATACGCCCCCATTTCATCCAGTACAGCTAAAAATGGGTATTTTGGGCGCTGTATTTTGGGTAAATCCTGTATTCTTGCCACGGCACTTCTTAAATCAGAAATAATCATCTTGCCCAAGTTCAAGGCTGCCGTATCTTTACCCATGGTTGGCAAAGACACATAAAGCATTTTATTTTCTAAAATAATGGACTCTAAGACTATTTCTGGTGCATAAACATTAAAAACCTCACCAAATTTACCCTGAGCAAACAAAGCGATTCGACCGGCCATACCACCTAAAACTTGTTTTAAGCGGTTCATATCCAGCTCTACACCTTCTTTTTTTTGAACACGAAACTGATCTAAAAACACCGATAAACTGCGCCTTTCAGCACTGGGTGGCGTTATCCGCTCTAACTCTTCCAAGGCTTTTGTTGACTGCATTAAGATAGATAAATCACCAAAATGGTACAGCTTATTAGCTTTCTGCAAAGCAGCGACAATAACAGTCAACGCATGGTTAGCACTTTGACGGTAAAAATCACTACCTGGGTTATTTTCACTAGAAGGAATTAAATTCATTAAGCGTGATGCAACTTCATCGGGGTCACCACTCAACAAAGGGTTCATAGTGTGTGACTCAGCAGGCGATGAAATATCTAAAATATAAAGATCATTACTACGACCGTTACAACGCGCCATATAAGCCAAATGATCTCGGGTATCCCTGTCAATTTTGGCATCTATAAACAACCAACCGCCCCCGCGTACCGTTTGTTGCCACAAAAGGTATTCAATCAAGGTTGTTTTACCTACCCCCGACTGACCAACAATAGCGGTATGCCGACTCATTAAGCCATTGGGTATATCCAATGGCCTATAATTATCTTTTGTATAGCCCAACCGCAAGCCACCTTCACCCATGCAAGGTTTTTCTGTTTCGTCACTTGGCATAATGAAGCCTTCACGATCTTCTTCATTAACTATATCAAGGTGATCTTTAACTCGTGGCCAAACCATACCAACCACCCCTAACACTGCCAATAAGGCTAAAAAAACAGTATTCACCCCATCAAACCACGGCAACATGAACAAGATAGCCGTTGAAAAAAACAATAAACTCCAAGCATCCCAAGCACCAGCAAAAGGCTTCATACTTAGCACCCTTTAGCATCTAGCCTATTAAATGGAAGCAAGTTATTAGCTGACCCAACTTTTCTTTCTGTAGTTGCAGTTGGGTTGGCTCTATTTTTTCTGGCCATGCTTATTTCAGCAATCACAGACAAGTGATTAGTCTTAATTTTGTACCACTCTATCGACACAACTTTATTGTTTAACATTTCACTTAACCTAAGGTAAAAAACCTTGAACACGTTTTTCTTGCTGCTCTTTTTTATGATCTTCAAAAGCACGAAGCTTTTCTGCATTTTGCCGGTTCACCTCTTCAGCAACTTGCTTATGTATCTCGCTGCCATGAATGTAATCATCCGATAATGCAAAATTGCTTAGAATTCGATTAGGTGCTTGTGGCTGCACTGAAGCTACAGACGTTGGTAAGCCCAACTCATTTAAGACAGCATCGGTTATATCAGGCACTTGCCCATCAAGTACCATCGCCTGCTTAACAATAACCACCCTGTTATTGGCATGTTTTTTAAGCACTTCCATTGTGCTTTTTTCTACACGAGCCAACACACTAACCGCCGTTTGCTTAACCGTAGCGTTATTACCTAGCAACCGGCTGGTCATTTCTGTACGTGATGCAATGTATTTTGCTGTATCAAAGGTGACGTAACCATTTGCACGTTCGCTAGAAAAGTTAGCAAGTGAAATAAAAATACCTATTAAAGCTATACCAATAGCGAGAAGTGGACCAAAAACAACGACATTTCTATTAGTCATACTCAACCCTCGACCTTACCAAAGGTAGCTTGGCAAGCATGAGCAATGGCATTAGACGCAGCATAACCGGCATCATCCAACTGAATATCCTTCACATTGCCGTCATCTATCGGATGCTTAGAATAAGCACCTTTTAAAAGCGTATAAATATGGGGCTTTAACTCACTTAACAGCTTCAGGTATTCCTCAACACTCAAGGTTTGACTAATAGGAAACTGCAAGTAGTTAGCCAAAGCCTGCTCAAGAGATATAAAGGGAGCTAATCGTTCTAGCTCACTGATTAAGTCACTTTTTAAAAGAGGATAGGCGTTAGGTGAGGTAAGACTAATAGCTAAAATGGCTTCACCACCATCAGGGTTTGTACCCTCACTTGTGGCCACTAAAGGAAAAAACATATCCATCTCTTCCTCATCTTCAGAGTTCAAACCCCAGACACGGGGCTGCCCTTCATACAAGTAATTTTTCATAAAAAGTCTCCAGTTGTTTAAATACCATTAAACACCAGAAAAAAAGACTGTGAAGAGAGATAGAGTAAAAAAGCAGATAAAATATTATTCTTAGAGTTGAATCTAGGTTGGCAAAAAACTTATATACACTATAATGCATATAAAATTATCAGGATTAAAGGTTAGGTAATGGATAACTCAGTTTTTTATTTTTTATTTTATGGGATTGTTTTTGTTAGTGTTCTAGGTGTTTTTTTTAGTTTTTCAATATCTTCAACCAAGGGTGATTCAGCTATAACCAATTCAGATAAAGTAAAACACCGCGACTAACAATAGATTCTCCTATTGTTCTGCCATTATCACCTGATAAAAATTATCAAGAGGAAAAAGCAAGTAGAATAATAAAAATATGATACCTGGATTCAACTCTCAAGTGCAACTCATTAAACTAGGATTGGATGGCAAGCTGCTGTAGCATCTTATGCTTTTCAATCGACCAAGAATGAGAAGCAAACATGAGACACTACACACAGCTCACCAGAGAGCAACGATACCAAATATCTGCCCTGCTTGATAACAATTTAACCCAAACTGAGATCGCTAAAACGCTTGGTGTTCACAAATCAACCATTAGTCGAGAGCTTAAACGTAATACAGGCAAACGTGGATATCGGCCTAAACAGGCTCACGAATTTACCGAAGAAAGGATCAAACAACGCTCAAAAAAACGCTTTATTGAGCCTATTTG
>NZ_JMLW01000033.1 GCF_000686905.1 Marinospirillum insulare DSM 21763
AATACGCAGCAGTAACGTGGTCGTTCGCTGACCATAAGGCACGTGGGCAAGACGCCTATCAATAGTGCCACGTGAATTGCCACAAGCAGCGCACTCAGGGCAAGGCTCTGGCGATTGAGCGAAACGGCACTCAATAACAGCGTGTTTTTCAGTAATATGCTGTCCAGTGGCAACAAGGCCGAGTTTATTTAATTGGCAAAAGGTGGAAAGGTCAGGGGTAGAAAAGGTAAGATTGCTCATGTCGGGGGACTTAGTTTTGTTTGTGTTGGAACTTACATTCTCTAAGAAACCCGACTCCTTTTCTAGTGAGCCAGATCTTTTCTACACCCTTAAATGCGAAGAGCCCGATAAACATCAATAACGTAGTTGGTTGCTTCTGAAAAATCAGCACTGGTTAGGTTAGTTGTGCCAAATAAGCTGTTGGTAAAGTCGGTATAGGTGAAGCTTGAATGACTAAAATCGCCTTCCCTAAAATCGACACCATGAGCTTTGCTTTCTTCAAGTACAAAGTCTTGAAAGGAAAGCCCATAAAAAGAGCTGTCATTAAGGATAGATTTATAAAACTTAATGGGGGCAGCAAAGGCAAAGTTAGACCAAGCGGCTTTAGTCCAATCTACGCCAACTAACTTGGATTCATAAAAGACCACTTCAGAAAACTTACTGTAGCCCAGCTCTACATTGCTTAGGTTGCAGTTAACAAATTCACAATCAACAAAGTTGCAACGCTTAAAAATTGCCTCACTAAAATTACAGCCTTTAAAAGTACAGCCATCAAACTCTTTAGAGGCAATTTCTTGCCCTGAAAAATCTTGGTCAGTAAAAGTTACAGATAAATACTCGTTTTTATCTTCTATATGAATCAAGGCTTTATTTCCTAGTTTGTTTTCTCTGCCAACAATTAAATAAGTTTGCCGCTTGAACGCAAAAAAGCCCAGCCAAACACTTTATAGGTTTAGCTAGGCTTCTAGTAGCCTAGTGATGAGTTTAGCTAATTACGCCTTGTGATAAATCTCTGAACCTGTGGCTAAAAACTCTTTCGATTTCTCGATCATGCCTTCATGCGCTTGTGCATTAATGGCTGCGACTTGCTTTTCATCTAAATCACGCACTTCTTGGCTTATTTTCATCGAGCAGAATTTAGGCCCGCACATGGAGCAGAAGTGGGCAACTTTGGCTGATTCTTTGGGCAGGGTTTCATCATGGAAGCTACGTGCGGTATCTGGGTCTAAACCTAGATTGAACTGGTCTTCCCAACGGAATTCAAACCTTGCTTTAGAAAGGGCGTTATCACGGCGCTGTGCTGCTGGGTGGCCTTTGGCTAAATCCGCAGCATGGGCGGCAATCTTATAGGTGATGATGCCGGTTTTAACGTCGTCTTTGTTTGGCAAGCCAAGGTGCTCTTTAGGCGTTACATAACACAACATCGCACAGCCGTACCAGCCGATCATTGCTGCACCTATACCGGAAGTGATGTGGTCGTAACCAGGTGCAATATCAGTGGTTAAAGGGCCAAGTGTATAGAAGGGTGCTTCGTCACAGCATTCTAGCTGCTTGTCCATATTCTCTTTAATCAAGTGCATGGGTACGTGACCAGGGCCTTCAATCATTACCTGCACATCGTGCTTCCAAGCCACTTTTGTGAGTTCGCCGAGGGTTTCTAGTTCGCTGAATTGGGCTTCATCGTTAGCGTCCGCCACCGAACCTGGGCGCAAACCATCACCTAATGAAAGAGCTATATCGTACTGGGTACAAATTTCGCAGATATCTTCAAAATGGGTGTAAAGGAAGCTTTCTTTATGGTGCGCTAAACACCATTTGGCCATAATTGAACCACCGCGTGACACTATGCCGGTTAAGCGTTTGGCAGTTAATGGCACGTAGCGTAGTAATACGCCTGAGTGAATGGTGAAGTAATCCACGCCCTGTTCAGCTTGTTCAATTAGGGTATCGCGGAAGATTTCCCAAGTTAGGTTTTCTGCGATGCCGTTTACTTTTTCTAGGGCTTGGTAAATAGGTACTGTTCCAACCGGTACGGGCGAGTTACGAATAATCCACTCACGGGTTTCGTGAATATCTTTACCTGTTGAGAGATCCATAATGGTGTCGGAACCCCAACGAATACCCCAAGTCATTTTTGCCACTTCTTCTTCAATGGAAGAACCCAAGGCTGAGTTACCGATATTACCGTTAATTTTCACCAAAAAGTTACGGCCAATAATCATCGGCTCAGTTTCTGGGTGATTTATATTGCAAGGAATAATCGCTCGCCCTTTTGCTACTTCTTCACGCACAAATTCCGCGGTAATTTCTTCTGGAATAGCCGCACCAAATGACTGACCTGAGTGCTGCTGGTTTAATAATTCTTCAACTGCTTCGCTACCTAATTCATAACGCTTTTGGTTTTCACGCAGGGCAATAAATTCCATTTCTGGGGTAATAATGCCTTGGCGAGCGTAATGCAGTTGGGTTACGTTTTTACCGGCTTTGGCGCGGCGTGGTTGGCGTTTCAAATCAAAGCGTAAAGCTTCTAGGGTGGGGTCTTGGCTACGGCGGCGACCAAACTCGCTGGTTAGGTTTTCTAGCAGTTCAGTATCTTGACGCTCCTCAATCCATTGCGCTCTTAATGGTTGCAAGCCTTTACGAATATCTATGCTGGCTTTAGGGTCGGTATAAGGGCCAGAGGTGTCGTAAACCAGAATATCTGGGTTGTATTCTTCACCTGAATCGGTGGCGGTTACGGCCTGGCTAATGGAACGGAAAGGTACGCGAATATCGGGGCGTGAGCCTTCTAAATAAACTTTGCGTGAATTAGGTAAAGGCTGAACACTGGCAGAATCGACTTGTGCCGTTTCTTTTAAGTGCTGGCTGGTAAACATAATGTGCTCCCACGTTAAGCTAATAAAATGCGGGAACCGGACGGGCGGACAGGACGAGCTGATGTTAATGCAAGTATCTCGATTCCTACGCCGGTACTAACCGGTTCAGGTTCAACGGGTGTTATCTCAGCCTTGGCACTTTTTACATTGGATTACTGTTAAGTGTTCGGGCACCCCGTCAAGATGTCTTAGCCAGTCTAGCAAGCTGCTGTTGGTTATGAAAGTCACTGCTTACTATGAAAGCGATAAGTTTTAGGTTTTTCTCTAAAGTTTTCTAATTGAGTGCCGAAGCTATAGACGTAACCATTTTATACATCTGAAAGGTTGTGTTGCCGTCATGCGTATAGAAAACGCTTATACAAAATCACTTGAAGTCCAAGAATCACTGAACACCTCGCTGAACTCAGCGCAGGGTGCGCAGTTTTCTTTGGTTTTAAGTTTGATGATGGCACCTGTTTACTCACCCGACCTGCATCACTTGTATAATAATCTGCCGGTACAAAATTACGCACCGCAGAGCATTTACCCTAACCACATCCCCACTTCTTTTGATCCTCCCGGTTTAACAAATTATGTTAACCGCCCACCCACACATCACAACATTACGCTGGTTGAAGATACTTACAGCCGTAGTTTAGCGCGTAGTATTCAAAGTGATATGGGAGAGGCTTTGGTTCAAGGTAACTCTGGCTACTTTAGTTGGCTGCGGGCTTTAACTGAAGAGTATCCACGCCTACAGTTTATTACCACCCTAAAGCCTGCTGGCGCACCCGAGCCTAGACAAGTCGCTGCTGCTTACGCGGCACAAGCTAAGCCAGATACTGATACACTCATCAAAGAACTTAATAGTATTAGTGTAGCTGCTTAATTTTCTGGATTCTTTTTATGTTATGGGTTTTTCCTTGCTGAACCTTCTTCAGCCGTCCTCTAATTTACCTATTTGTGGTGTTATTCTGGCTGGTGGTCAGGGTTCGCGCATGGGCGGAAAAGACAAAGGCTGGGTAAGTTATCAACAACAACCACTCATTCAGCACATTATTAATCGCCTTGCCCCACAAGTAACTGACCTAGCTATTAATGCTAATCGTAATTTGGATGATTACGCCGCTTTAGGTTTTCCTGTGGTTACAGATATTAAAACTGGCTTTCATGGCCCTTTAATGGGGATGCTAAGTGGTTTACAGGCTTCCACCCAAGAATGGACACTCTTTGTACCCTGTGATGGACCTTTCCTTCCTGAAGATTTAGCCCTGCGTTTATACCTAGCTGCTACTGAACAAAACTATGATATAGCTGTTGCCAGCGATGGTGATAACTTACAACCTGTGGTGGCTTTACTACGCACCTCCCTAGCCCAACAACTAGAACAAGCTATCGCAAAAGGCGAACTTAAACCTAGACGCTGGTACGCAGAAATAGGTAGCTGTAAAGTTGTTTTTAATTCGCAAAGCTTACGTAATTTCAATAAGTTAGATGAAATGTTTTAGGCTTAATTAAAGACTTGCTAACTTTTAGCTACCTCTTAAGATCAATATAAGCTCACTCACTTGTATGACATATTCTTAAGTAGCTTATTTCCCTGAATTTTATTTTTATATGCCTTACTCTTAAAGCAGCCTTTTCTTAAGCAACTTGGCGATCCACTAAGGAGTCAGCGCTAAATGATTAACTACCCTTTGCCCGTACTTGGCTTTGCTGCTTGGAGTGGCACAGGTAAAACCACCCTACTAAAAGCACTCTTGCCACGCTTACGTCAGCGGGGCTTGCGCATCGGCTGCATTAAACATGCTCACCACGATTTTGATGTGGATACACCTGGTAAAGATAGCTACGAACTTCGCCATGCGGGTGCTGAACAAATGTTAATTGCCTCTCACAAACGCTGGGCATTAATGGTTGAAGATGAGCGTAACGAACCCCCTATGCTAGATGAACTCCTTAGCCACTTATCTACTGACCAGCTAGATTTAGTACTCATTGAAGGTTTTAAGGCAGAAGCATTTCCAAAAATTGAGCTGAACCGCCCTTCAGTAGGTAAGCCTTGGCGCTATCAAGAAGACCCTCATATTGTTGCTGTCGCTTGCGATGATTTAACAGCTATACCCGCAGACTGTACACTGCCTAAGCTAGACCTTAATAATTTAGAGCTGCTTGAAGGCTTTATTTTAGATTTTTGTAAGCTAAGGAGCTGAAATGAGCCTAACTTGTTTTGAAATGACTGATCAAAAAAAGCAACTAACTTTAGAAGAAGCCCTTAAAGCTGTCTTAAGCTCTGCCACTCAAGTTACCTCTAAGCTTAACTTGCCTCTTGCACAAGCGGCTGGCTTCACCCTAGCTGAAACCGTAACTGCTCCCATTAATGTGCCACAAAACACTAACTCAGCGATGGATGGCTATGCCTTTAACGGCCAAGACTTAGCTAAATTTAAGCAATGGAAAATAGTTGGTGAATGCTTAGCAGGTAAAGGTTTTGATCAACCTATTAATACTGGTGAAGCGGTTTATATAACCACGGGTGCCGCCTTGCCTAAGGGTGTAAATACAGTCGTAATGATTGAACAATGTGTAGTTGAGGGCGAACAGGTTAGCTTCACTAACACTGATACCCTTCAGGCTGGCAGTAATATCAGGCAAGCGGGTGAAGATATTCAACAGGGTCAGTCTTTACTAACTGCGGGCACTCGTTTGGGTGCGGTTCAATTAGGTTTATTAGCCTCTTTAGGCGTTGCCCAAGTTAAGGTTCACCAACCTTTAAAAGTTGCTATTTTTTCTACTGGCGATGAAGTCACTGCACCTGGTGAAGCACTAGCTACAAACGGTATTTATGATGCAAATCGCTTTACCTTATTAGGCATGTTGCAGGCTTTAGGTTGTGAAGTGTCAGATCTAGGTATTTTGCCAGACAACTTAGAAGTCATGATTTCTACCTTAAAAAACGCCAGCCAAACCCATCAGCTAGTGCTAACTAGCGGTGGCGTGTCTGTAGGTGATGCCGATTTTGTAAAACAAGCTTTACAAGCTTTAGGTGAAACCCGTTTATGGCGCTTAGCCCTTCGGCCAGGTCGTCCTTTTGCTTTTGGTCATTTAGGCAAAAACACCAATGGCCAAACTTGCTTGTTTGCCGGCTTGCCGGGTAACCCAGTTGCTACCCTAGTTACCTTTATGTTGCTTATTCAACCTTTAATTAGAAGGCTGCAAGGTGAGAATACTTCTGAAGCTAAAAGTCACCCAGCTATTTGGCCAGCGGTAGCAGAAACTACTTTATTTAGCCGAGTGGGACGTAGTGATTTTCATCGTGGTATTTATAGTTTTACTAGCAATGGGCAACTGCAAGTCCGCACTACTGGCTCACAGGGTTCGGGTATTTTAACTTCTGCACATGAAGGAAATTGTTTAATTCGTATTCCTGATGATCAAGCAGAAATTGCCGCGGGCGACTTGGTTAATATTTATCCTTTTTATGAATGGTTACCCGGCTATAAAGGAGTTAGTTTATGAATACTGCAAATCCATTAAGCCACCTTAACACCCGTGGTGAAGCGCGCATGGTGGATGTTTCAGAAAAACAAATCACTTCACGTACAGCCACTGCTTGTGCCAGCATAAAAATGCAGCCCACTACTCTAAATCTGATTATTGAAGGTGGTCACCCTAAGGGCGATGTACTAGCCACAGCACGTATTGCTGGCATTATGGCAGCCAAAAAAACGCCTGAGCTAATCCCACTTTGCCACCCACTTATGTTGAGTAAGGTTGAAGTAGATCTCACTGCCGATGAGTCCCTGCCTGGTATTCTTATTCATGCCACTTGTAAGCTAGCAGGGCAAACAGGGGTAGAAATGGAAGCGCTTACTGCCGCTTCAGTTGCAGCTTTAACGGTTTACGATATGTGTAAAGCCGTGGATAAGCGCATGATTATTCAAGGTATAAGAGTTTTAGAAAAAAAAGGTGGCAAGTCGGGTGATTGGGATTTCTCTAACGAAGAAGAAAACTCAACAACTACAAGCAAACAGGCTAATCAAACTGCAGCAATGACGCCACCCACTGTAGAAAATCAGTTTAGTGTGCATTTTTTTGCTGAATTGCGTGAGCAACTGGGTGTGGATAAGTTATTGCTAACCTTAGACGACTTACCTAATCCTAGCCTTGCTGACTTATTAACCCAACTACGTAACCGTGATACACAATGGGATAAACACCTAGCCAACCACAACTTGTTAATGGCGGTTAACCAACAAATGGTTAAGCCCAGCTATCAAATTAAAGCAGGTGATGAAGTCGCATTTTTTCCACCGGTCACTGGGGGCTAAATTATGTACAGCCGTAACCATGTTAGTGTTCAGTCAGAAGTTTTTGACTTAAACCAAGAGACACAAGCACTTACTCAAGGGCGAAGTGACCTAGGTGCTTTGGTAACTTTTACTGGTTATGTAAGAGACTTTAACGAAAGACCCGATGTACAAGCTCTTACTTTAGAACACTACCCGGGCATGACCGAACAGGCACTTAAAGCCATTCTTCAAGAAGCAGAGCAACGCTGGGCACTAAAAGGAACACGTATTATTCACCGTATTGGCCGCATGGAACCCAGCGACCCTATCGTTTTGGTGGCAACTTCTTCGGCGCACAGACAAGATGCTTTTGATGCTTGTAATTTTATTATGGATTATCTAAAAACCCGCGCCCCTTTTTGGAAGAAAGAACATACCTTAACGGGTGACTATTGGGTTAGTGCTCGTACAAGTGACTCCCAAGCAGCAGAACGCTGGTTACCTAGAGCGGAGGCCTACTAGCTATGAATCAGCTTGCTCAAAAAGAAATACTGGTTGATAACTTTGGCCGTCGGGTCAATTATGTACGTTTATCAGTCACCGACCGTTGTGACTTTCGTTGTGTGTATTGCATGAGCGAAAGCATGACTTTTTTGCCTAAAGAAAGCATTTTAAGCCTTGAAGAAATTGGTCGTATCGCCAAAGTTTTTTCTGAACTGGGTGTAGAAAAAGTTCGTCTAACGGGTGGCGAGCCCCTAGTTAGACGCGATGTAATGCAGGTAATTGATTACATTGGTGGGTTGGGTTTAAAGGATTTTGCCATGACCACTAACGGCAGCCAACTACCTCGTTTTGCTAAAGATTTAAAAGCCAGTGGTTTAAAGCGTTTAAACATTAGCCTAGATTCTTTAAACCCAGAAAAATTTAAGCGCATTACTCGCACAGGTAGTTTGCAACAGGTGCTAGATGGTATAGATGCTGCTATTAACGCTGGCTTTAAAGGTATTAAGCTCAATGCAGTCATTATGAAAGGTCGTAATGAAGATGAGGTTTTAGATTTAGTTGAGTTTGCGCGGCATAAAAAAATTGATATTAGTTTTATAGAAGAAATGCCTTTGGGTGTGGTTTCAGACCATGAGCGTGGTGAAACTTACTGCTCTAGTGATGAAGTGCGCAAAATTATTACTAGCCGTTATTCTATTAAACCTGTGAGCTCTACAACAGCAGGCCCTTCTCGTTATTACCAAATGCCAGACTCTGCTATACGTCTAGGCTTTATTTCCCCTCATTCGCATAACTTTTGTGGCGATTGCAATCGCGTTAGAGTCACGGTTGAAGGTCGATTACTGCTGTGTTTAGGTAATGAACACTCGATAGATCTACGCCCTTACTTACGCAACCCTTCACCAAAGGGCCAGCCTCATAACGACCAACCACTAAAGCAAGCCATTATTGATTCTATGGCCATTAAACCTGAACGCCACCATTTTACGAATGATGGTGAGGTTCAGGTGGTTCGCATGATGAATATGACTGGCGGGTAAATTACTACTTACACCCTCAGTAACATAATTTTATCTAGTGTTTAGACTAGTATAAATCAACTGGTACCTAGGCGCGTTACTCGCACGGGTAGTCCTTGGCGAACTGAAGCACCACTAATCGGTTCTAACCAGGTGCCATCTACGTTACGAGTTGGGTCACGGAAGCCTAAATCATTAATATTTAGACCTGCCCGCATCCAGGGCATATCTGGCTGAGATTCACCATCAATGATGTGTGGTGTTGCACCTAAATCTCGGTGTCCATAACCGTGTTCTATACCTAAAGAACCCGGCATCACACTTTCACTCACCAAGGCTAAACCCACCACTTCGCCACCAGGACTTTCAATACTAATCGTATCGCCATGATTAATACCAAAACGCTGCGCATCCTTAATGTTCATCTGCACTGGGTTATAGGGTTTAATCATCCGTAGACGTTCGTTACCTATGGCATAAGAGTTCATTAGGTTGGACTTAAACGAGAAGGCCAATAACGGCCATTCTTGTTCAGTAAACACTTCACGCATGGCTTGTTTATTGGCTAGCAAAGGATGGCTGTGGCGCGGCACACCTGAGTTTAGCTCACCATTCATAGTGTCAACGCTAGTGCCTATAGTTTCGCTATAAATACACAAGGTTTTACGCCATACATTCTTTAGCTGTTCACCTTGGTAATGTTCACTCGCATCTTCAAAGCGCCCACCCCGTGCATACATAAAGCTGACTGGCCCACGCTCATCTTCTTTTAGGGTTTTTTCAATTTCAGGTAATAAACGCTCAATACCACTGTGCGCTAAATCTTCTTGACTAGCGGAAGGTAACTGACCATTCATAAAGGCAATATTAGCCGCTACACGCAGGTAATAATCTTCAGCACGATTGAGTGGGTGCAAATTGCCTTCTGCATCTGGAATGGCGTTTTCACCAAAACCTGGTAAACCTAAGCGTTTAGCTACCTCAATAAAGAAAGTGTCCATACTGACCGGTTCACCTGCAGCCGTTTTTTGTTGGCGAGGTTCAACTACTGGCCAACAAGCAGTGGTTAATTTGCCAATTGTTCCTTTCCAAGAACTGGTAAAACCCCAAACTTCATACATCACTGAGTCAGGCACAATATAATCAGCAAAACGGTTAGTTTCGTTAATAAAACCATCGACTGCTACAAACAAGCCTAAACGCCTAGGGTCTTTAAGCTTCTCCGCTATAGTGGCTTCTAAACCTGCCTGACCATAAATAGGATTAGCCATACAACCTATTAGAGCTTTAATTGGGTAGGGGTAACCGTCTAAGGCAGAAGGCAAATGTTCAGTTAAAGTAGGTGGCGCAACAGGACGCCAAGGCGCACGAGAAGGGTAGGGATTTTCACCCGCCGCTACCTTGCGCTTGTACTCAGAAGACTTGTGGTAAGGAAAACGCGAACGCGATAAAAATACCCCTTTAGGGCCACGCTTGCCGGGGAATTCAGCAAAGTTATAACGTGGACCTTTGCCATTACCATTAAACTTACCGCCACCTACTGCACTACCCCCTTTACGATTGTAGTTAGCAGCTAAGAGGTTAAGCATTTGCACACCAAAAGCTGAGTAGAAGCCGTTACCCGACATCATGCCCCCATGGCAGTTAACCACTGCACGACGACCATGGCTGGCAAACTTAGCCGCTAGCTCAATAATTTTTTCTTTAGCAATACCGCAATGTTCAGCGTAGGTAGCTAGGTCATACTCGTTAGCTGACTCGCGCAGCAAGGTCATGCTGCTTTTTACTTGAACTGTTTCACCACTGGCTAGCTGAACCTCACGCTCAACAAACAACTCTGCTTTAAGTAGTGATTCGCTGTCTACCAGTTGGCCAGCCGCATTCACGACTAGAGGAACATCTTTTTTATCACCTGCTTCAGCTAAACCTAGGTCACTGGCTCTTAAAAAGAAGTTTTCTCGTGAGTGCCCTTTTGTAGTAATCACTAGATGCGTAGCGTTGGAATGGCTTACTTCATTGGCTGCTTTAGCAGCTTTTTGACCAGGCAGCTCTAAAAAGTCTTTAGCGTAACCCTGGTTATCCAATAACCATTGAATAACTGCCATAGCAAAAGCGCTGTCAGAACCTGGCTTAATTGGCACCCAATGGTTATTATCAGCCGCATGAGAGGCTGCAGCATTCAGTGCTGGATCGACTATAACGTATTCTAAAGTACCTGCAGCACGTGCTTTAGCTAGCAAACGCCCTTGTAATTTAAAGGGATTGCCCGCCTGACTAGGTGCAGTACCTATATACATAATAAATTCTGCATTTTTTATGTCTGGCTTAACGTGAGCATTAGTCTTTAAATTATCCATCACCGCACCTGAGCCCATGCGGAAGGCTAGACCACAGTAAGAACCATGGTGACCGTAGTTACGCGTTGCAAAAGCATTCATAGTGAAGCGTTTGAGTAAGTCTGAGCGACCATAGTCAGTCGCTTCCATAACCATCAGCTGGTTAGCTTTAGGGCCGTACTCAGGGTTTTCAGGGTCGATTAATTCATCGTGATTATGAATAGTGCGCAAGCCATCCACCTGGCCTTCACCAAATAAATCACCACCTTCACAAATTTCTTCGATTAACTGTTCAAAAGAAATTTTTTCCCATTTGCGTTCACCCCGACCACCTACACGCTTTAAACAATGATCTATACGGAAGGGATTATCTAGCTGCGACATCATGGCATTACCACGAGCACAAGCTGTAGAGCGGTTTTGCTGGCCTTGGTTATCATAAGCACTTAAGCCACGCAAAGCTTCAACCACCGGCGTTTTCATGGGTAGGTGTTCATCAGCCGATAGCGGGTGATAAGGGTTACCCGAAACACGTAATACTTTTTCGGTGGTGTTATCAATACGAACTCGAACACCACATTTAGTGGTACAGCCATAACAAATAGTAAAAGCAACTCGCTGATCTGGATTAAGGGTTAATTCACCGGTTTTTAAATCGACCGAGTATTCTGGTGCCAGTGAATTACCGTGAATACGATCTTTAGGTTTTTCACCCGCGCTACCAGTTACCCCTTTAGCCAGTTTAATAAGAGGATCTGAATAACCTGCTGCAAAAGTGGCCGCACCACCTGCTGCAACTGCACCTTTAAGTAAACGACGACGTGATTTATCCATGACTAGGAGCTCCTTCAGCAGCGTTAGTATCTTGTTTAGCTCTTGTTTCTGTATCAACAGTGTCTGCATCAATAACAGGTGATACATCGGTAGCGACACCGCCCTGTCTTGCTTCACGCCAAGGAACAAACAAATCGATTAACAACATAACTGCCATCCATAAACCAAAAGTACCCACTATGCCTAACAAGCCAGAAGAACCTGCTGGAATACCATAATGGTGAAAACCTGCACTATTACGTGCCACATGCTGAACATCCATCAAAACTACCCAGCGGAACATCCAGCCCAGGTGAATAGCTACTAAACCTAATAACCACACCCAAGAATGCAGGGCAGGACGCTTGGCTTTGCTAACTAACAGGTAAAGTGTTCCTACAAACAAAATAACTGCGGTAATACTTCCCCAAATAGCAGTTGCACGCCAAGAATCGCTATAACGAATGGATTCAATCGCTGCAGCAACAGAGCCTTGTGGGTCATTAATACCACCTAAAACCCAAGCTGCAGCAATAGCGGCGGCTGCCAAAGTCGCCACTAACATAATTTTTAACATTTGGCTGTTTACTGGCTGGTTTTTCATGCCAGTAACACGGTTAAGCAGCAGCATTAAGCCAGTTGCGGTAATAAAGCCCGTGGCAACAAACATGGGTGGTAACCAGTAGGTATTCCAAAGTGGGCGCGCTTTAACTATGGCTACTTCTGCCCCTGTATAGAGCATAATTCCTGTTGAAAATAATAGGGCAACCAAGCCAGTAACCACCATTAAAGGTTTAGGTGTAGGGCTAGTGCCTAAAGATATCCAACGTGAAACAAAACCTAGAAAGCCAGGCGCTTCACGATTGGCTTGAAGTGCGGGTCGCCAAGCCATCCAAGCTAAGCCCATCACACTAAATAAATAGAGCGGCAAAATGACACTACCTACTGACATCCACGAGTGGGTGTTGGCATAGGCATAAAAGTGCCAAAATCTTAGCGGCTGGTGTAAATCTGCTAGTAGGGCAACCGGTGCAACCAAGGTGGCACTCAAGCAGGCTAAAAGGGCTAAACGCGCCGTTGGTAGCCAATCTTTTTTACCAAAAATTAATGCCGGTGCTGCCAGCCATAAAGTGGCGTAAGACAGGGCGATTAAGAAAAAATACTGAACTGCCCAAGGGTACCAGGCAATCGGATAACGCGGAGCTAATAACTCAATGGCCACGGAATTCATAACCCATCTCCTTGCCTTGATCATCTAAGACTTCTAGTAGTGCTGCTTCTGCTACGGGGCGAGTGACAAAACGGTCATCCATACCCAAGTAGAAAACCTGCGGTACGGTATTTTTTTCTGGCTGAAGAACCATTAACTGGTCGCCGTATTCAGCAATCATTTGGCTAATCTGGCTGTTAGGATCTAGCTGATCGCCAATAATACGGGCGCCACCGACACAAGATTCCACACAAGCAGGGAGTAAGCCAGCCTCTAAGCGGTGAGCACAAAAGGTACACTTGTCTGCCGTTTGAGTTTTGTCATTAATAAAGCGTGCATCATAAGGACAGGCGTTAACACAATAAGCACAACCTACACAGCGGTCACTATCTACAACCACTATGCCATCTTGACGTTGAAAGGTAGCTTCTACCGGACAAACAGGCACACAAGGTGGGTTTTCGCAATGGTTGCACAAACGTGGCAGCATAAAAGTAGCTAGACCACCCGTTGCTTGATCTTCAACTTCGTATTGAGAAACAGTAGTACGAAATTTACCCAAGGGAGCATCATTTTCGATATGACAAGAAACCGTGCAAGCCTGACAGCCTATGCACTGGCGCAAGTCGATCAACATGCCATAACGCTTGGTAGGATCACCCTCTCGACGAACGGGCTGAGCATTGATTCCTGCAACTGCAATACTAGAAAGCGGAACCAGTGCGGCTCCAGCACTGAGGCGTGCTAATTGTCCCAAAAGGGAGCGGCGCATAAAATCCATATTAAGGACTCCGGCAACAAGAAGAGTGATAAAGTTAAAGCCTAAGCTTATAACCTATTTTATTACCCCTACATTGTATAGCACTTTAGTCATACGGTGCAGTGCTTGTTTTAATTGCTCTGCTGAACAACCAAAATTAAGTCGTAAATAACCGCTTTCACCATACGCTTCACCAGGTGACAGAGCTACGCCACCCTGTAGAAAGGTTTCATAGGGATTCTCCAGTTGCAAACTAGAGACATCTAACCAAGCAACAAAGGTTGCTTGAGGGCGCTGATAGCCAATTTGTGGAAAATCTTTAAGCCAGTTTTCTAAAATATCCAGGTTAGCATTCAAATGGGTTTTAAGTGCTTCTAGCCAGTCATGCCCTCCTTCCCAAGCGGCCTGTGCGGCAACTAAACCCAAATAGTTCATATCCGGCATTAAGCCACGCATTTTCTTACGGTAACTGGCACGCAATTTAGGGTTAGGAATAACGGCTACAGCACAAGATAGCCCAGCAATATTAAAGGTTTTGCTGGGTGCCATAAGGGTAATGGAATGTTGAGCGGCTACTTCACTAACACTGGCATAAGGCACATGGCGCAAGCTTGGTTCTAGAATTAAATCACTCCAAATATCATCAGAAATAACCAGCAAGTCATTTTCTTCAGCTAATCCAGCGAGTTCTTCTAATTCTTGGCGAGAATAAACCTTACCTAATGGATTCTGCGGATTACATAAAACTAGGGCTGAAGTTTCTGGTTTTAGGTAAGAAGAGAAGTTATTAATTGACTCACTCATTGGTAGATCAACACTAGGCCGCTGGCGTAGATTGCCTAATACACGAATCGGCGGATAAACTGGCGACTGAACTAACAACCCCTGCTCTGGTTTAAGCCAAGCCTCTACGGCTAGGTTAAACCCTGGCACCACACCAGGAATCCATACCAGCCAATCTTTTTCTACTTGCCAGTTATATTGGCTAGCACACCAATCTATAAAAGCCTGATTAAGCCCTTGTGGCACTTCACCATAGCCAAACACGCCTGCTGATACTGCTTTACTTAACGCTTTTTGTACTCCTGGTGGCGAAGTTAAATCCATATCTGCAACCCACATGGGAATAACATCTTGCTGCTCGTAACGCTGCCATTTTAAGCTAGCGGTGTTTTTGCGATCGACTGGGGTTACAAAGTCAAAGTTCATAATTCTCACTCAGGATAATCAGTTACATTTATTAGATTAATTGACTGTTCAGTCAACCACTACTTCATAGCAGTGTTTTGTTACCATCTTGCCACTAAACACTAAAACACCAATGGAAATCAATTATGTTTACCCTTAAATTTGCACCTAGTTTTACTGACACCGATGCTTTAGGACATATCAACAACACACATTTGCCAGTTTGGTTTGAGCGCGCTCGAAATGACTTATTTCGTTTATTCACCCCTGACTTAGACCCCAAAAAATGGTGCCTAATTCTAGCCAGCATTAAAGTAGATTTTCTTGGGGAGCTCTTTTACGGAGAAGATATTGAAGTGCGTACCTACTTAAACAAGATAGGAAATAGCTCCTTCGTGGTGATTCAAGAAGCTTGGCAAAACAATAAAATGGGGGCACGTGGCGAGGCTATTTTAGTGCATTACAGTTTTGAAAATAAAACTTCTTTACCAATTGAAGGTGAACTGCGCGAAGCGCTAACAGCCCACCTAGTAACACCAGAAGATTGATTTTCAAAGCCAAGGATGGCTTAGAAGTGAAACATAACGCCTAAATGTGGACGAAAAAGCAACTCGTCACTTTTACCTGTTGTAGGGTTGTTAACGCCATAAAGCATAGACACGGCACCCGTAGCCACCAAGTTACGTGTAATGGGTAATTCATAACCAAGGCGTAAATCTGCACCTAGTTTAGATTTAGCACCCTTGTCTTTATCGCCATACCAATAGCCTGCACCTAGCTGAAAAAAGCTACCACTTAAATATTTTTCGTTATAGCGTTTAAAACCAGCCTCGACCACTTGGTAAGCATCTCCAGAAGCCGCTCCTACAACGATTGCAGAACGACGCAAAATAGAAACCTGTAGAGCAAGGTTAACCTGCCCATCATCTTGGTTTTTATCTAGCTGGCGAGCTAAGTCATAACCTAAACCTATGCTTGTGTTGGCCTGTAGATTGCCAGCGAACACTAAAGACAAAACTAGCCCTGCAAACAGGGAAACCCAAAAACGATTAAACATGAACAACTCCGGCTAGGTACGCAAAAGACTGAAAGCTACTAAGGTTGAGCATCTTAAAATAAAAGCAGCCTGCTGCCTACTCTAATAACGTTTTAAGCTGGTTACGTAACCAGCGATCGAATGCTTTTCTTCCTTTTAAACCTAATTGCTGCTGTAACTTTAATTCAGGCACTTCTTGTAACAATAGTTGCACCCAAGGCACTAACTGGCTGCTTCTAGCCCGCTCTGCCAAAGCCTGCCACAACCAATTTTTAAGCACTGTTCGACTTACAGCTAAAGGTCGATGTCCTTCTGCAAAAGCATCTAATTCCAATTGATCTTGTTCACTTAAAGCAACCTTTGTTAAAGGCAACGCTTGTAAAATAGTAATCAATAAATCTGCCGGCAAAGCTTTTAACCACAGGGTTAAAGCATCGGGCAGAGTTAGAGAAAACCTTTCAACTAACTGTTGTTGCAAGGCTTTACCCTTAACTGAAATGCCCTGTACTACTTGTAAAGTATGCTCACCACTAGCTTGGTCTTTAGTGATACCTAAACGCACTGGCTGATAACCACCCCTAAACCAAAAGGGTAGCAATTCTGTGGTCGCCCCAAAACTACTGCCTATTAAGTCTAAGGCTGGCTGCTGCTTAGCTTCTGCCAACACAAAACTTAATAACTGTTTGCCAATACCCTGCCGCTGTAATAAAGGATGAACTAAAACACGTTGAATACGCCACCAATTTACTTGTGCTGCCTGCACGAACCCACCATGAAAAGCTAAAGATTGTGCTAATAAATGCCCTTGTGGTCGGCGCTTGCCCATAAAAATAGCCTGGGCTAACTCGGCATCAAAACCACCTTCTTCTTGAATTAATGCCAAGCCTATAGGTAGATCACCTTGCCAAGCACAGGCTAAATGAATACCTGGCGCATCAAGCAGCTGACGAAAATCATCCGGTGTGGTGCGGTAATGTGCCAATACCAGCAAACCAAACACCTGTTGCAATAACGCTTCATCTCTCAATAAGTCGGCTTGTTTTATCCAAGTAAAAGTCGAAGGTTTATTGCTGTTTTTTGCTGGATCGGTCACTTGGGCATCTAACAATAACAAGCGATTGATTAGCTTTTCTAAAGGATCGCCTTCAGCCCAGCGTAAAGGTTGACTAAGGGTTAGCGCCAGCCAGTTAGGTGTATGTTTATTTAGGTGCTGAGTAAAACGTAGCGCAAAACCTCGACCATTACCTTCATAGCCTTCTTGAGTAGTAGCAAACACACTCTTAGGGTAAGCCGCTAATAAACATTTTAAGATGGGTACAGGCAAGGCTGCTGCTTCATCCACTAAAAGCAAATCGGCGTGGGGCTGTTCTTCTAACAAAGCATCGGGTGCTATAAAGCTCACTTGTTCTTGTAACTCTAGCGGTAAATCTTTTATCCGATCAAAAATAGCAGTTGTGACTTCGCTAGAAGGTGCCGTGACCAGTAGTTTTTTGCTAGTAGGTTGTTGGATTAACTCGCGCAAAAGCAAACCTAAAGCACCGCTTTTACCTCGCCCTCGATTAGCTGTAATCACTAGAGGTACGACTGGTTTACTGGCAAACCAATCAACTAGCTGGGTAACTAATGTTGATTGCTCTTCACTAACAGCACCCCAAAGTAATTTTTTTAAAGAAGGTTGATTTTTAGGTTGAACGGTTGCAGCAGTTAAAACATTTGGAATAGCCCAGTTACCTAGCTTCTCTTGCTGTTGGCTAAAGCGAGGCACTTGTTTTTCGATTAAAAGCCTTTCACAGCGTTGCACAAAATAATGGGTTAAGTCTTTTGCTTCTAAAGGCCAAGCTGCCAAGCGCTTATAGTCCGGGTCAACCGATGCTGACCAGTCTTCTGGCGTTAATAAATACAGCACTCCACCAGCCTTTAATGTTCCTGCCAAAGCACCTAAAGCATCTGGATTAAGACCGCTAAAAGCATCTATGACTAAAACATCTTGTTCACTGCCAAGCCGATGACGGGCTTTTGAAGCGGGTAAATGCACTAAATCTTCAGACAACTTAGGAAGCGTATCTAGGTTGACTTCTGCTTGCACCCAGCTGCCCTTCATAGGCTGAGTTAGTTGCTGCTGCTGTTTAGTTAACAGTAGTAAAACTTGCTTGTAGCACCAGTCAACATCACCCTTTATCCATATCAGTTGCCGGTGCCGATAAGCTTCAAGAGTTAGTAATAGGTTATTAAAATCAGGGTCGTTAAGCATGTTGCTAGAATTCATTATTTTCTAGCCAGTTACAAGTCTAAATAAACCTGCTTCAAGCAAATAAAAAAAGACCACTGTTCGAGGGAGCGAAAGCAGTGGCCAAAGACAACAGCGGAACAATTTCAAAACGCTTTAATCTGTTTGCAACTCCGATAAGTTGGCAAACAACTGCAAGGCTTCTGGGTTAGCTAAAGCATCTTGATTTTTAACCGGCCTTTGGTGAACAACCTCTCGTACTGCTAGCTCTACAATTTTTCCTGATAAGGTGCGTGGAATATCTGCCACATGAATAATTTTTGCTGGTACATGACGTGGTGTAGTTTCTGCACGGATTGTTGCGCAAATACGCTTTTTAAGTGCTTCATCTAACTGGAAACCTTCTTTAAGACGTACAAATAAAACCACTCGCACATCTTCTTTCCAGTCTTGGCCTATGCATAAGGCTTCCTGTACTTCTTCGACTTTTTCTACCTGACGATAGATTTCAGCGGTTCCTATACGCACACCACCCGGATTAAGTACCGCATCTGAGCGACCATGAATAATGACTCCATCCTGTGCAGTGATTTCGGCGTAATCACCATGTGCCCAGATATTTTCAAACCGATTGAAGTAGGCTTCTTGATAACGACTAGCGCTTGGGTCTTGCCAAAAACCTATCGGCATAGAAGGAAAGGGTTTCACACAAACCAGCTCACCTTTTTCACCTATCACGGGTTCGCCAGCATCGTTATAAACCTGTACATCCATACCCAAACCACGGCACTGTAGCTGACCAGGGTAAACAGGGCGCGTTGGGCAACCCAGCGCAAAACAGGAAACTATATCGGTACCGCCAGATATAGAAGCTAATAGCAGGTCTGATTTAATATCGCGGTAAACGTATTCAAAGGATTCATGCGCTAGCGGAGAACCAGTAGAGAGTATTGCTCGTAATTTGGGTAGCTTATGAGTTTTATTAGGCTGTAAACCTGCTTTTTCACAAGCGGCTATGTATTTGGCACTGGTACCAAATACGGTGATTTTTTCTTGCTCTGCCATATCCCATAAAGCTTTAGGTTCTGGTGCAAAAGGGGAGCCATCAAACAACACCAAAGTAGAGCCAACGGCCAAACCAGACACTAGCCAGTTCCACATCATCCAACCGCAGGTAGTGTAATAAAAGATGGTATCTTCACGGGTTAAGCTGGTGTGAAGCTGATGTTCTTTTAAGTGTTGTAGCAGAGTGCCGCCCGTTGAGTGGACTATGCATTTCGGCACACCCGTAGTACCTGAGGAATACATAATATAAAGCGGGTGATCAAAAGGCAGTTCGGCAAACTCAATGACTTCTGTACTAGCAATACAGAAGTCATCCCAAAGCACTGCTTCTGGTATAGATGAAGTATCAGGCTGATTTTCAAGAAAAGGAAAAACTACTAGCTGCTCTAAACCCTCTAAAGCTGCTGCTATTTCAGCCACTTGCGGCAAGCTATTGATGCGTTTGCTGTTATAGATATAACCATCGGTAGCAAAAAGCACTTTGGGTTGTATTTGCCCAAACCTGTCTAGCACACCATTAAAGCCAAAATCGGGTGAACAAGACGACCAGATAGCGCCCAAACTCGTTGCTGCCAACATGGCAACCAGAGCGTAATGACAATTAGGTGTAAAACCAGCCACTCTATCGCCTGAAACAACACCAGCAAGCTTCAAAGCAGCAGCCACTTCTGCTACTTGTTTATAGAGCTGTGCATAAGTTAAAGCAGTGCGCTGGCCGTCCTCTCTTAGTGAAACTACGGCTAAAGAATTATCACGAAACCGTAACAAGTTTTCAGCAAAGTTTAATTTAGCATCAGGAAACCAACGCGCCCCAGGCATAAGGTTGGGGTTTTCTAAAATTCGATTGCTTCCCTTAGTGCCAACAACTTCACCAAAGTCCCATATTTGATCCCAAAAACCTTCTAGGTTGCTAACGCTCCAATCATAAAGCTCACCATAATCTTTTAAATCCAGCGCATATCGCTTGTTTACCTCTTGCATAAATTGATGCATAGGGCTTTGTTCAATATTTGCAGCAGATGGCTGCCAAAGAGGCTGATTCATTTTTTATTTTCCTATTTAATCAAGTTTTAAAGCGCTTTAAATCACTAGTTAAACCATCCGCTTGTCGGTGTAATTGACGAGTCGCTTCCATTAATTTTTCTACCCTAGATTGCTGCTGACCAACTAACCCAGCAACCTGATCCATATCGGAAGTCATGCTACCTGTGGTTTCTGCAACCTCTGCTACCGAGGTACGCACTTGATTCATGCGTGTAGATGAATCACTGCTAGCCTGTTGTATTGTCTGCACCGCCTGCAAAGCTTCACGACCCATCGTTCGGCCTAAAGAAACCTGTTCGCGTGCTGCCTGCACAGAAGTGATCGTTGTGCTGGTATCTCGTTGAATACCAGTTATCCGCCTATCAATATCCTGTGTTGCTTGAGCGGTTTGCTCTGCTAAAGCACGTATTTCATCTGCAACCACTGCAAAACCACGACCTGCATCACCCACTCTGGCTGCTTCTATGGCTGCATTTAATGCAAGAAGATTGGTCTGCTCTGCAATTCCATTGATCAATTCAAGCACACCACCTATTTGTTGTGAGTGCTCACCCAGTTGCTCTACCTGATCATCAATGTCTTGCATCCTAAAAGTAATCGCTTCCAGTGCTTCGATAGCTTGCTGAATAACTTCACCACCTTGGTTGGCAGCTTCATCTGTTTCGCCCGCGGCTTCTTCAACCTCAGTTGCTGCAACAGCCATTTGATCTGTGGTAGCACTAATTTCTTCCATAGCTGCAGCGAGAACACTGCTTCGATCATCGAGCTGTAGCCCTTCTTTTTGTAATCCAGAAATTTGCTCTTCCATGGCTGTTGCCATTTGCAATAACTGCTCATTACTTGTTTGAATATCACCCACTAACCCTGTTAGTGACGCAACCGTTTGATTAACACCCTTGGCCAACTGATCGAACTCATCTTTTTCAGAGATTATTGTTAAGCGTTGACGCAAATCACCTTCGGCAACCTTCTTTAAGAACTCCAACAAGCCTTGCAAACGGTTATTAAGGCGTCGATTTAGTTGAATAATAGCGATCATTAATAACAGAGTAATAATTAACCCATTTATCAGCATGGTGCGCTGTTGCTTAACAGCTTGTTCACTCGCTAAAAGTTCAGCTGTTTGCAATTCTTAACCCGCTGATTGCCGAGCAGCACGATTCAAAGCAACTAGTAAACTTTCACGTTGGTTTAAAAGCTGCTGTGTTTCCTCTTCCAGCTGCAAGCGCAGGTAGGTAACATAATTACTAGTTTCTTTATAGCGCTGCAGGTGAGCTGCAAAATCATCATAAAAACCTATGCGCTTTAGGCTTTCTTCGAAAGTAACTATGCCTTCTTGCCAAATAATAGTTGTAGCCTCACTAGGGTTTATAAAGAAATCTTTCTCTAAGTTACGCACATTAGTAAAACGCGTGACCAAAGCAGATAAACCCTCTAACTCATATACCAGTTCATTAGCAGCAGCATTTAATTCACCCTGAGTGCCATCAGCAGTATTTAAACCAAAAGCAACTTGGGATGCTAAAGTTTGTTCTAGTTGCGTAGAAAACACTTCTGCTTGATTTAGTAGCTGGGGTTGACCATCAAGCGCTTGAGTTAATTGATCAGGCAAGCCTACTAATCTTTTTTGCAGTTGTGGCAAGTGTTCTAGCGTTAGGTTTTCACGTTGTAACTCAATTTGTAGTAGTTCAGCTTCCAATGCCAAGATGTCTAAAGCTTTATTTGCTGTGGTTGCTACAGCGCTATAAGCTTTTCCTTGCTGCTGTAAGCCATATAGACCAACAGTCGTTAGAACAGCCAACCCTATAACTAGCAGAGCTAATAGCCCCCAGAGGGTATTTCGGAATGAAAGCTGAAACTTCATAATTCACCTATTTTTATTGTTTTTCAGACATAAGAAGGCCGTGGCTCAAAACTTAAAGCTTAAGCCTTCTTAAAGTCTGTTAATGGGTGTCCTGCAATTACTGAGTGGTATAACCACCATCAATAACAACAGCTTGGCCAGTAATACCGCGGCCGCGGCCACTGGCTAAGAACAGGCAGTAATCAGCCACTTCTCGTGGCTCTAATAAACGCTTTTGTGGTACCAAAGGATAGATAACCTCCTCTAATACTTTCTCTAGTGGTACACCACGTGTTCTAGCTAAATCGTTTAGCTGGCCACGCACCATTTCTGTATCAACATAACCTGGGCATAAGGCATTAACTGTTATGCCATGCTCTGCGCCTTCAAGAGCAGCAACCTTGGTTAGCCCTATAACACCATGCTTGGCTGAGTTGTAGCCTGCCTTGCCAGAAAAGCCTACCAAACCATTGATGGAGGCAAGATTAATAATTCGACCACCCTTCTGGCGCTTCATCACTGGAAAAACCTGCTTAATAATTAAGAAGGGAGCAACCAGCATAATATCTAAGAGTTTACGAAACCTGTCGGAAGGAAAGTCTTCAATGGGTGCAACGTGTTGTAAACCTGCATTATTGATTAACACGTCTAAGCCACCTAACTTTTCTACCACTTCATCTACTGCTGTTTTTAAGGCTGCTTCATCAGTTACATCACAAGCCACACCTATTCGGTCTGGCCCAGCACCGCCTAACCGGTCTAATGCCTCTGCTAGTGCTTCTTTATCTAAGTCAAGAATGGCAACTCTGGCACCTTCTTCTAAAAAGGCACTAGCAATTTCAAAACCTATTCCTTTCGCTGCACCTGTTATAAGTACTCGTTTACCAGCCATAACATTCCCCTTTTTATTACCTGGATTCAACTCTCAAGTGCAACTCATTAAACTAGGATTGGATGGCAAGCTGCTGTAGCATCTTATGCTTTTCAATCGACCAAGAATGAGAAGCAAACATGAGACACTACACACAGCTCACCAGAGAGCAACGATACCAAATATCTGCCCTGCTTGATAACAATTTAACCCAAACTGAGATCGCTAAAACGCTTGGTGTTCACAAATCAACCATTAGTCGAGAGCTTAAACGTAATACAGGCAAACGTGGATATCGGCCTAAACAGGCTCACGAATTTACCGAAGAAAGGATCAAACAACGCTCAAAAAAA
>NZ_JMLW01000034.1 GCF_000686905.1 Marinospirillum insulare DSM 21763
ACGAGCCAGATCGCAGACGTGGCAAAAAACTAATGCAAGCACTTATAAAAATAATCACAGCGCCTGACTTACCGATAGAACTTATTGAAGTTAAACGCTTAGGAAAAACATTAAAAAAACACGCTCAGAGCATCCTTGCTTACTTCGATCGCCCAGGCACTAGCAATGGACCAACAGAAGCGATTAATGGCAGGCTGGAGCACTTACGAGGCATAGGACTGGGTTTTAGAAATTTAACCAACTACATAGCAAGGTGCTTGTTAGAATCGGGTGGGTTCAAAAAGCACCTACACCCTTAAATGCGAAGAGCCTGTTAACTTTGCAGCGGGTAGTGCACTTTATTTGTCGCAGCGCGCTCGAATAAAATCAGCGCTCATTGTAGAAAGTATTCAAGCCAAGGCAAAAAAACTGAGTGATCAAATAACGCATTTTTTTGAGTTAACACCCAGTCTTATGGCTATTACTGATAAGCAAGGCTTTTGCCAAAGACTTAATCCTGCTTGGGAAAAAGAGCTAGGTTATACACAAGATGATCTGAGCGAAACTAGCTTGGTTGATTACACTCATCCAGAAGATAAAAAGCGCTTTCTTTTATCTATTAAACGCTTGCAAGCTAGCGGCCAGGGACAAACCTTAATGCTTAGGTTTCGTAATAAAAAAGGTGAATATCGATACCTAGAAGTCTTCTTAGCTATACAAGATGAGTCTTACTTCTTTGCTGCACAAGATGTTACTTTGCGAGAAACAGAAAAAGACCGTCTAGAAGTGTTAGCTTATTACGACCGTTTAACGGGTTTACCTAATCGGTCTTTATTCTTTGATCGCTTACATCAGCAGGTAGCTCGTACTTTGCGTGATCAAAATAAGTTTGCACTCTTATTTATTGATTTAGACGGATTCAAAGCCGTTAATGACACACTAGGACATGATGCCGGTGACACTGTTTTAAAGGTGGTGTCTAACAGACTAACAGCCTTGGTACGAAAAACTGACACAGTTGCAAGGCTTGGTGGTGATGAGTTTGTTATTATTCTATCTCAAATTAACGCCAAGCAAGATGCTTTGAATGTGGCTGAAAAAATTCTAACCTTAATCGGCGAAGATATACCGCTAGAGTCAGATGAACAAGCTAAAGTAGGCGCGAGCATTGGAATTAGTTTTTGTCCAGATGACGGAGACACAGTAGATGAGCTGCTTAAGGCTTCAGATGACGCTATGTACCAGAGCAAAAGAAAAGGCAAAAACACCTTTTCTCTTGCGAGTAACTAATTAAAAATATTTTAGGTAACTCATTGACCTCTACATCCCTGCCCGCCCCCAAACTTATTGCTAATCCTTTAGTTAGGCGTGTGGTTTTTATTTTTGGCTGGTTTAGTTTTGTGATGGGGGTTATAGGTATTTTCTTGCCTTTGCTTCCCACTACGCCCTTTATACTTTTAGCGGCGGCTTGTTTTGCCCGCAGCTCACCAAGGTTTTATGCTTGGATAACCAGTCATCATCGTTATGGTCCTATGATAGCTAACTACCTTGCGGGTAAAGGGCTACCCTTAAAAGCCAAGCTGATGGCAATAGGCCTCTTGTGGATAAGCGTAAGCTTCACTTTATTTATTGTTAGCCTGCTCTGGGCAAAACTTGCCATGTTGGCTACAGCCTTAGCAGTCAGTGCTTATATCCTTTGGCGTCTACCTACATTAAAAACCCTAGACAGCTAAATGTTTCTAGGTATAAGGCTTTCTTCTAAATTGATAACCAAACATTCTATGAAGCTTAAGCTCTCATCTAGCCTAGTTTTGATCTAGATCAAAGGTGTTTGGTCACTTACTGACCTTGTACTTATCGCTGCTCAGCTACTAGCCTTTAGTTAAATAACACCAATAAAGGCTTATTTAATTATGCACACCTCTTTTAGCCTACTGCTAATTTTAAGTTTTGTGGTTTCTCTAGTTGCCTTGGCTGCAATGGTTTGGGCGATAACTAGAGGGCACTTTTTTGGTGGTAAAAAAGCTGCTTTAAGTATTTTTGAAGAAGGTGAAACCGACGTTTTAGACGACCCTGCTAGTGTTTATTCTACTAGGACTCATCAGTTCGATGCTGTCAGAGCTGGCATAGATAAATCGGGTCGGTCAGTTGTGTTGGTTTTTCTTAGTGTAGCTATGTTTTTTTTGCTGGTGGGTTCGCTGTATGGCTTGTTATCTTCTTTTAAACTGCATTTACCTGACTGGCTTAGCCAGTATGAATTTTTAACTTTTGGCCGTGCACGTACCGTTCATCTAAATTTAGTTAACTATGGTTGGTTGTCAGTAGCTAGCCTAGCCGTTGTTTTGTGGGTTATTCCTAGAGTGTTTCGTACCCCTTTAAGGCGGCCACGCATGGCACTTTGGGGTGGTCTTATATGGACTTTAGGGTTAATCGCTGGTGCTTTGGCCATTAGCCTAGGCTGGAGTGACGGGGTTGAGTGGTTAGAAATACCTTGGCAAATCAGTGTGTTTTTAGTGGTCGGGGTGTTGTTTGTAGCTTGGCCTGTCATAGAAACAGCCACCCACCGAGAAGTAGAGCATGTGTATGTATCCGCTTGGTATTTTTTAGCTGCACTTTTATGGTTTCCACTTTTATATTTTATTGCCAAAATTCCTGGCCTGCATTTTGGGGTAGAACAAGCCACGCTTAATTGGTGGTTTGCGCATAATGTTTTAGGTTTGTGGGTAACTCCTATGGGGATAGCCACTGCCTATTATTTAATTCCTAAAATAATTGGTAAGCCAATTTTTTCTTATAACCTGTCTGTGTTGGGTTTTTGGAGTTTGGCATTATTTTATAGCCAGGTAGGTATTCACCACCTAGTGGGTGGCCCTATTCCCACTTGGTTGGTAACGCTGTCTATAGTGCATAGCATTATGATGTTTGTGCCAGTTATTGCAGTTGCTATTAACCAGCATGGTTTAATGCTTAAAAATATGTGGGCATTCAAACAATCTTATACCCTGCGTTTTATTTGGCTGGGTGCGCTTATGTACACCCTGTCTTCCTTCCAAGGTTCGTTAGAAGCTTTAAGAAGTATTAACACCATTACTCACTTCACCCATTTTACCGTGGCTCATGCACATTTAGGTGCTTATGGGTTTATTTCTTTAATTATGATGGGTGCTTTTTATTACATCTTACCTCACCTCTTTGGTAGGGCTTGGCCTAAACCTGGCTTAATAAAACTACATTTTTGGCTGGTCGTTGTAGGCATCACTATTTATGTAGTTTTTTTAAGCGTGGGCGGTTGGTTGCAAGGCGTGGAGTTACTCAACCCAGCCACAAGTTTTGAAACTATTACTCGCAATATAAAACCTTATTTAGAGTGGCGCTCTTTAGGTGGCAGCTTAATGACTCTGGGGCACTTTGTATTTGCTTATCATTTTTTAATTATGCTGAAACAACCTAAAGCACACACTAGAGGGGGTGAATAATGAATCGCCCAGTTGCTATTTTAATTGGGGCTGCGCTTATTCTTGCGTTTGCAACCATGGCTTTGGTAGTTATTCCTGGTTTTCAGGTACATAACTTGGAAACCACTGGCTACCTTGAAGACTACACTCAGCAAGAGTTGCGCGGAAGGCAGGTGTACATCAACCAAGGTTGTATTTATTGTCATAGCCAGCAGCCTAGGTCTTTTGGTCAAACCCCCGCCGATATGACTAAAGGTTGGGGTAGGGCTTCAACCCCAGCGGACTATGTTTATGATAAACCGCATTTGCTAGGCACTATGCGCACTGGGCCAGATTTATTAAATGTTGGCGCACGCTTACCTAGTCAGGCATGGCACTTAACCCATCTTTTCCAACCTAGGGCTATTTTTGAATGGAGTTTGATGCCAGCTTACCCTTTTTTATTTGAACTGAAGCAGCAGCCAGCAGCAGATGATTTAGTGGTTAAATTACCCAGTCAGTTTAAGCCAGCAGGACACCAAGTAGTTGCCAAACAGTCTGCTTTAGATTTGGTGGCTTACTTACAGTCTTTAGATAGAACCTACCCAGTTGCCGATAAAGAGCACTATTTAAGAGACCAAGGTTTTGATGGGCAGTTAGAAACTGAGCAGTCGCAGGAGGTTAAAAATGAATCAGGAGAAGGATAAAAACAATCAAGCTTTTGCAGAAGATTCTTTTGAGCCTTGGGAGCAGTCTAACCCCATTCCTTTAGCTTTTTTGGTGGTGCTGGTAAGCCTATTATTGATAGCGTTACTTTATTATGCCAACAGTTATTACCCAGCACCTACTAGCGAGTCTAGCGTTAAGTTAGATAAACCAGCCAAGCTAGCCGCACTTAACTTACCTGCTGCGCCTAAGGTAGTTACTCAAGGTAATGCCGTGGTTTGGAGCTGTGCTTCTTGCCATGGTTTAGCTGGTGAGGGTAGCGGCCAAACTCCTGCCTTAGCAGGTTTAACTGTCGATTATTTGCAAAAACAGTTAACTGATTTTAAAGAATTAACTCGAGATAATAACTCTATGCGTTATGTTGTTGAGCATTCTTCTGACCAAGAATTAGAAGCAGCAATTCATTATTATGCTCAACTAGAACGTCAGCCTGTAAATATGACCTACTTAGGTGGTTTTGCTTCAAAAGGTGAGCAGCTTGCTAAGCAAGGTAAACCTGAAGCAGGGGCGCCACCTTGTTCCAGTTGTCATGCCCCAAACCTTGCTCAAGTATTTCCTAGTCTTGAAGGGCAAAACCCTGATTATATCTATAGCCAGCTGGAGGCATTTAAACACGGCAAGCGCACCAACGATGCAGTTATGCCTAATAATGTTCAGGGTTTAACCAGTGAAGAAATGCGAGATGTGGCTGAGTATTATCACCAGCAAATTCAAAAAAGTGATTAAGCCACTGCCTAAGCAAGATGGAATATAATTTTTTTCAGGTTATTTAAAAATGTCACTTCTTGAAGAGCTAGAAGACTTAACGCCAGCTGGACGAGCGGTTTTCAGTATTGGTGGTATGTGGTGTGCTAGCTGCGCTCGGGCTATAGAAAAAACTCTGATTCGAGTGGTGGGTATTGAGTCCGCGCAAATAAATTTTACCGCCGCTTCAGCTTTAATTACTTGGAACCCACAAAGGGTTAACTTTCATCAGCTGGTGCAAAGAGTTGAAGCGTTAGGTTATTCCATTAGTCCTTGGCTAACACCAAAAAAAGCCCAGCAAAGCCTTAAAAAACAAACCCAAAAACTTAGCTTACAACTGGCTATAGCAGTCGTTTTTGGCATGTGGAGTATGTTGGGTTCTTGGGTGCTGTATTTAAGCAGCAACCCCTTTGAAGTTGAATACAACCTTGCCTTAACCACTTTGTTACTTGCTTTGCCTGTTGTTCTCTATAGTGGTTTAGATTTTTATCGAGCCGCATTCAACACGCTTAGGCTAGGTATTGCAGGTATGGATGCTTTTATTTCTTTGGGCGTTTGGGGCTCGGTGATTATTTCAGTGGTCAACTTAAGTATGGGTAAAACAGACGTTTACCTAGATGCTGCCACCATGCTAATTACTTTTTTACTTTTAGGGCGGCTTATAGAAATAAAAGCTAAAACCTCTAGTCAAAAAGCCATTCAAGCCTTAGAAAAGTTAAGCCCAGAAACGGCTACTCGTTTAGTGTTTAATCAACAGCCCGCCAGCCCAACCCAAGAAGAACTGGCTGTTAGTGAATTAAGTATTAATGATTTAGTGCTAGTTAAAGCAGGTGAAAGGCTAGCAGTGGATGGACTGGTAGAAAAAGGCACTTCTTTATTAAACAATGCCTTACTAACGGGTGAGTTTCAGCCGCAAAAAGTTGCTGCTGGACAGTTGGTCTATGCTGGTGCGATAAACTTAACGGCACCTTTAGAAGTTAGAGTGGTTACCGCAACGAATAAACGCCGCATTGATCTATTAGGTTTAAGAATGCTAGAGCTGTTTAGCGGGCGCTCTACTTTGGCAGCAACTGCAGAAAAGTTTGTTAGTCTGTTATTTCCAATTACTTTAAGTTTAGCTTTAGCTGCCTTGGTTTATTATTTAGCAATAGGCCAAGCTTTTAGCCAAGCCATTTTGGGCAGCCTAAGTATTCTAGTTGCTGCTTGCCCTTGTGCCGTGGGTATGGCTTTACCTCTTGCTTATGCTTTAGCAAGCTACAAAGCTGCTCAACAAGGGGTGGTTTGGAAAGACCCTGCCAGCATAGAAAACTTGGCCCAAGCAGAAATTATGGCGTTTGATAAAACTGGTACACTTACTTTAGGTAAGCTGCAAGTAACGCATTTAACTTTAAAAGCAGGGTGGCAGGCAGCAGAGGTCGCACAGTTTTTACTTTTAGTAGAAGCAGGTAACGCTCACCCCTTGGCAGAAGCCATTACAAACTATGCAACGGCAAAGTTAACGAAAGACAATATCCCACCCCTAGAAAATGAAAACCCACCACAAATTTTTTCGCAAGGCGTAGCTTTAGAATTAGCCAATAACCAAGGCCCAATTCATTTAGGTTCTCATGCTTGGTTAAGCAGTTTAGGGGTTAAGGATTTACCTAGCCTTAACCCAGCTGAAGTTTATTTAAGCTACCGGCAAGAATGGATAGCCACACTCAAACTAACCGATAGTTTAAGACCAGAAGCTAAAGGTTTTTTAGAAGGCTTGGTTAAAGAATATGGGTTAGATATTTGGTTAATGACAGGTGACAGCACCGCAGCTGCCAAAGCTTTAATAGATGAATTAAAAATCAACTTTGACCAAGTAGTAACCCATGCCAGCCCTGAAGAAAAAGCTCAAATTATAAATAAACTACCCAGAAACAAACTGGCTTTTGTAGGTGATGGTGCTAACGATGCTTTGGTATTGGCTAGTGCCAGTGCAGGTATTGCTATGCCTGGTGCTAGCTCAGTTGCAGTAGCTGCTGCAGGCGTAGTAATAACTCAAGATGAAAGGGGTTTAGAGGCCTTAGCAGCTAGCTTAAAATTAGCTAAAAAGTTTTATAGGCTGGTGAAACAAAACCTATTTTTTGCGGTGATTTATAATCTGGGGGTAATTAGCCTATTTTTTGTTCTTGGTGTAACGCCCTTAGCCGCAGCCATTGCCATGTTGTTAAGTAGTTTATCGGTGCTTTTAAATACACTCAGGCTGATAAAAAATTAAAGTGGGTTTTTAGAGTTGAATTTAGGTGGTATAAAGAAAAGCTGCCCAGCTAAATGGGCAGCTTATAAAAAAGTATAAATTAGAAATCTATACCATGCTTTTTAGCAAACTTTTCAACTTCTTTACAGGCTTTACTTTCACCACCAGTTATAGGGTTTTTTTGCATTTGTTCAATGCAGGCAGTTGCTAATTCCTTCGCTTCTTCTTCTATTTCTGCTTGTGATTTACTGCAGCCAGTTAGAAGTACACCAGCAATAATAGTTACACCAAACATCATTAATACTTTTTTCATTTTACTTCCTTTCTGATAGCCACCCTTAATTGAGTGGGGTTGCTTTATTGATATTTAACAACTGCATCTTTACAGGCTTTTTGCACAAATAACGCTATAGTCATTATCGTTACGAAACAACCCTATATTTTTTAATATTGGATAAAAGTGCTGGGAGTTTGAGTCAAGCACTGCAACGGACTCTGACCCGAATCCATCACGAATAAAAGTAGAGGTAAGGAACTGGTGGTTAAGTAAAGTGCTTCCACGAGGTACACGTACAAAAGCATTCTCAACCTCTCTTGCAGCTGGTAAATACCACCCTTCACCTAAATCTTTACAAGTCTGTGCAGCAGGAAAAGCTTCATTATGAGCAAGAATTGTAGATGTATTTTTAACACCATTAGTTAGACTATCCGCTTTTTCTATTATAAATTTTAAACCTATTTTTACACTAGCTTGAACTTCGCTAGTTAAAAATAATCCGTCTTGGGTGTGGTAAGCAGCTATACCATCTTTAAATTCGCAAGCAGTAGTTTCTTCTGTAACATCTTCACAGGTTACTACTTCTGGTTCCTTAATCTTTTCTGCAGGTTTGCTTGTTTTTTCTTCTACATTAGTTGCGGCTTTTTCAGCTTTTTTATCTTCTGAATCTCCACAGCCTACAATTAGCAAAGAAGCTAGAATAGCTAAGCTTGATATTAATAATGTTTTTTTCATACCTCTTCCTTTAAGCTTATATCAGTGGGTGGTATATAAATATATATTTAATTGCTGGGGGATTGTTATTTAAAAATTATTCTTTGTCAATTAAGCTAGGTTAAAACTTGCGCTAGTTCACATATTCTAAAAAATTACAGTTTTGATGTTTACATCATCAAACTCAAGTTGCTTGCGCCAGAAGGCCAGACTGTTAAGTTGCTTTTCAGCCTTTAGATACACTGAAGTTTGTAAAATTATTCATTCATTTTTTCTAATGTATCCTGTATTCTACTTTAGATGTTTTGAATATGACTGATCGGAGAAGAAGATGAAGTTTTTACCAAAAATGGCTTTAGCAGTGGCTTTAACCTTTACCGCTTTAAGTGTTAGTGCTGTTGAGCTAGGGATTAGTGCGAAAGATGCTTACGCAAAAACCCAGCAAACTAAGCAAAATGTTTTACTGGTCGATGTACGCGACCCAGTCGAAATTATGTTTGTGGGCTTTACCGATGCTGTTGACTTAAATGTGCCTTTTCTATTAGTTGACCGTACTGAATGGAACGCAGAACGCAATATTTTTCCTATTAAGCGTAATGCTAATTTTGTGGCAGAAATTAAAGCAGAACTAGCTAAGCGTGGTTGGGATGAAAACACTGAAGTCATCACTATGTGTCGTTCGGGTAGCGAACGTGGCGAACCCAGTGCCAAGGTTCTACGCGAAGCAGGCTTAGTGAATGCGCGTTATGTAGTTAATGGTTTTCAAGGCTCTAGCCAAAAAGAAGGCCCTCATGCGGGTAAACGCTTAAAAAATGGTTGGCAGAATTCAGGCTTGCCTTGGAGCAGCAAAATGAATGCTGACAAAATTTATCGTTTAGATAAGTAGCTAGTCTCATTAGTTGACTGGCCCTGTTGGTTAATAACGACTAACAGGGCTTTTTTATTGCTTAGTTTTGCCTTCCTAATTTGGTAATATACTCAGCAACCATTAGTAATAATAAGGATAGTCAGTGTCTTCTACCAAAAAGCCCCCCTTTGCAGTTTTATTGGTAAATCTGGGAACACCAGATGCACCAACCCCCTCTGCAGTAAAAAAATACCTTGCTGAGTTTTTATGGGACAGGCGCGTGGTTGATGTGGCGCGCCCCCTTTGGTGGTTAATTCTGCACGGCATTATTTTACGCTTTCGCCCTGGCCGAGTTGCCAAAAATTACCAACAGGTTTTGACAGACGAAGGCTCGCCTTTGTTGGCGATTAGCAAACAGCAGCGTGCAGGTTTAGAAGCTAAACTAGAAGAAACCCTAGGTGAGAAAATTCCTGTATTGCTCGCCATGACTTATGGCTCACCTTCTATGGAAGATGTTGGTAGAGAAATGCGCCAGTTAGGTGTTGAAAAGCTAGTAGTGCTACCTATGTACCCGCAGTTTTCATCTTCAACGACCGCAGCGGCTTTTGACCGTTTAGCTGCCAGCCTTAAAAAATGCCCGCATTGGCCAGAGCTACGCTTTATTCGTGACTATGCTACCTACCCTGCCTACATTCGAGCTTTAGCTGAGTCGGTTCGTCAGTCTTGGCAAAGTCAGGGTAAAAATTCAGAACAGTTAATTATGTCTTTTCATGGAATTCCACAGCGTTATACCACTAAGGGAGACCCCTATGAAAGGCAATGCCATGCAACAGCTAATGCACTGGCTAAGGAACTGAACCTAGCAGACGGTGAGTGGAAGCTAACTTTTCAGTCACGCTTTGGACGTGAGCCTTGGTTGCAACCCTATACCGATGAAACCATGAAAGCTTTAGGCGCAGCAAAAACCCAAGGTCTATCGGTTATTTGCCCAGGCTTTAGTGCTGACTGTTTAGAAACACTAGAAGAAATAGAAGATGAAAACCGTGAGTATTTTGAACAGGCAGGCGGCACAGGCTTTACCTATATACCTGCGCTCAACTCAAGACCAGAACATATTCAAATGATGCAAGAGCTGGTTATTCAACATACCCAAGGCTGGTAACCTTCTACAAACTAGCCAAGCCAAAACCCAATAAGGTTAAGGTTTGGCTAGTGCATAAATTATTTCCCCAACCATTTTTCTCTTTTCTGGTGGTAGGGTCATAGATGACGACCATTTAAGTGAATACGGCAATAAATTTTTAGTACCTATGTTTGAGCAGGTATTTAAAGACCAGCAAAAATAAACTGGAATTAATTTGTAGTAATCTTTAATGGGCCTGCTAATAATCCACAAGCGCTCTGTTTATATTGCAAATTTTATGTCTCTTAATAAAGAAACAAAGTTAGGTAACTTCTGCTTTTGTAAACAGTCAAGGTAATCATCTGCAGATAAGGGTGGGTTTTTAAGACCCCGCCTATGTCTATGTGCTGCTTGTATAGCTAGGCTAGGATTAAGCTCAAACATATCGGATAAAAATTCATCTGGGTGGATTGCACTAACACCAAAGCAGGACAGGGCTTCAGCCGGAAAGTCTTTAAGGTTGTAGGTAATAATTGCTTCAGCCTGACCACGAATAGCAGCTGCAAGCACATGCCTATCATTTAGATCAGGAAGACTAATGCTTTCAATAAGTGGTTCATAACCTTCTATAAGACAGTCTGGGTTATGTTTATTCATAAGCTGCTTAGTTCGTTCTATCTTTGCTCTATCTAACTGCTGGTTGTTAGACAGCAAGTTGCGTATCCATTCATCGTGTATTTGCTCTGTCCACCGCGCTCGATATAACCCCGTTTGGGCTAAATAAAGTAAATAACTGCGAATGGGTGCAGGGTAGAGTACACAAGCATCTAGTATGACGGCATAGTTTGTCATTAGTAGCCCATACCCAGCTCTTGATCTAGAGCACTTAATTCATCTAAAGCTTCAAGCCGCTTAGTATCTAGTGCATTTTTGTATTTTATAACTTCAACAAAAGCCACTTTACGACGATTACCTTTTCGAACGTAAGGAAGCTCGTTATTATCCAGAAGTTTAATAAATGTTGGGCGTGACATGTTCAACATATCGGCTGCTTCTTGTGTTGTTAGCTCAGCCTGAATAGGAATTATATTGACACTATTTCCCTGCCCTAACTGAGTTAGCACCTCGATTAAAAGTTTTAATGCACTAGAAGGTATTTGTACTTGATGATTTTTACCATCGTTGCCCATCACTTGTAGTTGTTGAGACTCACCAGCAAACGCAACTATTGCTGAAAGCTCTTGGCTGCTTATTTTTGCTAACGCAACTTCTTCAGGGCTAGGTAAGCTTTGTAGGTTTATCATGGTATTAACCTCTTTAAGATAGCTAGTATAATTACCTACAGTATTCGAATTATTCGAAAAAATGTCAATGAAAAATGTTCTATCCAGGTTAGTTGTAAAGTTCTGTGTTAAGCAGTTTGGATTAGAATTTATGGTAAAGTTTAAAGACTAAATTCTTACAGTAAGGTGTAGAGCATGGGTTTTCGTAGCCTATTTAATCGGTCTTCTGCTGGTGCTGTGCAGCGTAAAACACCCGGCCAACCGCCAGGCACTTTGTTGCATACGGGCGAAAAAAAGTTAGATGCTATGAAATTGACGGTGCATGATTACGATGCCAATCGTTATGAATCTTTTGCTGTCGATGCTTTAGACCCTAAGGCCGGTTATATGCGCCCTAGCAGTAAGACCTGGTTTCAGGTTCAGGGTTTGCATGATTTACCTAGATTGCGGGAAATAATGAATTTTTTTGAACTGCATTCTTTAGTTCAGGAAGACATAGTTAGTGTTAATCAGCGCCCTAAAGTAGAACCCTATGGTGATGTTATTTTTGTGGTGGGGCGCATGATAACGGCACGCCAACAGGGAGATGAAACAGAGCTTAAGTCTGAACAGGTTAGCTTGGTGTTAGGTAAAAACTTTGTTTTGTCCTTTCAAGAAAGTGATGACCCGCTCTTTGATCCAGTTATTCGTCGCATGCTGGTGGCCAATACCCGTTTACGTCGCCACAGTATCGACTTTTTAACCTATGCCTTGTTAGACAATTTGGTTGACCATTACTTTACGGCTTTAGATTTTATTAACGAAACCATAGAAAGTATGGAAGAAAGGGTACTAGAACAACCAGAGCCGACCGATTTACAAAGCATTCATGCCCTGCGCCGTGACCTCATCTTTTTTAGAAAATCCGTTTGGTCTTTGCGTGATGGGGTTAATAGCTTAATTCGTGATGATTCACCGTTGATTAGCCCTGAAATTAAAATTTATTTGCGTGATGTGTACGATCACCTAGTGCAAGTCATCGACAGTGTAGAAAGCCAGCGTGAATTAGTATTTAGCCTATACGATATGTATATGTCGTCGCTGAGTAGTCGTATGAATGAGGTAATGAAAGTGCTTACGGTTATTTCTACCCTGTTTATTCCACTCACCTTTATTGTTGGCGTTTATGGAATGAACTTTAACCCAGAAACCAGTACTTGGAATATGCCCGAGCTAAACTGGGCTTTTGGTTACCCAGCTGCTTGGGGATTAATGCTGGTTATTGTTGCGTCTATGCTGGTTTACTTTAAGCGTAAGGGCTGGTTTTGAATATTAGCTGCTTAGCTTTCACTGCCTTCTTGTTTGTTGGCTAGGTCTGCTTCACTTGGTGTGCTTTTGCGTGCTGTAGCAGCTTGATGTGCTTCACTGCCTTGGGTGCGTTCAAGGGTTTGGGTGTCTACATGCAAGGCTGCTTTAGCCATCATGTGTGCGCTAACCGGTGCAGTAATAAATAAGAAAATTGTTATTAATACTTCATGAATACTAAACATGGAGTTTTTAATGCTGAAAAATAGCATGGATGCTATCAATAAACTGCCCACGCCCAGGGTGGTTGCTTTAGTGGGGGCATGAAGACGCATATAAAAATCAGGCAGCCTTGCTAAGCCTATCGAGCCAATAAGCATAAATAGCCCACCTAACAATACAAAAAAACTTATAGCTAATTCAGTCCAATTCATAGTGGTATCTACTCAATAATATCGCCGCGTAGCAGGTATTTACACAAGGCAGCCGTACTCACAAACCCAAGGAGTGCAATTAGTAAGGCTGCTTCAAAATATAAGGGTGAGCCCATGTACATGCCCAATAAAATAATTAGTGCAATGCTGTTTATGTACAAGGTGTCTAGTGCCAATATTCTATCAGCTAGGCTAGGGCCCTGAATGAGTCGCCAAAGGCTTAATAAAAGTGCCATTGCTATCATAAAGTTTACAAGGAGTAAGGCAGTTTTTAACATCCAAAAATCTCCTTAAGTGGGGCTTCATAACGATTTTTAATTGAATTAATCAGTTCTTGCTCATCAACTAGGTTAAGTGCATGAATATACAGCCAACACTGGTCTTCAGAAACGTCACAACTAA
Organism: Marinospirillum insulare DSM 21763; assembly: GCF_000686905.1. Classification (GTDB taxonomy): domain Bacteria; phylum Pseudomonadota; class Gammaproteobacteria; order Pseudomonadales; family Halomonadaceae; genus Marinospirillum; species Marinospirillum insulare. Next base: position 13,475 of record NZ_JMLW01000034.1, read on the forward strand.
CCGTGCCAGGGGTTAAAGACACGGTGCTAGCTAGCAGAGTTATAGGTAGGTTTTGCTTTATATCTAAAGGCACTGCAATAAAGCCGGGCTGCATTTTTTTGAGTGGCCCAAGAATTAAAATGGCGACCTGTATATTGGCAATTACTATGTCCATTAAAACCAGTAAAAAATACCGTAATGCTAAAAGAGGTTTATGCACAGTAGGTTGAGGGTGCTGAAGGCTACTAACTGCTATAGGAATAGCCAAGGCAAGTAAGGCAGCTAAAAAGATGTGTCCTACGGCTAGAGTATTATTCATTAAAAGCCAAACCACAAAAAGCAGCCCACTTTGTACTGGCATGGGGAATAAACGAAAGCGCGGATTGGGATCCATTACTTGGCTCCTTGTGGCAGAATCAATTCAAGGGTTGGCTGAATGTTGAACAGTTGCTCTGCTGCTAAACGCGTGTATTCAGTTATGCTTCCTGCAAAAATAACCATTAAGGGTGAACAAATTAATAGTAGCCAAACACCAGAAAGCTTTAATACTGCTGCGGGCTCGCTGGCGCTATTTTCACCACTGACACGCCAAAATAAACTAGTACCTGCTCTGGCTAGAGCAATAATGGCGGCTAGGCTGCTAATTAATAAGGCAGGCCAAACCCAGCTTGCTATAGAAGGCTCACTACTAGCTTGTAGCAGCATCAGCTTACCTACAAAACCTGAAAAAGGTGGTAGACCGGCTAAGCTTAAGGCAGCAATAAAAAATGCCGAGCCTAATAAAATAGGTTGCTGGACTCGTCTGGCTGAAACAAAACGGTCACCCGGCTTGCCCCTTTGTTCGCCTATCGCATCGGCTAACAAAAAGAGGGCTGCGGCAATTAAAGTAGAGTGAACTAGGTAATAAAGGGCTGCTGCTATAGCTTGAGGTGTTGCTATGGCTGCAGCAATTAGCAAGGTTCCTACCGAAATAATAACCAGGTTAGCGGCCAGCATTCTTAAGCTAGGGCTGGCTAACGCACCTACTGCACCTATCGTTAGGGTTAGTAGCGACAAAGGCCATAACCAAGGCTGAATAAGGTTAGCTAAATCACCTGCTTCTGGTCCAAAAACTAAAGTGTGCACACGCAAAATACTGTAAATACCCACTTTGGTCATAATCGCAAACAGTGCAGCAACGGGTGCGCTGGCTGCAGAATAGGTGCGAGGCAACCAAAACTGCAAGGGTAAGAGTGCTGATTTCAGACCAAAAACTACCAGTAGTAATAACCCACCTGCTTTAACTAAGGCTTGCTCATCTGGCTGAAGCTGGTGAATTCTGCTGGCCATATCTGCCATATTCAGTGTGCCTAGCGTGCCGTACAGAATACCTAAGGCAAACAGGAAGAAAGCTGAGCCAACCAGGTTAAGAATAACGTAATGCATGGCTGCTTGAGTGCGCTGCTTGCCACCACCATGAATTAGTAAAGAGTAGGAGGCTATGAGTAGCACTTCAAAGAATACAAAAAGGTTGAATAAGTCACCGGTTAAAAAGGCGCCATTGATACCCGCAATTTGAAACAGAAAGAGTGGGTAAAAGAACATACCTGTTTTGTCATCACCGCCTGTAGCGTAGAGCAATGCACCCAGTGTTAAGCTACTACTGAGGAGTACCATGAGTGCAGAAGTTCGGTCTGCCACAAATAAAATACCAAAGGGTGGCTTCCAGTCACCTAAATAATAAAGCTGAATACTGCCTGAGCTGGCGACTTGGACCATCCAAACACTTAAAGCAATAAGAACTAAGCAAGCGGCAAGAGCTACGTTGCGTTGTCTTGCTAAACTGTTGGTGATGGGCGGTAGCAAGAGTAGAGCACCCATTATTAAAGGAAAAATAACGGGCAATAAGGTGAGGTGTTGCTGAATCATTTTTTCTTTTCCTCAGGCTCTACTGCTAGACGGCCATCAACGTGGTCGTTACCTAAATCTGCACGAGAGCGCATGCCAAGAATTAAAACAAAAGCAGTCATGGCAAAGCCAATAACTATGGCTGTTAGTACAAGAGCTTGAGGTACTGGATCGGCATAGACTTCTGAAGTACCTAAAACAGCAGCTCCATTTATGGTTAAACGACCACTAGAAAATAAAAAGAGGTTAACTGCATAAGACAGTAGAGTAATGCCCACAACCACAGGAAAACTGCGCCCACGTAGAGAAAGGAATACGCCGGCAGCTGTTAATAGGCCAACACTAAAAGCGAAAATAGCTTCCATTAGTTACTCTCCTTCATTGCAGGGCTTTGTTTGGTAGTTAGTTTACCTAGGTTAGCTAGAATCATAAGTGTTGCTCCAATAACTGTGAGGTAAACACCTAAATCAAACAGCATTGCACTAGCCAGCTCAAACTCACCAATTAAAGGTAGGTTGAAATAATCATACCAAGTCGTTAAGAAAGGGCGATTAAAGAACCAGCTGCCTACCCCTGTTAAAGCGGCAATTAAAATACCGCTAGCAACGAGCCATTGATAATTAATGCGTAAGCGGTCTTTGATCCAATCCACCCCATGGGCTATGTATTGTTGAATAATGGCCACGGAAGTAATTAAACCAGCAATAAAACCACCGCCTGGCATATTGTGGCCACGCAAGAAAATATAGGCCGACACTAAAAGTGCTAAGGGTAAAAGGCTCTGTGATACCACACTTAGCATCATAGGGTGGCGGCCAACTGCCCAAGGGCGTCCAGTGGAATCGCTGCTTGGCATGTAGAGACGCATACGCACGATAAGTTTATAAATACCCAGCGCCGCTATACCTAGAACCGATATTTCACCCAGAGTATCGAGTCCACGGAAGTCGACCAGAATAACGTTCACCACGTTGGTGCCACCACCACCCGTTTTACTGTTTTCTAAGTAAAACCAGGAAAGGCTATCAAGGGGACGAGTAATCATGGCGTAGTTAATAGTGCCGATCACCCCTCCAATAATACCTGCCAAGCTTAGGTCTCTAACCAGTCTACGCGGGTGAGATTCTTTTGGAGTGTTTTGCGGTAAAAAGAATAGAGCTAAAAGCAGTAGTATCATGGTGACTACTTCAACAGAAAGCTGGGTTAAGGCTAGGTCGGGTGCTGAAAAACGAGCAAAAGCAAGGGATACAATTAATCCCACCACCGATAAACTAATGATAGAAACCAGTCTTTTACGGTTAAATAAAACTGTAGCTAGCGTTGCAGCAGCAAGAATAATAGCGGCTATTAGAGTGAGGTTATCTAGTGGTAGTTGAGATTTATGACCCTCGGTAGCGTTTAAATCTATCATTGGACCAGCCATTAAAATCATGGCTAAAAAGATCAGTAGGTAAATATAGCGCTGCAAGGAGCCATTTTCGAGCTTTTGCATGATAACGGTGCAACCTTTTACTAGCTGCTGCATGACCCATTCAAAAATTAGCTTGGCATCAGCTTCTGGAAACTGTGCTTGAAAACGAAACAAGTGCTTGCGGTTATAGTAAATAATTAAACCACCTACCATGGCTAAAAAACTCATCAGTAGCGGCACATTAAAACCATGCCATATCGCTAGGCTGTAGTTAGGTAGATCGCCACCCAAGGCAGCACTTGAAGCTATAGCCAAAAGTGGACCTATAACAAAGTTGGGGAAGATACCTATGAGCAAACAAAGCGCAATAAGCACTTCAACAGGAATACGCATAAAGCGAGGTGGTTCGTGAGGGGTTTTAGGTAGATCGACAGGCTCGCCATTAAAAAACACATCGTGAATAAAGCGAGCTGAATAGGCTACGGAGAAGACCGTTCCTAAAGTAGCGAATACGGGTACCATCCAAGACAGGGAGCCTAGCGTTACCTGTTGCAGTGTTTCGGCAAAAAACATTTCCTTCGATAAGAAGCCATTTAGAAGGGGAACACCTGCCATGGAGGCAGCAGCAACCATAGCAAGCGTGGCAGTATGCGGCATGTATTTCCATAAACCGTTAATTTGCCGCATATCTCGAGTGCCAGTTTCGTGGTCAATAATACCAGCCGCCATAAAGAGCGATGCTTTAAAGGCAGCGTGGTTAACAATATGGAAAATAGCTGCAACAGTAGACAGTTGCGTATTCATACCTAAAAGCAGGGTAATTAAACCTAGGTGACTAATGGTTGAATAAGCCAGTAACCCTTTTAAGTCATGCTTAAATAAAGCGACATAAGCACCTATTAATAATGTGGCTAGACCAGTCATGCTAACAATTAAAAACCACAACTCTGTCCCTGAAAGTACAGGGTACATACGAGCCATTAAGAAAATACCCGCCTTAACCATGGTTGCCGAATGTAGGTAAGCACTCACGGGTGTGGGTGCAGACATGGCATGAGGCAGCCAAAAATGAAAAGGAAATTGTGCTGACTTGGTAAAAGCGCCTAAAAGTACCAGCACAAGAATGACAGGATAGGCGGCATGTTCACGAATTAAATCACCACTAGCTAGCACTTCACCTAAGTCATAACTACCAACCACTTGGCCAACCAGTAACAGCCCAGCTAGGAGCGCTAACCCACCGGCTCCTGTAATGGTAAGCGCCATACGTGCGCCTTTACGAGCTTCTGATTTGTGCGACCAAAAACCAATCAGCAAAAAGGAACTGATACTGGTTAATTCCCAGAAGAACCAGAGCTGAATTAGGTTGCCAGACAAAACTATGCCCAGCATGGCGGTCATAAACAGAAGCAGATAAGAATAAAAAAGCGGCATATTATCTTGTTCAGAAAGATAATAGCGCGCATAAAGAATAATGAGTTGCCCTATACCAAGAATTAACAGCGCAAAAAGCCAAGCTAGGCCATCTAATCTAAAAGCAACTTCTAAACCTGCTAGGGGTATCCACTTAAAGCTAACTGCTAACACCTGGCCACTAAAAACTGCTGGCGCTTGTGTAAAAAGTAAAAAAAGTGCGGCTGCTGGCAGTAGCGCAGTTAATAGAGCAATGCTGTTGCGACTAAAGCGGGCCGCCATTAAAGGCATTAAGGTACCGAGCATTGGCAACAGAGGAATCCATAACAAGCCCATCGTAGGTTTGTCTCCAATTTTAAGGTTAGCTAGTTGCTAATATAAGGGAAATAGACCTGAGGTTATACCTTGTGCGTAAAAAAAGGTCTACTCTAAGTAGAATTTTAGCTAGGGCGAATTGTCTCAGAAAAGGCGCGCGAGTAAAGCTGTTACGGCTGTTTCTACCCTTAAGATGCGCTCTCCTAGTTGTACCGCTTGAAAGCCTTGAGCTTTTAAAAGCTCAATTTCGTAATCTATAAAACCACCTTCTGGGCCAATTGCTAGGGTTAGCTGTTGGTTTATATTGCGTGGGCAGCTTGGGTAGTTACCTGGGTGGGCGACCAGCTTGAGAGAGTTGGCAGCTAAGCTAGTCAGCTCATCTTCTACGAAGGGTTTAAAACGTTTTTTAAAATGCACTTCGGGTAGCTGGGTATCTTTGGCTTGCTCTAAACCTAAAATTAAATGTTGATGAATTTTTTCTGGTTTTAATTCAGGTGACTGCCAAAAACTTTTTTCTACACGATTAGTGTGCATTAACACCAGCTTTTTTACCCCTAAAGCAGTTAAGTGCTCTAAACTTCTGGCGAGCATTCTAGGACGAGGTAAAGCCAGTAAGAGGGTAACGGGTAAAGGGGCTGGTGGCTGGCGGTAAAGGTTAAGTTTTAGGCGAGTTAAGTGAGGTTGTTGCTCTAAAATTTCTGCTTCACCACACAAGCCATTTATAACACCTGCCTGTAGAGTATCGCCTTTGTTAAGGCGGTGTACTTGCTGAATATGTTGGTGGCGGCGATCGGTGAGTTGTACACAGCCCTGCTCATCAATTTCTTGCGGGGTTAAGAGTAGTAAATTCATGCTTAGAAAAATCTCTAAATGCCAACGCAAATAATATTGATTAGCTAATGCGCTTAGGTTGGTTTTGCTTAATTAAACATGCTGGCAGTTGGAATGTTTTTATCTATCGCTGAATTTAAAAAAGCTTCTAATTCGTCTTGTTGCTCATCTGTTAATTCAACGATACGAAAGGCAATATTAAAACCCTGTTGTGAATAACGACGGCAGTTAAGCACTTGTAGTTTTACATTTAATTTAAAATTTTTATCAAGCGTTAACTCAGCTTGATGAATGATTTTTTCATCGGGGCGATGGTGCGCTGTTCTAGGTACCAGCATAGGAATATCGCCAGCTGGGCAAATAACACGAACTTCTTCGTGAGAAATTTGTTGGGCGCTAGTGTGAAATTCTCCACTGTCTAGTAAGAAAGTCACTAGAAACTCTAAGCTAAGCAGAGGGTAGCGCTTGCGCTTTGTGTTGGACTTCGACTTGTTTACTTTTGAGGTAAGAGTTATAGGTTGTAACATGCTATTCCCTGTTCTTTCTACATTTTCACTAATGACTGTATATTTTAGAACTAAAGTTAAGTTAACTTCTACCCAAAAATAACGAAAAGGTGTAACAGTGTTGAGCTTAATTGCAAGTTAATTTAACAATAGACTACTTGCAGCAAGCTAGTATCAGTATTAAGTTAAAATGGATATTTTTTAATGCACTTTGGAGTCAGTGATGAGGCAAGAGCCTAAAAGTTATAAACCTTACTATGCGTTAACTAGAGCTTTTTTATTGCTACTCTTGTTGGTGCAGTGCATTGTACCTGAAGTGAAAGCGGAAGATGCACATAAAATACAGCTGATTGAGCTAGAGCACCGCCCTGCGACTGAAATTTTATCTGCCATTAAGCCTCACTTACCTAAGGGTGCGGCTGCAAGCCTACAAAATCAAAAAATTGTTTTAAGTGGCCAGTCATCCGATTTAGCGCAGCTAGCTATACTCATAGATGCTTTAGATCAGCCAGCGCTTGCATGGCGAGTGTTGTTTGCACAGGGGCAGATTAATTTAGAAGCTACCCAGCAAAAATCTATTCGTCACTACTCAACAGCTCGTTCAGATATTTTTGAACTTCTAGTTAGGGAAGAAGGAGAAGCTAGGTTAGAGCGTGGGTTCTGGATTCCAGTAGAAACGATGGTGGGGCAGCAGCGTCAAACCGGCTATGAGTGGTTGGCAAGCGGCGTTTGGGTGAGTGTTAAGCCACTAGGTGACCAACTAATTGTTAATTTAACTAGCCAGCAAGCTAAACAAGGCAATACCAACGCTAGAGGAAGGACTCATTTTGCTGGGCGGCAGTTTGAAGGTGAGGTAGCTTTACACTTGGGTCGATGGACAACCCTAGGTAGTGAAGCTAAGTTGGCTGCACAAAATGCTAATGCTGCTCGCCGCTATGTGGGCGGCAGCACTAGTGAGTTTTACAGTATTTGTATTGAGCTAAGCGACCAAGCAAGCTGCCCGCGTTAAGCAGGTGCTAGTGATGCTTGGGGCTAATTAATCATTGTTAAGAATAATGCCGTTCAACTCCTGTAGCAGTGCAAGGTATTCTTGGATGCTTTCAGGTAGGTAATAGAAGGTGTAAAAGCGTCTTTCGTGCAGGCGACGCTCTGGGTGCTTGGAGTCTGGGTAAGAAGAAAAAGTCGGTGACATAGTAAAGTGAATCACTGTGGTTTCAGCGGGTAGCTTTACTTTTTTTCCATCTAGGCTTAGTTTTTCTGAATCAGACTTCAGGGTATAGAGCGATAATTCCGTAATCTGTTGCAGGTTTAGATAAATATGACTACTCAGATTGATCAGCCTGTCTTTGGGCGTGTCGTTGGTTATGAAGTAGACTACACTGCTTTTATGACTTGGATTCAACTTGCTAGTGCAACAGCCTGTAATTCTTCAAACAATACTTCATTTGGTGTTTTCATTCCAAGTGTTTTCCTAGGTCGGTTATTTAAACGATGCATAATGAATTCAAAATGCTCATCATCTAAGTGCTTAAAGCATGAACCTTTGGGGCAGTATTGACGTATTAAGCCATTTGTATTTTCATTCAATCCACGTTGCCAAGAAGCATAAGGGTCTGCAAAGTAAAAGTCACAATTCAGTGCTTTTGCAATGGCTTGATGCTCAGCAAACTCTTTACCATTATCTGCCGTTAGAGTATGTACTAAACCAACAGAAGCAAAGGGTGTTAACAACTCGATAATCGCATTCTTAA
>NZ_JMLW01000035.1 GCF_000686905.1 Marinospirillum insulare DSM 21763
TTGTTAACACCCTTTGCTTCTGTTGGTTTAGTACATACTCTAACGGCAGATAATGGTAAAGAGTTTGCTGAGCATCAAGCCATTGCAAAAGCACTGAATTGTGACTTTTACTTTGCAGACCCTTATGCTTCTTGGCAACGTGGATTGAATGAAAATACAAATGGCTTAATACGTCAATACTGCCCCAAAGGTTCATGCTTTAAGCACTTAGATGATGAGCATTTTGAATTCATTATGCATCGTTTAAATAACCGACCTAGGAAAACACTTGGAATGAAAACACCAAATGAAGTATTGTTTGAAGAATTACAGGCTGTTGCACTAGCAAGTTGAATCCAAGGTTCTAATAAATGGTCTCATAAAAATAAAAGCTTACTAAATGCACCAAGAGCACATACTAACTTTTGGCTAAAAACAACCCTGCATAACAGTAGTAACCAAGCGCTTATTCGCTGGTTAGCAATTGAACCTTGGCGATTAAACCAAGTGGATGCTTATTTTCTTAACCCTAATACTAAGCAACTGCTTTGGCATGAAGCCACAGGGCTGGTTGTCCCTATTCAAGATCGCACTATTAGTAATGGAAAAGCCATTATACCAATTCGGCTAAATGCTGGTGAAACACAGCTGTTATTTATAAAAATTCGTAGTGATAGTCTACCTTTTTTAAGTATTAAAAACTGGGAGCCAGTGGCTTATACAAACTCGATTAGTGGCAGCAGAATATTTCAGGCTACTATTTTTGCTGCCATAGTTACCTTGTTAATTGTTCTAGTTTTTCAGCTTAATGCTGGCTTACTTATTACTGGTATCTGGTTGTTAGTTGCTTTTGTATTTGAAACAGAAAAAGATGGTTTCTTTAGCAATTATCTACTGACTTTTTTAGGGGATTATTCCCTAAATTTAAGAGTTTCTACTTGGATATTAACTGAACAGCTTTTTTTAACCACTTCAGTATTTTTACTAGGGCTGCACACCTATCGCCATTGGCGTATCTTTCTAATAGTTACTGCCTTACCTGCTGTTTTAATGATAGGTGTAACCTTTTTAGTCGATGGTAATGCTAGTCGTAACTTAGGTATTTTAATAACTAGCTGTTATGCCTTTAGCTGGTTGTTTATGCTGCTACCCGCCTTGCGTATAAGACACCCTAAACAAATGATTTTGCTTTTATTACTCTTTGCTTATTGGGCTTTCTCGTCTTTTTTATTATTGGGCTATACCTTCAATATTTATTACACCACCTCTTTTGCTGCTCTGCGGATTTATATAGAAATCATCATCGCCTTAGCCTTAATTTTGACCTATAGCTGGCAACAAAAAATCCAATTTAAAGCGGCTGAAGAGGCTCTAAAAAAACACCAACTAGACTACCTAGAAACCCTAGAAAAAGCCGTACAAGACCGCACTCAAGACTTAAATACAGCGCTGGAGTCTGCCCACAAAGCCAACACCGCCAAGGTGAACTTTTTAGGGCAAATCACGCATGATTTAAGAGCGCCCTTAACCGCAATTCTTGGCTATGCCCAACTGCAAGCAGTCGAGGCCGTCACTAGCCAAAAAGCTAACCAAGTCATTCAAGATAGAGCTCTCTATATGAAGGACATGATCGATGGTTTAGTGGATTACACTAAAGACATTACCACCCAAGAAAATGAGTTGCATGATATTTATTTAATCGCTTTTATCGATAACCTAGTTAACCAAGCTCACCTCTTGGCCAATAAACAAGGCAACCGTTTCCAGCTAACTATAGAAACTGAAATACCAACCGTTATTCGTTGCAACAGCACTCAGCTGCAAAGGGTTTTGCTTAACTTGTTAGATAATGCCGCTAAATATACGCAGCAAGGCAATATTTCTTTAACTATTGCCGCTAGTTATCAGCAAGATGGCAAAAGATGGCTTAGCTTCCAAGTGAGCGATACGGGGTCGGGTATGAAACCTCAACAGCTTGAAAAAATCTACACACCTTTTTATCGTGCATCTGAATCCAGCCCGGGCTCTGGCTTGGGGTTAGCTATTTGCTTTGAATTAACCGAAAAACTAGGTGGTGAGCTGCAATTCACCAGTCAACTAGGCAAAGGAACTCAGGCAAACTTTAGCCTTCCTTGTGTTGCCGGCGATGAACAACAAGTCACACCTGTATTACCTGCTGTACACGATTTATTACCTGCTTTTAATGCCCAGGGGCAAACAGCTTGGGTAATAGATGACTCCTTACAAATTCGTGAATTACTAGACATACAGCTACAGGAAATGGGTTTTAAAAACAAGCTTTTAGCCAGTGCAGAAGCTGTTGAAGAAGCGCTTAACCAAAACCCAAGCCAGCCCGCGGTTATTATTACTGATTATCAGCTACCCAAGGCTTCTGGTAGAGCCGTGCTTGAAGTGGCACGCAAGAAATGGCCTAAGATTCCAGTGATTTTACTGACCGGAACCCAAAGCTGCGACCGCCAAGAAGCAGTAGATGAAGATTCAGAAAGGTTTTGTGCTCAACTAAGCAAGCCTATCGACCTATTGGAATTACGTTTAAAGCTGGCTGAAGTTTGCCATTTAATTCAAAAAGATTATTAAACCTTGCTGACAAGCAATCATAAAAAAACCCCACTAATGCTAAGCAAAGGCGGGGTTAGGTTTGAGCAACTTAGCTAGTTGGTTTAGTCAATGATGATGCCTTCTTGAATCTTCAAGGTTGCGCCATCTTGAATGTAAGTAACGTAGCCATCTGCTGTGTTACCTGTAGCAGTCCAGCCTGCATCTAAAGTAACTTTATCTTCACTATCACCTAGAATTTCCAAGACATTTCTATCATCAGTCATAGAGAGAACATCCTCTATTCTTAAGCCAGTAATCGTATTTTCACCCGAGTTATAACCCGCCATATCAATAGTTTCGATATTTTCTAACTTACTGAAATCAGTTGTCGTTAGCTTATCGCCAAAGCGCAGCTGAACTGTGTCTTCGCCACATAAGTAAGTTAGCTAAACCTTTGGTACAAAGGCAAAAGCTATGCTTGAGAGCAGTATTTTGAAAAGGATGAGCTAAATAGGATTACAACAGGCACTGAGAAACTTACAGGAGGAATAAGAAAGCTAACAAGGTAACAGTTATAAAAGAGGCAAAGTCTGCCTCTTTTTATTATTTCTAAATTGTGTCTTTTATTTTAACAGCAGGTGTTGCTTGAAAATCGCCATCGGCAGCTACTAGCTGATTTTCTTCACACCGCATTATAAAACTAATGGGGCTGTTTTCTGCGTCTTTCTGCACGAGTAATTCCAATAAGTCGCCACTGAGTAGCGCATTATTAAGCTGGGCTTTTTTTCCATTCACCCAAGCCTTGCCTTTAATTCTTTGAAACTTTTGTTCTAGCTCTACTTTATAAGTATCTCCATCGCTGGCTTGCCATTGCCATGCGCCAGCAACTTGTGCTGGTACTATCCATTTAAACAGGTTAATGCCGCTAAAACTTTTTCTTTCATCAGGTCGCCAGTCTGCCATATCAAATGCATGTGAAACGATTCGTGTGCCAGGTCGCAGCTCATTTAACAGCCTAGGTCTTAGCTCAACATTAACTAAATCTAATAAATATAGGGTCACTACTGTGGCCTGACTAAAATCGGCTTCTAGTAAATCATCTTCAAAAAAGTCGACCATAAATTCAACACCAGTATTACCCGCATATTCCATTGCTTCTGCAACCCGCATAGGGTCCATATCAATACCTATACCGCGAGCGTTTCTGTCTAGCGCGGCAGCCACTACTATGCGCCCATCACCACAACCTAAGTCGTAAAGCAGATCTTTACTGGTGACTTCAGCTAGGTCTAACATGGCTTGCACTACTTTTTCGTCTGTAGGAACAAAGGGCACATCTAGGAATACATCAGGCTCATCAAGAGAGTAGTCATCAAAGTCTAAATCTCTAAAATCAGGGTCGGACAGGCTATAGTCGTCAAAGTCATAGTCACCCAGTTCAGACTCGTCGAGTGAATCATCATAAGGATCAAACGCTAGGTCTCTATACAAGGAGTACACCTAAATAGTAAAAGGATTATATTTTTTGTGCAAAACGCTCTAATTGCATTTCTTGCAAACGACTTAATGCACGACGAAATGGAAAAGCCAGCGCACCCTCAGGATACAGTTCATTTAACGCTACGGCTGCTTCTAGGTACAGAGGTACGCCTCGGTCATAGCACTCGTCTACTAATGCAATAAAACGCCTTACACCGTCATCTTGATGCGTGAGCTGAGGTAGTTCTCTATCGCCAGCTTCAACCAGTTTAGCTGCATCTTCTGTACCTCGCGCTATATCTTTTTGCTTTCCTGCACCGGTTAACTTTGGCACCTGGCCTAATAAGATGTGCGTAAAACTATCGCAAAGTTCAATAAAATCGACGGGGGCAAAAGCTTGCTCACAAAGGTCTTGGTAGTTACACCATAACACTCGCTGGCTACGCAAAGCCAATTTTAGGTGGCGGCCACCCAAGGGCAAAGGTTCGCTAACTATTTGTTTTACTGGCTCTTTATCGGTTAGTTCAGCAAAAACCTCAGCTAAGGCTTGAGGTGCATTCACCCAGTAACGCTGCTGGCTTGCACCTGGGTGCAAACGGTGGTCTGTTCCACCATCGACACTCAAAATATGCATGTTTTGTTCTATCGCGCTAATAGCAGGCAGAAGCTGCTCTCGATTAAAGCCTTTATCATAAAGCTGCTGGGGTGGCTGGTTAGAGGTAACCACTAAAACCAAACCCTCTGCAAAAAGTATTTGTATTAAGCGACTCAACAACATGACGTCACCAATATCGCTAATATACAGTTCATCAAAGCATAGAACACTCACTTCGCTGGCTAGCTCTTGCGCAATTAATGCTAAGGGATCTTCTTGACCTGTCAGCTGAAATAACCGCTTATGTAGCCAGCGCATAAAGTGATGAAAGTGCAAGCGTTTAGCAGGCACTTTTAAACTGTGATAAAAACTATCCATCAGCCAGGTTTTACCCCGGCCAACTGGCCCCCAAAGGTAGATACCCTTAGGTGGCGGTGTTGATGAATCGGCTGAGTGGATAGTTTGAAAACAGCGCTCTAAATTTTGTACTGCCAAATATTGAGCTGCATCTTCTTTAAACCCTTTGGTCAGGGCTTGCTGGTAGACTAGTAAAGGGGTTACCACTAAATTAATTCCTTATTTACCTTATTGACTGACAATCTTACACTGACAACCGCTTTTACAGGCTGCAATTAGCTTTAGCTTTTGTACGATTAGAGATAACTTAATGTCCATCATTATAATTTTACATGCACTTTTAGTGCTTGTTTTTACGCTTAGAATACTCCTAAGAGATGACCTTTCTCCGCCCGGTCGCTTGGCTTGGTTTATTGTTTTAAATGCCTTGCCTTACGTTGGTAGCCTTTTTTACTTTCTATTTGGGGAAATAGATTTAGGCAACCATGCTACTAAAAGACACGATGAAATTTTTGGTGAAATCAACGCTCAAGCTTCAAGCTTTATGGGTAAAAGTGACTATTGTTACCAGTGTATTGAGCAAGTTTACCAACCAGCTTTTTTATATGGCGGTTCCATCAATGGCTTTCATCCCTTAGATGGAAACATTGCGGAGCTTATGCCAGACAGCGAAACCACCTTGACTCGTATGATTGCTGATATAGACGCTGCTACCGACCAGGTGCATGTTCTTTATTACATTTGGTTAACAGATATAACTGGCACGGCCTTGGCAGAAGCTTTAATGCGCGCAGCCCAAAGAGGCGTTACTTGCCGGGTGCTGGCCGATGGGCTAGGTTCTCGACACCTAATAAAGTCAGTTTTATGGCAGCGCATGAAAGAAGCAGGGGTTCACCTTGCTGTAGCCCTACCTATCAATAATATTATTTACACTTTAATTACCAGTCGCATAGATTTACGCAACCATAGAAAAATAACCGTGATAGATTCACGTATTACTTATTGTGGTAGCAGCAACTCAGCCGACCCTGAATTTTTAGTTAAGAAAAAATATGCGCCTTGGATAGATATAATGCTGCGCTTTAAAGGGCCAGTGGTTGCTCAAAACCAGTTACTTTTTGCTAGTGATTGGATGCAAGCAACAGGTGAAGCTTTCAATTCGATTCACCTAGCAACAGAAGTATTTGAGAAGGGATTTCCCGCACAGGTTATGGGCTTTGGGCCAACAGAACGTACAGGTGCAGCCCCACAACTCTTCTCTAATTTATTTGCTTGCGCCCAAGAGTCAATTCTACTGACTACACCCTACTTTGTACCTGACACTACCGTTTTAGAAGCCTTGTGTACTGCTGCACACCGTGGAGTGAAGGTTACACTGATTTTTCCTAAGAAAAATGACAGTTGGATAGTAGCGGCAGCTAGCCATAGTTATTACCGTCGCCTACTAGATGCTGGCTGCACCATTTTTGAGCACAGGAAAGGCTTGCTGCATTCAAAAATACTTACGGTTGACGGTAAAGTCAGCTTAATCGGTTCTTCTAACCTAGACTTACGCAGCTTTGACCTTAACTACGAAAACAATCTGCTACTGCAAGACAGGCAGCTCACCCAAGCCATTAATGAGCGTCAATTCACCTACATTGAAGGCTCAGATGAAGTTAAGCTGCCTGAAGTGCTGAACTGGCCATTTTATCGAAGAATCAGTAATAACGTCGTTGCTACTCTAGGCCCTATTTTGTGAAGCTAACCACTGGCTTGCTCAATCTTTTTTATATGGAACTCATTCACTAAAGCTTGTAGGTGCTCGGATACTTCCAGCATATCTTGGCTAATGTCACTAATTTCTCTTATCGACTGAGCATTAAATTTACTACTGCTAGTAATATCATGTAATGCTAAAACCACTTGTTTACTTGCGGCTTTTTGCTGTTGAGTAGACAAAGAAATTTGTTTGGCAGCATTGCTCGTTTTGCTAGCAGCCTCTACTAAAGTATTCAGCTCATTTTTGGTTTCTGAGCTGTTTTGAATACCTTTTTGAATTAAGGTCGCCCCCTTCTCAGAGGTGATCACCAAGCGGTTAATTGAATCTTGTATATCTTCAATGCGTTCTTCAATTTCATAAGTAGACTCAGTCACTCTATCTGCTAGGTGACGTATTTCGCTAGCAACAACTGAAAACCGCTTACCTGACTCCCCTGCACTTGATGCCTCTAACGCTGCATTAAAAGCGATTAGTTTGGTTTGATCAGCCAAATCATTGATTAAGTCCATAACCTTACTAATTGCCTTAGACTGGTTGCCTAACTGCAACATTTCTTCCAAGCTGGCGGTGCTGTCTTGGTGAATATCTGTCATATTGGCATGCAGGTTATGCATGGCATCCGCACCTTTTTTACTGCTCTCTAAGGTTAGGTTAGCAACATCTACCACGCCATGAGAGTAGTCGGCTATTTCAGTTGATGAAGCAGACAATTCTTCCATGGTAGAAGTAATCTCAGCTACCGATGATGACATTTGTTCTACTGCCATCACCATCGACTGATCCATTTTATTAGCCAAGCCTTCGGCTGATGTAACTAGCCCAGCAGAAGTAGCTAGGCTTTGTGCTTTGGCACTAATTTTATCTGAGCTAGTATGCACACCCTTAATAGTTACTTCTAACTGAGCCAGCAAGTGATTGGTTTGTAGGGCAAGCTCGCCTAAACTGCCTCTATCTAAGGTGGTTAATCGCTGACTAACATCTAAGGTTTTAGTAATAACGCCTAGCTGTTGTTGAAAACTAAGAATAGGGTTCACTATGCCGCGCTGAACCTGCCAAGTGACTATGCCACCCATACCTAAAATTAACAGCGCCATCATTAGCATAAACATCCAGGCAGCACTTGAAGCTGCTTTAACCTGTTCAGCAATAATGGCTGCTGGCATGCCCATAATATGCACACCTATTAATTCATTAGCAGAGTTAACTACAGGTGCTTGGGTTACAAACCACTCATCGGTTAGCTGAATATTAAATGCGCCACTGGAAAGCTCTAGTTCATTTAGGTTAAGAGATTTTGCAAAGTTTACAGCTCGTGGATTAAACCAACGGTCATTAGGTAGCAGGTAGTCAGCAATAGGCATATTTTTAGCCAGTACAGGAGCTTGCTTAGCTAGGTCTTTATTTAACAACATAATGTAGGCATGCTGGTCGGCTTCAAAATCTCGACTAACACTACCAACACCCTGTAACACTTCAAGGCTACCAACGTACTCACCTTCAATATAAATGGGTGCTAGGCCCCTTATGCTAAAGCCGACTAAACCTATTTCTGTTGAGGTTGCAAAAGGCTTACGCGTTTGGATCATTTGCTTGATACTAGGGCGAAATAATAAATTATCACCGTACTTTTCAGGGTCCAGTTTCTTAACCAAGAGTGCCCATCGGCTGTATGAATTTGAATTTTTAAACCACGGTAGTTAGTGGTTTCAGCATAGTTTTTAGTCACGCTATTAACATAATTTAACGCTTTGGTACGCTGGTCATTAACTAGGTAATCACCAATTAAAGGGTTGTTAGCCAGCATAACGGCTAAGCCCAAACCAAAGTTTTCTTTAGCTTTAATGCGCTCCCTAAGTACAACTTGCAGAACATCGCTTTGTTCTTGCATAATTTTTTCTGTTAGCTTGCTACGATAATCATAGGTGTAAAGCAAAGCTAAAAATAGAAACACGCTACCCGATAAAATCACACTGGCGAGCAGACGTTTTTGAAAGGTTAATGAAGAAAACACATGAAGGTTCCTTGTGTGAATTTAACTCTTATCGAGTTTCTTCTAAATAACATCAGACTGCAACTAGCAATAGATAAAAAAGCCAGCACTAACCTAGATTAATGCTGGCTTATACTTCTTTATTCAATGCTTTTAGTGAAGGATTAAAAGTGGCAACTGAGTTGTCTCTACCATTTTTAAAGTGTTACTACCCAAAAACACCGTTGCTAATTTAGAGTGAGAAAAAGCACCCATCACTAAAAGATCCACTGCTTCTTTTTGTTTATAGGCTTCTAAAGCGTTAAAAATATTGCCTTCCAAAAAGCTAGCTTTTACTTCAAAGCCCTTTTCAATTAACAAGGCTTTAGTTTGCTCAAATTTTTCTTGTAATTTGGGCTGTTTGTTTTTAACCGTTACCAAATGGCAGGTTAAGTTATCTAGCAGACCACCTTCTAGAATACGCTGAACGGCTTTATCGGCAGTTTCTCGACCATCATAGGCAAGCATAAAACTTTTAGGCTCTACAAAATCTTTATTAACAATTAGTACCGGGGTATGTACTTGGCGAATCACCTGCTCGATATGCGAACCAAGCATTTTAAAGCTTTGCTCATTACCTTCCCCTAAACGACCAATAACCACAAGACGTGCATCGGCTTCTAAATCACGAATGGCTTCAACTATACCGCTATGCCTTAGTGTTTTTTCTATGGACTGACAACCTTTGCTTGCTGCTAAGTCTTTAGCTTCTTCTAAAATTTCTTTACCTAGGGTTAGGGCAACTTTACTTCGCTGCTCATCTAATGAAGCCATTTCTAATAACAAAGCCGTACGAGCACCTAAGCCGATTGCACCACTTAAATTTTTGGTAGATGGACTAGCTGCTTTTTCTATTGCATTAAGAAGTAGTAGGGTTTTGTCTAGCTTATTGGCTGCCCAGACACCTGCATGACAAACATCATCAGACAGTGCTGAGCCATCAATACAAGTAATTATTTTGTTCATTTTAATCTCCTTAATGGCCAGCCATTAGCTTTTCAACTTCGTTAGGGTCAGTGTGCACACCAAACTTATCTACAATAGTTTCAGTGGCTTCACTCATACCGACAACTTCTACTTCTGCACCATCACGCTTGAATTTAATAACCACCTTATCGAGTGTAGCAACAGCCGTAATATCCCAAAAGTGGGCTTGGCTAAGATCGATCACTACTTTATCTACGACTTCTTTAAAATCAAAAGACTGAATAAACTGCTCAGAAGAAGCAAAAAACACCTGGCCAACCACTTGGTAAACACGGGTACTTTCTTCTGTCAGCTTAGACTTAACATACATAATACGGCCAATTTTGTTAGCAAAGAAGAGTGCAGATAAAAGCACACCCACCAAAACCCCAAGGGCCAAGTTATGGGTTGCCACCACCACCAACACGGTTGCAATCATTACAATATTGGTCGAAATAGGGTGCTTTTTTAAATTAAGAATCGAAGTCCAAGAGAAGGTACCAATAGACACCATGATCATAACCGCAACCAAAGCAGCCATAGGAATTTGTTTTAACCAATCGCCTAAGAAAACAATTAAAACTAAAAGCAAAGCACCGGCTGTAAAGGTAGATAATCGACCACGGCCACCCGATTTAACATTAATAACCGACTGCCCTATCATTGCACAACCAGCCATACCACCCATTAAACCAGCACCTATATTGGCAATACCCTGACCTTTACACTCACGGTTTTTATCACTAGACGTATCAGTTAACTCATCAACTATGGTTGCAGTCATCATCGATTCAAGCAAACCAACAATCGCCAAACCTACCGAGTAGGGCAGAATAATCATTAGGGTGTCTAGGTTGAGCGGCACATTTGGCCACAAAAACACAGGTAGCGTATCGGGTAGTTCACCCATATCGCCTACCGTGCGTATATCCAACCCAAGAAACATTGCCAAAGCGGTTAAAGAAACAATACATACCAAAGGCGATGGCACACTTTTACCTATCACAGGCAAGTAAGGAAAAAGATAAATAATGCCTAAGCCTGCAAGCGTCATAGCATAAACGTGCCAGGTTACATTGATAAGCTCTGGCAACTGCGCCATAAATATAAGTATGGCTAGGGCATTCACAAAACCTGTGACCACTGATTGGGAAACAAAGCGCATTAGGCTACCCAGCTTAATATAGCCTGCTAAAATTTGAATAACCCCAGTTAAAAGCGTGGCTGCCAAAAGGTATTCCAGCCCATGCTCTTTAACCAAGGTAACCATTAGCAAAGCCATAGCACCGGTGGCGGCTGAAATCATACCTGGGCGACCGCCCACAAAAGCAATAATAACCGCAATACAAAAAGAGGCATATAAGCCTACTTTAGGGTCTACACCTGCAATAATAGAAAAGGCAATGGCTTCAGGTATTAAAGCCAAGGCAACCACAGTACCTGCAAGTAGGTCACCGCGTATATTAGAGAACCATTCAAGTTTTATATTTTCAAGCATAACGACCCTTTATTAACTCAGTTACAAGGCAGCACTGGCACAAAATTGATACTTTATTCATCAGTAACCACTAGCAGCTAAATGCCAAGCGTAAACTAATAAGATGACTTCACAGTAAGACCACTGATGAATCTGGGGGGAAGGTGCGCCTATACATAATTTTATGTATATAAAACCAGAGAATTTTACATTGATCCTAGCTAGATGCAAGAGAGCTAGTGGTAAGCTATCCTCTATACGAACTCCACTAAGGGGTAGAAGTAGATTAAAGCTTGTCCAGTTAAATAGGTATAAAACCAACCATGCAAATTCGTTTTATCGACCAAATCAGCCACTTAAATAATCTAGAATGGCAACAACTCGATAACCCTCATAACAACCCTTTTATTAGTCAGCGCTTTTTACAAGCCCTAGAAGACTCAGGCGCAGCAAGTCGACAAAGCGGTTGGCAGCCCCATCATTTAATTATTGAAAACAACCAGCAACTTATAGGTTTTATGCCTTTATACATAAAAAGCCACTCTTATGGTGAGTATGTGTTTGATTGGTCTTGGGCCGATGCGTATCAACGCTATGGCTTGGCCTACTACCCCAAGCTGGTTAGCGCTATTCCTTATACACCCAGCCAAGGGCAGCGTTTATTGCTTCACCCTAACTACGCAAAAGCTGACTTAATTCCCCTAATAGTTGATGCCATTAAAACAGAGGCACAACGCCTTGGTGCTTCTAGCTGGCATCTACTTTTTACGCCACAAGATGAACAGCAACTTTTTGCTAATCAAAAGCTACACGCTCGTTTAGGCTGTCAATTTCATTGGTTTAATACTGAAAACTGGCAAACCTTTGATGAGTTTTTAAGTAGCTTTAGTTCCAAAAAACGTAAAAATGTTAGGCAAGAAAGACGTAAAGTGAGCGAGCAAGGCCTAAGTTTAGAAAGAATAGAAGGTACACAAATTACCCCTGCACAAATTGAGCACTTTTATGAGTGTTATCAAATCACCTATTTAAGGCGTGGGCGGCAAGCTTATTTAAGTAAAGGCTTTTTTGAGCAGCTGTTAACAACAATGCCAGAACACCTTTTACTGGTTGAAGCTAAACAAGAAGCTAGCCAACAGCCAGTTGCTGCAGCTTTATTCTTTTACGATAACCAGAGCCTTTACGGACGTTACTGGGGTAGTAAGGTAGATGCAGACAGCCTACACTTTGAGGCCTGTTATTATCAGGGCATTGAATACTGCTTAGAAAAAGGCTTAACCCACTTTGATCCAGGCACCCAAGGTGAACATAAAATTAGCCGAGGCTTTAAACCTCTATTTACTCGCTCTAACCATTGGCTAGCCGAGGCAGCTTTTAATTCTGCCATTAGCAATTTTGTTAAAGAAGAAGCAACCCAAGTAGAGCAATATGCTAAACAAGCCAGCCAACACCTACCTTTTAAAAATAGGCCTAATTAAAAATCATGAGCAACCATAAAACCCAGCAAGAACCTACTGATTCATTCCTTAACAAAGCCCCTTTATGGTTAAAAATTCTTATTATTTTAGGTATTGGCTTTCTACTTGGCCGCTGGTTCGCCGCTGAAGAAGGCTTGGCAGTTAACTTTACTAATAGCAGCCAACAACAAATAACATCTATTAAGCTAGACTTTGGAAGCTCAGACGGACAATCATCCATTCAAACTTTTCGTTTAGCACCCCAAGAAAGCCGCACACTTTTTTTAAATCACCCCGCTGGCATGGGCTTTAATGTACTAGTAACCTATGCCGATGGTCAGCAACAAGATTTTTGTGCTTTAAAAGGCGATACAAGCCTGAGGCCCCAGCTAGACCTTAATCTTTAATACTTATAAGAGAAACGCTACAAGATGAATGCTTATTACCAGTTGATTAACACCCAAACAGCAGACGATGGCAGTGTTACCACTTTCTACAAGTCTACCGATCATGCACAGGGTGCTTGGAATACACACGAACAACACATGGCGCCAGCCAGCGGTGTAATGGCAAGAGAGATGGAAAACTTTCAGCCCCGTGATGACATGCGTATTGGCCGCATCAGCTTCGATATTTTTGGGTTAATTCCAGCAGGTGAATTTTCTATTACCACCCGGGTAATTCGCCCAGGCAGAACAATAGAATTAATTGAATCTGAAATGCAAGCGCAAGGTAAAACCTGCATAGTTGCTAGAGCCTGGAGAATGGCGACGCAAAATAGTAGTGCAGTGGCCGCTTTAGAAGACCCAGCTGTTCATCACCCAGATACACTGCCAGCCTGGCAAGGCATTTCCCACTGGCCAGGTGGATACATTAAAAGTTTAGAAGCCAAAATTGCTGAAAACCACCGAGATGGCAAAGGCATTGTTTGGCTTAATAACTCACTTGAAATGGTCGAAAACTTTACTACTAGCGACTTTGTTCATTTAATTGGCATGGTTGATACTGCTAATGGCACTGCACCCCGCCAAGGCAGCAATATCACTTGGGCTTTTCCAAACCTAGACTTACAAATTCATCTACACCGCTACCCTAGCGGCCAGTGGTTAGGTTTAGAAACCGTACAACAGTATGGTGAAGATGGCATAGGCCTAACCAGTGCTATTTTGCATGACGAACAGGGACCATTTGGACGCAGTGAACAAATTCTAACCCTTAGAAAACTGGGTTAATTTCACCCAGCTCATTTGTTTAGCTGTTCCGAGGAGGAGGGGGAACCCTCCTCACCTCTAGAGTTGAATTAACTACTCGTTAGTGCAAACTTTAAATTGCTTACACAGCTCATCGAGCACCTTGGTTGTACTTTGAATTTCTTGGCTAGCAACCAGTGTTTGACTAGCTTGTGAAGCATTTTCATCAGCTAAGCGAGCTATACCTTCAATGGTTTCAGCAACCTCTCGAGCAGCCAAGGCTTGCTCTTGCAAAATGCCCTGAATATCTTGCGTAGATTGTACTACTTTACTGGTTTCACCTTCTATTTCTGCAACCGACTGGCCTGCACGCTCTGCTTTACTAACACCTTCACTTACCTGCTGCACGCTAGCTTGCATTTCTACCACGGCTTCTTCAGTACGATTTTGTATTTGCGCAACCATGTCGGATATTTCTACAGTAGAAGTAGCCGTACGCTCTGCTAAACTGCGCACTTCATCGGCAACCACAGCAAACCCGCGACCATGCTCACCAGCCCTAGCTGCTTCAATGGCAGCATTTAAAGCTAATAGGTTGGTTTGGTCAGCTATCTCGCGAATGGTAGAAACAATTTTACCTATATTGCCCGACAGTTCTTCTAACTCTTTAACTTTGGTGGCTGAATTATTAACCGTACCAGCAATGGCACTAATTTCTTGTGAGCTTGCATAAACCGCTTCAGCACCTAAACGCGCAACTTCACCCGCTTGGTTAGAAGCCGCATGTGCAGCCGTAGCACTTTCACCAATTTGTTCAACCGATGCACTTAATTCTTCTAGCGCCGCTGCCATATTAGTAGAAGATCTAGACTGAGAAGCTGCACCATCAGACGTTGCCTTACTGGCTGCTAGCATTTCTTCGGCTGCATGATCTAAAGACTTGGTTGATTGCGTCATCTGAAAGGCAATTTCTAACAGGTGGTTACGCATAATTTGAACCGCATTAAACACACCACCTATTTCATCTTCTTTGCCCATGGGTGCAGGGCCAACTAAGTTGCCTGAACCTATCTCCATTGCCACACTTTTTAAATAATTCAGCCGTCTAGTTTGTCTACGCATGATTAAATAAAGCCAAATAAAAACCATGCTACAAGCACCCAAAATAGTGACCGCCATTGGTAGCATTAGCTTATGAATGCTGGGGTCATCGATCTGTAAGTGTGTATAACCTAGGGCTCCAAGCGTTATTAAAAAACCAAGAACCATAGGAATTAAGGTAGTTGGAATGATATTTATGCTTTGGTAGAAATGTGAAATGCGTGAATATAAACCAGATAAATGATAACCACCTGCCAACCTATCGCTACTACCTTCTCGCATACGCGCATAAAGAGCCGTTGCATCTTTTATCTCTTGCTCTGTGGCTTTTAAACGCACGCTCATGTAGCCGCCGTTTTTTAAAGGCGTAGCGGTTGCTTTAACCCAGTAGTGATCACCATTGGCGCGACGGTTTTTAATAATACCCTGCCAGGCACGACCTTTTTTCAAGGTTGCCCAAAAGTCACGAAACGCCTCCCTAGGCATATCTGGGTGACGAATAATGTTATGTGGCTCACCGATCAGCTCTGAACGCTCAAAACCTGCATACTCAACAAACTCATCGTTAACATAAACAATGTTACCTAAAGCATCGGTATGAGAGATAATTGCGGTATCTGGACGTACTGGATATTCTTTTTGCGTGACGGGTTGGTTATTTCTCAAAGTATAACTCCTAGAGAGTTTTTATTATTCAATTAAAACGACAGCAACACTAACTAAAGCTTAAGATCAATCCACTAGACACAGATACTAGTTGAACTAATATCAGCGTGCAAGTATATTGTGTGCAACTAAATTGCTTATGGAAATTTTTTTAATGATTGATCCAGATAAAGAAGGCTACCTAACCTTAGATAACCAACTTTGCTTTGTACTCTACAGCACATCAAACGCTATGAGCAGAAGTTATCAGCCCTTGCTGAAAGCTCTGGATTTAACCTACCTACAATACCTAGTGATGATGGTGTTATGGGAAGAACAGGTTATCAACGTTAAAGCCTTAGGAAAAAAGCTTCACCTCGATTCAGGAACCCTGACCCCCCTACTCAAACGCTTAGAAACTAAGGGCTATGTTAACCGAACCCGCAGCCAAGAAGATGAGCGTATTCGGCTTATTTCAGTCACTGAGGTTGGGGAGCAGCTAAAAGAACAAGCACAGCATATACCAGAAAAAATGATGTGCTTGTCTAAGATGGAAGCCGACGAGCTAATAAGCTTAAAGGCAGCATGTGAACGTTTACTAGCAAACCTAACCGACTAACTTTTAAGCGTGGTGCTAACTCACCTTTATAAAAATACTTTTAACTTTGTTAAGCATTTCTCCGGTTAAAGATGACATTTTAGGCTTATTGGCTGAGGTAAAAGCAATAGGTCGGGTAACTTTCATCGCAGCCAAACCAATTTTAGCAGTATAAAAGCCTGCCCCAATACCTTGCCCTGCACGGGCACTTAAAGAAGTGGTAATACCTTGAAAACCAAATTCGGCTAAAGCATTTTCGGCAATCAGCTCCGTTGCACCCACAAAAAGCAGCTGGTTGACTACCCGCCTAAATAAACGCAAACGATTAGGCAATGAAGGTCGCACACCATAAACCTGCGCCACATCATCAATCATCTTCATGGATCGCCAAAGGCTTAATAGCATATCTAAAGAAGCCCAAGGGCTGATTGCTACGCCTACGCCACTTTGCACGGCATAGGTAGAAACTCGCCGTGTTGCTTCTTTATCTAACGGTTTTAGAAAGATTTCATCTAGGTGATTAATGGTTTCTTTGTCATTGCTGTAATCAGGCATTACTTGAATAGAGCGTTCAAAGTGCGCTTCTTGCGGCTTGTTTTTATAAAAGCCACGCAACTCATTAATAAAGCTTTTTGCCTGACCAAAATCATTACCTTCCAGCAAGCGTTCAGCCTTATCTTGCATAGCAACTTGCTTAGAAAGATTTTCGGTATCTTTTAAATAGCGGTACACTAGCCTTAAACCTAACAGCGCAACCCAACCTAATAGAACACTAAAAACACTGGCAAGAACCCAATGAATGGATAAGGCGTAGTTAAAGGCACGAACTAACTCAAAGCCACTTAAAACAACCACCAAAGCTAGGGCAGAATAGAAAAATACCTTTAAACCTTTTAGTGGCAAGGCTTCTAACTTAAACAGTGAAAACTGGGTAACTTCGGGTAAACGCTCATTAGCAACAATAGATTCCGGCACGCTTTCCGGCACATCCTCTTCAATAACAAAAGTTTTGCTTTGGCGTGTTGATTCAGTAGCTGGCTGGTCATCGTCTGTTCCATTTAAACTGTCCGCTTCACCTAAATCGAAGGTAAAACCGCCCTTGCGCTTATTCTGGGTCATGGGCATTTATCTCCAATGAGTTCGTTTAGCAGGGTGTCTAGCCTGATGTGCGGGAGCGCGGTATTGTTTTTGCTGGATAAACCTCTAGGCGGTGATAGCTCTGGCAATATCCACCCCTGTAAAGCTTGCCAATCTTGGTCGTCGGGTAACTTGGAAGGCATAACTGGCGGCACATAACCTAAACGCTTACCTTCAGGCGTTAGAATTTCTAAGGCATTATTTATTCGGGTGCTTTCATTACTGGCACGCACCGCAGCAACCGCTTCACAAATCGGGCTAATGCCATCACTTCTGGCATGTTTGTAAGCACTTCTCACCACTGCACTTAACAATTGCCTAACGGCTTCGTGTTCTTTGGATAACACCAAATCTATTTTGGTTGCGGCAAAGATCAAGCGATCAACCTTAGGGCTAAAAAGCTGACGTAAGCGG
This sequence comes from Marinospirillum insulare DSM 21763, assembly GCF_000686905.1. Lineage (GTDB taxonomy): Bacteria > Pseudomonadota > Gammaproteobacteria > Pseudomonadales > Halomonadaceae > Marinospirillum > Marinospirillum insulare. The sequence continues at coordinate 17,743 of NZ_JMLW01000035.1, forward strand.
CTTTGGTTACCATAAGTAAAGCTTTGCGTAATGTTAGTTAAGGCTTGACGCATATCATCTAGGTAGACAGGGCCAGAATGCAGGGCGCTTATCACATCAACTAAAACTAGCTGTCTATCTATGCCACTAAAAAAGTTAGTGTAAAAAGGCTCAACTAACTCTGTAATGTAACGCTGATAGCGCCGCTTACACACCTTGTAATAACTGTTTTCGCTGGCTAATTCTAGCTCACTTTCTTCCCTACCTATACAAGACAGCAAGGGAATAAAATTAACAATATCAAGATCAGGAAGCTTGCCGGGAATTAAAAACCTGCCAGGTTGAATAAGGCTTAGGCTTTTTTCATCGTTTTTGCAGCGGCTAAGAAACTGCTTATATTGCTCATTTAATACCTGAAGTTTTTCGGTATCAACCGGCGCAAAAGGGTCCAGCTGTTTAAATTCATCTAATAAAGAACCCAACAACTCTAACCTGGGCGAGTGTAAATACTGGGCACTGCATAAACCGCACCAACGAACAAAATTCATATCCCTAAGCGGTAAGTCTAAAAGCCATTCACCTGGGTAATCACGTAGCTCTATAAAAAGACTGTAGTTATCTTTACCTAGCAGGCTTTTATGCGATTTTCTAAGCCTCAATTCAATAAGGCAACCACTAATTTCTGAAGTTGAATCTGGCCATTCTGGTTGGGTTGCGGTAATTTTTTGATAACCAGCGGTATAAGGGAACATCGGCAAATCATCAAGTGAATGCAGCTTAACTCCAAGCAAGCGATCGGCTTGAATCGGAGGAAAACCGGCGAGCTTAGCAGAATCATAATGGCAAAGTTGGTTAATAAGGCTGGTTATTAAAGTTGTTTTGCCACTACGGCTTAGGCCAGTGATGCCAATGCAAATGTGGCGATCTAAGGCTTTATTAATCGTTTTGTTGATAAATCTATCAAAAAAAGCGCTTTTATTTTTCATTTTTAATTTGTTGTACTAAATCAAAGCTACGCAACCTATCTTCAAAATCATACAGATCACAAGTAAACATTAACTCATCAGCCTGAGTGTGGTGAAGCAGTGTTTCAAGCTTATCTTTAACCGTTGCAGGGCTTCCAACCATTGCCATACTTAAAAAGTCGCTAACCCCTTGTTGTTCCTGCAAGCTCCAAGTTTTATGAATATCCTTAACAGGTGGGCAGAGGTGCAAACTTTGACCACGAAATAGCGAAAGAATGCGCTGATAGGTTGTGGTGACTAAAAACTCAGCCTGCTCATCTGTTTCAGCAACGACTAGCGGAATACCTAGCATAACTCTAGGCTTAGCAAGCGTTGCTGAAGGTTTGAATTCAGCACGGTAAAGCTCTATGGCTTGCATCATAAAACGGGGCGCAAAGTGGGATGCAAAAGAATAGGGCAACCCCTTGGCAGCCGCTAATTTCGCACTAAATAGACTAGAACCGAGTAACCAAATAGGCACTTGAGTATTCATACCAGGCATAGCAATTATTTGCTGACCTGCTTGCCTTGGGCCTAACAATCGCTGTAACTCTGCAACGCCTTCTGGAAAACTACTGGCATCCGTATCTAAGTGACGACGCAAAGCCCTTGCAGTTAGCTGGTCTGTGCCTGGCGCTCTACCCAAACCTAAATCAATGCGTTCAGGGTAAAGCGTTGCCAAAGTGCCAATTTGTTCAGCCACTACAAGCGGTGCATGGTTAGGTAGCATAATGCCGCCTGAACCAATGCGAATACGTTCAGTATTGGCAGCTAAATAACCCATTAAAACCGTAGTAGCAGAACTGGCAATGGCTTCCATATTGTGATGCTCAGCCACCCAAAAGCGCTTAAAGCCCAGTTGCTCAACATGCTTGGCCGTTAGTAGTGCACGCTTTAAAGCACCGCTAGGGCTGGCTTCTTGATCGGAAATAGTTGCCAGCTCAAGAACAGAAAAATCAACCGCTTGTAGAAGACTCATTAAATTAACCCAAGTAGTTAAAGTTCAATACCGTTCACAAATAATTGAACATCTATATTGCCGCGAACCGCATTAGAATAAGGACACACCTGATGTGCCGCTTTAACCAGTGCATTGGCTTGCGCTTGATCTAGTTCTAACTCTACAGCCAAGCTTGCTGTTAACGCAAAGCCACCTTGTTCATTTTGAAAAATACCTACGGTGGCCTTTGTTGGTGCTGATTTAATTGCCAGCTTTTGTTCACGTGCTAGATGTAAAATTGCATTAGAAAAACAAGCAGAATAACCCGCAGCAAATAACTGCTCAGGGTTCGTTGCTTCACCGCTACCACCCATTTCTTTAGGGTAGCTTAAAGCTAAAGAAAGTTTACCGTCATCCGTAGCTACCTGACCATTACGCCCAGCCAAAGCAGTTGCTGAAGTTGTATAAAGTGCTTTCATTTTCTAGACCTCGTTAGTTTTTTTGACAACACAGATTTATTGCTAGCAACTTAATTGCGTACAATTATATTTCAGATAGAGACTAGCCTAAATTCTGCTTAGCCGCAAGAAGATTGTGCACAATTTTTTTGCGGTAGAATATAAAGCCTGTCACTAGAGTACGCAGAGAGAGAACTTTAAGGATAGCGTTTTAATAAAGGTAACAATGCAAACCAATTACTATAAAAATTTATAAATGAAAGCAACCAACAAAGAGCGTGTTTTAAAGGCACAAACCACCTAGATTGTTGCAGAGAAAAATAGCTCTGTTATTATTCAGTGTTTTTATTATTGCAGCCTGCAGTTTTAGAATTCTTGGATTCAACTTGCTAGTGCAACAGCCTGTAATTCTTCAAACAATACTTCATTTGGTGTTTTCATTCCAAGTGTTTTCCTAGGTCGGTTATTTAAACGATGCATAATGAATTCAAAATGCTCATCATCTAAGTGCTTAAAGCATGAACCTTTGGGGCAGTATTGACGTATTAAGCCATTTGTATTTTCATTCAATCCACGTTGCCAAGAAGCATAAGGGTCTGCAAAGTAAA
>NZ_JMLW01000036.1 GCF_000686905.1 Marinospirillum insulare DSM 21763
TGCATCTTTTTTGGTCATACTAATCTACCTTCTTGGCGAACTGTCAAATATTTTTTGACAGTTGCTTCTGGCGCTAACTCACCATCTTCTGCTTGATAAACTAAAAACTGACATTTAGTAGGTACTTTTTCGCTATCGTTACTCATGCTTTGTATTTCTTTAATTTGTTTTCGTCAATAAAGTACAAATTTTGCTTTGTTCGGGTACACGCCACATAAAACCTGTTTTTAGTCGTTGGCGCTAAGTTACTTAACGTATTGCTTTTATAAGCCTTTAACGTAGTTGGGTTCAGTACAACACAAACATCTTCAAAGTCATCAAGACCTTTAACATTACCCCAGTTATCTGTATTTCCTGGATATTTATTGCTACTTTGATAAAAAAGTTTAACTATGTTGTCATTCTTAAATAGTGCATCCACACCTTCTTCACTGTCTATAAACTCAATATTTCCAGATGTGGTTTTATGAGATTCAATATATATACCTAAGTTATCCGAAATAAACTCACATATTTCGGGTGGGCAGCGATAACTTTTCGAAAGAGTTTTTTTATCTACTAAATATTTAGCCTTCTCTAACTCTTTACAGTATTTTTTAAAATTGTCATGCAGGCTCTTCCTAGTGTTACCATCTCTACTTGTATCAAATGTATGTTGAAAAAAATCACCTACTAAAAGCAAGCTAACGTAAAAGTCAGACAACTTACAAACAAAATTAAAGTCATTTGCAGCGAAGTCTTGAATCTCGTCAATATAAATAGAATCAAAATATCGACTTAACCTATCAGTAACATCTTGCAACAGCTCTTTTTCTATTAGTAGTTTTGAAATGCGATTGGAATAAACTCGTTGAGTCGAATCAATGTAGTGCTCACGTGAGCTTTTTCTAGTACGCAGTATTTTTCTTGGAATTTCCTGAATAAAATTAATTCCTTTTAATTTTAGTTCATACCCATAGAGGGGCTTTAAACAATAGGAGTAGATGAAAGTGAAATAGCTAAGAATTTTTATGCTTTCAGGTATATAGCCAAACTTTCTTATAATTTTATTTTTTAGATTGCGGGTATTGTTGTCAGTATAAGTGACCAATAAAGCTCTACTATCTTCCTTTAATTGATTGATAATATAGGTGGTTTTACCAGCACCTGCTACTGCCAAAACTACTCGCTTATCCATCGAATAGCCTCCTTAATATAGCTAGGAGCTATTAAGCTAGCTGCATGATTTTCAACTAATCTAAATGCAGCCTCTGACTTGTTATTTAACATCGACTGTAACTGATCTTTAGACTGTAACTGATCTTTAGACTGGAAAAGATCAGAACATGCACTTGTATTATCCTGATAGACGCAGACCTCGAGGGTATACCTTGTATTATCTTCGTCACTAAAAGCCTTGATAGAGTCGTTGGTATGAGTTCCATATCGAACCACACAATTTTCTTGATGACTTTTATCATTGTCTGTAATTACAGCTGTTTTTATTCCAAGTATTTTGGCCACTTCCATATAACGCTTAAAGCTTGTTCCACCTACAGAAATAATAGTTACGCCATCTTTTTTATGCGTATTGCCAGATACATTTTTATAAAACGTTTCAAGCAGCATATATTCAGCATCGCCTTCAACTAGAATTACTTTTTGTGATAAAGCGAATTCTAAAAAATTATGATTAGGTGCCTTCATGAAAAACTTTGCTGTAGCTTCATCAAGATCTTCTAACGTCAATGGCTTATGTTGATCATCTGTTGCAAGTAAAAAAGATTGCCGTAAATCTAAACGGGTACTAATTAAGCTATTGTGAGTTGCAATTATCTTCTGGCCTTTCTCGGTTTCTTCAATTCTTGAGATGAGCTTATGCATATTAGCAAAGCTCAGGTGGTTTTCAGGTTCTTCAATAAGTAATACTTCTATAGCTGCTTGATCTTTATTTCTGGACAAAGCAAAGTCTGTTTTAATAAAACACTGCTGCCCTTTACCTCTCTGCTCTAAAGGCACGTCATCCTTAGCAAGTGTCAAGTCAGATTCTAAACTGTACTTTACACCAGAGCGCACATCAAAAATATAGTCATCCATTGTCGCATTGAGTTCGACTAGATTTTGACTTTTGAAATCACCTTTAGCTTCTCTATACTGGTTATTAAGCTTTGCTCTTGTAACTGGCTCTGCTGTGGATTCAAACACTCTTTTAATATATTCATTATTAGCATGTTCAGAATTAATTTTAGTGTTATCAATCAATAGAGTTTTTAAGGCTTTTCGGTAACCTGTATAACCTTCCCCAGAAAAGGTAAAAAAACTGATGCTATAAAACTCATAAGGAAATGAGTTTGAATTATTTTTTAAAGCCTCAATAATTTCATGAGTCAAATTTTCATCTGGAACACAACTAAAGTGTAACCCTGTGGTTTCGACATTTTCAGTATTGTGCCTTCCATTTAATTCTTGAACATCTTTAGCCAAAAAAATCTCTGCGTGCAGATCAGGTAATTGCTCCAAAGTCTTTTCGTCCAACTCAAGAAAACTATTGACAGCATCTTTATTAAAAAGAGCATCTAAGCCTAAACTTTCAACTTTATATCTACTTCCTGAAGCAACAAGCTCAATAGCTTGAAGAATACTACTTTTACCTGACTCATTGTCGCCAATTAGTGTATTCAAGCCTTCATGTAACTCAAATTCGAATTCTTTAAATTTCTTAAAGTTTTTTAGCTTTATTTTTTTAATATATTGCATTGTTTATCCCTCCACATCCCACATGCGCTGCATAAATTCTTCTTCGATTAGGCGTACTTTCCAGCGGTCTTCGGCTTGTTTTAGGTTAGGTAGGTTGTTGCTGCCGTTCACGTAGATGGTGTTAAATTCAAAGTCTCGGGTACTGATGCGGTTTGTTTGGAACCATTCATCCAGCATTAAATTATCTTGTTCTATATCACCAGTGAGTTTGCGCCAAACGATAAGCACTTTTTCTTGCTGGCCGTTATTAGGGTTTGCTGTGTCTGCCGGAACCCAGCCTTCTACTTTGCGGAACCACCAAGGGCCGTTGGCGTCTTGTTGCATACGGCCATCTAACACTAGGCGAGTTGTTTGGCCTTCTGGTGCATGGGCATCTTGCGCACGTTTAAAGCTGGCGTTAAAGCGTTGCGGTGCTGCCGTGTGTTCAACACGTAAACCGATTAAGTAGTTAAAGGTTTCGATTAAATCGACGTTACAGGTAACGTATTCGTCTGAGCTAGGTTTCTTAATTTTTAGCTGGTAGGCAGTTGGGTCGGTAAAGGCATCAATATTGAGCAAAGACTGACTGCCGCGGGTTTCAACGTCCAGCATGTAGTTGAGCATGTAATCTTGCTTGAGCTGGGTATTACCGTCGATGGCACGCTGGCGCACAGGGTCAGAGGCTAGGCGCAGGTTATTAAGCGTGTCTTCGTAGGATTCCAAACGAATGTATTTAAAGCAGTGAGAAATGCCAGTATTGCGAGCGACGGGCTTGCCGCTTTTCCATTCCGCAGCATAGGCAACTTTGGCAAGACGTGGTTTTAATACGGTGTCAAAGTGGTTGCCCATTTCAGCGAGGATGTATTTTCGATTACCGCTGTCTTCACGATTAAGATTGATAACAGCATGGCCAGTAGTGCCAGAACCAGAAAAGTAATCCAATATGATAGAGTTTTCAGTATTAGTTGTGGCACCAACTAAATCTTCGTATAAAGACACTGGGTGACAATACGGAAAGTTTACGCCTAAAGCATCTGTCCAGGATTTTCCTTTCATACCGTCTTGAATTAAAGAGGGTATCTGTCTTTTTGTTTCTTTTGTTAATAGCACCTTTTGTCTAGGTTGGGTTGTTTCGTCAGTACCAAAGAGAATTAACCCCTTATCAATCATGTTTTGCAAAGTCTCAGGTGTTCTTGAGAACCCGTTAGGTGGAACTGAGCAAGGCTTTTGAGTTGCAGGATGTATTAGAGGGGTAAAAAACTTACTGTCTAATCTTTTTTCTGGAGCACGAAGGCTTACACTTTGATATATAAAACCATTATCATCAATATATCTATATGCTTTCTCCCCTCCACTTAATTCATTGTTAGCGTTTATCCATTTGCTATATTCAGACCTGACTTTTTCATTAACGTAACCATTGCCATAACTATTAATTAAGTCTTGAGCTTTACTCAGCATTGCCAGAGTGTTTTTATTTCTTAGGTAGATTGGTTTTTTATGGTTGCTTCTTACAGTGACATACTCATGCTGAGTAGCTAAGCCACTACCGCCATTCATTGGGTTTCTTTTATCCCAAACTAGAGTTCCAGAGTTAGATAGACTTGTATTGTCAAATAGCTTGAATAAATTTTCATATTCGTTTTCATCGATATGACATAGGTAATCAGCAGTCTTGTTTAGCATACTCAACGACGATGTGATTCGATCATTCATGAAAGTAGCCCAACTAGAGTGCTTATAAGAGTTCTTATATAAGAATCCACTTGTGTCCGTATTATACGGCGGGTCAATATGAATACAGTCAATAGATTCTCTATATCGCTCTTGCAGCAAGCTCAACGCCTGAAAATTTTCCGAATGAATCAACAGTCCATCACATTGCTCATCAAAGTCTTCAATACTCGCCAATAGCTGGGCTTTAAACTGTTCGCTAAAAAACTGCGTATCCAGCACTAGGTTTTGGTTGGCTTGTAAAAACTCTAACGTTAACGGATTGCTAAATGCGGGCGTGGTAAGGTCGCCTTGAATCTCATCAATGGCAAACAGCTGTATCCACTCTTCTAACTGAGCTTGGTTGGTACAAATTTCTGGATACAGTTCTACGGGTACGCGATCAAGGGTGATGCAGTAGTTGGTTTCGGTAACAAACTTTTTCTTCAGCCATAGCTTTTTCTGAAAGTCTTCCAATTGGGCTAAAAAATCGATCAGCTTATGGGCGATTTGACGCAGCACTTTGATTTTACTGAGGTAGCTTTCAACCGCTGGGGCATCGGCATTTTCAATGTCGTCTAAGCGCATCACTTCGTTTTTAATATAAAAATCCAGCTCACGGCGTAAAAAACTGCCCAAGTCCTTATGGATAAAATAATCCATGGTGTTGCGACCAGTGTATTGGTTTATGTACTTAGCTAGTAAAGGGCGCTGCTTTATTTTGTCGGTGGGCAGGGGTGCGCTTAGGCTAGGTAGGTAGTCGCTTGGTAAGCCTGCAAGGTTTTTAGCGGCATGAATAATTTGGCTGGTAATAAATAGGTTGGGTAAATCACCTTTATTAGCACCTTTAGCATCAAATTCTGTTTTAACCTGGGTTTCTTGCTCTTTAGTCAGTGCGTCTTTAGCCGTTGCTGCCCGGTATTCAAAATTAATGACTAGCTCATTTTGTTCATTTAACGCTACGGGTTGTTCTTGATGTAGGAAGAACTGTCGCTTGCTGCTATCACTTTCTTTAATATTGCCGTGTTCGCCTTCGCTGGCGGCGATTATTTTGAAGTGAACTCTAAGAGGGGAGTTTTCTTGATTGCCAAGGTTTAAGCCTTCTAATTCACTTAGGTCTTTAACTTGGCGTAAATCAAAACTGAAGTTATTAAAGTATTCAGTCGATTTAATGTAGTACTGGTCCATATTAGCCCAGACAAGTTTTACTTCTTCGCCATTGTAGGGAACAGCATAGGGCGCGGCATTGCTGGCGGTTTCACGTGTGTAGTAGCGGCGTGAAACAAAGTCACCATCATCATAATAACGCTCAAAAAAGCGATATAAATGATCGTAGACTTGCGCTTCATTACTGCCGCTTTCACGGGCAGCATCGTAAGCGGCTTTGGCTTCTTGTACGGGCTTGGTTTCTTCTGGATTAGGCGCTCCAAAGTCTTTAGCTTGTTGAATAGCCGTTTCGTATTTACCCCGCGCTTCAGCCACTTGCTGGCCATCATTTTCACCAAAAGCTTCTTTAACAATCGTTAGTAAGTCTTTGTCAACAAACTGCTGCACTTCTGCTGCTTTGGCGTGCATGATGCGGTAAAAACCAAAGTCTAAATCAGGCTGGTTAAGCTGAAACAGTTCGGTGAGTTTTTTTAATAAACGATTACGCAGTTTGTCTGTAACGGGCATGGTGATTCCTAAATAAGATGAAAGCGCAGCTTGAATAGTTCTTGATGGCTGCTGTGTTGATGCATTCTTTTTTCTAGCGCGGTAATAAGTTGGTCGCGGCGATCTTCAATAGCGTCTTCTACATCAAATAACTCATGGCGTTGACGGCGCTGTTGGCGTTCTAGTTTTTTTATTTCTTCTTGGGCGGATTTTTGTTCTTCAATGCTTTCTGCTAGGCGAGCTAGGCGTTTGGCTTCACGCAGCTTTAGCTTGGTGTTGTCTAAAATTTGCTCGGCAGATAGTAGCTGATCTTCAGACCAAGCTTCTAGCTTTTCTTGCTCGCGTTTAAAATAAACGGTGTTTTCTTCAAGCGCTTTGCTAAGCGCAGCTTCTAATTGCCTAGTTACTTGCTGAGTAAAAATCTTAGGGGTGTTTTCATCAAGTAATTTTGCTTTGGCGCTAAGGTTAAAAAGGCGCTCGCAAGCATCTTTATCAAGCACTTCACCTGCATCGGTTAAGCCAGTAAATACTAGGTGTTCTTCTTTTTCAAAGCTATCTAGCTCAAGTAAATTTAGTGCTAACCATCCACTTTTGCTGGCCAGGTTTTCTAGTACAGAAATTTTACCTAGGTAACCAGTTAAATTGAACGTTACTAGGGCGGGTGCACAGGTTAGGTTTTTACCTGTTTCTAATACATATTCACCTAAGGGGTGGGTTAGCCGGTAAGTATGAGTGTTTGCATTGTTTTGCTGATTTTTCTGAATTAGTTGATATTCACCCGAAGGAGCGGCTACACCGATGGGTGGTTTAAGGTTAAAAGATAAGTTGGGTTCATTAAAGTTGGCGTGTTGGTGTAGAACGAAATGAGTAAGTTGCCAAAACATGCGTTGGGTACGGTCTAGCTGGGTTATGGCTTGTTCTTTTTGTAGCTTTAGTCTTTCATGCACTTGTTCATCAAAATTTTCTAATAGCTTTTCTTCAGTGTCTTTAATGCGTTCACTAATTGAGTCTTCTAAGTCTTTTTGTAGGGTGTCAAAGGCTGCTTGTATTTCTTGGGGTGTGCGGCAGCTGTCGTAAATGCTGGCAATGCGTTTTTCTAAATTTACAATGGATTCAATGCTGCCTATTAACTCATCTGAAGCACCAAACAGGCCTTCAAAGAGCTGGAACTTTTCTGTTAGTAACTCAAGAACACGCTGGTCAGCTTCGTTGCGTTGGTTTAAGAAGTTAATGACCACGACATCGAACTTTTGACCATAACGGTGGCAACGGCCAATGCGTTGTTCTATGCGTTGAGGGTTCCAGGGTAGATCGTAATTTATAACTAAGCTACAAAACTGTAGGTTAATACCTTCTGCTGCTGCTTCTGTAGCAATTAAAATTTCAGCGGTATTTTTAAAGTGGTCAATAATGGCAGAACGCCTGTCTACCGCTGGGCTACCCGTAACCTTGTCGCTATTTTTATGTTCTTTTAGCCAGCGTTGGTAAATACCGGTAACGGCGGCGGAGTTGTTGCTACCACTAAAGCTAATCGTTTTATTGGCGTAACCATGTTGTTCTAGGTAGTGCTGTAAATAGTCTTGGGTGCGGCGTGATTCAGTAAAAATAACTGCTTTGCGTGCTGCGCCCATAGCAGACATGCGTTCAAACCCTTGAGTTAAGGCTTGGGTTAAAGCATGTGTTTTTGTATCTATTGGAATACTTTGGGCTAGAGTTAAATAGGATTCAAGCTCAGCAATTTCACCGCGTAATTGGGTTAAATCAACTTGCTTGCTTGGTTCGCTCTCTTCTTCTTTATCAGTTTTATCATCTAGTTCTGTAAACCATTCTTCATCAATTTCTTCTTGAATAAGTAGTTGATCTAGCCAGTCAGTTTGTTGCAAGGTTTCATCTTTAAGTTCACGCAAGCGTTTCAGCAGAGTTTTAAGGGTTTCTTTTACCGCTTCGGTAGAGGAAGCTAGCAGTTTACGAATAACTAAAGAAACTAAATGGCGTTGACGCCAAGGTACGCCATAGGTGTCTGGGCGTTGTAAGTAGGCAGAAAGCAAGTCATAAAGTTGCTGTTCTTCATCACTGGGATTAAAGGGTAGAGTAAGCGCTTTGCGCTCGGTGTATTTTATATATTCAAGCACTTGGCGACGTAGCGTGCGCTGGCTAAATTCTTGTAAACGATAGCGCAAGCCGGTTATATCTGGCCCATTGCGTATAAACTGGCTACGAAAGCTGTTGGCATCACCAAACAGTTGCTCATCAATAATGGTGGATAGGCCGTAGAGTTCCATTAATGAGTTTTGTAGAGGGGTGGCGGTTAGTAAAAGTTTGCGTGAACCTGCTAATGCGCTTTTAAGGGCTTGGCCTGTTTTATGGCTTTCTCTATGCGCGTTACGCAATTTATGCGCTTCATCTATGACGACTAAATCCCAAAGGGTAAGGCGCAACTTGTCCGCCATTCGAGCAGCATAATGATAAGACATGATAATGATTTTTTGCTGCTCTAAAGGGTTGTAAATACCTTCTTTGCGTAAGATGTTGTAAGTACGAGAATCTAGCACTTGGGTAGGTAGGTGAAACTTTTCACTTAGCTCATTAGCCCATTGTTTACGCAAGGCAGCAGGGCAAATAACAATTAAGTTTCTACGACGTTCAGCCCAGTATTGGCAAAGCACCAATGCAGCTTCAATGGTTTTACCTAAACCAACTTCATCAGCGAGTAATACACCTTTGCTTAGGGGGTTTTGTAGGGCAAACAGGGCGGCATCAATTTGGTGGGGATTAAGGTCTACGGCAGCATCAAAAAGCGATACCGAAATACGGTCTAAATCGCCGCCACGCCTTTGCCTTGTTAATTCATAAGCAAAGTACTTGGCATGGTAATCACTAATCATCCTGAGTTAACCTTCCCTATTATTATTGGTGACAGCTTGGTAAAAGAGCCTAGATAATGCCACATTGCGTAAGGGTTTTCGACCTAGAAACTACCTAATTGCTGCAGGGTGACGGAAAGTGGTTAAGGGTATTGGTAAGTTTGGAGTTGGGTTAAGTATGTATGTAGTGTCATAGGTAATTTGAGCACCCACAATTAGTGGTTTAGGCGACAACATAACTCATAATGCCCTTGAGGAAGTCAAAGGCACATAAGATACTGTATGAACCCACATGACTTATACAGGTTTTCCCATGCATGTTACACACCTTGGTCGTAGCTTTGACCTTACCCAAATCCAGCAAAGCTCACTTTTTATTCCTCTATTTACGGATAGAGTATCGGCAGGCTTTCCTTCACCCGCTCAAGACTATGTTGAGCAACGGCTAGACCTTAACCAGCTTTGTATCAAGCACCCAGCTTCCACCTTCTTTGTACGTGTTGAAGGTCACTCGATGATTGAAGCGGGTATTTTTGAAGGTGATATTTTAGTCTTTGACCGCTCTATAAAGCCTGAGCATGGCGCCATAGTGATTGCCAATGTATTCGGTGAAACAACCGTTAAAGAGCTGTATCTACCCTCCTACCTTAAGGCTTATGCCACGTAACCCTGCTTATCAGCCGATTGATATACCTGAAGGCTGCGATTTAGAGATAAACGGTGTGGTAACCAGTGTTATCCGTAACTACCGTTCAAAATCACACTAACAGAAATGAGCCAGATATTTGCACTGGTAGATTGCAATAACTTCTATGCGAATTGTGAAAAAGTACCCTGCAACAAGGGGAGTGGTAGACCTTACCCAGCGTGAACGACAATTAAAGCTTATCCTGTGAATGAGGTGTGGAGAGTTGGAAGGCAAATCACCAAGCGCCTGAATGCCATAGGGATAGAAGCCGCTCTAGACCTAGCACAAGCTGCCATCCCAGTAAGTTCTCGGTTGTGTTAGAAAGAACCCACCACGAGCTAAATGGTGTCTCCTGCCTAGAGTTAGAAGAAATACCACTCAAGAAAAAACAGATTGTATGCAGCCGGTCTTTTGGTAGCCAGGTTACTCAGCTAGACGATATGCGCGAAGCTATATCTCAACACGCTTCAAGGGCAGCAGAAAAGCTTAGAGCAGAAGAGCAGCAAGCCAAGGTGATGACGGTATTCATTGAAACCAATCGCTTTAAAACAGACCAAGAAGCCTACGCCAATTCGTCAGTCGGCCAGCTAATCATTCCTAGTAATGATTCAAGAGACTTAATCGAGTTAGCTATGCAGCTTCTAAAAAAGATATGGCGTGATGGTTATCGTTACAACAAGGGTGGCGTTATGTTGTTAGACTTCTACGATCAGAATACCGCTCAACAAAGCTTGTTTGATAATGAGCAACAAAGCAGTAGCAGCAAAAGACTGATGACAGCACTAGATACCATCAACCAAAGTAGGCTAGGGAAGGTGTTTATAGCTAGCCAAGGCACTAACAACACTTGGGCAATAAAAAGAGACAGGCTATCACCCGCTTACACAACCCAGTGGGCAGACTTGCCGATGGTTAGGTAGCATTAAGAAACAGTGCTATTTGGTAGTTGCTCAAACAGGTTGTTAAGAAAGAAGTTGATTAGTTTTTGTTATGAAATCAGTGCTGTTAAACTTCACTGGCAATGGATCATATAGTGTTTTCTTTATTTTCTTGCACTGCATATTGTGTTTTTGGGTTTAGGTGGGTAGCATTGAAAATGTTACTGTTCTTGTATTACTGGAAGAATTATAGGCTAGTCGTACTAGCAAGTTGAATCTAGGAGTTGAATGATTTATGAAGTTAACTGTTAGAGTTTATAAGGTTGAAAGTTTAGGTTATTACAAAAATAATGTTAGGCAAAATGATTTAGGAGATGTTTTTTCTTTGTTGAATGGTTGGAAGGAGTGGGCTGAAGAGGAGTTTCCAAAAGAGTTAGATTCATTAAATAATATTTTAAAAGATAATGAGGAATTGACATCAGAAAATATTGAGATGTTAATATCTTCTTATTTTACCATTGGGGAGTATAAAAAAAATGGTGGATTTTTAGTTGGGGTTTGGAAAGGGTTACCTAAAAGTTATTACGATAGAAAAGCATTAAATATTAGAACTAAAAAATTAACTAAAAAACTTTATAATATAAATGAAATACCAGGCGATCCTTGTTTGTTTTGGTTTTTACCAGATGATGATTTGCTAGTATCAGTAAGTCTAAAAAAACAGTCGGAAGCAAAACAAGTAATCATTAACGTTTTAATGGGTTTTTTAAAAAATAAATCTAAGTATAAAGTGTTGATGAATAATAAAGTAATTGGTTATTCAATTGATGGAAACTATAAGGATGGTTGTGATCTAGTAAAACCAAGTTTTGAGATAAGTCCAATAATCTATGGTGATAAAGAAGATGAGAAAGAAATACTTGTTAGAGATAAGAGTTTAATTAACGCAACTATTATAAACAGGAAAATAAATACTGACAACTTACAAGGTTTTAATTCTTATGAAGAATTTGAAGAAAGACGTATAACTATTAGACCTGGATTTACTGATGATGATCTTAAAAATAAAATTGAAGATTTGTATTCTTTAAAAGAAAGTGATAGCTCAGTAGCCCATGTGGGTTTTGAATACAACAATAAGAGGAGAGTTTTTTTGGGTTGTGTTGAGTCATATTTTGTATATGATTATGATTATGGTATTGAAATAATTAAGAATGAAAAAATTAATTTAGACGATGTGTTTAAAATGTTAACAGATAATAAGCAAGATATATTTAGTAATATGGGAGAGTTAAATATATTAAAAGCTGATTTTTGAATGTGGTTTATTTGCTCTTTATCTAAACCTAGATTCAACTATTAATACCGATCATAATTGCCAGCATGTGAAACACATAGCGCATTAGGGATGATGAGTAGTGACTCATTTTGGTTTTTCTTTTAGCCAAAATGCTTGCTTCATCTTTATGCTTTAAATGTAAGTAGGCATGAATACTTTTACCTGTCTCTAAGCCAGTCTCTACGATAGTTCCTAACTTGCATTCTTTCCATTTATTTAGCTCTGACTCTTTGGTTTTATTAGGTACGGATAAATTTAGATGCCATCTTCTTAACGGAATAGCTTCCTCAAGTATTTTGATAAATCTTTCTAGCTCAGTGTGGTCAGTAAATCGGATACCGGATTTTGAAGTCATGGTGTTGTTTAACCAATAATTAATAACCCAAATAACTCCATCTTTATTACCCTTGAAAGCCTCACGAATGTTATTAATGGTTTTATCTATTTCAGCTAATATTGAGCGGTCGTTAGGTCGTACTGGCAATAAGGGCTCACCAATATTAGTCATTACCCTATCCTTAGAGAATAACCTAGCATTGCCGTGGATTGTTTTGTATTGCTGAAGACTTTTAGCATTTTCTATCCATTGATTAATTCGCTCTTCATCAATTGCATAAGTTATCGATGCCATCACTACTGATTCACCGTTTTCAATTGCTTTTAATGCTGCATAGCAGTCAGCAACGTTTGCTGCTCTACGTTGTAATGGCGCTTCATGCGGTTGATTTATTATTGGTGAATTGGGTTCAGCGATAGTCTGAGTTTTTGGTGTTAGTCTTTGCTTGATTGGGCTCGAAAGTTCATTTAGATAAAAACTGCCATCATTCACTTCTGAATTAGCTACAGCTCGTGTTGCTATGTGTTGATTAAGATAGCGGCTAGATAAACCACTAATGTATCTGCTTTCTGTCAGAGTTAGTGCTGGGTTATAGGCTGCTAGTCGTTTGGATATAATGATGTCTGTAATGTGAATATAGTTAGTAAAAGTGGTTTCTGGTGTTAAGTGGCCTGCGATACCAGCAATAACCCAATAGGCATCACGCTTACTTTCAGGATTAGTTGATAAAAGTTTTTCTCTAATTTCTGTAGCTTGCTCTATTGAGTAAGCTGTTAGTACTTCGATTAGCTCATTATTCCCATCCATGACCAACATCAAGTTAGTAAGTGCGCTGTGCCTTAGGTGATGAAAAGTTAAATCTAAATAGGCCTGACTAACTAATGTACGTTTAACTAGCTCACTGATAGGATGCCCCTTGTGAGGTATGGTAGGGCTGTGCGGTAGAGAAAATAGAAGTGTATTGGGTTGATTCTGATTAGCAGCTCTTCGCCTACCTATATAGTTTTTAAAGTCTGTTAATTCTTCGTCCAGCAGTAATGGGTTAAGCGGAATCTTTCTTAATGCCGAATCAGTTTTGTTGTTACCGTAGCGATTATTGACAACAAAAAGCCAAGGGTTAATCGACTGCTCAACATCTGATAGCCTTAATTTCAACAGCTCACCACGCCTTAATCCTGTACGGTAGGCCAATACAACCAGCACTCTTAAACCTTCAACGGTGTGAGGGTCTAGGTCATTTATATTTTTTATGTTGTTTAAAATTGCTTGATAAGCCAGTTCAGGAATATAGCCTGCCTTTATTTGTAACTGATTACGCACCGGCCCACTTCCTAAGAAAAACTCCCTTAGGTTGGGTAGCCCATACTCAAAGCTTGCAGAAGCATGTAAGTCGCTTAAGCGTCCGCGTAGATACTCTTTGGCATTAGGGTTTTCTTTCAGGGACAACATAAGCTCATAAATTGACTCAAAGTCACTTTCATCCAAAGTACTTAAGTCTTGATCACCCATAAAATAAAACCAAAGATCCTTAACTTCTACAAAGTAACGTAGCGCTGTACTTATTTTATTGCCTGACAAGCTTTTTATTAACCAACTAATAAAAATGACCTCATTGGTCGTTCGCTCTTCAATTAGTAGCAGCTTTAGCTCTTCGATGGCTTCAGATGAAGATCGCTTAATGCCATTGCCTTCAATTTGTAAGGCCGATCTAATTTGTGCAGACAAAGCATCTGCGCCATGCAATAGCTTCACCTTGCCACTTACAACATCGCCGGGTACTAATTTATCCCAAGGGGTAATCCCTAAAAACTCAATGGGCCTAGTTAGGTTTTGAATGGGGCGTTTGTGAATCCAATTGATGTGATGGTCAGGAGGTAAAGAAGAGGTGTTTTGTCTACCGGCTGCGCATTCTAATAAAACTTGGGGTATCTCAACATTGTCCAGCATTTCAGTTACTGACTGCGCCCCAACACAGAACTGACTTAACTTAAGAAGCTTGGTATTAGGAGAAGCGATCGATAACCTTTTTCTAATCAAGCCCCATGAGTTTTTTACATCGTACTCATTTAATAAAGTGTCATTGCTTTTGCAGCCGTAAAAAGAGTTGATTAAACCTAACGTAAAGTTATTAGGGTAAAAACGAAAAATTGTTTTTTTAATTGTGGTTTCATCTTCAACTAGCTTGTAGTTGATAGGGTCGGTATCTGATGACCAAGCTAAATCGATCCAAAGAAAATCTTGGATTTTATTAAAAGGTTGAGTTTCAGCCAATAAGGTATTTGCTAGGCAGGCAACAGCATTTGGGTTGGCTAGTCCGCTATGGATTATCGCAGAAATGAGCACATCTGCTAACCTCTCTGATTTGTCAGTAGGTGGCGTAGCTTTGACTTTAATATCATCACGCCAAGCCCTATACAAGCGACCAACTTCAGCACCCGTACGGAAAAAAGATGCAGTTCGGCTTGTTTTTGAACGACGTACTTTAATTAAATTGCCTGGAATGCGCAGATTCCAGGCATCGGTTTTATTGCCCTCTGCGATAGTGCTAGTAATATACTGGTAACAAAGTCTTAACCGCCTTATATCTTGAAACTCAGTTTGTATATAAGAAGTAAATGCTTTGAGCTGTTGTTCGTAGTTTTCAACGACGACGGGAAGGTTAAGTAGTGCTGGCATGTGCCGAGGCATCCACTCTTTCATTTTTTGTCGGACCTCGTCCGCCGCTTTTTTATCTTTTCCTTGTCTAATGCTAGCCCTGCGTTTAGCCCCATACAGTAAGGGTGGTTTAGCCATCGTAAGCCCCCCAGCCATCCCACTTCTTAATTTCAAGATTTTCCATTTCTTTCTGAATACAATCAGCCACTTTTTTAAGGCTACTCATTGATAGGCCACTGTATTTTGCCAGACCTTCTTGACCAGGTTTTGCATGCCCCATCCAAGTGTCAATGGTTTCACCGGTTATACCTTGGTTAGATAAGAAAGTTCTTAGGTAATGGCGGTTCCAGTTTAAGGGCAGGCCAAAAAAGTCACTGACCATCTTTTTGACTAGACTAGGCGTGATAGAAAGGATTGCATTGCCTTGATTAAGGTTAAAAAAGAATAGGAAAGGCACAGTGCCATTCATTGCTTTTTCTAAGTAGTTAATGGCTAAAGGATTAATGAATGTTAAGTGATCTTTTAAAATTTCTAAGTGAGCTAGGTAGGCATTAATTTGTTCAATAGCTACCTTAGGCAAAACAAGTGTTCTTGAGGCATCAACATCACGCACTTCTTTGTCAGATATAAAAATCTTCGCATTGTACAAATCAATTGATCTAAGGTCTTCAAAAGGATCATTGACGGGTCGATGGCCTGTTGCAAAGTTGAGTAGGTGCAGAACATATAGCGTATAGCTGTTATGGAATTCTATTAAGCTATGGTTATCGCTCAACTGAGATTCTAAGTGAGAAAACAACATTGCAATGGCTTTATCTTTAACTTGTAGTCTTGAGCCTCCTAAGTATGAAGGGTCAATAGGATTGATTATTAAATTGGGTATCGATGGTTTTAAGGCAGCCGTTATAAATAGGTTATAGGCTTCTTGTAGTTGCGTTCCGTTGAATTGTTGGTAATAAATACCGGCAGGTTGAATGGACGGATTACCAGTTAGATGCGCTATAACGACATCATCAACACCATTACGATGTAGAAAATAGCCAAGGTAATCTGCCACTCGTGTAGAGGTTAACCTTACTGAAAAAGCTTTGCTAACTCTTGCCAAAAATGCATCAACACTAATTTTAAGGTCTTCTGTATAGCTAGGAATAAGGTAGGGAGGTGGCTGTACATTAGGTATAAAATAAGGAATTGGTAAAAATACGATTGCTAACTTCTGGTTGAGAAGGCCATGAAAAACTCTCTCTTGTTTATGATGAGGTAAGTCAGGCAGGTACATCCAATAGTACCAATTACCATAAGCCTCTAACGTATAGGCATTACCTACAGTATTAAGGGCATTAATTGATGCTACATTTTTCGCTGAGCATAACTCTTCAAGTCTTCTGCCTGTTACCAGCATGAGGTAAATGACAAGGGTTTCCGCAGAGTAAGTTTGATAATGCTCTTGGATTGCTTGTATTAAAATGCTTACTTCATGCTCAGTTAAAGTGGGCCAAGCAGTTATTAAACTCTTTTCACGACGCTCAATTTGATGCGCTACATTTCGTGCGTAGATTGCTGACAAAGCTGCAGAGTTGGCAATATGTTTTGAAACACTGCTATCAGTTTCTGCTTGAATGAAAGTGGCTCTCGGGGCGTTGTCTGCTCTAAACTCATTGGAGTCAACAGTTTTGGCTGAAGGCTCAGTAAATGCTTCTACGAACTCTATATAGGGAGCTTCCTCTTCATCAACAGGCGCTTGTTTTCTAGTAACAGTGTCCTTTTCTTCATTTTTATTATTTTCTTTTGGTGCTATAGGCGGTGTAACGCCTCTTGATCTCTGGTTTTTAAGCTCTTGTTTATAAACATCTTCAATAATTCGCCGAATAGGTTGAAGCCTTCGTTTAAGTGGCAGAATTAAATCAGGTTGTTCAAAGTAGGAGTCAATGGCAGCAACTATCTCAAATAGAGGTAGTGAAGCAGATGGAACGTGTTTATTGATCTCACTGCTATACTTTTTTAGCTCAAGCGATACAAATAATCGATAAGCATTGACTGCACTAGCAATTCGCGAAGCATTTGAAAATAAGCGCAGGTGTTCTAAAGCAACAGAAATAACTAGACCATGCCATCCGTGCAAGACACTTTGTTCGTCTGCTTGGATGCATAAACAAGCGACTGTTGGAAATTCAGTGAGTTCTCGGTTATCTGTGATTGTGGCTAATAGAGTGTCTAGTTGGCTATAGAATCCTGGAGGTAACTCTTCATAAGGGCTTGTTAGGTAGGCCGCATGATTAAGTTTAATCGCATCGGATAAATCAGTATCTTCTGTGTGTTCTAAATAGAAATTAATAACTTCAGCCATTCTACCTAGCAGTAGTTTCTCATTGCTTTCAGATACTTTGCCCCAAAAATTAACTTTTCGATTCATTAGACTCTCTCAGAAATTGCTCAAGCTTTGTCCCTTCTTTATCTTTGCTATCAATCTTTGAGCGTACTTGGGAGCGCGTTAAGTTAGCAAGTTTCTGGATGGAAGAAACAGCCAGTTTAGTGTTGCCATCTTTAAACATTTTTTGGGTTAGAGGAGGTGATAGTTCGATTAACTTTTGAAGGTATTTGAACTGAGGTCTATCTTTTAAAGAGGGGATCCATTTTGTTATTTCTGATTGGTAAGCCCACTCAGAAATAAACTCATCAGTAGCTTTTTTATCGTGCAGAATAGCAGTTATTTTTTTTAGCCCGCGACTCTTAAACTCCACTAAAACATCCCAGTTTGAAAAGAAATAGTACTGATTTTTTCCGTGCTTTATGACGTGTAATGGTTTGTTGTTTTGTATGAAAATAAGCATTTCATCGGATAGCTCAGCATAAATCTTCTCAGAATCAACATCCTTTGAAAGCAAATATAGCTCATCAATACTTGGGTGGCAGATGACATCCTTCAAGTTTATTCTTGCTATCTTCATGATACACAAACCTTCTATTTATCAGTCATTTCATTAGACAAGAATTTAAGGCAAGGGTCAATTGTGGTCAAAAGTAACCAACCGAGAGAAATAGAAGTTTTATAGTATTACTCTAAATGGTGCTATTGTGCACTAAGTTGTCTTTCAGTTAGAAACAGCAAAGCCAATGATTATGGGCTAATGTACATTGGTGTAGGTTAAGGTAGGATTAGATATATGGCAGGGGTGGGCATTGCCAAGGTTGGGGTCGCGAGTTCGAATCTCGTTTCCCGCTCCAAATTTTAAGAACCAGCCTTAGGGCTGGTTTTTTCGTTTATGGCTTATAATTCATTAGCTTTTTTTAGACTTTCTTTTAGCGGTAGTTTTCACTTTGACAGACTGCATTAATTATCCTTTAACCCTTGCTCTATCTGCTCAATGCTAGGCAAGCTGGTTTGTAATTCTTTGGGCAGAGATTCCACTAATTGATATTCTGCTACGCCAAGCGGCTGGCTTTTATCGTGCAGTGCATATTCTGCTACTACCTTGTTTTTGCTTTTACATAACAGCAAACCAATGGTTGGATTGTCTTCTGCTGCTTTAACTTGCTGGTCAATGGCTGTTAGGTAAAAGCTTAGCTGACCCAAGTGTTCAGGCTTAAACTTATCAGCTTTAAGCTCTATCACAACATAACAACGTAGTTTTAAGTGGTAGAACAAGAGGTCAATAAAGAAGTCATCGCCCCCTACTTCTAAATGTACTTGTCGCCCAACAAAAGCAAAACCAGCACCTAGCTCTAATAAAAACTGGGTAATGTGCTTAACTAAAGCATCTTCGATATCACGTTCATAAGCTTCATTGCCAAGATGCAAAAAATCGAATAAATAAGGGTCTTTAAATGATTGGCGTGCCAAGTCAGTATTGGGTTCAGGAAGGCGTTCTGCAAAATTGGTAACGGCTTTACCTTCACGTTCAATTCTTCGTGTTTCTATTTGCATCTCTAATATAGAACGAGACCAGCCATGCTCTACAGCACTTTGTGCGTAAAGCGTGCGTAGCTCTTGGCTTTTTAATTTACTTAACAGTACTAAATTGTGACCCCAAGGTAATTGTGCAACAGCCTGTTGCACAATTGAGTTATCTGGCCAAGCTTCAGCAAAAGCACACATATATTGTAAGTTTCGTAGTGAAAACCCTTTCATTTCGGGGAAGGCAATTCGTAAATCATGCGAGAGGCGCTCGATAACCTTAGCACCCCAACCTTGCTCAGTTTGACGCTGCAAAATATCTTGACCTATTTGCCAATAGAGCAAGACAAGCTCACGGTTTACGGCAAGCGCCGCTCGTTGTTGTGCGGTTTGAATGCGGCTTTTTAAATCTGCTAACCAATTGCCATAATTTTCTGGCATGGGTGTTAAGGAAGCTGGCACTGCATCTTTTTTGGTCATACTAATCTACCTTCTTGGCGAACTGTCAAATATTTTTTGACAGTTGCTTCTGGCGCTAACTCACCATCT
>NZ_JMLW01000037.1 GCF_000686905.1 Marinospirillum insulare DSM 21763
TAACAACACCCCAAATAGGCTCAATAAAGCGTTTTTTTGAGCGTTGTTTGATCCTTTCTTCGGTAAATTCGTGAGCCTGTTTAGGCCGATATCCACGTTTGCCTGTATTACGTTTAAGCTCTCGACTAATGGTTGATTTGTGAACACCAAGCGTTTTAGCGATCTCAGTTTGGGTTAAATTGTTATCAAGCAGGGCAGATATTTGGTATCGTTGCTCTCTGGTGAGCTGTGTGTAGTGTCTCATGTTTGCTTCTCATTCTTGGTCGATTGAAAAGCATAAGATGCTACAGCAGCTTGCCATCCAATCCTAGTTTAATGAGTTGCACTTGAGAGTTGAATCCAGGAAATACTTATCCAGTAAAAATCGTCAAAAATTATTAAATAGCACAAATAAAGACATCCGTTTGTATACTTTACGAAAATCTTGGAAAAAAAATCATAATGATGATTTTGTTAACCAGGGATATATTGATATTTTTACTCATGGAGAGACGGCAGGCAGCCAGTGGGCTAATCGGCTAACCGTTGGTGATGTCATAATGAGCCGCTCTGAAGCAAAAGATAAACATCCACACTTGCTAAATGGACAAGCATTATTAATTGCGGATGAAACGGCCTTTCCCGCCTTAGCTGGTATTCTTGAATATTGGCAGAATCCTTTATCACCTTATATCATAATCATCAGTGAATCAGAAAATGAACAGCACTATTTTAAGAACATAAACCTGCTAGAAACAAGTCAGACACATAGGGTTATTTGTCCACCTGAAGACCAAAGTACCAAAGTCTTATCTATTCTAGAAAACATAGTGGGTATTGACGTGGTTTGGGCTGCTTTTGAGTCTGAATCTGCAAAAATTGTCAGGCATTACTTGCGTAATAATCGACAAATTATCGGAAAAAACAACCACACTAAAGCTTACTGGAACTTAAAATCGAAAAAAAACACCTAATAAGTTTATTCTAGGTAAGCGTAACAACAACTACAGCTATATAAACCAGCAACAATTATCCTGACCGATTTTTATTGTTTAGAGTTTGATTACCCAAATCAGTAAGCGATCGAGTGGGGCGTTTTCTTTGCAGTGGGGTAATTGATCAAACAAGGCCGTTATGTAAACTATCCTTGTGCTCCATCGTGGCCGGCCACTCGAAGATGTTCTGGTCTAATTCCAATAGACACTTCAATAAGAGACAATAGACCCAGTCTAGCTTGAGGTGAATGATGAATCAGAAGCGTAAATATAAAACCACTCTAAAGCGTTCAAAGAAGAAACGGTGTCCCTAGTCAATGATCAGGGTTACAGCGTTAGTAGTCGATTAGTTTTTTAGATAGCTTCCACAACTTGAACACCTTGCTTACCGTAAAGTAGGGAGCGTAGCTAATATTTTTCCGAGTGCTGCTACTTTTTGGGCAACAACAGCACTAGGGCTGGAGAGAATCTTTGTAACTAAACCAAGAACAACCACTATTTAATCCGAAAGTCTTTCTGGTACATCCATATCCTCATGTAGCACACGAATAATAAGCACCTCCAGTTCAAACACTTGATAAAAAATAGCGTGACGCTCAACCTGTAATCTACGATAGTCAGGATAAACATGGGTGTAATCAACGCCAAGTAACGGATGGTCAATCAGCTGCCTCATTCGTACTTCTAGCTGATCCAAATATTTATCTGCCTGCTCAACGCCCCATGCTTCGCAGGTATACATCCAAATCCCGATCAAGTCCGACTCCGCCTTTGGCGTGACACTCAAGTTAAGCACTAATCAGCCACCTTCATCCGCTCACGGCCAGCTGCTTTAATCGCCGATATATCGAGTGGCTTAGGCTTGCCGCTTGATTCACCCTCAACAAGGGCCTGCCGAAGCGTAGCAAGACGTTCCTTGGCAAGCTGATCTTTTCGGATGAGATCGCGGATATACTCACTATCATTGCCAAAATGACCTCTTGCTATCTGCCCCTTCACCCAGTCGTCCTGTTGTTCAGTCAACGTAATGGTTTTACGGTGCATGCTCATAAGTAAAGCTCCTAGTGCTATAAAGGTATGATAATATCATACCGCTCTTTTACAAATGAGCAATGCTAGACTTTTATCGCCCACTTTCTATCGCATCCGAAGCCCTTTGTGTAGCAATTCTTTAGTGAGATTGAACAGCGATTGGTTGTTATAAGATTCAATGTTACTTAAAAAGTCTTGGTGAATAAATGAAGGAGATAATGAGGCGCCTGATTCTTCTAATCTTTCTCCGCAATATGGACAATAAAGAACCGGTATTGTAACTGCTTCAATTACCTGACCTTCTTCCTCTAAGTAATGATTTTCTTGCACATCATTCTCTGTGGCTACTCTAATTAAATTTAGAAAAAAATCACCTTCAACTACTTCATACCAAGCCTCTGCTAATTTCAAACTTTCACAGCGATGATTTTTTTCCATTTCATTAAACCTTAGTGGCACTGTTGCAGAGGTAGCAAATACTTTTTTCATAGCCAACTTTGAACGAGTCGGCTTACCTTTAATGTTCCTCACCGTTCAGCCGATTCATCTCCTCAATTTCTGAAAAAGAGAACCCTTAAAATATATCTATTTTTTTCAGTATCATGCTGCACCTGACTTCACTTTGAAGTTTAATGCCGCCAGCACACCCTATGTGCCAACCTAAGGGCATGTTGTTATTAGTATTATGCTAAAGCCAAGAAAGGTTCGTTTTCATGGTCGATCTACTGCACTCTTTTGGGTATTCACTATGCCACTACAGTACCGATATCAGGGTAACGCTAAGGAATCGTAATTTGTAGGAAAGCATGGACTTTTCTTCGATGAGGTTACAGCAACAATTTTTAAATACACTGTCCGGTGTGCCAGTTTTTCGCGCTTTTCTGCGCTTGCCACATGCGGGCATAACGCCCTGCATACATCAGAAGTTCATCGTGGCGACCGGACTCAACAACCTGTCCGTCGTCAATAACCAGAATCTGGTCAGCGGCTGCGATGGTGGATAGGCGATGAGCAATAACGATTACTGTTCTATCGCGTACCAGTGCATCGATGGCAGCCTGCACGGCTACTTCGCTTTCGGTGTCGAGCGCTGCAGTGGGCTCGTCCAGCACAACAATGGGTGCGTTCTTAAGTATGGCCCGAGCAATACTTATGCGTTGACGTTCTCCGCCTGAAAGGCTGCCGCCGATGTCACCCACTTGGGTCAGGTAACCCTTGGGCAAGCGAGTGACGAATTCATGGCAGTGAGCGGCACGGGCGGCAGTCTGTACCTCATCATCGGTGGCATCGGGGCGTGCCATGCGGATATTGGCGAGAATTGTATCGTCGAACAGGTACACGTCTTGAAATACCACGGAAATCAGCGCATTGAGCTGTGCTGGCTCGATGGCGCGCACATCGACACTGCCAATGGTGACACGTCCGGCCTGTGGATCAGCGTGACGCATCAACAGCCTCGTTAGAGTGGTCTTGCCCGAGCCTGACGGGCCAACCAGCGCGGTTAAGCTGGATGTGGGCAGCCTAGCATCAAGGTTTTGCAATGTAGGCTGGTCGGTGTTGGCATAGCTAAAGATTACACCTTCAAAAACTACATCATGCGTTTGTGGGAACTGCGCGGGAGTGAGCTGCGCTAGGGGTTTGACTCGGAGGATGGCGTTGATCTTACTCAGTGCCGCCTCAATTAGATCAATAACTTTGGCATACAGTACGAAGGTGGCTAGCGGCTCGGCAAAGCGCACGACAATCACTATTAGTGCGGCCAAAACGGCGACATTCAACGAACCTTGCACGACGAGCAGCGTACCCAGGACCACTACGAGCAAAATACCTAGCTCTATGACTGTGGCAAGAATTAAATTGGGCTTGGATCCTTTTTTCTGTCCCATGATTTGGATTTTTTCCAAGTGCAGGAAGCTGGCCTGTATACGCTCTGCATTCTCGCCAGTACAGCAAGCCGAGCGCAGCACAGGTAAACCCTGGGTGTATTCCAGAATATTAGCACTCGTGCGTTCGTTTGCTTCTGCAAGCATTTGCATACCGCGTCCATAAGCCGGACGACGCCAGCGATACAGCGGTATGAGAGCTGGAAATACCAGCAGCATGAGCAGACCCATTCGCCAGTCGAACCACAGTGCCGCTAGAGCCACGACTACAGGCGTAATTAGGGCATGAGCCATCATGTTAGCTACCGTCAGAAGGTAACTTAGGTTCTCATCCACGTTGCCTAGCAAGGTGGCAGTTACCTCCCCAGCGCGCTTACCCTGTAGCTGTTCCAAGGGCAGGCGGCGTAATTGCTCGCCCAGGGCGGTGCGCAGTTCATGGGCGTTTTGAACCATATCGCCCCGGTAATCGAAACCTTGTGCCCACCAGCGAATTAGCATGCTTACAAACATCAACCCAGTCATCGTCAGCAGCCAAGGCAAGGCAGCCAACCAGTTAGGCTGAGGAATTAGGGTTTGGAACAGGGGTATCAGGCAAGCTAATGCCAAGCCCTGTACTGTCGCTCCTATGCCTAGACCAATTAGGCTGGCGCGAAGCTGCGGTGCGCGGCTTCGCGCACTGCTCATGAGTTGACTCCAGGTCTCTCGCAACGGAGTGATCCGTGCATTTGGTTGAGGTTTTTTCATATATGTTCCCCTGCAAGCGTCCAGTTCTGAGCCGTTTCATGGTTGCGCCATAGCCGAGCATAAACACCGTCATGGGCCAGCAGCGTGTCGTGGCGACCAGTTTCAGCTAGGTTGCCCTGGTCAAACACCAGTATCTGATCGGCATCGCGGATAGTTGAGAGTCGGTGCGCCACCATCAGTACGGTTTTGCCACGCATAAGGTTCGAGAGAGCTTCCACTAGTGCGGCTTCATTTTCTGGGTCGGAGAAAGCTGTGGCCTCGTCAAGTACCAGAATTGGCCGGTCCTGCAAAATAGCGCGAGCTATGGTGATGCGTTGTCGCTGTCCCCCTGACAGAAATACGCCGCGTTCGCCTGCAGGCGTGTCGTAGCCTTGTGGGAGCGCCATAATGAAGTCGTGTGCTTGGGCGGCTTGAGCAGCGGCGATTACCTCATCTATTGTCGCGTCCGACAGCCCCAAGCGAATATTGTTGGCAATTGTGTCGGAAAATAAAAACGTGTCCTGAAACACGAAGGCTATCTGCTGCATCAGGGTTGAGGGCAACATCTCGCGCACGTCCACGCCACCCACTCGAATACAACCTGCGCTCACGTCCCAGAAGCGAGAAATAAGTCGTGCCACCGTAGTTTTACCTGCCCCCGAGGGGCCGACCAATGCGACCACGCTGCCAGGTTCCACGCTGAAAGTTACGTTTTGAAGCGCCAGAGGGCCGTCAGCGGTGTAGCGAAAATCCACCTGCTCAAAGGATACACTGGTGTTCTCGGGCTCTTTGGCTTGGCAAGCAGTTGCTATCTGCAGTGGTGCTTCGGCCATTATTTCATGGATGCGATGGATGCTCATTTGCGCTTTAGCAACCAGATGCTTGAGCGAGACCATGGGCAGTAACGACTCGGCCATACCCGTACCTACCAAGAGTATGGCTAACCACGTGGCGGGATCAATTGTGTCGCGGCTGACAAGCCATGCTCCCAGCCACACGAGAGAGACCAGTGTGGGCAGGGGGCTAAGAATAATTTGTGACAGGCGCGAGGAGACGCCCGCCATTTGGTACCACTGAGTCATCACGTTGCGGTAAGTCTCCAGTGCACGCTGGTAACGTCCGAACGTTACAGTCCCGGTATCGAAGGTGCGGACCACCGGCATAGCCTGCACGTACTCTACTACCGCTTTGCTGACATTTTCGCCCGCTTCGTTGTATTGGCGCATCATAGTGCTGCTGTCGCGCATGGCCAGCGATACCGTTATCATTCCCACCGCCAGCACTACCGTGGCGGCTAATGCCAGGCGCCAGTCCAACCAGCACAACAGCAGGAAGGTCAGAACCGGAGAAACATACGCCCGCGCATACATCGGCGTACTGTCGGCGACAAACACGTGCAATGCTTTGACATCGTCCATCATCACCTTGGTCAGCGTGCCGGAGCCCGTTTGTTGCACAAAGCCTAGCGGAAGGCGCGCCAGATGCCGAGCAAGGTCCGTGCGCAGTCGTGTCTCAAGGCGAAAGGCAGCGTAGTGCGACTGGTTAAATCCGCTGAGTCGTAACACATAGGCCAGCACCGTCAGCACCACTGCCAGCAGTAGGGGAAACACAGGCCACTGCTCCGGTTGCTGCAACAGCTCATGTACAGCCCAAGCCAATGAACACAGCGTGCCCAGCGTTGCAGCAGTGGACAGTCCAGCAAGAACCATCGCAAAGCGAATCTGGCCCTGCACCGGCTGCATGATGGACCAGATGCTGGGAGTATCCACCCGATCTGCATTACGCATACTGCACCTGCCTCGGTTTCAAGCCCTCCAGGCTGGGAGCTTTGCGCCTGATCACCCATACGGCAAATACTGTCGAAGCGGCGGCCAGACCGAAACACACTTCATAACCTAAGTGCTGTGCCAGCCAGCCGCCGCTTACACCCCCAGCCATGGCCAGCAATGCATCTGCACTTTGGAACAGGGTGAAGTCTACTCCTGCCTGCAGCGGTGAGGTGAGCCCCATGAGAGCCGAGTACAGCGCCACCCACAGCAAACCCATAACGGCGAACATAGAACCGACCAGTATGATCAACACAGGCAGAGATGCCTTCGGAGTGGCTAAAGTTAAAGCAACCAGCACACAGCCCTTCAATGCCACGCCGATCCACACAGCACGCCAGTCTGGCACAAAACGCACCAGCAAGCCGCCGAGCACAGCGCCGCTCAAACCGGCACCTATATGTAAGGAGCCGAACAGCCAGCCGAGCTGCTCCAGCGTCATGCCGCGATCAAGCATGAAAGGTCCGAACATACCCAGTGTCAGGCGGATTCCGACACTCGACAGCAACAGAAACAATAAACCATTACGAATTTCCGAGCGACGTAGCGCATGCATCAGACTCGGACGATGACTAACTGCTAATATTTCGCTGCGCGGCGGTTCACGCAACAGCAGCATTGGCAGACTCAGCAATACAATTGCCAGCGCCGCCGCCATCAATGCTTGCGGCCAGCCGACTGAACCAGCAACCAGTAAAACGCCGCCCGCACCAAGCATTGCCCCTACATAACCACCACCTACTTGCGCCACATTTCCCCAGCCACGTTGTTGGCTGGTGAGCTGTTCAACGGTAAAGGCATCGCTGGCCACGTCGGTGGTAGCTGCCACTAGGGCTGCTACCAGTAACCCAGCAAGAATCCAGCCGGCATGCCCTGTCAACGACAAGTATCCGCTCAGTGCAATCAATCCCAAAGCTAGCAATATCGCTGCTATCAGCATTTGGCCACCAATAATCAGCCTGCGCGAACGCCGGCGCCGTTGCCCTGCGGGCAGACGCCAGCGCTCCACGGTTGGCGCCCACATGAACCGAATGCCCCAGGGTATCCACAGCAAGGCGGTTAGTCCGGCCACCTGTAACGAGGCTCCGGCATCTCGCAGCAGCGAGGGCAGAGCCTGGGTGGTCAATGCGGTGATTATGGTCTGGCTGATATAGATACCGGCGATTGCCGGCAGAACCTGTCGCGCTCGCAAGCGTGGAAAGGCATGTGAAAGATTTGACATAGATATTCAAGGTCCAAGGCTTTGATAAAAACTTTGACAATTTGCGAGCCGAGCACAATTGCCAGTATTAATCTTGCTTACTCAACTAAACCTGCGTATATAATTGGAATGACTATCATTACGGTTGCATGCGTATAGCGCTAACCGTTTCCATTAAAAATTTGATTTTTTCAGGATATATTTATCGTGCGGGAAAAAAATGGACTACTAGACAGCTCGTGGCTGAGTCCGAGTAAGCTGGAAGCAGATGGCCTTTCAGGCATAGATGAGAGCTGGAGCCGCATTATGCGCAGTTTCCAGTCCTGTGAAGGTCTGAGCATTAATTGTATTAATGGTCGGCCAGGCAATAAGTGGGAGTTCCGTGCAGAAGGTCCTTCAGCATTTAGTATCAATATCCTTCTTGAAGGTCGAATGCAGGCTGCCATTGATGGTGGATCAGCGATCGATGCCTGCTCAGGCTCAGTCATCCTTATGGCCACTGGCGAGCACACTACAGGCTGGGATGTGCTCGACGGGCTAACTGACAGCGCATTTCGTATGGTCTGCATTCATCTACCACAAGCATCCATGACCAGACTGACCGGTCTGTCTATGGATGATCTACGTCGACGAGTCTTTACCACCAGCGGCGAGCAGACCCATGTCGATGCCTTTTTAGGCGTGATGCCAGCGTCCAACGCTTTGCAGCGGGCGAGTTGCGATCTGCTCGGCTTGGGCTGTGTCTATGACGGCACCTGCATTGCACGAGATTTATTTATGCGTGCTAAGGCATTAGAAACCATTGCATGCTTTCTGCACGAGAATATGACGCGCAAGGAAGTTGTCTTGCCCGCTCCTGGTGATCGCAGCCGTCTGATCGAGGCCCATGCCATGCTGGAGGCAAGCTATGGCGACGACTGGAAGGTTTCGTCATTAGCGCGTGCTGTTGGTCTCAATGAGAACCGCTTACAAGCAGGATTCCAAGCAATGTTCAACACTTCTGTCCATGCTTGTCTGATCAGTATTCGCATTGACGCAGCCGTCACTATGCTGCGGCGCGGCGCATCCGTGACAGACACCGCTGACGCTGTTGGTTTTGCTCACCTCAGCCATTTCAGTCGGATGTTTCGCAGCCGCACCGGTATCACTCCCAAGCAATGTGCCATGGGTCTCAGCCCTAGAGTGCTGTCAGAGGTAGACAACGCTCCGCTCACTTAGCGCTGATGTACTTCTTTTTTTACGAACCTCGAGACCTCGCCCTCCGCGGCGCCCCACCCAAGAAAATGTTGCAGCGAACAAATATCCGCGAAATATCAAAAAATTTCTTGAAACTGTTAGCAGAACTCGCCTCGCTTAGTAATACTTCTCATTAGCGCTTGAGGGTATTAATTAATGCTCAGCAAGTCTTACTTCCCGTAATGGGTCGGAAGCAACAAGCAGGAGAAAACGCTACCCCTGTAGTTTCAGGTGAAAAAGAGCAGTTCAGCCTACCTATACAAATGAATCTGACTCTTACTTATAACCAGGTTAAGTAGTGCTTTTATGGAGGTCTTTCAAGTGAGTGTATGTAAAAAAGGAGTCGATGGACAGTTGAGCAAGCTGCCCATTAAGAAAGCATGGCTGCAGCGTGAAGAGGGGGCGCGACCTTTCTCTAGTCAAGGTTTCGAGCAGCTGAAGCTGCGTCCTAACCAGCTATGCTTGGTCATTGCTTTGACGTTAGCCAGCCAGCAGGTGCTAGCACAAGATACCGCGCTGCCTACGGCTAGCTCCGCTGAAAACACCGGCTCCGATGGCGTGCATCATCTTGATGCTGTGACCGTAATTGGAATCGCCGAAGAAGAAAAGAAAATCGGCAATACCGCAGGGGCCAGTAAGGAAGATGTTGAGCGGCGTAGGGCTAGCCACATGGCAGATTTACTCGATTCGATTTCTGGCGTCTCGGCAAATAATCTTTATTCAGCACCAGAGACCTCAGTCAAAGTCCAGGGCATTGCGGGGCATGGTCGAGTTTCACAATCCTTGGAAGGCGTGACTCAAAACTTCCATGCCTTTACCAAAGACATCGGCCAAACGGGTTCCATCTTTGTTGACCCGGGGCTGCTCAGTTCCATAGACGTCACTCGCGGCGTCAGTACCAGTACCGGCAGCTTAGGTAGTCTTGGCGGTGCGGTCGATTTCAAGTACATGGATCTGGATGACATCCTGTTTCCCGGCAAAAATTTTGGCGGGATGATTCGCGGACAGACTGGTTTCAGCAAATACCGCAACGGTGAAAAGCCGTCTGGTTCTTTCTTCCTTGGTGGGCGCAACGAGCGGTGGGACGTCATGATTGGTGCCTCCGATAGTCGAAACGATGCCTACAAAATAGGTAGCAATTTCGACAAGGGCGACATGATGCGGGATTTTCATGCCAACAACCTGGAGTTTCGAGATAGCAAACACACATACCTTAATCCAAGGGCTGGCGAGTGTCGCTATCTTGGCATCGTCGGTGTGGCGGGTGGAGGTCGTGACGGATTCCGAAACTGTCAACTAAGTTCTGACAAAGCCGACTGGCTAAAACAGGCGGCAAAATCCGGTGAGCTGAAAGGTACACAGCGCAATGCGGATGCCCAGATGCTGCGGGTTCGCCATTTCTTCAATGACACCTACGATCAGAGTCTGGAACTGTTTGCCACAGCCAACCACGCTAAATACGAGACAGATCAACAGCCTATCATCTACATCCCTGAACAGGATGGTAGTTCCGTCATGCCAGGCACGGAAAACGGGGCTGTCTGGGGAGGGCAGCCTTGGTCAGTAGGCTCTGAGCTGAAGAGCCAAGTCATTAGCCTGAAGTACAGAGGTGCATTTTCCGATCTCGTCAATCCAGAAGTACAAGTCTTTCGTGAAGTCCAGGATCGCAAGCAACGCTGGCTTTCTCAACAAGGAAGTGTCGCTCCAGGCGAACAAATGCACTACTTCGTCGAGAATGAATCCTTTGGCTTGAAACTGGCTAATGCCAGTCATTTCGATGCGGGTGTCCTGGGAGCATTACGAATGGATGCCGGGTTTGAACTCGCACGCCGAAACAAGAATGTCGATAGTCTGGGTGAAGATAATTGGGCTGCTTGGTATATAGAGCAGACTCAAGGCCTAAAAGTACGAGTACCCAAATGGGACCCAGACTCGCGCACAGATACCACAGGAGTTTCGTTGGCTCTGAGCACTGAGGGTGATGGCCCTTGGCAGGCCAGTGCTGGTGTTGGTTGGCAACGTGTCTCGATGGATATTTACGACACTCGTTATATGGTCGGAAAGATTCGTAAAGCTGGAACACAATATGGTCGAACGCACTATATCAACCTCCTTATGTCTCAGGGGTACGACCGTCGTACGGCCATAACTATGTCTAAAGATCTGGCGGAAGAACAGGCAAGAGAATTTGGTGGAGTTGGCGGAGAGAAATGGGTTGAGGGTGATGAGAAAAAAAGTTACAACTTGAAGCAGGCCCATTTCGCGTTGTCATATACCAAGCCAGGAACAGGCCTGACAACCTACGGAAGCATAGGCTACAGCGAGCGTGCGCCGACCAGCAATGAAATGTATCTTTATGGCAGTTGGCTGCGTACAGGCTTCATCGCCAATCCATATTTAGAACCAGAAAAAAATCTGGCGCTCAACATAGGCGTGAACTACCAGCGTAATGCCTTGCTGATGGATCGGGACTCTCTGAATGTTGGTCTTGGTTTCTATCGCAATCGCATTCGCAATTACATAGGCTACGGCCCAATTCTAAAACCCAACGAAGCATCTCAACCAGGAATGCCTAGCGGAGCAGGATCCTTTGCCAGTGTCAATAATCTTGAGCCAGTTGTTCATCAAGGATTTGAGCTGAATTTGGCCTATCAGCAGCCGTTGTTTTATGTGCGTGCCAATTTGACTCTGCCGCTACGCCATAACAACAAGATGTGCAGTTGGCAGAGCCCCAGCGGCAAGGGCTATCACGCAGTTCGGGACACGGCAACTGGCAACATAACCTATACCAGTACTGGTAAGGGGGAACGTTTGTGCTATTCCGGTTGGAACTGGATAGAGGACGGAAAGATTGAACCGATCAGTGGCAGCCTGACCGCAGCACTGACGCCTTATCAGAATCAGCTGGAGCTAGGGGGTACCTTGCATTACACCGGCAAGCAACGTACCTCCTATTGGTATGTAGAGAACGCTCAGGGTAATCAGCCCGGTGCTGGGTCATCCGAACCCATCCCAGAGAAGGACGGTTTCTTGACTGCCAATCTTTATCCTAGCGTTATGAAAGTCGATTTGTTTGCCAATTATCGTTTCAACGATCAATTCAAGGTCGGCGTATATGTAGCAAACCTAACGGACGAGATGGATGCCACACCAACTACGTTTGGCTACAACTTCTACCCAGGACGCACTGTGACCGGAAATTTTGAATATCGATTTTAAGCTTTCGCTGCTTTAGCCATTCCGGCTAAAGCAATTTCTGCCGGAGTGGCGACCGGCTTGTTGAATGAGGTAATACGCAATGTCATTACAAACCAACGTAACCAACTGGCTCAATGCCTACAATGAGCAGCCGATCCAATCTTCCCTCAATTCGGACTATATAGGTTCGATTCTGGATACCAATGGCCAGCTCCATACCGGTGCCGAAATCTATGATCCAAACACCAGCCTCCCATACGAAATCTACGATTTCAACTAGTATGCCGGCCAAGGTCTGAACTCCTCCGGTGAGGAAGGAAAGTATCTATTGCATTCCGATAATGGCCTTTCATGGGATACCGTGAACGCATCTACCGCTGGCCTGTACAACTTTGTGACCAAAGGCAGTTTGGACACCCTGTACCTGGGTCACAACACCATTACTGAGACTGGTACAGCTCCGACTGTAGGCAACTTGACCAGCTTCAACCCCATACGAGTCGCCGCTAGTGGTCAACAACTTCAACCTAGCAGTGAAGACTACGTTGCCGGTCTGTTCGGCGGCACGAACGGCAACAGCCAGATTGCAACGAGCGCTTTGGTTGATGCCAATGGCGACAACATCATTTCCTTCCCGAACTACTACGAGAACGTCACGCTGAACTCGGCAATTATTTTGAAGATATGAGCAAGCAGTACCGCAGCAAAAAATTAATGGCAGCGGTGGATCAAATCAATGAAAGCGGTTTAGGTACCGTTACTTTAGCTAGCCAAGGAAGCAAAAAAAATACTTGGACAATGAAAAGAGATCACCTATCACCCGCCTATACAACACGCTGGAGTGATTTACCCAAGGTGAAGTAATGAGCTTAGGAATGTTATTATTACAGGCTGCTGCACTAGCAAGCTGAATCCAAACTGTAACTTACTTAGTTATTTAACTAAGCATTCTTACACCTCGTTAAAGCCAAAATCAGCCTGCGGAAACTCATATTTTTCAAACTCGACAAGCACTCCACCTCTTTCATGTTCAATTCCATTTATTACTGTAATAGTTGGTTTATAGCTAATCTTCAAAGTTTTGTATTCAAACTGTATTTGAATAAGCTCATCTCTATCTTCTCGTTTAAAAATTAACTCAAGTGTTTTATTGCATGCACCCCCTTGAACTTCCTGCATCCTACATCTGCATATATTCTTGTCATCAATAACGCCATTAATAATAACTATAGCCTCTCGAGCATCTGGGCTCTCATGTGTATTAGTTTGGTTAGGGATTTCATTAATTATTTTCTCTTTACCATCAATATAGCAAGTTAACTTAGGAGCACCCTTGGCCTTTGTAAGCACCTGATTCAGTCTTTTATTGGTGTTTGGGTCTATAGTTAAGTTGTTTTCATTTTGCTTTCTTTCCTCATCAACACTAGCTATAGGTTCATTCTGCATTTTATCAAATGATACCTTTCCAGATCGTGCCTTATCACTTATTTCAGTAGTTACTTTATTTATGCTATCAATATATTCTGAGACTCTATTAGTTAATGTAGAGATCAACCCTTCATCCAAACTAAAGTTTTTATCTGAAACACGCAACAACAAAGCAAGCTCAATTATATTTTTCTGTTTACCTTTATCTCGGATAATATTATTTATCACTATACTAATATTCTCTTTATTTTTCAAAGAAAGAATACTTGCTATAAAGTCTTGTATGTGCTGAACATAAAAAATTGCATCACGGTTATTATCATTATATTTTTTGGCATCCCATAAAAGACTACCATCAATCAGTTCAATTTCTTCAGTCACTGGTATAGCAAAAATCTCAATTTCTTTTCCCATTAAATCCATCGCCTTTATTTATAATACCTTTTATTAACATAACAAATTACAAATAACATATATTTTTATAAAAAATGTGTATCATTGCTTGCTAGCAAAAAACCTGATAGAACCTTAAAACCAACAACTGATCCTGATAAGAAAAGTTTAGGCTATTTTTAGGTGCTGGCCAAGCGATCATAGTAAATATTTAAAACAAATAATAACCTACTGATAGTTTGGTAGGTTGCTACTCTATTATGCAATGAAATTTTAACTGCAACGCGGTTAAGTCTTCGGTTTTGGGTTTTTTCTCGAGCTTGCGCAATTAAGCCTATTTTAGCACTAGTGCCTTTCAGTGGCTCTTCTGGATTGATAATGGTGGTTTTTAGTCCAAGATTTAAAAGCTCTAGCATTTGCAAGTAAGCACCTAACTCTGAATTATCAGAGATAATCGTTTCATTTATCCTAGATACAAAGTTTTTCTTCCAAACTTTTAGCCCTTTTTCTAATGCAAGGTGCTCTTCACGAGTAAAATTTTTCAGCCGTCCAGATAAATCTTTCAGCAAATTAGCCACTCGCTTATTTTCCTGGAAATAAAAGTTTACCTTAGGGTAAGTGATTTTTTCAGGATTAATAAAGCTAGCAGTATTCGCCATTTGTGCACGGTAAAATTCAAAACCTGACTCTCTTTCAACCTTGGCAGCCTGTAGTAATAATCTATTTAAGGCCTGCTTATCGACCATTAATTGGTAAGCTATTTTGCTGCTGTTTTGCTTAGTTTCACTAAACCTTCTTAAGAGTTGGTCTATCTGTACTAGGCTAAATTCATCTGTATTTTTATTATTTTTGCTAGAAGGTAATTTATCAGGCCGCTTCCTTAGATTGATTTTTGGTCTTGGAATATTGGAGCTAACCAAAAGCAAGTTATTACGACTTATACGCTTGCGAACGACCGTTTGATTTATTTGTAATGCATAACTGTAGACAGACGATTTTATTCGAAAGTTAGATAAGTTTACTAGATTTTTATGTGTCTCAGCTAAGCTGTGGATGTAGCTTTCTAAAGTAGAAGTTAGTGATTGGTGTCCTATAGCTGTAGTTAAGCTATTCAAAGGATAGCTACACTCATTCTGACCAATAAACTCCTGCCAAGCTATGGGATTAAACCTTGGACTAATTAAATATTGGTTAGTTTCTACTGGATAAATATATCCATAAACTCGTGTAGCCCATGAATGCCTCAAGTGATGAAACCTAAGTGTGTTGTCGCCTGTTATATGCTTTAAATAACTGCCTAGCTGGTAAGAGGTCTCATACCTGTTAATCAGCTCTCTAGTTCCATAAACCTCAGCCATTAAAAATGCTTGTTTTTCGTCTTCATATAACTCGCTAGCTGAATTAATAAGCAGGCTTAAAGCCTGAAACTCTAGATGAGTCATTTTTTCAATCAAGCAAACAATCCTGATGCCAGCGTTAGATTTGGTTTCACCGTAGATAGAGTTTCTAACTATTAAAATGATCGTTTCAGCATCAAGTACCTGTATATCAGTTAGCTTTATTCTGTAAGCTTCTCCATAGCGCAGACCAAAACGAAAACCAAGAATAAGTAAAACCATGTATTGAGTTTTTAGCTGGGTAGTTAAATCTACATTGTCATTAAGCAGGTTTAGTAACGTAAGGTACTCACTCTCACTAACCATGTTGGCATCTGCAAAACCCTCAACTTTGGTTAGGTTTGCTGCTTGTAACAACATACTCCAATTAGGTTCTGCAACAGCATAAACCTCCTCTAAAAACTTGTGGAATTCAATTATTCTACTAGCAAGGTCAAAACGAATACTTTCATTGGTTGTTTCAAGAACCCTAAGATAAATCTCTTCATAATCATCTTCAGTCAGGTATAAAAAGTTAGCATGTGGCTGCAAAGCAATCAGCTTTCTAGCCACTAAAAAAACATAATTATCTATCGTGGAGAAAGCTAAATTCTTTTTGAATCTAGTACCCTGTTCACATAAATGTACTGCCCAAGCAACAATCGCCCACTTAAGTGCAGAAGATTTAATCTCGGAGTTTTTACCGACCCAAGACTTAATGTTACTTACTAGCTGTTTTTTTCGTCTCGTAGATAAGCTTTTATTAGAGCTTGTATTTAAAAAACGGCTTTTATTAAAAACAACCCTTAAATCCTTAAGGAATGATTGAGCATTTTTGAGTTTTTCTTTTTGTACAGTAGGCTTGTAAGTGTTTAGTAGCCATGTATTGCTAGCACTGAACTCGGGAGATGGCAGACCCTTTTCTCTAGGCTGTACTAAAGATTTTCCAATTGATTGAAACCTAACCCATTGTGCCAAGGGTAGTGCCACACTAGGCAACTCACCTGACAAGTGTCGAACTAGGTGGCCAGGCGCTTCAAAAATAAGTGCACTACGACAGATCAGTGCTAAAGCCTTGTAGGTCTGATCTTTATTATTATCAATACCAAGACTATTGGTTAGGTTAGCAAGTTCTCTACTGAAGCCAAGTTTATGAAATATTGGTTTTTTGTTGTTTTCGTATAAACCAATAAGTAAGGCAAGACTCAAGTTATCTGGAAACCAGCGGTAAGTTGCTTGTTTATCTTTGCCTAGCGCAAGATCTACAAAAACTTGCTTGTTATAATGGTAGGTGGTTTTGGTTAAGCTTTCTGCTAAAACGGCAAGCTTATCTTGGTCAGCTACACCACCAAACAGAGCCGAAGAGACAACAATTTCAGCTAAGCGTAAATCCATCTTTTCTTGAGTTTTACTTTTACCTTTACTTGACAAGTAGGCAATAAACTTATGGCGTAATTCTCTTGTTAGCTTATAGGCAATAAGCGATTGACTATTAAATGGGGAAGCTTCTTCTTCTAAAAAGCGCAGTTGACTAATTTTTTGGTAGCTTAGTTTAAGTGATTTTTCACGCCTTAAAAATCGGTATAAAAAGCGCAAGCTAGAGTTAACTGATACCTTTTGCTGTACAGCTTGCTCTACAACCAAGTCAACTATGCTATTAATTTTTTCTTGGGTTGGCTCACCCTTAACATGCTGCATTACTTCTTTAAGTGCTTTTTTTATTATTTTAGATTCTGCTTCTCTTTTTCTTTTACGAGCTAGCGTTCTTTTCTTGGAACCAAATACCTCTGCAAAACTTACCTGAGGCTTCAAAAGAACACTAGAAGCATCAAAACCAATTTTATTTATGTTTAGTTTTTGTTTACTCCAACCAAAACTTAACAGAATTTCTTGCATTTTTTCAGCGATCAGGCTAAGGCTATCTTTTACAGAAGTAGCGGCAGTTACACCAAATGGATGGTCAGTTCCTGTAATGTGACCAAGCTGTATGCTCACTAAATCAGCACGTTTAGTGAGATGCAGTAACTCTGTTGCCATGCAATGACGTAAATAGTTAATTGGCAGTTTCCAATGATCTTGCCAACGCTCAACTAATTTTGCTGGTGAAACTGCTTGCCTTTGAACCGGATTGCCTTCGTCTAAATAGAAAAAATAAGGTATTTTTGGTTTTCCTGCTACTAAGCTACAAATTTCATCAGTAATGTTTTTACTATCCGGTAATTCATGCAGATGGCTTAGTAGCGTCTCTAAGTAGGAAGCATATATCTCTAATTGCTCACAAGCCATTTTAGGTAAAGCTACTAAACGCCACGCTCTTGATTCATGTACTACTTTATCCGAAATAAGGATGAAGCCTTCTTCTAAATCAAAAAGATGCTCCGCTTCTAATGGGTCATTAACAGGTCTATGGCCTGTGGCTAGAAAAAGCATTGCTAAACAGTAATCAGTAAAAGCGTTATGTTTAATGGCAATATTTGACTGGGTTATAGACTTTTCTAAGTTACTTAAAGAATCAGTAACCAGTGCTTTAGTTATTGAGTTAAAAGGGTAATAGCCGCTTAGCATGTCACCTCCGACATGCTACCAGTCACCTGTTTGTAGTAGTCAATTAAGCATTCAACAGAATGAACAGCATAATAACTGAGCATAGGTGGGGATTGCGTCTTTCTTCCAGCAATTAAGTAGGTAATCAGTGGGTCACGGAAAATTAAAGTAGCTTCTAAGCCTAAAGCAGTTGGTATACGTTCAGATCTAAGCCTAAATAGCCTAGTTTGTTTACGTAAATCTCCCAGCTCTGGATAAACTAAATTTTTAACATCCTCTAAACTTAGCTTAAGTAGCTGTTCAAAACTTGAAGAGTCATTTTGAAGCAACAGTTTTAACCAACTTGCTATAGGTTCAGGTAAAGGAAGCAGCAATTGACTTGCAACAGGCTGAAAGAATTTTTGTTGCTCATCGTTTGGCTGAAAAGAGTTTTTGGGTCGCTTAATTAAGCGCCTATAAGTGCCATCCTGTTCAAAGTCACCACCAAACCCAAGCTTTGCTTCCCAAAGGTCTTCAAGATTAGAGCCAGTAAAATACATCAAGCCTATTAATCCAGCGGCTAAAAAATCTGAGCTGTTATTGCTAGCAAGCTTATCTTTTAAAAACTTTATTAATGTTAGCCGTTCAACCCGAGTTAGTCGGCCATAATCGTTGGGAACTAATTTTTCTACACGGTTAAGCCAATAACGGCTTTCATTTAAACTTAGCTCGACTTCTTCATCTAATGACTGGGGATCAAAATTGTTAATTCCCTCATCTTCATCATCACTAATTTTAATAAATGTGAAAGGTAACTGCTGAGGCTCATTAGGGTAATTTGGATCAAAAAAATCACTCGTAGATACAGTCCAGTTTAATTCGTCTTCTACCGTAGGTGGGTATAAAATAATTGGTGAAGGTAAAAGTTTAGGATTGCTCTCTGGTAACTGAATATTTGTTATTCTTTTTAATGCATCATGAAATTCTTTGTCACTCACCATAGCCATTATGAATGATTGCTTACTTAACAAAGCTTTAAAGTCTACCAATGCTTCATTGAAAGACACGAACTTGGGGAAAGATCGAATCTGGGGGATTCTTTTTGTCCTAGGTGAAATGGCTCGTCTAAGGGTTGCAGCAACTGTATCTAGCTTATAGTTTCCTAGATTCAACTCTCAAGTGCAACTCATTAAATTAGGGTTGGAAGGCAAGCTGCTGTAGCATCTTATGCTTTTCAATCGACCAAGAATGAGAAGCAAACATGAGACACTACACACAGCTCACCAGAGAGCAACGATACCAAATATCTGCCTTGCTTGATAACAATTTAACCCAAACTGAGATTGCTAAAACGCTAGGTGTTCACAAATCAACCATTAGTCGAGAACTTAAACGCAATACAGGCAAGCGTGGCTATCGGCCTAAGCAAGCACAGCTGCTTTCTGATGAGAGAGTTAAGCAACGCTCAAAAAACCGCTTCATTGAACC
>NZ_JMLW01000038.1 GCF_000686905.1 Marinospirillum insulare DSM 21763
ATTCTTGGTCGATTGAAAAGCATAAGATGCTACAGCAGCTTGCCATCCAATCCTAGTTTAATGAGTTGCACTTGAGAGTTGAATCCAGGATTCAAAAATATTTTGTAATCGCTTGGTAAAACACCTTACCGCTATTTTATTAAACTCCCGAAAAAACATTAAATAAGTGAGAGCTGCACTAGATGAATATCGACGCCTTTCGTACAGAACACGACCTCCTGGGTGACCTACCCGTACCTAAAAATGCTTATTACGGCATTCAAACCCTACGCGCTTTAGACAACTTCAAGCTGTCGGGTGTTTCTCTTTCTGAATACCCCAATTTTGTTAGTGCGCTAGCCATGGTTAAGTTGGCAGCTGCCGATGC
Organism: Marinospirillum insulare DSM 21763; assembly: GCF_000686905.1. Classification (GTDB taxonomy): domain Bacteria; phylum Pseudomonadota; class Gammaproteobacteria; order Pseudomonadales; family Halomonadaceae; genus Marinospirillum; species Marinospirillum insulare. The sequence continues at coordinate 368 of NZ_JMLW01000038.1, forward strand.
CAACCATGAGTTGGACTGCCTACCCTCTGAGAAGCATACCGCTATCACCAAGGCTTGCCAGCAGCTTATTGATGGTAAACACCATGACCAGTTTGTGGTTGACATGATTCAAGGTGGTGCAGGCACATCCACCAATATGAATGCTAACGAGGTAATTGCTAACCTTGGCCTAGAAAGCATGGGCAAAGAAAAAGGCGAGTATCAGTTTTTGCACCCTAATAATGATGTCAATATGGCGCAATCTACTAACGATGCCTACCCCACAGCCATTCGCGTGGGTTTGCTGTTAGGACAAAATGACTTACACCTTAGCTTAGAGAACCTTATTCAAACTTTGGCTGACAAGGGTGAGGAGTTTTCTGGTTTATTAAAAATGGGGCGTACTCAACTACAAGATGCTGTTCCCATGACTTTAGGTCAAGAGTTCCATGCCTTTGCTAACAACCTGCGTGAAGACCTGGCTCTATTAAAAAAACTAGGTAGTGATTTATTCACACCCGTTAACTTAGGTGGAACAGCTATAGGAACGGGCATTAATGCAGACCCACGTTACCAAGGCATAGCAGTTGAACGCTTAGCTGCCATTAGTGGTCATCCAATTACTGCAGCAACCGACCTAGTAGAAGCAACTTCAGACATGGGTTCTTTTGTGCTCTTTTCTGGTTTGCTAAAGCGTTTAATGACCAAGCTTTCAAAAATCAGCAACGATTTACGCCTACTATCCAGTGGCCCACGTACAGGAATTAATGAAATTAACCTACCTGCACGTCAGCCAGGCAGTTCAATTATGCCCGGCAAGGTTAATCCAGTCATTCCAGAAGCCGTTAACCAAATTGCTTTTGAAATTATTGGCCACGACCTTTCCGTGACTATGGCCGCAGAAGCAGGTCAGTTACAGCTCAATGTAATGGAACCTTTAATTGCTTGGAAAATGTTTGACTCAGTACGTTTAGCAACCCGTGGTATGGATATGCTGCGCGAACTGTGCATTGAAGGTATCACCGCTAATGAAACGCACTGCCGTGAACTCATGGAAAACTCCATTGGCATAGTGACTGCCTTAAACCCCTATATAGGCTACGAAAACTCCAGCCGCATTGCTAAAAAAGCCTTAACCACAGGTTGTGGTGTGCTGGAATTAATTAGAGAAGAGAACCTGATTGACGAAGAGCTTCTAGCTGATATTTTAAAGCCTGAGCACATGATTGCACCTAGAAGTGTAACCAAAAAAACTGCAAAGCTTTAACGAACCTTTGAGCAGTTAACTTTTGGCACGACGATCACGTAAATCTTTAAAAGCCATTGCCAGGGCTAATGAAACAGTAAAGATGATCGTCAACAAACCAAAGCTAACTGCAATAGACCAAGAGCTATAAGGTTGTAGGGTAAAGACCAAAGCAGTAATAACGGCAATGCCCACCGAAGTACCTATGCGCTGCCCTGTTTGCATTATCGCACCAGAGCTACCTGCATAAGCCAAAGGTACTTCAGCAAGAGTTAAAGTCTGGTTAGGGCTAATAATCGAGCCCTGACCTAGACCAAAAAAACTTAAAGACACTAACAACCACCAAATACTAGTGCCAACATATTCATGCAGCATAACCACGGCAATACTGGCAAGCAGCCCAAAAATGGCCAAACTCAAGCCACCTATTACCACTTTTCGACCATAGTCATTAACCTTTTTACCTGCCCAGTTAGCTGAATAGGCTGAAAGCAGCGCTGAAGGAATACCCACCATACCTGCCTCAAAAGCTGAAAAACCCAGCCCAAGCTGTACGTATAAAGGAATTAACACCCAAACGCTGGTCATGCCCAAAAAGTAGAGGGTCATAATAATGCTGCCATTGCGGTAGCTAGAGGTGGCAAATATTTTTAAATCCACCATAGGGCTGTAACCACGCAAGGTGTACCAACGCTCCCAGCGCACCCAAATATAAAACAGCACTAGCCCTACAGGCACTAACAACCAAAGCAAACCCGATGGATGAGTTTCAACAAAAGGGTATAAAAATGCCAGTACACCCAAACCTAGTAATAAAGCACCGATAGGGTCTAATGAACTTAAACCTTTGTGCTCTTTAAGTTTAGGTTTATGAATTAAAGGCCGTGGAAACCATAAGAAAGCCAGCAGCAGTGCTATCAAACCCACAGGTACATTAATAAGAAAAGTCAGGCGCCAGCCAAGCTCTGCACCACCTAATTGAATGAGCAAACCTCCAATCACTGGGCCAATAGCAACCGATACACCCACCGTAGTACCAAAAAGACCAAAAGCACGCCCCCGCTCTGGACCTTGAAAATACTGTTGAATCATCCCCACCGCCTGAGGATTCATAAAACCAGAACCTACGCCCTGCACAAAACGTGCCCCATTAAGCCAGTGAGCATCAGGTGCTAAACCTGCGGCAATCGAAGCAGAAATAAAGATAATCAAGCCAAGAATAAAAAAGCCACCCCGCCCCATTAAGTCGCCTGCCCGCCCAGCACTCACCAACACTACCCCAAAGGTAAGCGCATAGCCTGATAACACCCACTGAATATCAGAGCGACTAGCATTCAAACCTTCTTGAATAGAAGCTAAGGCAACATTTACCACGCTGACACTGAGCAGCGACATAAAAATCGCCATTAGCAAAACGGCAAGAATACGCCAGCGAATAGGGTCGTTATTAGACATTTAAAACCTTAAGTTATGTATTTAGCTCACGTAACGCTTGTACAAAAGTCGCTGTTTCTTGAGCGCCAGAAATTAGATGCTTATTATTGATAATAAATGCTGGCACAGAAGTTACACCCGCCTGTTGGTAAGTGGCTTCCTCCTCTCTAACCTTAGCGGCATATTGGTCTGACTCTAGGAGTTGCTTAGCCTTTACAGCATCTAACCCTATAGCTTCAACACAACTTAATAAAACCTCTTGGTCCGAAACCACCTTAGCTTCACCAAAATACACTTCAAACAATGCTTGCTTCATCTCAGTTTGCTTACCTTCTTCTCTAGCCCATTTAACTAAACGGTGGGCATCAAAAGTATTGCAAGTTAACCGCTGCTGTATTTTCACAAAATTCAAACCTAGCGTTTTAGCAATAGCCATCATTTGTGCCTGGGTAGCATGTAACTCTTCTTCACTACGGCCATACTTTTTAGCCAAAGCAGGTAAAATAGGTTCGCCTTCACCACTGTGATCTGGGTTCAACTCAAATGCACGCCACTCTACGGTGAACTCAAACTCAGACGCCAACTGCTGCATAGCTTTTTCTAGTCGCGCATAACCTATGGCGCACCAAGGGCAGGCAATATCAGAAACAATATCAATTTGTATATTTTTCATATAAGTCCTATCAATAGATTAGACAGTTGCACTTTAAGCAATAACCTTAGCCAAAAAAGCGTCCATATCTCTTACTTCTTCTAGACAAAGGCTATGATCCATACCGTAGCTTTGGTATTCAGGCTGATAGCCCATTGCTTGTAATCGTTTTATGGCGGCTTGCCCTAAAGTTTCAGCTACTACAGGGTCAAAACTACCGTGGGCAACAAAGATTGGAATATGTTGATTGGCTTCACTTAAATGAATGGTGTCAGCCGTGGCAAAATAGGTAGATAAAGCAAACAGCCCACCTAAAGGTTTGGGGTAACTAAGCGCCAGCTCATAGGCCACTGCGCCACCTTGAGAAAAACCACCAATAACAATGTTTTTACTAGGCACACCTCGAGCAATTTCAGCTTCAATTAAAGCTGCCACTAGGTTTGCAGATTTTTTTAATTGGTCTGTATCTACTTTACGGTCAATATCCATGGCTAGAATATCGTACCAAGCCGGCATCACCGTACCACCGTTAACAGTAACAGGTAACTCTGGCGCATGAGGGAAAATAAAACGAACAGCAGTGCTTTTGGAAAAAGCAAATTCTGGTACCACAGGTTCAAAATCATGACCACTTGCTCCTAAACCATGCAGCCAAATAACTGTATGTTTTGGGTCGGTACCCGTGTCAATTTGTAAAGCATCTAACTTAGGCATTGTTTCTCCAATTCATTAATAAAGCTCATCACATGCATGATAGTACAAAAACACTTTGGCTCGCATTATGCTAGAGTCAAGTCAGGTATCGCCCCCAATAAAGGAGTGAAAACCATGACAAAGGTTACCAACAATACACAATCTAAGCTCACCGTATTTTATGATGGTGCTTGTCCAGTTTGTGTTAAAGACCGCCGCCGCTATGAAAAACTGGAAGGTAAAACCGATGATAAAGTCGAGTGGTTAGATATTACTGGACGCGATGAAGAACTGCGCTTGCAGGGAATAGACCCAGACCTAGCCCTTAGAGAACTGCACGTAAAGGATGAGCAAGGGCAAATTCATAGCGAGCTTCCCGCTTATATTTTATTAATGTCGCGTGTACCTAGGTTAAAGCCATTAGCTTGGTTTATTGGCCTGCCCATTATTCGCCCCACCCTTGCTTGGCTTTACCACCGCATGGTTGCAAAACGGCTCACTTCGCGTATTAACTAACTTTTCACCAACCTCCTTGTTTTAAAATGGTGTTTTTGTGTATATTTTTGTACCATATAGCCCATTAGATCATTTCACTTGAAACGATGAATACAAGGAGATTTACAGTGTTTACATCGCTCACCCTTCGCCAAAGATTGCTGGCTACCATAATATTTTCTGGTGGTGTGTTTTTACTTATCGGCTTGCTTTACACCCTAAACCATAGAAATGATCTGGCTGCTGAAGCGATGCATGAACGCAGTGAAAGCTTAAAAATCGTTTTACAAGAGCGCTTAAAAGCTAAAGAAGAGTTTGGTTTAGGTTTAGCAGTTATGCTAGCTCAAAACCAGCTTATTCAAGAATACCTTTATGCCGATGTGCGCAGTGAAGTACAGGTTATTCTAGATGACCTAGTAAAACATTATGCTAAAACAACTAATTACCGTGGCTTAAGGGTTCAAATTCATACCGCTGAAGGTAAGTCTTGGTTGCGTAACTGGAACCCTAGCTCACACGGCGATGATTTGTTATTTCGTCCTAGTATCAGAAAAATCATCGCTGAAAAACGCCCCTTTGCCAGTTCTGATGAAACAGGACGCAGTGGCTTTGCAGTAAGAGGCCTTGCCCCTATTTTTTATGATGGTCAATACCTAGGCAGCTTAGAGGTTTTGCAAGGTGTGGGCAGTGTTGGTCGAGACTTTGAGGCCAATGGGCAAGCCTACATTATGCTACTGAACAAAAACATTGCCAAAGAATCACCGGGCATAGCTAAAAATTCAGCGATAGGTGATTACTTACTAGCTAATGATCGTTGGTTTAACGACAGAGCTAGAGGCTTTGCTAGCAGCTTGAATTTAAACAGTTTGCAAAAAGCATCAACCCAACTAACCTCTGACTGGTTTGCTACCAGCCTGCCAATTTTAAATGATAAAGGCCAACCCATAGGCGTACACCTAATAGGTGAGCCAGCAAATATTGTTAAGGCACAAGTAACCACCGCCACCCGTGCAGCTTGGATATTTATGGGGTTACTTATTTTACTAACCCTAGGCATGGGTATCAGCGTTGCTTTGCAAATACAGCGTAGCGTAGTTAAACCCATTGCTAAAAGTGTGAGCCGCCTTAAAGCCATGGAAAACAATCTAACCCTCCGCTTAACAACCAAGTACAAAGACGAACTAGGCAGCCTTTTTGGAGCATTTAATTCCCATACTGAAACCCTAGCGCATGTCATAGGTGAAGTAACCGAAACCGCTAACAACTTAGCTACTGCTGCTGACCAAATGCTGACTAATAGCCAGCAAAGTCGCCAACTAGCTAATTCACAATTAGCAGAGACAGACTTAGTAGCCTCGGCCAGTAACCAAATGGCTGCCTCGTCTGTAGAAATGGCTGAACACGCTGATGCAACCCTGAATGCAAGCGAGCAGGCACAGGCAGAAACACATAAGGGTCAAGAAGAAGTAACTAGCACCATTAAAGCCATTAACGACCTATCTCAAGAAATGAATCAAATGCTCGTTGTTATCGAGCGTTTAGATACTGGCAGTCAAAACATTGGCAAGGTTATCGAAACCATTTCAGCCGTTGCAGAACAAACCAACCTTTTAGCGCTTAACGCAGCCATAGAAGCAGCAAGAGCCGGTGAGGCAGGCCGTGGTTTTGCAGTAGTAGCCGATGAAGTACGCCAGCTAGCCAGCAGAACTCAGCAAGCAACTGGTGAAATTCATCAAATAATTGATGAAGTGCAACTAGCTGCTTCCGATGTATCCAAGGCCATTCACCAGGGCACTAAGCAGGCAGAAGTTTGTGTTAATCAAGCAGAAGATGCTGGAAAAGCCCTAGATAACATAAGCCAAAGTGTTGCCTCAGTGAATGATTACGGCTTACAAATAGCACAAGCTGCGCGTGAACAAAGCAGTGTGGCAGCAGAAATTAGCCAAAGCATGGTTAGAATTAATGATTTAGCCACCGAGAGCAGCAGCTCTACAGAACAAACCCAAAGCGTAAACCTAGCCTTGGTTAAACGTGCCGAAGCATTAGAAACCCTAGTGAAAAAATTCAAACTCTAGAACTTTAAGGAAACGATTGATTAAAACTTTAGTTAACCAACTGGTTAGCCCTAAAAAGCTAGCCCTACTTTTGTTTTTTTGTGTTTTTAGCCTTCCACTTTCTACCCTTGCCCACGACCTAGTTGTTGGATCCTGGAATATTCAACGACTAGGCCAGGGTCAACATAAAAACTACCCTGCACTGGCCACTATAGCTAGCAAGTTAGACCTGTTGGCTGTACAAGAAGTGATGACAGAAGAAGGTATTCAGTTACTAGAAACAGAGTTAGAGAAGCTCACAGGTGAACCTTGGGGCCGCCTAACTTCCCACGCTGTTGGTTCTAGAACCTATAAAGAAATGTATGCTTTTTTATGGCGTGAATCTGCCGTTGAATACCTAGATGGAGCGGTTCTTTACTTAGACAGAGAAAATAACTTTATTCGAGAGCCTTTTTCGGCCAAGTTCAAATCACGCCGCACCCATAAAGAGCTAGCCTTAGGCACAGTACATATTTTGTATGGCAAGGGCATAAAAGACCGTACACCTGAGATTAAAGCCCTTGCAGACTATTGGCATTGGCTAAAAGAGATTTACCCCAACACATCGCTTGCCTTAATGGGCGACTTTAATTTAGCTCCCTCAAACAAAGCATGGGACTTATTAAAGCAACAGGCCTACCCATTAATTACACAAGGCGCTACAACCCTTTCTAGTAAAGATGCAACCTTCGCTAACCTTTATGACAATATATGGGTAGAAGAAGGCACCCAGTTTGTTATAAGTGATGCGGGTATTATCGACTTTCCTAAGCTGTTAAAACTTAACCATAAAAAAAGCCGCAAGCAGGTTTCTGACCATGCACCCATTTATATGACCTTAGGTAATGCAACAATTGACCTGGCACCCCAGCTTATTTTGCAAGACCTAACCCCTTCTACTGGCAAGGTAAGAGGTAATAAAAACTCTAAAATTTACCATCGGCCAGACTGCTGTTATTCAGAGGTTCCTTAACTTGCTACAAGTTTATTCCAAGGCGCTGAGCTTAGGTGCTTAATCAAGTACTCAATTAAAGCATTGACTCTGGCTGGGCGTAATCGCCCGGGTGGAGTAACAATATATAAGGCTAGCGGTGGCACCTTCCAGTCAGACATAACTTGAACAAGTTCACCACTTTGTAAACCTTCCCAAACTAAAAAATCTGGCTGTAAAGCCAAGCCTAAACCATGCTTTAATGCCGGTTGCAAAGCATCGCCATTGTTTGCGCGCAAGCGACTAGGCGGTAAAGTCTGGCTAAACTCACCTTCTTGAGTATGGGTAAAACGCCAGTTACTACCATAATTATCGTAGGTATAAAGCAAGGCTTGATGATCGGCTAAATCACTTGGGTGCTTGGGTGTACCATGTTTAGCAAAGTAAGCAGGTGAACCTACCAGCAGAATTTGAATAGGGCATAAACGCCTAGCTAATAAACTTGAGTCTGCTAGGTTGGCGATGCGTAAAGAAAAATCAAAGCGCCCTGTTACCAAGTCAACCTGCTGATCATTAAACTGAATATCAATTTCTATATCTGGGTGCATTTCAAGAAAATCAGGCAATAAAGGTGCTAGGTTACTTTGCCCAAAAGACATAGGCGATGAAATACGAATTAAGCCACGTAAGTTTTCTGACTGTTCTTTAATGTCAGCCTCCACCTCTTTACCCCTATTAAGCAGATCATTAGCGCCCTCTAGTGCGCTATAGCCGCTTTCTGTTAGAGATATTCCGCGTGAGGTGCGATGAAAAAGAGTAGTTTTAGTACGTTCTTCTAGGCGCGTAATGGCTTTGGAAACAGTTGCTTGAGACACACCTAAAACTTTTGCTGCTTTAGCAAAAGAGCCTTCACGAGCAATGGTGGCAAAAATAGCCCAAGCTTCAAAATCAGGTAGAGGTTGCACTTTTCACACCTTAAAATGAGTTATCGAAATTAGAAAGGCTGCTATTCCATTTTAGGGATTCTCGACACTAGGACAAAACACTAAACTCTAACCCTGTTAAATAACTTTGAGTTAAAGGAAACGCTATGATTGAACATCGTTCATTTGCAAGCTTAGGTGGAGCTAACCACGGTTGGCTAGATGCTAAACACCATTTTTCTTTTGCCAGTTATTACGATGCAAAACGCATGGGCTGGGGTTCATTACGCGTTTGGAATGATGATGTAATTCAACCCAACACAGGCTTCCCACCACATCCCCATAAAAACATGGAAATTGTTACCTATGTTAGGGAAGGTGCCATTACCCATGAAGACAGCCTAGGTAATAAAGGTCGCACCCAAGCGGGTGATGTGCAAGTAATGAGTGCTGGCAGCGGTATTATACACTCTGAATACAACTTGGAAGCAGTAGAAACACGCATTTTCCAAATTTGGATTGAGTCAAACCAAAAGCCTAACAGTCCCTCATGGGGAACGCGCCCTTTTCCAAAAAATGAACGTGCTGGCAGTTTTGTTGCCTTAGCCAGTGGTTTTTCTGAAGATACGGAAGCCTTGCCAATTCGTACCGACGCACGAGTTTTAGGTGCAACATTAAAAGCGGGTGAGCAACTAGAATATAGCTTTGCTAGTGCTAATCGTTATGGTTATTTAGTGCCAGCTAAAGGTAAGGTTGAAGTAAATGGCCTGCTATTAAATGCTCGGGATGGTGCAGCCATTCAGCAAGAAGAAAAAATTGTTATAACAGCATTAGAAGATGCTGAGCTGGTTTTAGTAGATGCAAGCTAAGCAGCAATTTTAAAGTAAAGAAAACTAATTTTAGAAACTAAACAGGAGTCTATTAAATGACTAAGCAATACTTAGCAGCAATTAAAAATCGTCGTAGTCAGTATGCCTTAGGTAAAGATTTACCTTTAGCAGAGCAAGAAGTAACAGAGCTAATTAAAGAAGCTATACGCCAATCGCCCTCTGCTTTTAACTCGCAAAGCTCGCGTGCAGTAATTTTACACGGCGCTCAGCATGAAAAGTTTTGGGAGATTGTTAAAAACGAATTGCAAAAAATTGTTCCAGCAGAAAACTTTGCACCCACTGAAGAAAAAGTTAATAGCTTCGCTGCGGGCGCAGGTACGGTCTTGTTTTATGAAGATCAGGATGTTGTAAAAGGCTTGCAAGAAAACTTTGCACTTTATGCCGATAACTTCCCAATTTGGTCAGAGCATTCCACAGGTATTGCTCAGTTTGCGGTATGGACTGCGCTAGCTGAAGCCAATATAGGTGCAAGCTTGCAGCACTATAACCCACTACCAGATGCAGCCGTAGCAGCAGAGTGGAAGGTGCCAGCTAGCTGGAAACTACGCGCCCAAATGCCTTTTGGCTCACACCAGGGTGAGTTTTCAGAAAAAGAATTTATGGCTGATGAAGACCGCTTTATCGTCCAATAAAAATACTTTCTAGTACTGGAAGTGGTTCTTTTTTAAGAACCACTTCTTTACCTACCGGTGAATATTAGGCCATGATTGTCCTCTATGGCTTTCAGGCTAAAACCTAGGCAGAGGAAATAATCATGGCCGATAAAAAAACGAACCAGGGCAAATGCCCAGTATCACATCTAACCACCGCTTTTGGTGCACCCGTAGTCGATAACCAAAACTCACTGACCGCTGGCAAGCGTGGCCCTGTGCTAGTCCAAGATATTTGGCTAAACGAAAAACTTGCCAATTTTGTGCGTGAAGTTATCCCTGAGCGACGTATGCACGCCAAAGGTTCTGGGGCATTTGGCACCTTTACCGTAACCAATGATATTACCCGCTACACCCGCGCTAGTATTTTCAGTGAAGTAGGTAAAAAAACCGAAATGTTTGCCCGCTTCAGCACTGTAGCAGGCGAACGTGGTGCCGCTGATGCCGAGCGTGATATTCGTGGCTTCGCACTTAAGTTCTACACCGAGCAAGGCAACTGGGACATGGTGGGTAATAACACGCCTGTGTTCTTCATGCGAGATGCTAAGAAGTTTCCAGACCTAAACAAAGCTGTAAAACGCGACCCAAAAACCAACATGCGTTCGCCCACCAACAACTGGGATTTCTGGACACTGCTGCCAGAAGCTCTACACCAGGTGACTGTGGTTATGTCGGATCGTGGTATTCCTAAGAGCTACCGACACATGCATGGTTTTGGTAGCCACACCTACAGCTTTTGGAATGAGGCAGGTGAGCGCTATTGGGTAAAGTTCCACTTTATAACCCAGCAAGGCATTGAAAATCTGACTGACGCCGAAGCAGCGGCAGTGGTTGCTGATGACCGTGAAAGCAATCAGCGCGACCTTTATGAAGCGATTGAACGTGGTGACTTCCCACGTTGGAAAATGTACGTGCAAATCATGCCTGAAGCCGAAGCCGAAACCTACCAAGTACACCCCTTCGATTTAACCAAGGTTTGGTATAAAGGCGACTACCCACTTATCGAGGTAGGTGAGTTCGAGCTGAACCGTAACCCAGAAAACTATCATATGGATGTTGAACAGGCAGCCTTCTCACCCTCGAACCTTGTACCTGGTATTAGCGTCTCTCCAGATAAAATGCTGCAGACTCGACTCATCAACTACCCAGATTCACAAAGATATCGCCTAGGCGTGAACTACCAACAGGTGCCGGTTAATGCTGCTAAATGTCCGGTCATGAGCAACCATCGGGATGGTGCTGGGCGGGCAGATGATAATTACGGCAGCTTACCGCATTATCAGCCAAACAGCTTTGGCCAGTGGCAAGATCAGCCAGAATATGCAGAGCCACCGCTTAAAATTGACGGAAATGCAGCTATGTTCGATTTCCGCGAGGATGATGACGACTATTACAGCCAGCCGCGCAAACTATTTCAGCTGATGACGCCTGAGCAGCAGCAGGTATTATTTGAAAATACAGCACGGAATATGGGCGATGCTCCCGATTTTATTAAACAGCGCCACATCGACAATTGCACCCGTTGCGACCGCGCCTATGGTGAAGGGATAGCCAAGGCGTTAGGTATGTCGGTTAAGTCACCCGAAGAATTGTCTGCCAAACCTGAATTAGCAGAGTAATACTGACTTACTAAAGCTCTCACAACGATAACAAAGTTGTGGGAGCGTAATCGCTGATTTGTAAGCCATAAATGAAAAAACCAGCCCTAAGGCCAGTTTTTAGTTTACCAAGCAGAAGATGGTGAGTTAGCGCCAGAAGCAACTGTCAAAAAATATTTGACAGTTCGCCAAGAAGGTAGATTAGTATGACCAAAAAAGATGCAGTGCCAGCCTCCTTAATACCTATGCCAGAAAACTACGGCAATTGGTTAGCAGATTTAAAAAACCGCATTCAAACTGCACAACAACGAGCGGCGCTTGCCGTAAACCGTGAGCTTGTCTTGCTCTATTGGCAAATAGGCCAAGATATTTTGCAGCGTCAAACTGAGCAAGGTTGGGGTGCTAAGGTTATCGAACGCCTCTCGCATGATTTACGAATTGCCTTCCCTGAAATGAAAGGGTTTTCACTACGAAACTTACAATATATGTGTGCTTTTGCTGAAGCTTGGCCAGATAACTCAATTGTGCAACAGGCTGTTGCACAATTACCTTGGGGTCACAATTTAGTACTACTAAGCAAACTAAAAAGCCAAGAACTACGCACACTTTACGCACAAAGTGCAGTAGAGCATGGCTGGTCTCGTTCTATATTAGAGATGCAAATAGAAACACGAAGAATTGAACGTGAAGGTAAAGCCGTTACCAATTTTGCAGAACGACTTCCTGAACCCAATACTGACTTGGCACGCCAATCATTTAAAGACCCCTATTTATTCGATTTTTTGCATCTTGGCAATGAAGCTTATGAACGTGATATCGAAGATGCTTTAGTTAAGCACATTACCCAGTTTTTATTAGAGCTAGGTGCTGGCTTTGCTTTTGTTGGGCGACAAGTACATTTAGAAGTAGGGGGCGATGACTTCTTTATTGACCTCTTGTTCTACCACTTAAAACTACGTTGTTATGTTGTGATAGAGCTTAAAGCTGATAAGTTTAAGCCTGAACACTTGGGTCAGCTAAGCTTTTACCTAACAGCCATTGACCAGCAAGTTAAAGCAGCAGAAGACAATCCAACCATTGGTTTGCTGTTATGTAAAAGCAAAAACAAAGTAGTAGCAGAATATGCACTGCACGATAAAAGCCAGCCGCTTGGCGTAGCAGAATATCAATTAGTGGAATCTCTGCCCAAAGAATTACAAACCAGCTTGCCTAGCATTGAGCAGATAGAGCAAGGGTTAAAGGAAAATTAATGCAGTCTGTCAAAGTGAAAACTACCGCTAAAAGAAAGTCTAAAAAAGCTAAAGCCTTGGCTTTTCGCAATAAACTTATACTTAACCAGTGGCTGATAAGCCTGTTTGGTATTGATCCTTTAGCTGAGCATAAGCTGCAGGGCAAAACGATTCGCCCTTTCCATAAGCTAGCCGAACCTATTCGTAACCCTGCATTAGAAGGCCTGGATAAAGACAACTTACACCACTTTTTTCATCACCTAGCCAACAGTCCCCTATTTAGTACTGCTGGTATACAGCTTGAAGGCCTACACATTAACCGTGACCAGCTAATGGCCTATGAGCAGAATATTGTACGCCACACTCAGGCTATTAATGAAAAACGTCATCGACCAATACAATGGAAGTATTACCAATGGCTAACTCTGTTATTTGTTGAGGTGTATTTAGACCGCTATTTTGCTGACCGAAATAATTTGCTTGAAGAGTTGAATGCTTTCATTGAGCGTTTTAACCAGCACTATCAAGATTACGATGACTTAGCCCACTACGCTTTTGAAGATCTAAACAAGCTGTGCCTACAAAACGCTACGGGCAGCGGTAAAACCTTATTAATGCACGTAAATTTACTGCAATACCGTCATTATGCTGCTTTATATGGCAAAGAAAATGAGCTTTCTCGCGTTATCTTAATTACCCCTAATGCTGATTTGTCTAAGCAGCATGTTGATGAATTTCATGCCAGTGATATTTCTTCGGGTAGTTATGTAGGTTCTCGTGGAGGGCTTTTTGGTGCAGCTTCGGGTTTAAACCGAGTCGATGTATTAGAAATAACCAAACTAGAAGATAAGGAAGGCCCTAACACCATTGCAACACGTAGTTTAGGTGACCAAAACCTATTGCTAGTAGATGAAGGCCACCGTGGTATGAGCGGTAATGAGCAAGGTGTTTGGTCGCGTCGCCGTGAAGCCCTCAGCGACAAAGGTTTCGCTTTTGAGTATTCAGCCACCTTCGAGCAGGCCGTGGTAGGTACGCAGCTAGAAGATAACTACGCTAAAGCTGTGCTGTTTGATTATTCTTACCGCTGGTTTTACGAAGACGGTTTTGGTAAAGACTATCAAATTCTTAACCTACCCAAATCTTTTGATGAATCTCAGGCTATTTACATTACTGCTTGCCTGCTTAAATTTTACCAACAGCTACGTATTTATGACGATAAAAAAACTGAATTAGCTGATTTTCACATCGAAAAACCTTTGTGGGTATTTGTTGGTAATACTGTTTCTTCTACCAAAATGAATAAACAAGAACAGCTTGTAGCTACCGACGTAGCATTAATTATTCAGTTTATGGCTGAATTTCTTAGCAATGAACAAGCTGCTGTGCGCCGTATACAAGAAGTTCTTAGTAGTAAAGGGCAAGATACTGGCCTGTTAGATGCTAATGGCAACGATATTTTTGAAAGTGCTTTTAACTACTTAGCCCAATTTTTAAATGCAGGAGAAACCGTTACCGATTTATATCGGGACATTCTTATGCGTTTATTTAACCAGCCTGCTGGTGGCCAACTGGTATTAGAACGCATTAGAGGTGATGCCGGTGAAATTGCTTTGCGCGTTGGCAGCAGTGAAACCCCATTTGGTTTAATTAATGTGGGCGAAACCAAAACTCTTTGCGATCACCTAGAGCAGCTAGCAGTACAGGATAATATTCCACTCACTGTGACTGATAGTGATTTTAACCAAGCCATGTTTGCCAGTGTGCGTGAATCCAACTCCCCTATTAACCTATTAATTGGTGCTAAAAAGTTTGTTGAAGGCTGGGACTGTTGGCGAGTAAGTACGCTTGGCCTTATGCATGTAGGTAGTAGCGAAGGTGCACAAATTATTCAGTTGTTTGGACGCGGCGTACGCTTAAAAGGCCATCAGTGGAGCCTTAAACGTAGCGGCCACTCCTTAGCGCAAAAGGTACCTGCCTTTATCCAAGAGCTAGAAACCTTAAATGTATTTGGTATTCAAGCCGACTTTATGGAAAAGTTTCGCCAATATTTACAAGATGAAGGCTTGCCAGGTAACGAGCGCCGTAAAGTGATTCAGATTCCATTAAACGTAACCTACGACTTTGGAAAAAAGCTAAAAACGCTGCGACCTAAACTCAAAGATGATAATGGTAAAGAGTACGATTTTAAAATAGATGCTCGCATTCCGACTCTTAAGCAAGCTCCCAGCTACTTAACACTTAATAAGGTGGTTGCTGACTGGTATCCACGCATTGCTGCCATTCGTTCAAGCGGTACTACCACTCTTCTACAAAAAGAAACTGCCCTTCTCCGCGAACAGCATTTAGCTTTGTTAGATTATGACCAGCTATTTTTTGAGTTAGAACGCTTTAAAAATGAACGCAGTTGGTACAACTTGAATATAACTAAGGCTGGTATTCAGCAACTACTGAAAAATTCCAGCTGGTACACACTATTCTTACCGGCAGCACGTTTAAACCCAAGTAGCTTTGAAGGTGTCTTATTACTTCAACAAGTAGCCAGTGAGCTACTTAAACGCTATGCCGAACGCTACTACAACTACTGCAAGCGTGAGTTTATGGAGCCTCGCCTAGAGCTACGTGAACTTACCGCAGCCGATGAAAACATTCCTCAGGAAGATTTTTACCAAGTCATTGTTGATGGCAGTGAAGAACAGTTAATTCAAGCCATTGAACAGGTAAAACTAAACTTAGAGCAACAAAAGGATGACTTACTAAAAGTTGGTGATTTAAGTGCTATTAACCTTCACCAACACCTGTTCCAGCCCCTACTGCACCTTAGGCGTGGCAGTAAAATCTCTATTCAACCTGTGGCACTCAACGAAAGTGAATTCCAGTTTGTTACTGACTTAAAAGACTGGTGTGACGAAAATAAAGCAGACCTAGATAAAGATGGTGTTGAGTTATATTTATTGCGTAACCGAACCCGTGGTAAAGGTGTTGGTTTCTTTGAAGCTGGCGGATTCTACCCAGACTTTATTTTGTGGATGCTGATAAACGGCAAGCAGTACGTTACTTTTATAGAACCTCATGGCCTGTTACATGAAGGACCAGGCAGTGAAAAAGTACTCTTCCACAAAAAAATCAAAGATGTAGAAAAACGACTAAAAGATCCTGATGTGGTACTTAATAGCTTTATCTTGTCTTGGACTGACTACGCACAACTGCAATGGGACAAGTCTGAAGATGAGCTAGAAGCCATGCACGTACTGCTAATGACCAATAACCGAGATAGTTACATAGAAAGAATGTTTGCAAGGCTAAGGCAGGAATAAGCTTAAAAGGTTACGAAAAGGACGAATAATAGTTTGTTTATAAAAAATCACAAAGTAGCATTATCGAACTGTCAGGAAGATTTAAAGCAGTATATGCGTGACGGAGCAGTCGTAGACAGTGATGGGTATCTGTCTGTAATGCTACCAATTACAAGGAACTCTATCGCTATAAGGTTTGCAGAAAAGGACCCAGTTGTTGCAAAAATGGTAGCCCATGCACTTGCTCTGTTTGAAAAGCTTTGCACCAAGGATGATGCCTACGCTTTTTATCAGCTCATAATGGAATCCGATAAGCTGCATGACCGTGTAATGCAGTTTGTTACCTTAATGATATCTAACTACGAGCCAATGGGTACACTTACCATAAGTAAAGCAGTAGATAAAAAGCACGGTAAACTTTTAAGTGATGTGCGATTAATCGGTGATTCTTTTGGCTTTTACGATAAAGAAGCTAAAACTTTTTCAGGTGGAGTTACACGAACTTCACACCCCAATGGAATGACCAAAGAACTGATGCTTCCACCTGAAATAATATCACTACTTATGTGCTATTACATAAATGGACAACGTGTACTAGCTATGATGCAGTGGTGATTGCCGGATAACTTGGGTGACGGAGAGGGCATGCATAATGTTTTTGGCTACTTGACCAATTAGATTTTTTTTTCCAACCAGCTACGAATAGCTTAATTAAGAAACGTGGTTGAAAATGAAGTTTTTCATATCAGTCACGAACACACCTCACATATTTGGGATAACAAGTATAACCACTATGTGCCCCATTCTTTGCGGAAAAAAAATTGACAAGGAATGCACGCGCTCTTCTTTCTCCATCTATTTCATCAGCTTGGCTTGATGTCCAAAAAGACTGATGATCAAAATCCATTGAATGCAAAAGCGGCTCTTTAATAAAAATTCCTGAACTAGGGCCACCTTTTATGAAACAAGGTTTTACAGTATTTAGCGTTTCTAATTCAAATCTAGTTGGCACTCTCCAATCGCTATAGCCTCCATAATTTAATTGGTTTAATTGCTCAGCATATCTATCTACATCCTTCCAACCTATCTTATTATCGCTTGTTGCCGTTTGCCACATCAGCCCAGTTTCAGGATCTAACCAAACATCCTCGCTTCGTTTTTTTGACATAATACACATCTTTTTTTCAACCGGTTTACCCTTTTGAGCTTTACACGTTCAAAAGGACGTTGTAGTACGTACCATCGTTCACCAACTCTTATTACTGCATTAATTTTTTTCAGTTTAGTGGGCGTGCATAACGTTTTTATGCATTTAATCGTTCCCAAATCTCTTTTTCCGTGGGCGCACTCTCTTTATGTTTTACTTGGACACGCCCACCACTCGAAACTGCTTCAGCCCAGGAAATAACAACTTTTCGCGGATTCTTTTGCCAATCATGGTCAGCTAACCAAGCATCTAGAAGTTGAATGTCGATGGGTACCCCGTTTTTGTGAAGAGCCCGCAACGTTACCTTGATCCTATCCTCGTCCAATGCATGCAGTCCTGACTTATTGCATGTGAGAGAAAGCGATTCAAAGGCTTTTTCCAACATATTGTCCATATATTCTCCTTGCATGCATAACGAGGCTGTAGAAAAACCTGTTTTCAACCAGCTTTTCCCACCAACAGCTCGTTTTTTGTTATTTATATTGTGTTGCCCATTTTATAGCTGGCAACTTATTTATTCCGTGTATTTCTTGCTTTTTGCTGCTGGCTTCTAATGAATTTCTACTTATACGTGATTTTAATGCGTTTTATGGGCTAATCAGCCCCTTTATTGACTCAGTTTGCCATAACGAGCCAGCTTCTCAACATTGTGTACCAAGCAAAAGAGTTGCCATTGGCCTTGCACCTTAGTTTTTCCCCTCAGGCTAAAGCGGTTCAACCCTTTGTTCGTACCGATATTGCCGAATACCGGTTCAACAACGGACATGCGGTGAGCATAAATGGTTTTTCCTAAGGGGTTATCCACACGGTGTTTCATCCAGTCAGTGTAACTGGCTGCTCTTTTTCCATTTAATGGGAAGCTGACTTGTCGGCCTGCACCTTTGCGGTGGTTGGCTGCGGAGGGCGTTTTCATGCATTGGTGTTTCTTAGGACAATGTCTACATTGCAGTAATCGCCCTTCAAAATAAGCCGTTGGTTGACCTTGGAGATTGTTTCGGGTGCCTCGACTACTGATAGTCTGCCCTGCTG
>NZ_JMLW01000039.1 GCF_000686905.1 Marinospirillum insulare DSM 21763
CCCCACTAATGGGCAGATACCCAAGTATTACTCACCCGTCCGCCGCTCGTCAGCAAGAAGCAAGCTTCTCCTGTTACCGCTCGACTTGCATGTGTTAGGCCTGCCGCCAGCGTTCAATCTGAGCCATGATCAAACTCTTCGGTTTAAAATCATAGTGTCACTTAAGGTGACTAATCTTGGCTCAAGGTTTCAAACGAATACTTGAATCTCAACCTGTCTAGTAAACTAAACTTGTTAAGCTTCTTATAAGCGCTTGCCTTGATATCTTGTGACTTCATCACAAGCCATCCC
Organism: Marinospirillum insulare DSM 21763; assembly: GCF_000686905.1. GTDB lineage: Bacteria > Pseudomonadota > Gammaproteobacteria > Pseudomonadales > Halomonadaceae > Marinospirillum > Marinospirillum insulare. The sequence continues at coordinate 292 of NZ_JMLW01000039.1, forward strand.
GCAAGCGCCCACATGAATGTTCCTGATGCTTCATTCTTAAAGAGCGTTAAATCTGTTTTGCTTCTGTCGAAGCAAGGAGGTGAACTATAGCAGCTTTTTTTATTCGTCAAGCAATTAATTACATAATCTTAACGAACTTCTCTAATCGAGAAAAAGCACCCCCTAATCGAGATTGCGCATTATAGAGAGTGCTTTTAATTTTACAACCCCCTAGCTTTACTACTTGAATGCACTGCCCGTTTTTACTCCCAACTTCTTAAAAATCATTACCGCAGGGCAAAAACCAGTAAAGCTCGCTTGAATCATGTTCACAGCAATAAAGGCAGTAAACCAAACAAAATTTGCATGCACTTTTTGTGTTAGAACTAAGCTAACTAAAATCATAACACCTGCAAACACCAACAATAATCTATCAATATTCATATTTCCCTCTCCGCAATGTGAGCATTAACTTAATTAGATAATACTAACCCTTGCTAGGACTCACTGCAAGCTGCTACTCCCTGTAAGTGAGTTTTTAGATCACAGCTCAATAAGGTTTTAAAAAGTTTTTTGTCTTCACCTTAAAAAAGCTAAAATCTTGCTAGCTTTTTAAGTTCTACTTGCTAGCCTAACTCTACTCAGCTTTCATTCTTCAACTTAGGGTTCACCATGCTTACTACTTTCTACTGGATCACCAGCTTTACTATTATTTTTGCTATTTTCTATCTTATTGCTATTCGCTTTTCTAAGCCTAAGCCTGCACTGGTCGTTACTCTAGTACTTGCCTTAGGTAGCTATTCTTTCTACTACTTTTATCTTGAGCAGCTTTTAGTTAAACGTTACGGTGGATCCATGGTTATACAAATACCCGACGGGCAGCACCACCTTGGTGTCACTTGGAAGGATGATCACTTATGGATAGAAAACTATGACCCAATAAAAAATGAATGTATTTTCCGTGAATATTCACGAGGAAGCGTTTTGGAAGGACAAGTTAAGCTACGCAACTGTAACCCTTGGCCAAAACAACTAGACTCAAGCACACCTATTACTAAGTAACAAACTTATACCTAACAAGCTCTTAGATAGTTTTTGGAGCAAGCCTAGTTGGGCTTTTTTATGACGAAGGGAGCTAACCACTCTTGCCAAGGATGGTTTAAATCACCGATCACCATAAATTCTGGATTAAGAAGCTCTGGTTTTTGGTTATAAACAAGCGATCGAAAAGACCAGTCCAATACTCTACCGCCAGCTCCCTCTACCACAGCTTGTGCTGCTGCAGTGTCCCACTCACAGGTTGGCCCCATTCTAGGGTAAAAGTCTGCTTCACCCTCTGCTATTCGACAGAGTTTAAGCGAGCTACCCAAAGGAAGGTGCTTTACTTCCGCTCCTGCAGCTTCAAGTGCTTCAAAAAGCGGCTTTAACTTTTCTTGCCCATGTCGGTGGCTTGTCACCACATTCATTTTAGGCCAGTTCAAAGGTCGAGTTTGTAATTTACGAGCCTCACCTTCTCTTGGCTGTAAAAAACTGCCGTAATGACGACTGCCATAATAAGTCACGCCACTGACTGGCAGATGCACCATACCAAACACTGTTTGACCATGTTCAATTAAGGCTATATTGATACTAAACTCACCATTACGTGCCAGAAACTCTTTAGTACCATCTAGTGGGTCAACTAACCAGTACCTAGCCCACTGTCGCCTTGCCGACCAAGCTGTTTCTACTTCTTCTTCGGTTAAAACTGGCAAGCGTGGCATTAGTTGTGCTAACCCGTTCGTTATAACTTGATTAGCCGCCAAATCGGCAGCGGTTACAGGAGAAGCATCTTCTTTTTCAGAAGCCTCCCAAAGTTCTGGGCGAACATAAATACGCATAATGACTTCACCTGCAGCGTAACAAATGCGTCCTAGCTCTCGTGCTAGCTTGCTTGGGTTCTCAATCACCGTTGTATTCCTGCTGTTGTTTTTCATACTCTAGCTTTTCTCGTGTCAAAAAAAGTGCCGCTATAGATCGTGCTTCATGGAAATCATCACTAGCCATTAATCTAGGTAAATCTTGTAAAGGATGCAAAACCACCTCTAAGGGCTCTGGCTCATCGCCCTCTAACTTACAAGGGTAAAGATCACGAGCCAGCACAACATCCATTTTATGCCCCATATAGTTAGGTGCTAAAGATAAGCGAGTTAATAATTCTAAACGGTGTGCACCAAAGCCCGTTTCTTCCATAAGTTCGCGATTCGCAGCCGCTAGCGCATCTTCACCTGGGTCAATCAGCCCCTTAGGTAAGGTCAAAACATAATCATGGAAACCACCGGCATATTCGCGTATTAACACCAACTCTTCTTGTGCATTAAGGGCAACAATCATAACCGCACCCTGACCTTGGCTAACCAATCGCTCATAAGTTCTTTCTACACCATTGGTAAATTTAAGCTGCAGTTCTTCAACTTTGAATAAGCGACTTTTAGCCACTATTTTACTATGTAGAATTGTTGGTCGCTTGGGCATGGTTACGCGCTCCTGTAAAATAGCAAGGGTATCCTGCTTCTTGAAGTCTAATATTTCCGCTACAATTGTCACTTATTCTATTCATCAATGCTAACTACTAGTTAGCTTCACTTTATCTCTAGTGAAAAACACTTAAAAACTGCATTAATATACAAGGTTTACAAATGATTGACTGGAAAAGTATCAATACGGTTTTGCTAGATATGGATGGTACACTGCTAGACCTTCACTTTGACAGTCACTTCTGGTTGGAGCACCTACCCCACCGTTATGCTGAACTGCACAAATTAGAAAAAAGTAGCGTACAAACTAACTTAATTGCACAAATCATGGCTGAAAAAGGACGGCTTAACTGGTACAGCTTAGATTATTGGAGCGAACGCTTTGATGTTGACATTCTTTCTCTTAAAAGAGAGATACAGCACCTCATAGGCTTTCGTGTCGATGCGCTAGATTTTTTACAATGGTTAAAAGTAGCTCACCCAAGGGTCGTACTTGCTACCAATGCAGACCGTAAAAGTTTAGCATTAAAACTACCTTTAACAGGGCTAGATGAATACGTCGATTTTATTTTTAGCTCTAGCGACATTGGCATTCCCAAAGAAGAGCAAGGCTATTGGCATGCATTAATGGAAGTCGAGCCTTTCGACCCAGCAACCACCCTGTTAATTGATGATAACGAAAGTGTACTAGCCTCGGCTCAACAGTTTGGCATTGCACAACTTATAACTATTAGCCAACCTGATAGCCAAAGCCCATTAAGGCAAATGACAGAGTTTCCTGCTGTTACGCGCTTTGCTGAATTGCAGCCAGTGAATAAACCATGAGTAAACACCCCCTTGTAACTGAGCAACTTCGCCTCGATAAATGGCTGTGGGCCGCACGTTTTTTTAAAACTCGAGCTTTAGCTAAAACAGCCATCGAAAATGGCAAAGTTCTCTACGCTGGTCAAAGACCCAAAGTTAGCAGGACTGTAACCTTAGGTGCACTCATCCAAATCACCCAAGGCTGGGATATTAAAGAGGTTGAAGTTCTAGCTTTATCGTCTCAACGTGGCCCAGCTGTGGAAGCACAAAAACTTTATCAAGAAACCGAAGGCAGTTTGGAGCGCCGGCTAGCTGCTACAGAAAAGCGGCGACTAATTGGTGCAGCAGTCCAAGCGCCTGCTCAACGACCCGACAAAAAATCACGTCGTCAAATACATCGTTTTAAACGACAGGAAAACTAAAAACATGACTTCTTCAAGCGCCCCTCTTCCAGATCAAATACAACGCTTTATATTTGATGACACCGCAGTCCGTGGCGAACTGGTTCAACTACATCAAAGCTACCAAGAAGTATTAATAAGGCATGAGTACCCACCCGCCATTGAAAAACTACTCGGCGAGTTACTAGCTGCAACAGCACTTTTAACCGCAACGGTAAAACTTGAAGGTACACTAACCCTAGAGGCAAGAGGGCAAGGTGAAGTCAGTTTACTCATGGCTGAATGCAACACTGGCATACAAGGCGGCGACCAGCTACGTGCTATAGCTCGTTACCAAGACGAGCCTCAAGGTCACACCCTAACTGAGCTACTAAAGGGCGGCCAACTTGTTATTACCCTAGACCCTTACGAAGGTAAGCGATATCAAGGCATAGTCGCGCTTGACCAAGAAACACTCACTGCTTGCCTAGAGGGTTATTTTGCAAGTTCAGAACAACTCCCAACACGTTTATGGTTAGCAGCAGACAATAAATCAGCAGCTGGACTACTGTTACAAAAATTACCTGAAGACGCACAAAATAAAGACCCAGATGCTTGGACAAGGGTTGGTCATTTAGCTGCAACGGTTACCAGTGAAGAGTTATTACATTTAGAGCAGCAGCAACTTTTACATCGTCTCTTTCACGAGGAAGACCTTAGAGTTTTTGAGCCAAAATTACTTAAGTTTGGTTGCACCTGTTCACGCGAACGCATTTCCAATGCATTAGCAAGCTTAGGTGAAGAAGAGCTAAACTCAGCAATAGCAGAGCAAGGCAAAATTACTACCCAGTGCCATTTTTGCAATACAAGCTATGTTTTCTCTCAAAAGGATCTACCCGAAATTCTTAATCTACAAAATAAGGTGGCACCGCAAGGCACTAAACTTCACTAGCTAAATTTTTTCCACCGGCTGTAGTCATTGCTGGTTACTTTTTAGCCAGCCCTAGAATAACCAGTATTTATAGTTGATAAGCAGTTGATAAAACAGAGAAATTTACCGTGTAATGGTGCTACAAAGCATTTCAGTCACTATTAAAGCAGCCCAAGCACTACGCCCTGTAGATTTCTTTGTTATAATCGCACCACTTTTTTAAAGGTCTGAAATATCCTGACCACTAATCAAAACACTAATGAGAACGCTGTGAAAACTTACACTAATCTAAGTAATGCCCAGTTAATCGAATTGGCAATTCAACGCGGCGAAGGCAACCTAGCTGACAATGGTGCACTAGTAGTTAATACTGGTAAACGCACAGGGCGCTCCCCAATGGATCGCTTTATTGTTGATGAAGCTGGTACTTCAGCAGACATAGAGTGGGGTGCAACCAACCGCCCATTTGAAGCAGATAAATTTGATGCGTTATGGGATCGTGTAAACGACTACCTAACTGAACAAGGCCGCTTTGTATCAGAGCTACACGTAGGTTCAGACCCTAAGCACTATTTACCTGTTCGTGTAAACACAGAAACTGCTTGGCAGGGTTTGTTCGGTCGTACCTTATTTATTCGCCCAGAAACCTATAACCACAATTCAAAAGAAGAGTGGGAAATCCTTAATGCCGCTAACTTTGAATGTGATCCAGCGCGTGATGGTACTAACTCTGATGGTTGCGTCATTCTGAACTTTGCTAAGCGTCGTGTTCTTATTGCAGGCATGAAGTATGCTGGCGAAATGAAAAAAGCCATGTTCTCTGTGCAAAACTTCTTATTACCTGAAGTTGATGTACTACCTATGCACTGCTCATCGAATGTGGGTGAAGATGGCTCTACTACCCTTTTCTTTGGTTTATCGGGCACAGGTAAAACGACCCTTTCTGCAGACCCATCACGCTACTTAATTGGTGATGATGAACACGGTTGGGGTGTAGACACTGTATTTAATATTGAAGGTGGTTGCTATGCTAAGTGTATCGACCTATCTCAAAAGAACGAACCTATTATTTGGGATGCAATACGTTTTGGTACAATCCTAGAAAACGTTGTTCTCGATGATCGCCGTACACCTAATTATGCCGATGATAGCCTAACTCAAAATTCACGTGCAGCTTATCCATTAGAGCATGTTGAAAAACGCATTTTAGAAAACCGTGCAGGCGAGCCTAATGCCATTATTTTCTTAACCTGCGATATGAGTGGTGTACTTCCTCCTGTTTCTATACTTTCTAAAGAAGCAGCAGCTTACCACTTCTTATCAGGTTATACCGCAAAAGTTGGCTCTACTGAAATGGGTTCTACATCAGGTTTAGAAGCAACCTTCTCTACTTGTTTTGGTGCACCTTTCTTCCCACGTCCAGCACGTGTTTACGCTGACCTACTCATTAAGCGTATTCAGAGCTTTAACTCACGAGTTTACCTAGTTAATACTGGTTGGACTGGTGGTGCATACGGCGAAGGCGGTAACCGTTTCAGCATACCGACTACACGCGCTATAGTTAATGCAGTTCAAAATGGTGCGCTAATAGATACAGAAACTGAAATGCTACCCATTCTAAACCTTGAAGTTCCTAAGCACGTTCCAGGCGTTGATAGCGACCTGCTCAACCCACGTGAAACATGGGAAGATAAAGATGCTTATGACCGTCAAGCTAAAGAGCTAGCAGGCATGTTTGTAGAAAACTTCCGTAAATTTGCTGGTGTAGACGAAGCAATTATTGCAGCTGGCCCTAACCAGAAGTAATTTGCTAGTCTAGCTAAAAAAACCCACCTAGTGTGGGTTTTTTTTGTTTCAGTTTAAAATGATCAGCAGCTTTAAACTGTATATTTTATAAGGTTTTACGATTAGCTAGATAAGCGTTATAGTCAAACCTGCGGCTTCAAGTCGCAGCTTTTATTCATTAGATGTGGAGAAGAGTAAAAGTAATTAAGGCATAATCAAAGCTTAATTAGCGACAGTTGATACAGATTAATGCCTGACTAAGTTGTTTAATATTTAATCAACTTAGTACCAAAAAAACTAAATGATGATGAGGATGTAACCTATGTCACAAATGAGCCGTCGTTCGCTTCTAAAAAAAGGTCTTTTCGGTTTAGCTGCACTACCTTTAGGTATGGGAGCTTTAACTTCTAAATCCTTTGCTGCAGCTCTGCCTGCACTCAGTGAAGATGCCCCACAAGCTAAAGCACTTAACTATGTTAAGTCTGCTGCTGATGCATCAGGTCATGCTAAGTATCAAGCTGGTCAAGAATGTGATAACTGCATGTTTTGGAAGCCAGCCAACAATGGTTGTGCGTTGTTTCCACAAAACTCAGTAGAACCTAAAGGCTGGTGTCAGTCTTATGTTAAAAAGCCAGGTTGATCTAACCAATTAACCTAAGCAAATAACTGTTTAATAAATAGTTAAAGGCCAGCTTCTAATTAACTTTAGGAGCTGGCCTTTTTACATAGATGTACTAATTTACAAGTAATAAACTTAGGTTGGCACTGCATCTTTTAATAACCGAACATACATTAATGCAGTTGTAATAGCATCACCTAGTGCTGTATGTCTTTGACCAACCATGGGCACATCAAGCTTTTTGGCAATGGTTTCAAACTTTAAATCTGGCTCTATATCCGGTGTTGCACGCTGAAGCTGTGCCATATAACACTGAGACAACTCAATGGTTTTATTGGGTAAACTAAAACCAAAACGTGGGCGAATAAACCGATTTAAAACCGTTATATCGTAAGCTATGTTGTAGCCCATAATTGGTCGATTATCTATAAACTCTAGCAATTGCTGCAATGCATCGCCCAAAACTTCTCCGCCAAGCAAATCTACTCCACGAATACGGTGCACTTTAATAGATTCGCCTGTTAAGTTTTCAGGTTTTTGAAGCTTAATATCTAGCTTATCACTAGTTAAAACTTGGTTACCTTTAATTTTCACTGCAGCTATAGAAACCAGCTCAGCTTTCTGAGTGTCTAGGCTAGTCATTTCACAGTCTAGAGCTATAACCTCATCCCCTGTATAAGGCTCAAACATGGAAGAAAATTCACTGTCTTTTTGGCTCCAGCGGTCTGTCGCTGTTCTTATTGTTTTAAGTACCATAGCAATTACCTCTCAAGATGATAACGGTGCGTCATCACTGCTTTAAACTCTTTAACTAGATGTAAGGCTTCGCGCAATAAGTCTCGATCTAGTTTATTTAAATCTACCGCAGATATTAAGTTAGCATCTTCATCATCAGCCTGTCCTTCAGCAGCATTCAACTGTTGGTTCAAGCGAAGGTTGCTCATAACTGAAAGTGCCTCTGCTAGGTTATCTGCAAAATCATTTTTAATGATTTTAAGCTCTGCCAGTTTCTCTAAACGCTTATAAGTATTGGTTTCGATAATCTTATTCTGCAAAGCCATGGTGCGAACACCATGTACGATAGGAAAAATACCCCCTTTCTTGATGTCTATAGCATTGCTACGTTTTAAACCACCAAAAAAGTTTAAAGGGGTACTAAAATTTCGAATAGGCATAGCAAAATAAGAATAAAATACCTTATCGCTACCTAGCTGGGTGTAAAGGTTATCTCTAACCCTCTGAAACAGTGCTTGATTACCCGCAACTGGTGCGCCATCAACATAGATAGCAAGATTCATTAATCCAGTTCCATCTACCTTACGACTCCACTTGCCTAGCTGCTCTTTCCAGCCTGTTTCAGTTTTAACCCACTCAGGGTTAGAAACCATAATATTTCCTTTACAGAGTGGATAACCAAAATCTAGCAGAGTAAGTGTGAATTTATCCATTACTTTCTGGCAGTCTGGCCAATCTAGGTCATCAGCTAAAATTAAAGCGTTATCTTGGTCCGTTTTAAGTACCTGCTCGCCTCGACCTTCACTACCCATAACAAGCAAACAAACCTTGTCATGATATTCAGCAGGAACAATGTATTCAAAAGCTTTAGCTATAATTCGACTGTTTAAAGCAGCCAGTAGATCCATAGCAAAACGTATTTTAACACCTTGTGATACTAAACCACTGACTAAAGCAGTCGTTCCTTTTGCTGCTCTAGCTAGTTCTTCTATATTAGCCGCACGTTCAATTTGTAAGCCAATAACGTGTGACTGACTAGAAAAGAAACTTAAAACATCTGTTAGCTCTACTAGCCCAGCTAACTCTACACCATCAAATACCACTACTCGTTGAATTTTATGGCGAGTCATTAACACTAAAGCATTAAAAAGAAAGTCTTCTTTTTGTACTGTAAGCAAGTTATAGCTAGCTAACTCAGCAATATCAGTATTTAACTCGTGGTCATTAAGTACAACACCTTCTAATAAGTCAGTACGTGTCACCATGCCATACTGGCTGCCTTTACGAACGAGTAAACAGTCTGAGAGTTGCTCACGCATAGTTCGAGTAGCTTCTAAAATACTGGTTCCTGACTCAAGCACTACTGGCTCGCGTAGTACCGACTTGCCAACCTTGGCCAACATAAAGGCAGACATATCACTGCCGCCTTGTTGTTGACTGCGTCGACTCTCAATAATACGAGCTTTTTCACTCAAGCTATTTTGAAAGTAAGCGGCAAAGGCAGGATTGCTTTCCATCAGCACTTCAAAAACAGCTTTAGGAATTAGCCAGGCAATGGTTTCTTCAAGAGTGCGGAAGGTGTAGCGACTTGTGCCATTAATAATACTGATTGCACCGAATAGATCTTCTTGTGCGTACTCTCGAATAACACCACCATCAGAGTTATCTTCTAAGCGTGGATCAATTTCCGCTACAGCACCTTTCATAACCACAAACACATGATTACTTGACTGACCAGCCTCAATAATGAGTTCATCATTACTGAAATAGCCTATATCTAGGCGAGTTAAAAGCTGATCTTGCTCGTCTTTAGTAAGCAAATCAAAAGGCGGGTGGGTTACATCGAACTGATTACTCATGCTCATCCCTAATTTATAGAATTATTTTTATTCTTTTACCCTAATTTAATTAGGCTTAACTTACATCTCTACTTTAGTCTTTACCATAAACTTAACGACACAAATATGTATAAAGCTTATTATTTTCATCTACTTGCTTAAACTTACTTTCAGGAAGCAACTGGCCTTTATTGTCTGTTTCAACCAATTCAGCACTTACACAGTTCAGTAAATAAAACTTGGTTTCAATTCTATCTACTACTTCTTGATAAAAAGTATACAAAGAAAACTGCACAAGCTTCTGATCATCAATAACTACTGTTTTCCAACTATCATCGACAAAGCTAAACTCAGTAATAGGCTTGTAAATGTAACTCCAAGGCCTCATAAAGCTGCTACTTCGCTTAGTCTCAACCACTTCAAAACTTACTTGCTGGTAGGTTAAAGCATCTAATCTATCCGCATACCAGCGATAGTTAATCGTTAGCAGTAGCAGCAACATGCCCACACCAGCACTAGCTGGCACCAACCAATTGGGTATACGGTTTTTGCTTAATTTCACTAGAGCGTAAGCCATACCGCCACAAGCTAAACCAACAATAAAAACACCAACAAGATTCCAAACCATTATGGCTCCTTAAAATAAAAGGGCCTCCCAAAGGAGGCCCAGTAGGTATTACAAATTAACAACCTTAAAACCTAAGGGTAACGTACGCGACGTACCATTTCCTGAATTTCTTCACTTGGCTTCTCAGTAGCGTTAGATACGAGAATAGCAACAGTGAAGTTAATAATAGCACCAATAACACCGAAGGACAGAGGTGAGATAGTACCAAAGAGGTAGTACTCAGGACTGTTCGGGAAGGTATTGGTTTCAGGAATAAAGAACCAGCCTAGGTATAGGAAGATGTAGAAAATTGTAGAACCTGCACCTGCAACCATACCTGCTATCGCACCCTTGCTATTAATACGACGGATGAAGATACCCATCATTAACGCAGGGAAGATAGACGAAGCGGCCATACCAAAGGCTAAAGCAACTGTTTGTGCTGCAAACCCTGGCGGATTCAAGCCTAGATAGGTAGCAATAGTGATAGCACCTACCATTGCTAGACGTGCATACAACATTTCTTGTTTATCTGACAGGTCAGGCATTAAAGTGTTTTTCAACAAGTCATGACTCACCGCAGAAGAAATGGCTAACAACAAACCTGAAGCTGTTGATAGGGAAGCAGCAATACCACCTGCAGCAATCAAACCAATAACCCAGCCAGGCATATTACCAATTTCTGGTAAGGCCAATACTAGAATATCGTTGTTTACGCTTAGCTCATTGCCTTCCCAACCACGCGCTTCTGCAATAGGTGCGAAGTCTTGGTTAGGTGTTTTCAAAGTACCATCGTTATAGAACTGGATCTGACCATCGTTGTTTTTATCTTCAAACTCAATCAGGCCGGTCTCTTCCCAGGTTCTAAACCACTCAGGGCGCTCATCGTAAACCATAGACGCTTGGTCTGTACCGTTAGGATAGATTTGTTCTAGTAGGTTCAAACGACCCATAGAAGCAACTACCGGAGCAGTCGTATAGAAAAGAGCAATAAATACTAGTGCCCAACCTGCAGAACGACGTGCATCTTTAATGTTAGGTACAGTGAAGAAGCGAATAATAACGTGAGGTAAACCAGCAGTACCCACCATTAGCGTTATAGTGAAAAGGAACATATTCCACTTATTGCTAACATCAGCAGTGTAATCTTGGAAACCTAGATCGCGTACCACCTCGTTCAGCTTAACCAGCATTGGCATACCAGACTCAGCGTGCGAGCTAATAAAGCCGAGCTGCGGCAAGAATACACCAGTAAGCATTAAGGATAGGTAAACAGCTGGAACCAAGAAAGCCAGTATTAGTACTACGTACTGAGCTGCCTGAGTATAGGTAACCCCTTTCATACCGCCGAGTACTGCATAAGCAAATACAACGACTGCAGAAATTAGCAGACCTGTTGTAACATCAACTTCTAAGAAGCGCGCAAAAGCTACACCAGCACCTGTCATTTGACCGATAACATAGGTTAATGAAATCATAATCAAACAAACAACGGCTATAACACGTGCAGTTTTACTGTCATAACGCTTACCCACAAAGTCTGGCACTGTATAAGTACCGAAGCGACGTAAGTAAGGTGCTAACAGAGTTGCAAGCAGTACGTAACCACCTGTCCAACCCATGATAAACGCAGAGTTAACGTAACCGACTGAAATTAGACCAGCTACTGAGATAAAAGAAGCGGCCGACAGCCAGTCTGCTGCGGTCGCCATACCGTTCATTACTGGGTGAACTTCACCACCTGCAATATAGAACTCACGAGTTGACTTAGCTCTTGCCCAAATCGCTATCCAAGTGTAGACAGCAAATGATGCGCCTACAAAAATCATATTAATTACAAATTGGCTCATGCTTAGTCCTCCAGACCGAATTCATCATCTAGCTTATTCATGCGCCATGCGTAGAAGGCAACTAAAGCAAGAAATGTGTAAATCGCGCCTTGCTGGGCAAACCAGAAACCCAAGTCGACACCGCCAATTATAATTCCAGATAGCAGAGGCCTTAGCAGCAAGCCAAAACCATAAGATACTGTAGCCCAAACACACAGAATACCAACAATTAGGCGTAAGTTAGTCGCCCAATACCTTTTATCACTTTCAGACAGTTCTTTCTGTCCGTCAGTTGTTTTTTCATCCACCATGTTTACTCTCCGCTTTATTTTTATTTAGAGATGAGGAATTCCAATCCATTCAAATAATCCCTGTACGCATTCTGCAAAAATTACCTTACAAATAAACCCCCGACCTTAGTCTTAACAAAGTCAATCACCGCCACCCACCAAAATAAAATGCTACAAATCAACTACTTATAAAAAATCCGCGTTCACTGAACAGGTATTGCCTTGCACCTCATTTTACCTATGTCTAATGCTATTTATCTTGCCCTCTACCTAAAAACTGTATTAGTTCCATAAATACACCTGATTTTCAGTAAAAACTTACGCATAATGGCAAAATTCTAACCTAACCCATGAAGAGTACGCCATGTTTGCTGGTTGGCAGCTAATTTTATTTTCACTTCTATATCTACTTCTTTTATTTGCTATTGCCTGGCAAGGTGACCGTGTTGCACGCAAACATTATCAGGCACGCAGTCGCCCCTGGGTATTTAGCCTAGCCCTAACTGTTTACTGCACATCTTGGACTTTTTATGGTGCGGTAGGGCAAGCAACTGGTGGAGGTTGGCTGCATTTAAGCATCTTCATAGGCCCTATACTGACTTTCATTTTTGCCTGGCCTTTGCTTCGTAAAATTTTCCGAGTTAGTAAAGCCCACAACTTAACTTCAATCGCTGACTTTATAGCTTCACGTTATGGCAAATGGCAGCCTCTAGCAGTTATGGTTACAGGCTTCGCCTTAGTTGGAACCTTGCCCTACATAGCACTGCAGCTAAAAGCCGTTACCATGGCTTACGATGTTTTAACCCACTTTCCAAATCAACCCTTATCAAATCAAAGCAGCCTGACTCCTATTTTTAATGACACGGCCTTTTTTGTTGCCCTTGCTCTAGCAGCCTTCACGATTTTATTTGGCACCCGCCATATCGATGCAACAGAACACCACGAAGGCCTTTTAAGAGCCATTGCCTTTGAATCCTTAATTAAGCTTTTTGCCTTTCTTGCAGTTGGTATTTTTGTTACTTGGCATGTCTTTGGTGGTTTTACAGACTTAATTGGTAAAGCAGAGTTTTTCCGACCTTTAGAGTCTCAATTGAATACTGATAACTTCACCCAAGGCTTTGTCGCACAAACACTTTTATCCATGTTAGCTATCATTCTTTTACCTCGAATGTTTCATGTCACCGTTGTAGAGAATGCACATCGCAATGACGCTCGCTATGCGCGTTGGTTTTTACCCTTATACTTGATTCTTTTTGCACTGTTTGTAATGCCCATAGCAGCGGCTGGCCTTATCACCTTTCCCGATGGCAGTGTTGAACCCGATACTTTTGTGCTCACCCTACCACTGGCATTCAACAATGGCTGGCTAGCGTTACTGGCTTACATTGGTGGTTTTTCTGCTGCAACTAGCATGGCCATTATGGCCACTGTTGCGGTTAGCATTATGGTGTCCAATGAAATTGTAATTCCTTTATTACTAAAATATCGCTGGGAAAAGAGCAACTCTCACCAGAGTTTTGGGCAGTTTGTGTTGCGAACACGACGCTTAACCATGTTAACCCTAATGCTCTTAGCCTATTTAACCTACCGAACAATAGCCGAGTTTAACTCACTTGCAGCCACTGGCTTTTTAGCTTTTGCTGCCATAGGCCAACTGGCACCGGCTGCCTTAGGTGGAGTTATATGGAAAGGTGGCAACCGTTGGGGGACTGCTGCAGGCTTAATTCTAGGTGGATTTTTGTGGGTTTATACACTATTACTTCCCACTTTAGGGGCAGCAGACTTAGTGAGTGGCCAGTTACTTAACCAAGGGCCTTTTGGTTTAACTTGGCTTAAACCCACTAACTTATTTGGATTGTCGGGTGAAGGATTTTTTAGCCAGGGTGTTTTTTGGAGCATAGGCTGCAATCTAGCTGCTTACATTCTAGTATCGCGGCTTACACCCCAAAGAATGATTGACCGTATTCAAGCCTCTACCTTTGTAGATAACTTAGAAAGCAAACCCTTAAAAACTTCGCGCCTATGGAAAGGTTCAACTAAATTGGGGGACCTGCGTAATTTAGCCGAAAGGTTTGTAGGTAACGAAAGCGTCGACAAAGCCTTTGCTGAGTTTTCTAACAAACGTAACCAGCAACCGCTCAAAAATGATGACCCTGCCAGCATAGAACTTATTCAGCTAACTGAGCGCTTATTAGCCGGTGTACTAGGTGCATCCTCTGCTCGCATAGTTATGAGCTCTGCATTGCAGGGCAAAGAAATTAAAATCTCTGATGTTATTTCCATTGTTGATGAAGCCTCGCAAGTGCTCGAGTTTAACCGCAGCCTTTTACAGTCAACCATAGAAAATCTATCTCAGGGCATTAGTGTAATAGACCAACACCTTAACCTTGTTATTTGGAACCAACGCTATCTAGAACTATTCAACTTTCCAGATGATTTTATGCGAGTCGGTCGCCCTGCTGCTGAAGTTTTTCGCTATAACGCTGAAAGAGGGGAGTACGGCCCTGGTGATCCTGAAACCCATGTACAACAGCTTATTGATAATATTTATGATGGTGAGTCACATCGCTATATACGCTACCGCAAAGATGGTTCCGTACTCGAAATACAGGGCAACCCTATGCCAGGTGGTGGCTTTGTTTATAGTTCCTAGATTCAACCACCAAGTGCAACTCATTAAGTTAGGATTGGAAGGCAAGCTGCGGTAGCATCTTAAGCTTTTCAGTCGACCAAGAATGAGAAGCAAACATGAGACACTACACACAGCTCACCAGAGAGCAACGATACCAAATATCTGCCCTGCTTGATAACAATTTAACCCAAACTGAGATCGCTAAAACGCTTGGTGTTCACAAATCAACCATTAGTCGAGAGCTTAAACGTAATACAGGCAAACGTGGATATCGGCCTAAACAGGCTCACGAATTTACCGAAGAAAGGATCAAACAACGCTCAAAAAAACGCTTTATTGAGCCTATTTGGGGTGTTGTTAATCTCTTTATAAAGATTGACTGGAGTCCAGAGCAAATCAGTAAAAGGCTAGCCAAGCTA
>NZ_JMLW01000040.1 GCF_000686905.1 Marinospirillum insulare DSM 21763
GTACATACTCTAACGGCAGATAATGGTAAAGAGTTTGCTGAGCATCAAGCCATTGCAAAAGCACTGAATTGTGACTTTTACTTTGCAGACCCTTATGCTTCTTGGCAACGTGGATTGAATGAAAATACAAATGGCTTAATACGTCAATACTGCCCCAAAGGTTCATGCTTTAAGCACTTAGATGATGAGCATTTTGAATTCATTATGCATCGTTTAAATAACCGACCTAGGAAAACACTTGGAATGAAAACACCAAATGAAGTATTGTTTGAAGAATTACAGGCTGTTGCACTAGCAAGTTGAATCCAAGTATTAATAAAGTCAGTTAAAGGTTTCTGTGTGGTATTTTTAGCAATAAGTCTTGCGTAGAAAATAACCACTAAAGCCACTACTAAAGCAGGCCAAAACCAAAAACCATGCCAAACATTATCTAAAAAAGCATCCATTTCTCTAATAAACATGCAACTAAAAAAACCGGCTACTAGAACTAAAAAGCCACGAATAGCAGGTTTTTTCCAAGCTCCATACCAGAAAATGATTGCAGCAATTAATAGTAAACCTTCTTGAGTAAATTCAGTGACTGAAACTTCGCCTACGTTGTTACCCAAAATAACCACATCTAGGTAAATACTTACTACAGGCAACAGAGTTAAAAAAGTTAGTATAAATAACTCAATAACCGCTTGAGTTATTTTTTTTGATGATGATTGCATTGTTAATCTTAAACCTAAGTTAGAAACCAGCCAAAGATGGAATAGACGGTCTAGTTTAACACTTATTTGAAAAAAATAAAACAGCTGTCTCTGTCAGGCTAGGTTTCCAGTAAAAGCGTTTAGAAAATACGTTTAAGTTCAGTTTTAGGTTTATTTAGTGGGCCACTAATTTTATAGCGAGCCTCACTAAAAGTATCAAACAAATTAGAAAAAACTTTTTGCACTACCCAAATTGCAGCACCTACCTGAGGCGCACCAACAACAACGGCAGCTAAAGGCAAAGACTGGGCTACTGGCAAAACAACGACTAGCTCTTGCTCTAAGGTTTCTTCTATTAAATCTACTTCACCCTCTAAGCTCATCCGAGTTGCAGAACTAACCACTCGAGTCGGCTCTAGAGTAGCCAAATAACCCTTATCCAGCTGATAGCCACCTTTAATGGAGTCGTAACTAACCCCTTTGTTTTTTAAGTCTGAAAAATCTAAGCGTAAACGCCTCAGTAAAGTATCCATATTTAACAAGCCAAACAGTTGGCTGATGCCACTAAGGGCAAGGTCTGTTTCAGGGAAATAACCATCTTTTAACTCAAGCTCTATACCAGCACTCACTTTCTGTAAGTCAAAAGCTAAAGGGGAACCTTGCCAGCCTGTAGTGAAATTAAATTGGTGTTTCCCACTAATAATAGGCACTTTACCTTCTCCTGTTACAGCAATTAGTGCTGGCTCAATATTTTTACCTGTAATATCACCTTGAATAAAAGTAGATGCTTGCGAGTTTACAAGCTGCCAGTCTAGCTGTGCTGTTAAACTGGTTTCTTCTAACTTAATTTGCAAAGGATCAAACCTAACACCTTCTTTTAAAGGTTGAGTTTGTGCGGTTAATTCACCAAAGCGCTTCTTTCCCTGCCTAAAATCTTTAATGGTTATTAAGCTATTAGGTAAAAGTTTAGGATTAAAGTCCGCTAAGGGATCAACCTTAGCAGTCCACTCCGCTCGCTTAGACAGGCTAGCCTCCTTGTCTTCCTGTTCTTCTTTAGCTTTAGCAGGTAAATATAAATGATCAAGTCTAATACCTAGCGGCTTGCCTTCTTCGGGCCAGTCAATTTCTCCTGTTACTAAGGCGTTAGTAATCCCTAGTTTTATTCCTTGCAATGAGTTGTTTAATGAAAAACCTAACTGTCCTAACTCAAAGCTATCCCAATTAAGCTGATTAACCTTTAAATCAATTTGGTTTAACCACTGAAATTCAGAACTAGGCGAGCTTTTGGTTAGCTCGGTGGATGAGTTTGAATCAAATTGTTTAAGCCAGTCTACTAAAGGTTTAGCATTGACTTCCTCGGCAACAATACCTAAATGCAAACCTTCTTTTTCTGGTAAAGCGGCTTCAGCAACCTGTTCATCAGCTAACTCTAAACAAATACCCCTGGCTGGTTGGTCTAGGTGCATTAAAAAGCTTAGTTGATCTGCCAAGTTAAGCTTTAGCGGTAACTCATCTGCTGAAAAATCAAGTTGCATGCTAAAATCACGTTTTTCTTCTGGGTCTTTATTCCAAGGTAAAGGAGTAGCATAGGCCAACCCTTCCAAGCTAGATGTTACTTCTAAAACCCCAAAAGGTGCTAAAGGAAGCTCACCTTGCAGCTGGGTTACTCCAGTAAAATCTAACGCTTCGGGTAAATTAAAGCGTTTTTTAAGGTCTTTAGCTGCAAGTCTAGCAGAAAAAACCAGCTGGCTTTCAGGCTGGGTGTTAAACGCTGCTTTAACTGGCTGACTCATTACCTTCCCAACTAAGCCAGATGACTCCAAGCCCTTGGCTAAAGTAAAATTCAAAGGGCCATTAATTTCTGTTACAGCTAAATCAACCTGACTTAGCCTTAGCTGGGCATCGCTAATTTGACTTACTAAAGCAACTTTAGGCTCTAAACCTGTTTCACTTAATGGAATCGACAGGTCAACAGCGCCCTTTATTTGGCCAGAATAAACCCACTCATGCAGGGGTATAGGAACCTCTTTTTGCAGCGGACTATTTTTTACCAGCCAAGGAAAAAATTCTAAAGGCGCTTCTATCTTTGAAGTCACTTGAAGCTCAACATCGTTTTGCTGGTTTAAAAAGCTGCTAAAGCTAGCATTAGTTAACTGACTTTGACCAAAGCCTGCGGTAACAACTTCGCCTTTTACCCAACCATCCAGCACCTGCACCTGTCCTTTAGCTTGGGTTAGTTTGGGCCAGTCGGGTTGAAACTTAAAATCTGTTTCCGAAAAATCAGTCACTAATTGAAAACTTGCCCTATCCTGAATAGAGCCAGCATAAATAAAGCCTGCTTGGTGCACCTCTCCTGCCAATAAAGCATTAGCCAACCAATCATGTAATACTGGCTCTACTAACTTATCTGGTACTAGTTGGTGATGAGCTAAAGCGTCAGTGGGCAACAAACCTAATCCTAAATAAAAGCGCTGATCACTAGGACCATAGAAGTAGGCAAAGTCGCCACTCACATAAACATTTTTGCTACCTGGCTTTTCAAAAGGTAATACAACGGCTAAATCTTCACCTATCACCCACAAGTCATCACCTTCTAGCTCCCAGCGCACCGCCCCTTTAGCGTGACTAAAGTTCCAGACAGGGCTATAAAGCTGAGGAAAACCCAGTTCTAGCGAGTGGTTAGCAAAAACAACCTGCCCCCCCTGAGCATTAGCTTGCAACCAACCATTTAACCCACTACCAAGAGGCGCACCTCTCCAAGCATTCACCTGTACATCTTGCAGGTTAGCTTGTAGTTCAAGTTCACCCTTGGCTTCACGTGTTATTAATAAGTTAGTTAAACTGCCACCAGGTGCTAAGTCTCCAACTAGCTCTCTTACTGATTCAGGTAAATGGGTATCTTGGGTTAGATGTACTGCTAAAGGGTCAAGCTTCAACTCTTCTACTTGCAGGTAGGCTTGTTGTTGACTATAACCAACACGGCCAGCCAGTTGATCAAAGGTATAGTCACTGGCATTTAAATTAGAAACTTTCCAGTCAGCAGACCAATCATCTAGCTTACCTTGCATGGATAAATCTGCTTCAGAAAACTGAATCTTCCATAATTCATCACGAATCAGCTCAATATTTCTAGCCTGCAATTCAGCTTTAGCTAAACCTTTAGTCAAACTCAGCCAACCCTCAAGCGAAAAGTGCCCTTGCAGATTTTGGGTTTCTTCTTGTAAGTAAGAAGGCCAAAGTGCCTGAAAGTCGTTTAAATCAACTAAAGGAAAATTAAACCATGCAGAAAGGCTGGAGTTATTTGGATCAAACCCTTCACCTTCAAGAGTGACCACCAACTCCGCAGGTTGTGTTGTAACAGTCGAGGGTTTAATTTCAAAAAAGAGCTGTCGTCCACCAGACCAACGACGATACTCCATTGACTCAGCTGAAAAAAATAATGACTCATCTTCTAATGGAGTAAAGTGAAACTTTAAATCAGAAAAGCCCAGCTCTCCTTGAACCAAAAACTGCTCTACGTAGTTTACAACTTGTTTAAGGCCTTCTTTAACATCTTTTTTTTCTGCATTCTTTTTTATTGATTGATCTTTTTGCCAGCCGTTTAATTGCCAACCTTGAGTGGTCTCTTCTAACCAAAGCTCTAGACCTGAAAGCCGCGCATCTTTCATACGAGGTGCAGCAGCAACCAAACTTGCTAAGGTATCTAATTCGAAATAAACATCTTCAATAATTAAAAACACTTGCCCATTGCTACTTAGAGTTAACTTCTCAATACCGACTGCAGGATCAATTTTAAATAAGCTACCACTCAGACGAGATATTTCGACATCAAAAGGTAGCTGGGTAGTTAACCAAGTTTCTATTTCAGGGCGGAGGGTATCAATTTTAGGCACTAAAAAGCGTATTAACACTACTAGTAGGCTAACCATAACTAGTAAAATTAAAGCTGACCATAAAGGCAATTGAAGTAGGTAAGCTTGCCAGGAATACTTTTTTTGTGTTTTAGCGGCCATAAACCTACTGGAGCACGATATCAAACTGCTCTTGTGAGTAGAGCGTTTCAACTTGAAAACGAATAGTTTTATTGATAAATACTTCTAAATCTGCAACAGCGGCCGACTCTTCATCTAAGAACCGGTCAACTACAACTTGACCCGCCATCACTAAATAAGCATCACCACCATAGGCTCTATCTAGGCGTAATAAATCACGTAGAATTTCATAGCAAACAGATTCGGCTGTTTTTAAGCTTCCACGCCCTAAACAAAGGTGACAAGGCTCACAAATAATTTGCTCTAGGCTCTCGCGGGTTCTTTTCCGAATCATTTGTACCAAACCCAACTCAGTTACACCCGTTAGCTTAGTTTTGGCATGATCTTTTTCAAGGTTGCGTTCTAAAAGACGTAGAACCTGACGCTGGTGTTCAGCATCAACCATGTCTATAAAGTCGATAATAATAATGCCGCCTAGGTTTCTTAAACGCAGCTGCCTTACTATTGCTGCTGCTGCCTCTAGGTTAGTTTTGAAAATGGTTTCTTCTAGGTTTCGGTGTCCAACAAAACCACCCGTATTAACATCTATGGTATTCATGGCTTCTGTTTGGTCTATCACCAAATAGCCACCACTTTTTAGTTGAACCTTACGGCCTAATGCCTTTTGAATTTCATCTTCTACACTGTAGAGATCAAAAATGGGGCGCTCACCTGGATAGTATTCAAGTTTATTTTCTAAATGAGGAATAAACTCTTCTACAAACTCTTGTAGCTTATGGAAACTTTCTCGTGAATCCACTCGTACCTTTTCTAAGCCAGGACGAACAAAGTCTCGCATAGAGCGCATAAATAAAGGCAGGTCTTCATAAATTCTACAAATACCCGTATCTCGTTTAATGCGCCTATCAACTGCTAACCAAACCCTGTGTAAAAAATGCAGGTCTGCTAAAATTTCTTCACTGGCTACACCTTCTGCGGCAGTGCGTAGAATAAAGCCACCCTTTTCTTCAGCATTAATTTCACTCAAACCTTGGTTAACTAAATTTTTTAATCTTTCACGCTCATCTTCAAGCTCAATACGCTGCGAAACACCAATGTGAGGGGTTTGTGGCATATAAACAAGGTAGCGGGAAGGAATAGAAAGGTGGGTAGTTAGCCTTGCACCTTTGGTGCCTATAGGGTCTTTAGTCACTTGAACAACAAGACTTTGTCCTTCATGCAGCAGGCTAGCAATCATTGGCTCGCTGGTTTGTTCAACAGAAGGCTTGACTAGTTCGGCCACATGAATAAAAGCTGCTCTATCTAAGCCTATATCTATAAAGGCCGCCTGCATACCAGGCAAAACACGCACTACTTTACCTTTATAAATATTACCCACTATGCCGCGTCGGCTGGCACGTTCAATATACACTTCTTGCAATACACCATTTTCAACCAGTGCAACCCGCGTCTCACTCGGTGTGATATTGATTAGTACTTCTTCACTCATGACTTTTCCATTTTAGGTTAGATTTATAACCTTAATTAATTGCAAAACGTCTTTTTATGCTTTGCAAGAGTACATAAATCCAATGCCATAAAATACCTGAAATAACTGCTGGCAATAATAAAAAGCCCACACTTGAAATAGAACCAAAAATACTTTGCAACCACTGAAAAACTAACTGGCTTATTCCAATCAGAAAAAACACCAAGGCTGACTGCTTCATTAAAGAGTACATTCGAATACGCTGATAGAAATTGTTACATAAAAAGCCCAGCAAACTCATAGTGATAGCATTATGACCTAAAAGAGTACCCTCAATAAGGTCTAGCAAAAGACCCCAGACAAAACCATGTGCAAAGCCTACCTTTTGTGGTGTGTTTAAAGACCAGTAAATGAGCACCAAGCCTATCCACTCTGGTCGTAAATATAAAAAAAACGTTGGCATAGGTAGCGCTTGTAAATATAGCGCCACTAAAAAAGTTAGCTGAATAATCCAAAAACCTTGCGTCTTTTTATTAGCCATTAAGAATGAGTCTCCAGCTTTAAATCTACTAGTTTATCTGGAGAAGGACCTTGTAGTTGATAGAGCAACAATAAAACATAGCGACTCCTATCTAGTTGAGCTAGTGGCTCTGCAACTATATCTAAAAAAGGTTCGCCAGGTCGGTGAGAGATAGTAGAAATTTTTGCTACAGGATAACCAAAAGGAAAGCGCCCTCCCATTCCAGAAGCAACTAAAAGATCGCCTTCTTTTAAATCGGCAGTTTCCGGCACGTGGTTAAGATAGAGTTCTTCAGAACGACCACTTCCTTGCGCTATAAAACGCAGGCCATTACGGTTAACTTGTACTGGAAGAGCGTGATTAATATCTGAAATCAATAGTAAGCGACTGGTGTAAGGACTAACCGAGACTAATTGCCCCATAATACCTGAGGCATCAATTACCGGTTGACCTATATAAGCACCATCTTGCCGTCCACGGTTAATAATAACCTGTTGTGAATAAGGGTCATAATTGGAACCTATCAATTCACCAGTAAGGTAATCAATTTCATCACGCTGAGCGGCATTTAACAGTTCTCTTAAACGTACATTTTCAGCTATAACAGAAGACATGACTTGGCTACGCTCAGCCAAAATAAGCGCTTGCGATTTTAATTCACGGTTTTCTTCTAACAAGGCATTACGGTTAGCTAAGCTATCAGAAGCCCAACCCCAAGCTCGCCCAGGTGCATCTGCCGCCCACTGCACAGGAGTGACCAAAAGTGTAGCCCAAGAGCGTGCATTGGCAACTTCTGAATAGCGATGCTCTGCAAACATCATGGCCAACCCTAAGGCTAAAACTAAAAGAAAATAATAACGTGAATAAATGTCAGTAGAAAAAAGCTGCTTAATAGTCGAATCCTCAATGAAACAAATACTAGTCTATTAAACGCAGAGAAACGCCTCACTCTTTTAACAGAGGGGCGTTTCCAAGTCTAACCTAGTGAGTGTTTACTCAATAGATAGCAAGTCAAAGGTTTGTTGGTCAATTAGCTCCAAAGCTTTACCACCACCTATAGCTACACAAGTGAGTGGATCTTCAGCAATAATAACCGGCAGACCTGTTTCTTCAGCAATAAGCTTGTCTATATCTCTCAGTAACGCACCACCGCCCGTTAGAACTAAACCTCGCTCAGCAATATCTGATGCTAGCTCTGGAGGGGATTGCTCTAAAGCATTTTTAATGGCCTGAACAATCGCAGTTAGTGGCTCTTGTAGCGCCTCTAATACTTCATTTGAGTTAAGCGTAAAGCTACGGGGAATCCCTTCAGCAAGGTTACGACCACGCACATCAATTTCTTTAATTTCACTACCAGGGTAGGCACAACCAATTTCTTGCTTAATACGCTCAGAGGTGGCATCACCAATTAAACTACCGTAATGACGACGCACATAAGCAATAATAGCTTCATCAAAACGGTCACCAGCAGTACGAACAGATTCAGAATAAACCACGCCATTTAAAGAAATAATAGCAATTTCCGTTGTACCACCACCGATATCAACAACCATAGAGCCCTGTGCTTCCTCTACTGGTAGACCCGCACCAATAGCAGCAGCCATAGGCTCTTCAATTAGGAATACGTCTCGTGCACCAGCGCCTAAAGCCGACTCTTTAATAGCCCTGCGTTCGACTTGCGTTGACATACAAGGCACACAAACAAGAACACGGGGGCTAGGTGTAAAAAAGCTATTATCGTGTACTTTAGAAATAAAATGCTGGAGCATTTTTTCCGTAACATGAAAATCTGCGATCACCCCATCTTTCATAGGACGAATTGCAGTAATATTACCAGGTGTTCTACCTAGCATGCGCTTAGCATCAAAACCTACGGCTGCAACACTACGGTTATTACCATGGTGTCTAATTGCAACAACGGAAGGTTCGTTAAGTACGATGCCTTTGCTGCGCACATAAATTAATGTATTTGCTGTTCCTAAGTCGATTGAAAGATCGTTAGAGAACATACCTCTTAAACGTTTTAACATGCTTTTGGTGACCTATCCTAATGTATCCCTATTCAGCTGGGCAGAAACTCTAGCAACCTGAAGTGTTCAGGGCAAGTAACTTATAGTTAAACTTACTAAATAAAGATAAGCGTTACAGAAAACTGCCATAAACACCACGCCAGCCTTGTGTTATTCTTTACCCCATCCGCAGAAAAAACCTGCATTTTAAAGGTGCATTCATGAAACTTAATGTAGAAGAACTCCATAAAGTGGCTCATCTAGCCCGACTAAGTATCCACCCTAAAGACGAAGAAAGCTACTCGCAAGCACTTTCAAACATTCTTAACCTAGTGGATGAAATGCAAACGATTGATACCCAGGGCGTCAAACCCATGACACACCCTATGGATGCTTTTCAACGCCTACGTGCTGATGAAGTAACAGAAAGCGACCAGCGTGATCACTTGCAGAAAATTGCGCCAGCAATAGAAGATGGCCTCTACCTAGTGCCTAGAGTCGTAGAGTAAACCCAGTTTTTTTGCCTTTATAAGACCAATATTTAGGATACCTCATGCTAGATCTCAGCCTTACTCAAATGGCCCAAGGCCTTGCTGAACGAAAATTTTCCAGCCTTGAACTGACCCAAACTTTCTTACAACGTATTCAAACAGTTAACCCACAGCTTAATGCCTTTATTACTGTTACTGAGCAACAAGCACTTGAAGCTGCTAAAGCAGCAGATGCCCAGCTAGCTGCAGGGCAAGCTGGTCCACTAACAGGCATTCCTATAGCTCACAAAGATCTTTTTTGTACAGAGGGTATAAAAACATCTTGTGCTTCTAAAATGCTCGACAATTTTATAGCCCCTTACGATGCCACAGTGGTTGCTAACTTAAATAAAGCGGGTGCCGTTTCTTTAGGTAAAACCAACCTAGATGAGTTTGCCATGGGCTCATCCAGTGAAAGCTCTTTTTATGGTTCAGTAAAAAACCCTTGGGCTACTCAAGCGGTTGCTGGTGGATCATCGGGTGGTTCAGCAGCAGCCGTAGCTGCTCGCCTAGTACCAGCAGCTACGGGTAGCGATACTGGTGGTTCTATTCGCCAACCTGCTGCTTTTTGTGGCATTACTGGCCTTAAGCCTACCTATGGCCGCGTTTCTCGTTGGGGAATGGTTGCTTACGCTTCGAGTATGGACCAAGCCGGTCCCATGGCGCGTTCAGCTGAAGATTGTGCATTAATGCTACAACAAATGGCTGGTTTTGATTCAAAGGACTCCACCAGCATTGAGCAAGCAGTGCCTGACTACCTCAGTCAGCTAGGCGATTCCTTACAAGGTGTGACACTAGGTATACCCAAAGAATACTTTGCTGATGACCTTAACCCACAAACAGCAGAGCGCATTCACGCAGCAATCAAGCAGCTTGAAAAACTAGGGGCTAGCGTCAAGGAAATTAGCCTGCCGCTAACACGCATGGCGATTCCTGCTTATTATGTTATTAGTCCTGCTGAAGCCAGCTCTAACCTGTCACGCTTTGATGGCGTGCGCTACGGCTACCGCTGTGAAAACCCTGTTGACCTAGAAGACCTTTACAAGCGCTCACGCTCAGAAGCCTTTGGTGATGAAGTTAAACGCCGCATTCTTATAGGTACTTATGCGCTATCAGAAGGTTTTTACGATGCTTACTACAATAAAGCCCAACAAATTCGCCGCTTAATTGCCGAAGACTTTCAAGCAGCTTTCCAATCAGTCGATTTAATTATCGCACCCACAACACCTAATCCGGCTTATGACCTAGGCAGTAAACTGACTGACCCAATACAAATGTATCTAGATGATATTTATACACTTGGCGTTAACCTTGCTGGCTTACCAGCCATTTCAGTGCCTGCTGGCCTAGTTAACCAGCGCCCTGTAGGTATGCAGTTAATTGGTAATCACTTTAGTGAAGCTAAGCTACTTAACGCAGCACACCAGTTTCAGCAGGCAACAGATCACCACTTACAAAAGCCAGCACTTATATAAAAGATAAAATTAGAAAAAATACTAGGCTGGTCTGTGACAAGCGAAGCAGGGATAGCGCAGCGCAGTGTTATGAGGCAGGAAAGCCGATTCACTAGAAACAGACAAGCTAGAGTTAAACAATTCATTTTAAAAAGGTTTGCACTATGCAATGGGAAGCAGTTATCGGGCTAGAAATACATACACAACTAGCCACCAAAACCAAAATATTCTCAGGTAGCAGTACCGCTTTTGGTGCTGAGCCTAATAGCCAAGCCAGTATTATCGACCTAGCTATGCCAGGCACCTTACCAGTATTAAATAAACAAGCCCTAGAAATGGCAATCCAATTTGGCCTAGCTATTAATAGCGAAATTCCGAAAATCACCACCTTTGACCGCAAAAACTATTTTTACCCAGACCTACCCAAAGGCTATCAAACCACTCAGATGGAAGCGCCCATTGTTGGACGGGGTTATTTAGATATTGCATTAGAAACAGGCGGCACTAAGCGCGTAACTGTTCACCATGCCCACCTAGAAGAAGATGCAGGTAAAAGCTTGCATGAAGATTTTCATGGTATGACCGGCGTAGACCTCAACCGCGCGGGTACGCCACTAATAGAAATTGTTACTGAGCCAGAAATGAGCTCCGCCAAAGAAGCCGTGGCTTTTCTTAAATCCATTCATTCCATTATCACCTACCTAGGCATATCCGATGGCAATATGGCGGAAGGTTCTATGCGTTGCGATGCCAACGTCTCTGTACGCCCTAAAGGCCAAGAAAAACTAGGCAACCGTTGTGAAATTAAAAACGTTAACTCCTTCCGCTTTGTTGAAAAAGCTATTAACTATGAAATTCAGCGCCAAATCGAAATTCTAGAAGACGGTGGTCGCATTGCTCAACAAACCCGCTTGTATGACCCAGACCTAGATGAAACACGGGCGATGCGCTCTAAAGAAGATGCCAACGATTACCGCTACTTCCCCTGCCCAGACTTATTACCCTTAGAAGTCGACCCAGCTTTTGTACAGAAGTTAAAAGATGAGCTACCAGAGCTTCCTGAACAAAAACGCCAACGCTTTACTGAGCAGCTAGGACTTTCCGAATACGATGCTGGCGTACTATCTAGTAGCCGCCCATTAGCTGACTACTTCGATAAAGTCGTTGAACTATGTAAAGATGCACAACTAGCATCTAACTGGATAAGCGGCGAGTTAGCAGCCCAGCTAAACCGTGACGGTATTGAAATTACCCAAGCTGAAGTCACCCCTGAACAGTTTGCTGGCATTCTCATTCGCTTAAAAGACGACACTCTCAGCAACGGTGCAGCCAAAAAAGTATTTGCCGCACTCTGGGCTAAAGAAGGACAAACTGCTGATGAGATTATTGAAGCTAAAGGACTAAAGCAAGTAACTGACACAGGTGCAATTGAAGCCTTAGTTGATGAAGTTCTAGCTAAGAACACCCCACAGGTTGAACAATACCGTGCTGCCGAACCAGATAAACGCGGCAAGATGGTTGGTTTCTTTGTGGGGCAAATTATGCGAGCTTCAAAAGGAACAGCTAACCCTAAAGCAGTTAATGAGTTGTTAGCTAAAAAGTTAGACGGTTAAAATTTAGCTTTAACATCTATTAGTAGGTACTGGTGTAAAACTGTCTCTAGGTAAAACAGTCTCTAGAATATTACTTAACTAAGTACTAGAGGCTGTTTTAATTTATACACCTTTTTACCCTTTACCCTTCACCGCTCGATTTGCCCAGTAAACACCAAACACTGTAATAACCATTCCCACCAAAGCTAGACCAGTCATTTGCTCATCAAATAACCACCAAGCTTCTAAAGCGGTTAAAGGTGGTACTAGATAAAAATAGCTAGCGGTTCGGGTAGATTCACCTGCCTCAATCATAACCAAAAGCAATAAAATTGCGCCCACCGAAAGCACTAATACAGACCAGCCCAAAGCTAAAATAAAGTCAGGGTGCCACTGGGCTGCACCTTCACCTTTAATAACCACCATTAGCAATGTCAGCACCAAAGTAGCGCAGTACTGAATAAAAGAAGCCGATAAAGGCGACTGGGCTTCACAAGCATTTTTAGAGTAAATAGTACCCAAAGTTATACCTAGTAGCGCCAACACTACCCAAGCTAAACCTTGCCAAGTTAATTTCACTTCCTCTAACTGCATCATTGATGTTTGTTGTAGAACTAACACCACCCCAGCCAAACCTAGTACAAGCCCTAACCATTGGCGTAAACCTAACCGTTGCTGCCAAACAAAATAAACCACCACACCTGTTAACAAAGGCTGCAAACCCACCAGCAAAGCCGTTAAACCGGCAGGAACACCCGCATCTATGGCAGAAAAAACACCCGCTAAATAAGCGCCATGAATTAACGAACCTGCTATTAACTGTTGTCGCCATAAGCGCCAGCTAGACGGTAAGCGAATCGAGAAAACTTTTAATAACAAGGCAAAACACAAGAGATTGAATGCCATACGCCATGAAAGAAAGACAAAGGGTTCGCTATAAGGAAGGCCATATTTGGCACTAATAAAGCCAGTGCTCCATAAAAGCACAAATAGCCATGGAGCAAAGCGAACTAGCCAAGGCGAAGAAAAAATATTAAGCATGATTACTACAGCAGGAACAAAACGGATCTTTTTGCAGTTTTAAATTACGCATTTCGGAACGCAATCCATCATAGGTTAATAATTTACCTATTGCCGGCTCACCAAAGCCACCTAAGACTTTAAGCGCCTCCACTGCTTGCAAACTACCTACCACCCCAACTAAAGGTGATAACACACCGCTTTCTGAACAACTTAATTCAGCATCATCAGAATTTTCATCATAAATACAGGCATAACAAGGACTCGTTGCTAAGCCTGGATCAAAAACTGACATTTGCCCAGAAAAACGTATGGCAGCGCCAAAAACTGAAGGCTTTTTAGCCGCTTGGCTAGCTCGGTTAATTGCAAAACGTGTTGAAAACCTGTCAGAACAATCACAAACCAAGTCAACGGCTTCCACAGCTTTTAGCATAGCGTCACCTTCTAACAGGTGATTGTGCATTACAATTTTTATGGCAGGATTGAGTTGCTTTAAACGCTGAGCAGCAGACTCAACTTTTAGCTGGTCAAGGCTAGCTTCTTGGTGAACGACTTGCCGCTGCAGGTTAGAAACATCGACCCGATCATGGTCTGCTAAGTGTAGCTCTCCTACACCTGCTGCTGCTAAATACAAAGCAACAGGTGAGCCTAGCCCACCTAAACCCACAATTAAAACCTTGCTATTAATAAGCCGCTCTTGGCCAGCTATATCAACTTCTGGCAAAAGAATTTGCCGACTGTAACGTAATAACTGCAGGTCATTCATGGCTAGTATTTAGCAACCTTTATCTAGTTCATGTAACTCAGGTATATGCAAAGATGTGTCTTCTTTTACATCTTCCATAACCACATAGCTTTTAGACTCTTTCACTCCGGGCAGGCTAAGCACCACATCACAAAGCAATTGCCTATAAGCACTCATTTCTGGAATGCGGCATTTTAAAATATAGTCAAACTGCCCTGAAACCAAATGACACTCTTGTATTTGCGGTAATTTATTAACGGCTTTACGAAACTCATCAAACACTTCAGGTGTTTGTGTTTCTAAACTAATTTCTACAAACACTAGCAATTTAGCCTTAAGGTGCTGCGGGTTAAGAATGGCTCGATAGCCTTTAATGATGCCGTTACGTTCTAAACGCTTAACTCTTTCTAAACAAGGAGTGGTAGAAAGCCCCACCTTGTTTGCTAAATCCACATAGGAGATACGCGCATTCTCTTGTAATGCTTGAAGAATTTTCAAGTCTATTTTATCTAGCAAGCGAGGCTTGTTACTTTTCATGATAGAGCTGCCTTTTATTGTTTTAATAGCATTTTTTATTGAATCCTGGATTCAACTCTCAAGTGCAACTCATTAAACTAGGATTGGATGGCAAGCTGCTGTAGCATCTTATGCTTTTCAATCGACCAAGAATGAGAAGCAAACATGAGACACTACACACAGC
>NZ_JMLW01000041.1 GCF_000686905.1 Marinospirillum insulare DSM 21763
AAACACTTGGAATGAAAACACCAAATGAAGTATTGTTTGAAGAATTACAGGCTGTTGCACTAGCAAGTTGAATCCAAGAAAGAAAATGAATAAAGTACTATCCGTTTTATTGCTATCTTTATTGCCAATGCTTGCGATAGCAGCGAGTGAACAAACTAACCATCATGGCGATGGTCATGGGCATAAAATGCCTAACCAAGCTGAAAACCATGATCACAAGATGGAAGGTATCGGGCAGCCAGGTCTAGCAACTGAAGTGACTCGTACGGTTGAGCTAGTGATGAAGGATAATATGCGTTTCATACCTGAGAAACTAGAGGTGTCTGCTGGAGAAACTGTACGTTTAAAGGTTGTTAATGAAGGTAGAATAGACCATGAGCTAGTTATAGGTGAGATGGGGTCACTTTTAGAACATGCTAAAGAAATGCGTAGGATGCCTAATATGGTGCACGATGACCCTAATGCAATCACTTTGAAGCCTGGTGCAAAGGGTGAGTTAATCTGGAAGTTTGATCAAGCTGGGGTTGTTGATTTTGCTTGCTTACTACCAGGGCATTTTGAAGCAGGTATGAAAGGTCAGGTAAAAGTTAAGTAAGCTGGAGTAGCCCACAATTAATAGGGTAGTTACCTGATTTTAACTACAGAATCACCTCACTTCACCTTAGGCAAATCGTTCCAACGGGTGGTATAGGCTGGGGAGAGGTGTTCTCTCTTCATTGCCCAGGTGTTGGTGTTGCAGTTTCCTTGGCTAGCTAAAGTTACTGTACCTAATCCGCTTTCATTAATTTGATCGACCGCTGCCATTAACTTTTTGCTGCGGTATTTCTTGGTCATATCTTCAAACAAGCTGGGTTGGCTGGCATTCTGGTCATAAAAATCTGCCAGAATCACGCCACCTTTGTTATAGCGGTATCCATCTCGCCAAATACTTTCCAATAAACGCATAGCCAGCCGGGTTAAAACCCTTGAATCATTACTTGGGTCAGAGAGTTGACCAGTGGCTGAGTTGCTGTAACTGGGTTGATTGGTTTTAAATCGATTGGTTTGAATAAAAACTGTCAGCACTTTAGCTTGTTGATCTTCAGCCCTTAGCTTTTCTGCTGCACGGGCGGCGTGCTGAGCTATGGCTTGGCGCATACCATCTATTTCAGTAACCACCTGACCAAAGGATCGGCTGCTGATAATCTGTTTTCTCTTAGCAGGAACTTCTTCTAATTCAAGGCAAGCAATGCCGTTTAATTCATGGACTGTTCTTTCCAACACAATAGAAAACTGGTTTCTAATCTGTTGAGGGTCGATTTGCGCTAAATCTAACGCTGTTGTAATACCCATTGCATTCAAGCGTTTAGTCAGTTGCCTGCCAACACCCCATACTTCTTCAACTGGGGTAATCGCCATTAATTTTTCTTGCCTGACTCTTGCAGTTAAGTCGACGACGCCACCCGTTGCTGGGTATTGCTTGGCACCATGATTAGCCAGCTTTGCTAAAGTTTTAGTGGGTGCAATACCCACACAGACTTGAATGCCGGTGTCTTTATCAACCTTAGCTTTAACCTGCTTACCAAAACTTTCTAAATCAAAAAGCTTTTCCAACCCTGATAAATCTAAAAAAGCCTCGTCTATGGAATAGACCTCAACCCTAGGTGCTAAAGCCTCTAAGGTGCGCATCACACGGCTGCTCATATCAGCATAAAGCGGGTAATTAGATGAAAAAACCTGAATCTTGTGTCGTGCGATCAAGGGTTTAACTTTAAAAACTGGCACACCCATCTTAATGCCTAAGGCTTTTGCTTCCCTAGACCTTGCCACAACACAACCATCATTATTGGAAAGCACCAGCACCGGTACATTTTTAAGTTGTGGAGCAAACAACTTCTCACAGCTGGCATAGAAATTATTGCAATCCACCAGCGCAAAAATTTGGCTCATGGTTGGCAAGTGGTGCGATTACGCAGGTTACGAACCACATTAGTCACCACACCAAAAATTTCCATATCACTACCTTCAGGAATGCTAATCGGTAGGTAGGCAGGGTTATGCGGTAACAAACAAGGGTTAGCACCCAGCACTAACTCTTTAACCGTAAACTCACCGTAAAGACTGGCCACCACAATATCGCCCTGAACCGCCTGAATAGAGCGATCAACCACCAGAATATCGTTCGGAAAAATACCCGCATTAATCATCGAGTCACCTTCCACCCGAACAAAAAACGTTGCAGCAGGGTGCTTAATGCAAAGCTCATTTAGATCAAGGGTTTGCTCAATATAGTCCTGCGCAGGCGAGGGAAAACCAGCAGAAATTGCATCACTAAATAAAGGAATGGCTAGGTAATTCTGCTGCAATTGAACAGCATCACCGCTAACACCCATGTAAGTCACACGCATAAAGGCCTCTGTACTCTATTTAACCACTAGATAGCTGGTTGTTTGTACGGGGTATCCCCTTAGCTCCACAGCTCTTAATTTAAAGGTTTTACTCGCTGTTTCACCACATCTTGATAAGTAACAGGCTTTGTCACAACGGCTTGCTGCAGTAAGCGATAAAACAGTAAACCCCTTGATTTAGACTTGCGGCGATTAAATCGAAATACATATTCATTAAGGTAATTATCCAGTTGTCCTGGCTGTACTGCACCATGGTGTGTACCCATCATCCAACGTTGCAAAAGTGATGCAACTCGGTGAACGCCTGGCATAGACTCATGAGCTGGTATGGTTGAGCAAAGGTGAACTGTTTGTCGGTGCTCGTATCCATTTTCTTTGATTTGGCGGTAAGCAGGAGAACCATCGGTATGAATGAGCGATCCTGGAGCAATGGAGGCATTAATGAATGGCATTAGATTATCGTGGTTGCCACGCTCAATCTGTTGGATGCGAACTCTTCCAAAACCTTTAGGGTGTAGTATTTCGACTGCTATAACTACCAGTAGCTTGGTGGTGTTGCTCTTCCGACCCTTCGTACTTAACAGCTCCGTTCGGTCAGAGAGTGCAAGGTAGGTTTCATCAACTTCAACCTCCCCACGAAGCAATTCTCTATCCGGCCGTACCATTGCGTGGCGTAGTCTGTGTAGCATAGTCCATGCTGTTTCATAGCTACCAAGACCAAGTACACGCTGCAAACTTAATGCGCTAACACCATGCTTCTGGTTGGTAATGTACCAAATGGCAGCGAACCAAACACTAAGTTCGGTGCGAGTTTTATCAAAAATAGTGCCTGCAGTTACAGTTGCTTGATGCCTGCACGTTGGACAGATCAATCTACCACGACTACTTCGCTGCACTTGTGATACCACTCCACACTTAGGACAAATAAGTCCATCAGGCCAGCGGAGCGTTTCTAAGTAATTGCGGCACGCTTGCTCAGAATGGAACCAGTCAAGGAATTGAACCCAAGTGGTTGGATAGTCTTTTCCACCTATAGGGTAGGTTTTTTGAGTACTCATTTGAGCATTTTGTCATTTGTGGAGCTAAGGGGATACCCCGTTTGTTTGTACAGTAGGGTAAGCCGTTTTAGTTTTGACAGCAACCTAAAGAACTTAACCTTTGTGATCTTATACAGTCTATTTTTGTTATTGGACTAAAATAGGCACGTTTAGCCTTTAGGCTTGGCACACTAGTAAACTGGATAACAATTTAAAGCTACATAATTCAAGTACTTAAATATTAAGCAGTGAAGATAGTGTGCGCACCTTTAGCAAGATAGGCGGCCTGCTTGAATTGTAACCAATGGCTAGCTTGTTTTTACTGATTAAACCTTTAGTATTCAGAGCCATACATTAATTTTTAGTAAGCAAGCCAAAGCGACAAAACGAGCATGCCTACTAATACGCTGTTAGCCTCTTAAAGGAGAGATCGTGTTCTATCACGTAATAATTAAACCAAAATCAGATAAATATTACGGTGAATACAAAACAGATCTCACCAAAGAACAGTTGATTTCAAGATTTGTTGAGCCCTACGAGCAAGGAATGCCAATCGTTATCAACGGAAAAACTGTTCAACCAAATGATCTAGAGCGAATAAGAATCTCAAAAAGCGAAAGAACAATTGAGTCTTTTATCCCTCAGATTAAAGCTGAGGATCAAGCATCATCAGTTGCGTTTATTGGAGGACCCTCTTACACATACCAAGCAATTGGAAGAGCTATAGACATAACGGATGACTTTATCGAAGGTGCTATCGGATACAAGAAAGCCCTAACAGAAACTAAAAGCAGTACCGAAAAAGCTAAAGAAGGCGAACCTACTAGAGTATTTATTGTTCATGGACATGATGAAAGCGCTCAAAATAAAGCTGCCAGGTTTGTTGAGAAGTTAGGCTTTGAAGCAATTATCCTTCATGAGAAAGCCAGCTCCGGAAGAACAATCATTGAAAAAATCGAGCATTATTCAGACGTTGGATTCGCGATTGTCCTATATACCCCCGATGATGTTGGTAATGTTAAATCAGAATCCGATAATTTGAATGTTCGCGCTAGGCAAAATGTGATTTTTGAACATGGCTATCTTATCGGTAGACTTGGTCGTCAAAACGTCTCCGCTCTAGTTGACGGTAAGCTTGAGCTGCCAAACGATATTAGTGGTGTCGTATACATTAATCTCGATGAAGGCTCGGCTTGGCACCTACAACTAGCAAAAGAGATGAAACAGTCTGGCTATAAAATAGACATGAACAAACTAATCTAAGGCTAACAAAGCGTAGCACCGGACAAGCCGGTGAACGCGGCGTTATGTGAATTAATCAAAAGGAGAAATAGAATGAATGACGCTGTACAAAGCCTTCCCAATCCAGAACAGGCAAGGAAGCAACGCATTTTAGATGAAGTAAAAAAGGAGTTGAAAAAAGTAAGGAGTTATACACCTAAAGTGGGTGTTTTCGGCGATACTGGGGTAGGTAAGTCAACGCTTTGTAATGCGCTGTTCGGAAAAGACATAGCAAAAATTAGCGATGTCGAGGCTTGCACAAGAGAGCCACAGGAAGTTCTAGTCGGCGGAGAAGATGGCGGTGGCATTATACTTGTCGATGTGCCGGGTGTCGGCGAAGATGCCGCACGTCATCAAGAATATATTGATCTATACAAAAGCCTTATTCCTGAGCTTGATTTGGTGTTGTGGGCTATCAAGTCTGACGATAGAAAATATATGTCTTCTATAGATGTATATAAAGAGGTTTTGGAGCCAAATTTAGAATCTTGTCCAGTAGTATTCACTATTACTCAATCAGAGAAAATTGAGCCTTGGGGTGGATGGGACACGGTTAATAACAAGCCAGGAGAGGCTCAGCAAGCGAACCTTCAGATCAAAATTAATGATGTTTCTAGTAGGTTTAACGTTTCAACCAATAAAATTGTAACCATTTCATCAGGGCAAAAATTCAATCTTGTTGAATTGGTTAATAAAGTTGTTGAGGTGCTTCCAAACGAAAAAAAGTACTCATTCACAAGGGAAGCAAAGGAAGAAAACGTATCAGAAGAAGCAGCAAAAAGCGCCGAAAAAGGAATATTCGATCACATAAAAGAAAAAATCGGTGATGCATGGGACTATGTTAAAGATGATGTTCTTGATGCAGCCAAGGATTTTGTCGTTGAGTACGCGCCAAAAATAGCTAAGAAGGCAATAAGCTGGCTTAAAAAATGGTTCTGAATTTCACATAACAAACGGCTGTTGTCGGACGCGCCTACGCTGCGCTCCGGCACGCCGCAAAGCCGGGCGTTATATTTTAAATGGAGTTTCGTGTGAAATTGATACAATGGACACTTTTCCTTGATATGCTTGGTTACCGAGATATTAATGGTGCGATTAATTCGGAGGCTAAAGCAAAAGAATTTATTTCTTTCATGGAAGATAATAAAGGTGGTTTGGATTTTTCTAATCGCTCTGAAGTAAAGGAACAATATAAAAAAGATAAGTCATTTGACCTTTATTTGTATTATGACGTTCAGCACGCGTTTATATCTGATTCTCTAATAATAACGTTTACCCCTAAAGAAGTTAAATCACTCAAAAATAATCAGCTAAAGTATATGCACTCTGCTAATGCTTTATTCATCATATTGATGCGCTTACAAGCGGTTATATTTAATTGTTTCTCCCAAAAAGGGCTTTTTCTTCGAGGGGGCATTTCAACTAAATACTGTTATATAAAGGATCACTTTGCAGTTGGAGAAGGTTTAATAAGTGCGTATAAAGCTGAAAGTTCATTAGCAATTCATCCTAGAATAGTATTTAGTCCTGAGGTTCTGGAAGATAAGCAATTAAAAAGTAGTATTACGAAACTATCTGACATTATGTATGGCGGTCACAATATTATTAAGTTAGATGATGACGGGGTGCATTATCTAGATTATTTGGGGTACAACCTTTCTCAAATTGACCTAAACGTCAAAATGATCTCGGATCACGCTAAAAGAAATTTGCCTATGTATTTGTATAGCCTTGAACAGTCGAAACTATTCTTTCAGAGGCACTCCGAAGCTATTGAAGGCAAATTGACTGAATTGGAGTCGCGAAAGGCTGGTTTAAATGCATCAGAAATACAAAAACTACAAAAGGTTATTGATAAATTTATTTGGCTAAAAAACTATCATAATTCAACCCTACTCAATCACGAAAAATTTGCTGAGTATGTTATTAATTAAAATATAACAAGCTGTTTAACAAGGACAAAATACAGTTGGCTTTTGCTCCTTCGTCGCTTATTCTAGCCAACGATATTTAGCCTGTTAACAGGGCGTTAATCAGAAAGGAGATGTCAATTGAAACGCATATTACTAATTTCGCTGCTTGCAGTTCTGGGTGGCTGTACAACAGTTCAGTACAACGGCTCTCCTTCAGCCATGAAAGATGTAGATTATCCTCCGTTGGATAAAGAGGTTATGGCCTACGTCGGAGATCACATGGTTGAGAAGGGGGTGATTTACGAGGAGCAAGTACTTTACGTCAAGCAACGTGTAGACGGAGCGCTATACGACATTCCTAGTAAAGATTATCCTCAGGTCGGGTTTGATGAGGAACAAGACTTTTACTCAGCCATAGGTGTGATTAGAGGGACACTGTCTGATCCAATTGAAGCGCTAGCGGTTGGTAAGGCGGAAGGAAGCCAAGTCTGTGTCATTACGACTCTGGGTGGCAGTGCTTGTTACGACGCTGATTATGAGAGACGCGGTCGAGTTTCTGAAACCAAGAATAGCTTTCAGCAAACACTGATCTATAGTGGTCGCGTAGGAGACAAGATCAACATTGGATATCGCGAATTCAGCAATAATAGTGCGAGGCCCGCCTTCAATAATGAAGTCGAATACGATTTGAGTGAATCAAAGCGCATAGGTTACAAGGGGGCACAAATCGAGGTCTTGGAGGCTGATAACAGCAGCATCACATACAAAGTTCTGCGCAACTTTCCAGATTAACAAGGCCATCAAATTCGTTCCGGCCCTCGGCCTCCACCGGACGCCCCTGTCGGGCCGCCGTTTATGGCTGGCGTTATGCCTTTTGTGTGCTGCCAGCATCGGAGAAAAATGAATACACGATAGTAAACCTCTCTCCTCCGTATACAGTGCTTACAGCGTGATGAGATTCAGGTGAAATTGCAAAACCCTGTATCGAGCCACTTTTGGGTGGGACAATCTTGCTGATCTGGTCAGGCTCAGGGCCTGAAAAAAGCATTAGTTGGCCTCCGTAATCATCGGTCCAATCTCTATTTAGCTGAACTAAAACTCGGTGCGTTTCCTCACCTGGAATGAAGTCATTATGAATACGTATGGTTTGCCCTGGAACAAGCTTATGCGCTGTGACATCCACTCTATCTGATAAGTTAGCATTAAAAAGAGAAGCTACATGTTGACGGAGATCGTCCAGTGTCTCAGCTGCTGCTAGCTGATCTATAGGTTTCGAAAATTTTTGCTCCAGCAAGCTGAACTCGTATTGTTCGTAGAAGTCAGTCTCAATAAGCCTCCACGGCGCACTCTCTTCAAGCCATGTTAAATATTGATTCTGAGTTTCTAATGATATAGCTTCCGTTATCGAGAAATGCTCAAACGGAGCATTGATAAGGGATGCTGTAGAAATATTTATACACATTCGACACCTTCAAGCATCAATCTTTCTTTAACTGAACGAATGATTTTTATATGGTCATGGCAGTATACAGACGGGGCATCGTAACCATGGTCCTCACTCCAGCGGTACAAGGGCATGCCGCCGCCGCATACAGATTGAAGCTCGCAAGACTTGCAAGCTTCACAAATGGGAATCTGCATATGAGCATACTCCGCAAACTCACTTGACGATAGAACGTCGGATATTTTTGTGTTGCGCACATTCCAGCGAGAGGTGAAAAAATCGGCACCATCAAAAGATGAACGTAGAGTGTCGTTCTTTCTTATTTCTCCATCCGTTTCAAAAATAAGAATTCCATACGGATCAGTTCCTTGCCCTTCTTTTGTGCCTGAGTCACCGAGAAGTAATCTTACAATATCGTCAAAAAATCGAATTGGAACTGGGGTAGGGTCTGAGGTGTAGCACTCAAATAGCTCACAAAGCCAATCCCCGTATTCGGTAGACGTAAAACTAGACTTTCCTTGCGGTAGTCGATCGTGATTTCCGTCTTGCATTAAGAAATCCATATTGGGGGAACCAAGTGACTTTAAAAAGTCGTATGTCTTTATTGCGGGCAGAGACGGCTGAATCACGCTGAGTGTTCCAGCAAAAAGGAATTCGGAGTCGGTATGTGACCTGAGTGCTTTAATGCCGTTTACAGTTTTGGAGAAAGTGCTATTCCCTTTAATATCAACGCGAGCAATATCATTTGCACCTTGATCGCCATCTATGCTAACTGAAACACTTACTTTTTCGCTGGAAAAAAGATCTAAAAACTCTTTATTTATCAACGCACCATTTGTTTGTAGGCTAATTGGATAACGTTCAGGATCAAGCTTCTGACGAAGCCCTCTTATGAGGGCTGTGAGTTTATTCAAACCAAGTAAAAGTGGCTCCCCGCCGTGAAGAACAATGGCAAACCCAGCTGTTTGTGTATTTGCTTGGATAATCAATTGCTCTATCAGAGAGTCAATAACATCCTCGCTCATTCGTTTAGGTTGATCGCGCCAGCTGGTATCCTTCCCCTGATAGACATAGCAATAAGAACAGTCGTAGTTACATCTACTGGCTGTTTTTATTAGAGCAGTGTCTAGTTGAAGTGCCATAAGTAATTACTGGCCTCGATTGTGGCGGTTATGAGTGCGATCATAACTCCCCCCGACCGCTTGAAGGCCTTCTTTATTGCGAACTTCTTCGATAA
The DNA here is from genome assembly GCF_000686905.1 of Marinospirillum insulare DSM 21763. Taxonomy (GTDB): domain Bacteria; phylum Pseudomonadota; class Gammaproteobacteria; order Pseudomonadales; family Halomonadaceae; genus Marinospirillum; species Marinospirillum insulare. The sequence goes on from NZ_JMLW01000041.1 coordinate 9,300, forward strand.
GGCGCTGGATTGCAGGGCTTGGAAGATGAGTAGAAATATTAGCATTGTTTGATTGAGGCTGATTTTGCATGGCCGAAGCTCCTTTAAATAGATTATTGACATTTATGACAATAGTCTATTCTATCGTAGATGTAAAGACATAAAAAATCCTTTAAAAAACAGTAATTTAAATAAATTCATGACTGTAAGGTATTGATTTATAATGGGTATATCGTAATCTATGAGCATAACAAGGCGCTGCTACGGAAAATTTACTCGCTGTCGCTCCTAAATTTCCGCAGAGCGCGGCGTTAGGTTTTTGGAGTGAATTCCAAATAAAGAGGCAAGCAATGTCACAAAGTATTAATCTCGTTGCATACGAGTCTGCAAGCGATGGAAGAATTTACGAAACAAAAACCGAACTTATTGAAACTGCATTTGTTTCGACGGCTTTACTTAACGAATTGCAAAAAGAATTCCCTCTTGTCGAAAGGAAAATCTATGAGGTGCCTGAGACAGAGGAACATTATTCGATAGAGTGTTTCAATGATTCTGATGTTGAAAGAATTCTCATCAAGTTAGAGGAAGTTTTCTTATCCGTGCTGAAATCAGACAGTGAAACGTTGCTGGGAAAATCGTCTTCTCAAGACGGGAAAAATCTGCCATCAACGCAGTCCACTCATATAAAATCAATTGATATTTCTGAATCTATTAGCAGATTTAGAACTATTTCTAATATCATTTATATATTTAACCTAAAAAATAACAAGTATGGTGATGACACCTCTGTTGTGCTGAAACTGGGGTAGTGAAACATGAGCACAAACATAGGGAAAGATGGTGAAATGAGAGTGCTTAGACTGCTCTCTCATGTTGTAGAAGCCGAAGAAAACTGTGATGTTACTCGCCATACAAATACTAATACTGCTGACGGTGGTGCTGATCTAATATTGGAGCATCCTCAGGGCTTATTACCTCATTTGGGAAGCATTGCTAGTGGAAAAGATAATAATCAACTGCCAGAATTGTCCGATGCCCAAAAAGTAAAAACAAGAATTGATGTTAAAACAACTGAAAGCAAACTGGGGCCCGACGTAGTCAAGAAGTTTGCTGGTGATATAAGGCGCAACCCGGATTGTAACGGTCATGTCCTGATGGGAGGAGCCGACCTTTCAGGCCAAGCAAAATCTGACTTCAAAGAAATTCAAGATGCACAGGCAGAGGTTGGGAAGACGGTCGTGTATATTCCTAACACAGGAATTGAAAACCTCGAGCGACATTACACAGCCCTACCTAAAAGTTCGAGCGGCGATGAAGATCAAACCTAACAAGGCGCTGCTGTCGGACAAATTTCCCGCTGCGCTCCAAATTTGCCGCAGAGCGCGGCGTTCAGGCTGTAGAAAAACCTCTTTAATTATGGTTTGATTGGATTTTCAGATAACGAGGGCATGAGGATGGCTCGATTCAAGCATTACGACTATAACCAGCAGACAATGGTGGTAATTAATTATCTTGAACAGCTTCAGCTTGGCACCTTCGAATTTGCTCTGCATTACCTCATCTCTGAAAAACTCGACCTGTCTGCTTTTCACCAGCCTTATAAAAATGATACCGAAGGTCGCCCAGCCTACGATCCAGCCATACTGTTAAAGATTATCTTATTTGCTTATTCTAAAGGCATTACCTCTAGCCGTGAGATCCAGTGGTGCTGCGAAACTAACATTATCTTTAAAGCCTTATCCTGCGACAGCGTTCCACATTTCACTACTATCGCCCATTTTGTTAGCAGCCAAAGCCAAGCCATTGCCACCTTGTTTGAACAAGTGCTGCTGGTCTGTGATGAACAGGGTCTTTTAGGCCATGAACTCTTTGCCATTGATGGCTGTAAAATGCGTTCTAATGCGGCTAAGGAATGGTCTGGTACCTTTAAAGAACTGGAACAAAAGCGTCAAAAACTGAAGCGTTTAATTAGCTACCATTTAACAGAGCATCAGAAAAAAGACAGCTGGGAAAGTGAAGAAGAACTGGATCGCGCTATCCGCCAAGTTAAAACCATTTTAACGCTGGATAAAGCAGCCAATAAGATTGATAAATTTTTAAAGCACAATGAACCCAGACTGGGTAAAGGCAAACGTAGCAACGAAGTGAAGAGCAATATTACTGATAACCAGTCAGCCAAAATGACGACCAGTAAAGGTACGATTCAAGGTTATAACGGTGTTGCTTCCGTTGATAAAAAACACCAAATTATCATTGATGCACAAGCCTTTGGCGAAGGGCAAGAACACCACACTTTGCAACCGGTGCTAGAAACCATTCAAGAGCGTTACAAACGGCTGGGTATCAGCAAAAACCTCTATGAAGAAGGCATCATCGTTACTGCCGATACGGGCTTTGCTAATGAAGCCAACATGCAATACCTGCATGAAAACAACATCAATGCCTACATCCCAGATAACCAGTTCAGAAGCCGTGATCCCAAGTTCGCACACCAAAAAGAAAAATACGGCAAACGTCACCAAACATCCGGCAAGTCAAAAGCCAAGCAGTTAATTCCTGCCAGCGAATTTCAATTTGATCCCATAACAATGACCTGCATTTGCCCAGCAGGACAGACTATTAGTAGTCGAGGCACCCGAAACAATCCCCAAGGTCAACCGACTGCCTATTTTGAAGGGCGATTACTGCAATGTAGGCACTGCCCTAAGAAACACCAATGCATGAAAACGCCCTCCGCAGCTGATCACCGCAAAGGTGCAGGCCGACAAGTCAGCTTCCCATTAAATGGAAAAAGAGCAGCCAACTACACTGACTGGATGAAACACCGTGTGGATAACCCCCTAGGAAAAGCCGTTTATGCGCACCGCATGTCGGTTGTTGAACCAGTGTTTGGCAATATCGGTACCAATAAACGGTTGAACCGCTTTAGCCTGAGGGGTAAAACTAAGGTACAAGGCCAGTGGCAACTCTTTTGCTTGGTACACAATGTTGAGAAACTGGCACGTTATGGCAAGCTGAGTCAATAAAAGGGCTGATTAGCCCATAGAATGAGCCTAGAACAACGTATAAGTAGAAAGTTATTAGAAGCCAGCAGCAAAAAGCTAGAAATACATGGAATAAATAAGTTGTCTACTAAAATTGGCAACAAAATATAAATAACAGAAAACGAGCTGTTGGCGGGAAAAGCTGGCTGAAAACAGGTTTTTCTACAGCCTCGTTAGGCTTCCAAGGAGAGGGTTAATTGAGTGAGACAGCAGGCACTGTACTGGTCAAGCCCGAGTGGACACTTTTAATTGGTAATTTTCATACTCAACTGGGGTCATATCACCATTAGACGTATGAAGCCTTTTTAGGTTGTAATACTTCATATAAGCAGCGACATCGGCTGCCATAGATTCGTAAGTTGCGTGTTGAACTTTGAGTATCCAATCGTGTTTTAAGCTGCCAAAAAAGCGTTCGACAACGGCATTGTCCCAGCAAGCACCAACATCACCCATCGACTGCTTTATTCCTAGCTTTGTCAGCGACTTTTTTAACTTTTTACTGGTGTACTGTGAACCACGGTCGCTGTGGAAGATAACCCCTTTTGGGTGCCCTCTAAGCCAATAAGCTTGCTTAACCGACTGTAAGACAAGGTCGCTTGTCATGCGTTTGTTAATAGCCCAGCCGATGATACGGCGAGAATACAAATCCATAGCAACGCTTAAATACATCCAACCTTGCCCGGTCTTTAAATAGGTAATATCGCCAGCCCACACTTGATTAGGCTGGTCTGGATTAAAGTCCATGTTCACCAGGTTAGGTGCTGCTAATTGGCACTCGTCACGCTTGGTCGTTACTTTGTAAGCCACGCGCTGGCGTACCACCAAACCGAGCTTGCGCATGATTGTGCGTGTTTTATAACGGCCTATAAAATAGCCTTGTTTACGCAGTGCCTTCATCAACTCACGGCTGCCTAAGCTGTAACGACTTGCTTTAAATAGCCGCTTAGCTTCACGGTGTAACATCAGCGTATCATTCGTAATAAGCTGTGCTGGACGCTTTTCCCAAGCGTAATAGCCTGAACGACTTAAGCCTAAGGTTTTACAACACAGGCTTACTGAGTAGCCTTCTTGCACCTTGGAATGAACAAACTGAAAACTTATTTCATTTCCTTGGCGAAGAAGGCCGATGCCTTTTTTAAGATGTCTTTCTCCATCTTTAAACGCTTGTTTTCAGCACGAAGCTTTAATAGTTCGGTACGCTCATTATCGTTCAACATAGTGCCTTTAGCCTGCTCTTCTTGTTGTTTTTTCCAATTATAAATTTGGTTGGGATTTACCCCTACCGCTTCAGCTGCTTCAGCAACGCTATAACCTTGTTCAGCAACCAAGGATACCGCTTCTTCTTTGAACGCTTTGGAGTAGGTTTTGTATTTACGCTTCTGATTCATCATTCACCTCAAACTAGACTGGGTCTATTGTCTCTCATTGAAGTGTCCATTGGAATTAGACCAGAACAG
>NZ_JMLW01000042.1 GCF_000686905.1 Marinospirillum insulare DSM 21763
AGATACCCAAGTATTACTCACCCGTCCGCCGCTCGTCAGCAAGAAGCAAGCTTCTCCTGTTACCGCTCGACTTGCATGTGTTAGGCCTGCCGCCAGCGTTCAATCTGAGCCATGATCAAACTCTTCGGTTTAAAATCATAGTGTCACTTAAGGTGACTAATCTTGGCTCAAGGTTTCAAACGAATACTTGAATCTCAACCTGTCTAGTAAACTAAACCTGTAAAGCTTCTTATAAGCGCTTGCCTTGATATCTTGTGACTTCATCACAAGCCATCCCGCAAGCGCCCACATGAATGTTCCTGATGCTTCATTCTTAAAGAGCGGTGACTCAAAGTAGCTAGTTAATTAATCTAAACAAGCTGCTGAATCAGAGGAGCGTATTCTACAGCGTTTCGCTCCAGTGTCAAGCTTTGTTTTTAAATTCTTTAAAAGAAATACCTTTAAAAACAATCCTTTACACCCCTTGCCAAAGCTTTTCTAACTGCTTATTTCTAAGCGCTCCCTGACAAGAGAGGCGTATTATAGGCACTAACTTTTTAAACGCAAGGGGTTTTTGAAAAAATATTACATCTTATTAGTTTCTTCTCTTTTCTGCTGCTTACCAAACACAGAATACAAGGGCCCCGATGCTGCGTAGCCGACAAACAAAATCAGCAGCATGACTGCTGGATCTATCGCCACCACTGCTAGAAGCAATACCACTGCTAGCAAAACTACAAAAGGCACGCGATTTTTTAGATCTATACCTTTAAAACTGTAATAACGAACATTGCTAACCATTAACAGACCCACGGCCGCTATTACAAAAGCCACCAGCACCTGCGGCCAAAACACATCAAAGCTTATTTCATGCAAAACCCAAACTAGTGCTGCAACCACTGAAGCAGCCGCAGGACTAGGCAAGCCTGTAAACCAGTTCTTGTCTGCACTCCCTACATGCACATTAAACCTTGCTAACCTAAGCGCTGCACCTGCAACAAAAACAAAAGCAACCACCCAGCCAGTCTGCCCTAAGTCTTTCAGCATCCAACTAAAGGCGACCAAAGCAGGGGCAACACCAAATGAAACCATATCCGCCAGACTGTCATATTCAGCACCAAAAGCGCTTTCGGTTCCTGTCATGCGCGCTACTCGTCCATCTAACCCATCTAAAATCATGGCTATAAAAATAGCTATTGCAGCTGCACTAAAATCATTATTCATACCTGCGACGATTGCATAAAAACCAGAAAAAAGTGCACCTGTAGTAAAAAGGTTAGGCAATAGATAGATACCTCGATGCTTTTCTTTTTTTCCGTTAACTTCCTTTTCTTCCACAACTTCTTCTATTACCTCATCAACTAGGCGATGAGCTCTTCGACTAAAATCATCTTCAATCTTCTGGTCTTCTGTTGCATTCACAGGAGTTTCTTCGGAAGCTACTTCTTCACTAGACTCGTTTAACGCTAATGCCTCTTCTTCCGTTTTTTCTAATGACATAATCTTTACCCTAAGTATTCTGAGATACAACACACTAATTAGGCATTCTACACCTTGCCACTAGCCAGCCAATAGTTTAGTGAACTTAAAACCAAAAAGCGCAACCCTTGGGCTGCGCTTACAAACAAATTTAAAGCTTAAATGCTAAGGCTTAGTTTTTATCTTTATCAACTAGCTGGTTAGCAGTAATCCAAGGCATCATACCGCGTAATTGAGCACCTACTTTTTCAATCGGGTGTTCAGCGTTATTACGACGGTTAGCAGTCATGGAAGGATAGTTATGCGCACCTTCAGCAATAAACATTTTTGCATACTCACCATTTTGAATACGCTTAAGTGCATTACGCATCGCCTGGCGTGACTCTTCGTTGATTACTTCAGGGCCGGTAACATACTCACCATACTCTGCGTTATTAGAGATGGAGTAGTTCATGTTAGCAATACCGCCTTCGTACATCAGGTCAACAATCAGCTTAAGTTCGTGCAAACACTCAAAGTAAGCCATTTCTGGAGCATAACCAGCTTCTGTTAAAGTCTCAAAACCTGCTTTAACTAGCTCTACTGCACCGCCACAAAGAACGGCTTGCTCACCAAAAAGGTCAGTTTCTGTTTCATCTTTAAAGGTTGTTTCAATAATACCTGAACGACCACCGCCAACACCCATAGCGTAAGAAAGTGCTAATTCTTTAGCTTTACCAGAAGCATCGCGGAAGATAGCAATTAAATCTGGTATACCGCCGCCTTTCACAAACTCAGAACGTACTGTGTGACCTGGTGCTTTAGGCGCGATCATAATGACATCTAGGTCTGCACGTGGCTCAACCTGGTTGTAATGAATAGAAAAACCATGCGCAAAAGCTAAGGTAGCACCCTGTTTGATGTTTGGCTCGATTTCTTCTTTATATAGCTGACCTTGGAACTCATCAGGTGTAAGAATCATAACAACATCAGCGCTAGCTACAGCTTCAGCAACATCAGCAACTTTTAAGCCATGCGCTTCTGCTTTAGCACGTGAAGAAGAGCTAGCACGCAAACCAACCGTTACATCTACACCTGAATCTTTTAGGTTACATGCGTGAGCATGGCCTTGTGAACCGTAACCAATAATAGAAACTTTCTTACCTTGGATAAGAGATAGATCACAATCTTTATCATAATAAACGGTCATTGCCATGGTGCTTCTCCTGATAATAAATTTAAGTGCTTAGCACTCAATGTTTTACGCCATTAATTTTAAGTCGGCATAGATTAATGTATTTCTGACACTGCGTAAAATGCAGCATTTTTTACTATTAAATAACTAGAGGCTTAACACCTTCTCACCACGCGCCACACCTGAAACACCTGTGCGCGCAACTTCTAGCAGAGTGCTACCACCTAAAGCTTGAATAAAAGCATCTAGTTTACTGGCGTGTCCAGCTAGCTGAACAGTGTAAATACTAGGCGTAACATCAATGATTTGGCCACGGAAAATCTCCGTTGTCCGCTTCACCTCTGCACGCTGTGCACCTACCGCTTTAACCTTAACCAGCATTAGCTCACGTTCTATATGTTGACCTTCGGTTAAATCGACTAGCTTAACCACATCAATAAGCTTGTTAAGCTGCTTAGTGATTTGCTCAATCACTCGCTCATCACCTGTGGTGGTTACAGTTAAGCGCGATAAAGTTGGGTCATCGGTTGGGGCAACATTCAAGGTCTCAATGTTGAAGTTACGCTGTGAAAACAGACCAACCACACGTGACAAAGCACCCGCTTCATTTTCCATTAAAATAGAGATGATATGTCGCATGATCAAGTCCTCTCCGTTTTAGATAACAGCATATCGTTCATAGAGCCTTGGGGAACCTGCATAGGATAAACATGCTCATGTGGATCAACATACACATCTAAAAATACCAGCTTGTCTTTCATAGCAAAGGTTTTTTCTATGGCAGCGTCCAAGTCTTCCGCTTTTTCTACCTTCATCGCTACATGACCATAAGACTCAACTAGCATTTTAAAATCTGGCAATGATTGCATATAAGACTGAGCGTGGCGTGCTTGGTAGTTTAAATCTTGCCATTGACGAACCATGCCTAAAGATTGGTTATTCAAGTTAATAATTTTTACTGGAATACCAAACTGACTACAGGTTGAAAGCTCCTGCATCATCATCTGGAAGCTACCTTCACCCGTAATTAAAACCACTTCTTCATCGGGCTTATTAAGCTTAATACCCATAGCAGCAGGAAAACCAAATCCCATGGTTCCCAAGCCACCCGAAGTAATCCAATGGTTTGGTTTATCAAACTTATAATATTGCGCAGCAAACATTTGGTGTTGCCCTACGTCTGTCACAACGTAAGCTTTACCCTGAGTTGCCTTCCAAACAGCTTCTACCACCTGCTGCGGCTTCATGGTTTCACCTGGCTCAGCTGGTTCGTAAATACGACCTGCACGGCTAGCGGACCAAGCATCAATTTGTTTCCACCAATCAACCAAAGCATCTGCTTTTAACTGAGTTTTACTTTCATCTAATAGCGCCAGCATTTCTTCTAATACGCTAGTGGCAGTACCAACAATAGGTACATCAACCCGAATGGTTTTACCTATAGAAGAAGGATCAATGTCCACATGAACAATGCGTGCCGTTGGGCAGAATTTAGAAACGTTATTAGTAGCGCGGTCATCAAAACGCGCACCAATACACACCACTAAATCACTGTGGTGCATGGCTTGGTTAGCTTCAAAACTACCATGCATACCTAACCAACCCACTGATTGACGATCCGTTTGCGGATAAGCACCAATGCCCATTAACGAAGTAGTCACTGGGAAGTTTAGTTTTTTAGCTAACTGAGTAAAGAGTTCGCTAGCACCGCCTAAAACCAAACCACCACCGCCATAAAGAATAGGGCGCTTAGCTTTAAGGATTAAGTCTACCGCTTTTTTAATTTGCCCAGTGTGTCCACGACCCACTGGCGTATAAGAGCGCATTTTCACTTTTTTAGGGAAAACATACTCATACTTTTCTGTGGGTGCGGTCATATCTTTTGGAATATCCACCACCACCGGACCAGGACGACCCGTAGTTGCAATGTAAAAAGCTTTTCTCAGAATCATTGGAATTTCTGAAGGATCCTCAATAGAAAAACTATGTTTAACGATAGGACGAGTCACACCGATAATATCGGTTTCTTGGAAAGCATCTTCACCAATTAAATGGCTCGCAACCTGGCCGCAAAGCACAACCATTGGAATGGAATCCATAAAAGCCGTAGCAATACCTGTGACAGCATTGGTCGCACCTGGGCCTGAGGTAACCAAAACAACACCTGGTTTACCTGTGGCACGAGCATAACCGTCAGCCATGTGCGTAGCTGCTTGTTCGTGACGAACTAAAATGTGATTAACCTTGTCTTGGCGGTGAATCGCATCGTAAATGTGTAAAGCGGCACCGCCTGGGTAACCATAAATATATTCAACCCCTTCATCCGCTAGGAATCGGGTGATCATATCTGCGCCTGAGAGTAGTTCCACTTGCGTGAATCCTTTGAAAAAGTTCGAGTGCATAGAGTTAGTATTACGACCAACTCCGGTTCAATAATTTAGATGCTAAAGTTAACACTCATCTAAATTGGCTGATGCAATGCCGTGTCTTGGCAAACGAGATCCGCTTTCGGATCTGCACTCTTGTCGCACTGAATGAATGCGTAGTGGGGCTTAACCTGACCAGAGGATATTACAGGCCGTTAAGTCCTTGGAGGTGAATTAGTTATACAACTAACTCCTGTGCATTTATTTAGGGGTCGCCTGAATATGCTGCACCTGCTACAAGATAGGCAAAGACTCTTATAAAACACCTATTTTGTCAAGCAGCCATCCTTGGCTAACTGCTATTTGCGTTAATTAAACACTTTTAAGTTAAATATTAGGATTTAATCTTAAAAACAGTCTTGTCACCCTCTAAGTCTGCTATTAATTTTTGGCCTGGTTCAAAACGCCCTGCCAAAATTTCTTGAGCTAAAGGGTTCTCCAACATTCTTTGCACGGCACGCTTAAGTGGACGCGCACCATAAACTGGGTCATAACCCTGCTCTACCAGTGCATCTACAAAGCTATCAGCTAACTCTAACGAAAGCTCACGCTCATCTAAGCGCTCTGCTAACCTTGCAAGTTGAATATCTGCAATACGACGTATTTGCTCTTTCTTCAGTGAATGGAAAACCACCACTTCATCAATTCGGTTAATCACCTCTGGGCGGAAGTGCGTACCTACCACTTCCATTACTGCAGACTTCATTGCATCGTAACTATCTTCTGTCATCTGCTGAATCAAGTCTGAACCTAGGTTAGAAGTCATGACAATCACCGTATTACGGAAATTCACTGTACGGCCTTGCCCATCGGTTAAGCGCCCATCTTCTAATACTTGCAAAAGAATATTAAAAACATCTGGGTGAGCTTTTTCTACTTCATCTAACAGCAGCACTGAATAGGGGCGGCGACGCACAGCTTCAGTTAAGTAACCACCCTGCTCATAGCCTACATAACCTGGAGGTGCACCAATTAAACGCGCTACCGAGTGCTTCTCCATAAACTCACTCATATCAATACGCACCATAGCTTCGGTGGTATCAAACAAGTAATGCGCTAATGACTTACATAACTCCGTTTTACCCACACCCGTTGGGCCTAAAAATAAGAAAGAACCACTAGGGCGATTTGGATCTGATAAACCCGCGCGTGAACGACGTACCGCATTGGCCACAGCCACAACTGCTTCTTCTTGCCCTATCACGCTTTGATGCAAGGCATCTTCCATTTTCAACAGCTTTTCACGGTCAGATTCCAGCATTTTACTCACTGGAATACCCGTCCAACGCGCCACTACTTCAGCTATCTCTTCATCGGTAACACGGTTACGCAGCAACTTATGTTCAACGCCTTCTAGCTCATCAGCCATCTGCATGCTACGTTCTAAATCTGGAATAATACCGTATTGAATTTCCGACATGCGCCCTAAGTCACCCTTACGGCGAGCGGCTTCTAAATCGATACGCGCTTGTTCTAGCTGCTGTTTAATTTGTTGCGCACCTTGCAAGCTAGCTTTTTCAGACTTCCAAATTTCTTCTAGGTCTGCAAACTCACGGCTGAGTTCTTCTATTTCTTCTTCTAAAATTTCCAAATGCTTTTTAGAGCCAGCATCGGTTTCTTTTTTAAGCGCTTCACGTTCAATTTTAAGCTGAATTAAACGCCTATCTAACCTATCCATAGACTCAGGCTTAGAGTCTATTTCCATACGAATACGGCTGGCTGCTTCGTCCATTAAGTCGATAGCCTTGTCAGGCAGCTGACGGTCAGAGATATAACGATTCGACAACTTGGCTGCTGCAATCACAGCACTGTCAGTAATCTCAACACCATGGTGAACTTCGTAGCGTTCTTTTAAGCCACGTAAAATAGCAATCGCATCTTCTTCGGTTGGCTCACTCACCAATACCTTTTGGAAACGACGCTCTAAAGCCGCATCTTTTTCAATGTATTCACGGTATTCATCTAGGGTTGTGGCACCTACACAGTGCAGTTCACCACGCGCTAGGGCAGGCTTAAGCATATTGCCGGCATCCATCGAGCCTTCGCCCTTACCTGCACCCACCATAGTATGCAGCTCATCAATAAAGAGAATAACCTGGCCATCTTCTTTATCTAATTCACTTAATACGCCTTTTAAACGCTCTTCAAATTCACCACGAAATTTAGCGCCAGCAATGAGTGAACCCATATCTAAAGACAGTACACGCTTATCTTTTAAACCTTCAGGTACTTCACCGTTAACAATACGCTGAGCTAAACCTTCCACTATGGCAGTTTTACCCACCCCAGGCTCACCGATTAACACGGGGTTGTTCTTAGTACGGCGTTGCAATACTTGAATGGTGCGGCGAATCTCATCGTCACGGCCAATAACTGGGTCTAGTTTGCCCTCTAAAGCCTGAGCCGTTAGATCAATAGTGTATTTTTCTAAGGCTTGGCGCTTTTCTTCAGCGTTAGGGTCATCCACCTTTTCTCCACCACGCAAATTCTCAACTGCTGTTTCTAAGCGCTGTTTATTTAAGCCTGCTGCTTCTAACGCTTTACTGGTGTCATCTTTTAAATCTAAGGCGGCTAATAAAACTAGCTCACTAGAAATGTACTGGTCGCCACGTTGCTGAGAGTCACGATCTGCCAAATTCAGCAAACGACCCAAGGCTTGGGAAACCCCCACATTACCATCGTGCTGCCCCATAGTGGCTAGCTGGTCTAGCAGTTTTTTTAATTCACTACGAACCCGGCTAGCATCAGAGCCCGCTTGTTTTATTAAGGGTGTTAAAGGACTGCCTTGCTGATCTAACAAGGCTAAAAGTAAATGCACGGGTGCAATTTCATTATGGCTTTGCCCCACAGCCATAGATTGTGCATCGGCAAAAGCATTCTGCATTTTGCTAGTTAAACGATCGATACGCATGTAAAAAACCTCTTAAAGGTATTAATTCAGGATTGCTTATGTAATGGGGGAGGAAAGCACTAAATTCAAGAGGTAAAAAATGCATCAATCCAAATAAATAACACTGGCCATGCGACCTGTCTGCTGCCCATCACGGCGGAAGGAATAAAAACGTTCCGCATCGGTTAGCGTACAAAAATTGCCACCAAACACCTGCTCAACACCTGCTTGCTGCAAGCGTTGCGTAGCTAAACGATACAAGTCAGCCATATAGTGTTTTAAGCGGTAAGGGCTAGGCACAAAAGCAGCGGCAGCATCTGGGTGGCCAGCCATAAAGGCTTGGCGAACTTCTGGCCCTACTTCAAACACTCTGGCGCCTATCGCCGGCCCTAACCAAGCTAAAACCTGACTAGGCTCAACCTCTAAAGCTTTAAGCGTATTTTCTAAAACACCACCCGCTAAACCACGCCAACCTGCATGAGCCACGGCTACCTTGCTACCCTGTTCATCACAAAAAAATACTGGTAAACAATCGGCTGTTAACACCACACAAGCATAATCACTGCTGGTGGCTATGGCTGCATCTGCATCTATACCAGATGAATAAGTGGTTGCCACCTGCTCAGTATGCACTTGGTTTAACCAGTTCAACGGCCTAGCGCCCACTTCTTCTTGCAAGCGTTGACGGCAAGCAGCAACGGTTAACGGGTCATCACCCACCTGATCAGCTGGATTAAAGCTTGCATAAGCGCCTTGGCTTGGTCCTGCTTCCCGAGTAGTAACAAAAGCCCGCACATTACTAGGTGCAGGCCAATGCGGGTAAAGCAAGCTCAAGTCTGGCTGAAGTGTAGAGTTCATCTTGCACTCCGCATATCTTCTTCCAACAAGGTTAACAATAATTCGATATCTTCAGGTAAGGGTAAAGTCCAAGACATTTCTTTACCTGTTTCTGGATGCATTAATTTTAAGCTGCGCGCATGTAGGGCTTGGCGTGGGAAACTGCGCAACATCAGCTTTAATTCTTCATTTGCACCAGCAGGTAATTTTAAACGCCCACCATAAACCGGATCACCCACCAATGGATGACGAATATGTGCCATGTGTACCCGAATTTGATGCGTTCGACCCGTTTCTAAATTGCAACGTACATGCGTATGGGCTCGGTAACGCTGCACTACCCGGTAATGCGTAACCGAATCTTTACCACCAGAAACCACCACCGCTTGGCGCTTACGGTCTTTAGGGTGACGGCCAATTTGGGTATCAACCGTGCCACCTGAAGTCATCACACCCAAAGCAATCGCATCGTATTCACGCCCCATATTATGGCTTTGTAATTGTTCTACTAAAGAATTTTGTGCTTTAAGGGTTTTAGCAACCACCAACAAGCCAGAAGTGTCTTTATCGATACGGTGCACTATGCCCGCTCTGGGCAACTCTTTTAAAGAAGGGCAATGAAACAGCAAAGCATTTAACAAAGTACCATCGGCATGGCCTGCAGCGGGATGCACCACTAAACCAGCAGGCTTGTTGACCAAGAGCAAATGCTCATCTTCATAAACTACATCTAACTCTAAATCTTGCGGCAAGTCGGTTAACTGCTCTTGCTGCTCTGCTTCAAGTGTTAAAGTGTCACCCACCCTAACTTTATTTTTTGGCCTACCCACTTCGCCATTCCACAACAGGCTGCCATCCTTTAACCATTCTTGTAATTTTGCACGGGAAAAATCAGGAAAAAGCTCCGCTGCGACTTGATCAATTCGCTTGCCTGAAGACTCTAGCGGTACTATTGCTTGCTGCTTTATTACTTGTGTCATGAAATTCTTTCTGTGGTTTAAAGTCTTAACCTCTCGAACCCAAGAGGGGTTTCCGTTATTCTAGCACTCGAACAAGGTTTATCACCCTAAGATTACGATTTAGAAAAGACAAAATACTTATGCCACTTAACACCCTCTACTCATCGACCCTACTCCGGCTCATCATTTTAAGCCTAGTCTTTACCCTTCTTTATGGGTGTGCTGGTCGCTTAGCTGACGATGAAAAAAGCGAGCAACAGCTTTACCAAGAAGCTCAAACAGCCCTAGACAAAAAACGCTTTATTACTGCTATTGAGCGTTTACAGTTTTTAGAAGCTCGCTTCCCTTTTGGTGAATATGGTGAACAAGCCCAGCTAGAGCTTATTTATGCTTATCACCAAAACAATCAGCATGAACAGGCACGTGCTGCTGCTAGCCGTTTTATTCGCCTTAACTCTAACCACCCACAAATTGATTATGTGCTTTACCTAAGCGGTTTATCCGCTTGGGTTGCTGGCCGCCATTCACTCGAAGGCTTAAAGCTAACCGATATTTCACAAAGAGACCCAGGCGCAACACGTGAAGCCTATGCTGACTTTAACCGTTTAATAACTACTTTTCCTGACAGCGACTACGCACCCGATGCCCAGCAACGCCTTCGTTATTTAAAAAACCTACTGGCTGCTCAGGAGGTGTATATCGGACGCTTTTACTTACGCCGTGGCGCACCCATTGCCGCCATTAACCGTGGACGTGGTGTTCTAGAAGGTTACCGAGACACCCCAGCAGTCGCTGATGCATTAGCAGTTATGATAGAAGGTTATTTACACCTAAATGATACTGAACAGGCCAACGAACTACGCCAACTTCTAGTCGAACTTCAGCCCAATCATCCGCAGATAAAAGGCAAAGAAGGTTTTGTTCAGCTACACCCTGCGGATAAGCCAGACAAAACCTTATTACAAATACTCTCGTTTGATTTATTTTAACGAGGTTAATTGAAAATAGCCTATTAAACTGTTTTCAAAAGAAACGCTAGCCTTTGCTGCTCAACAACCTGATCATCCGTCCACGGCCTTGCTGTGGGGTTTAACGATACAGCTTGAGCAGGGCTTGCATCAGGGGAGTGGTAAGGCATTAATGCAGTTAAAGTATCTTCGAACCATTTTGCGCTCTTATTTGATCTAGCAGCACCACTTTCTAGATGAGCCAAATAATCAACCTTATGGTTCATATAGTCTTCATTTGCTATAGGGTAATAAGGGGCAATAATAAGAGGGAAGTAAAAACCATCTGGAAAATCTACATTTTTACTTAATTCCTTCAAATCATTCATAGAAGCATTTCTAAGATCAATTTTTGTCTTAGCAGCGCTGTCTTCTATATCCTCCAAGCCTATTTCTAGCTTTTTATCAGTAGAAAAAATGGCTTCTTGTGGCTTTTTACTCGCACTGGCTGAATAAGCCGCTGCTGAATGAACCTGAGAACTAAGCGACATAGAAACATTCATAATTAACCTCCCTATTTTATTTATGCCAGTAAAACGACCTAAGCCATTACATCTAACAAAGGCTTTTGATATTCAGGCTGAAAAATACCTATAATTTTATCTAAAAAATTTTGATACTTTTCTGCTCTATCTTGATCTCCCATTAAATTAGCACCATTAACAAAGCCAGCCGCTGTCTCATAAACATTAACCTTAGTGCTAGTTATTCTTTCATTCGTTTCTTCAGCGGTATATCTTACAAGTCTGCCATTTTCATCAAGGCGACCTATTCCTACTGCACTAATTACAAGACTAAAAAACTTACTCCATTCATCCCCATCAATATCGCCATCAAGCAGCATTTGATGAGACAAGTCCAAGACTTCTTGTCCAGTCATATTAGTTAAATCATAACTCGTATAAGGTTTATTTTCTTTAGAAGTTGCTTTGTTAACTTCATTAGCCTTATGGCTTTTTGTAAGTTTAGCTTGCTCAACAGCAGCCACACTTTTCACTTGCAAAGGATTAACACTATTAACATTCATAACATAACCACCTATTGAAAAAATAATTGATTAGTTAGCCACTACTAAAGTTGAAGTAGTTATATCAATACCAAACCTTATCTACAAGCCTTATTTGGCTTTACTCTGACCCCACGTAAAGACTAGGCAAAACCTTGCCACCCTATATCTAAAACGTCTATAAATTGCCGATATCACCTATATTTTCAGCTCATTATCTATGGGGTCAGAGTAAGAAAACAAAATGCTTGAAAACAACCCATTTAACGGCTCTTCGCATTTAAGGGTGTAGGTGCTTTTTGAACCCACCCGATTCTAACAAGCACCTTGCTATGTAGTTGGTTAAATTTCTAAAACC
>NZ_JMLW01000043.1 GCF_000686905.1 Marinospirillum insulare DSM 21763
AGTTCAGACTTGCTAAGTGGCTCATTTTGCAAGAGCAGCATAATTTTAGCTGCCAATGCTGACTCTAGCCGTAACTCTGGCTGTGACTCTAGCCGTTGGCTGAGTGCTTGTTTATCGGTTGGTGTTAATGCTTCTGAAATTTGAGAGCTTAATGTTTCAGGTTATGAGAATGACCCTGTAAGGACATATTATATGTCCTTAGGTTGCTCAAAATGTCCTAAAACTCTGTCCTAGCAGAGGTGGCTCAAGACGAATAAGATGAGATTAAAAACCCCTCAGAACAACCAAACTCATTGAAGATGGTCACAAGCACTAATTTTTAAGCTGACCTTAAGGATGCGGGACAGGTTTATCGGAGTATCGGATAGTAAGTGCCTACCGGACGGTTTTTGCGATGCACCCTTACCATTGCATGGCGCGCAAGTATACTATTGAGTTCCCGCTTAAAGCGAGCTAATGGCATATTCAACCCTGGTTGCATCTGCTTGTAGGCAGCTAAACCCTCGGCAGAGCAAATCCAGTTGAAGTGACTCTCTACATAGCTAGCTGTGTAATCACTGTATCGATCAGGGGATAACCACTTCAGTAGCTCTGTAATGCGATCGTGTAAGAGTTTCAGCCGGGCAATGACTTCTGCTGGTGATGAGGGGGCAGGAAGCTCGATCGAGGGCTTGGGCGAGCCAGACCGCCCTCTTCTTTCTTCGTACAAGTCACCCTGCTTCCAAACTGGCTCAAAGTGGGCAATGCGATTGCGGAGTCGATTCACCAGATCTAAGCGTGCGTAAAGTGCATCCTGGTGTTTGACCACAGACCAGTACCTAGAGTCTTTGTATCGATGACTGGGAACAATTTGTGGAAGCAGTTGACCCCAGGGTATTCCATTAACATCAAGTAGCTTTGGCCAGAATCCAAATGTCATTCTTGAAACCACATCATTTGGAGAAGGGGCTGGAGATTTTGGTCTTAGCTGACCAGAGCGCCGATGCCTAAAGTGGGTTTCCTTTCGAACTTTTTGCTCTGATTTTGGTGGTAATGCAAGCTGGTTATACCAGTCATTTGAATCCTTTACACCTACAGACCTGTGGCTATAAAGGTGCAGGCTGAGTGCCACGTGAAAACGATTGCGCATCACAACTTCGGTGATTGAGATTAAACGGAATAGCGTTGCTGAAAGGGCTTCATTCCAGCAATAGATGCCATAAAGCTCATGGTCATTTGCACCGCGAAACATAGCTCTATAGCTGGATAATCTGGCAACAGATATGTCTGTATGAGTCTGGTCAATATTGTTGGGTTGCACTCGTTGGACTCCTAACCTATACTAATCCTCGTAGGCACTTGGGATCATATCTTTTCATTGCTCACTTCGGTCAGCTTGAAGGGATCCAAGATGCAAAGATCTTATCAAAAAGGCTCTCCGAAAGGAGGGCCTTTTTGCTTTTTAAGTCAGTGATTTAAAACGACTTAAACACATATCCTGGCTCTAGCAAGGGTATGCCTAGCCTCAGACGTTCTCGATTAGAGCCTTCGCCATTTAAATCAATGCTATTCTGAATCAATCAAAAAGCAAACCTTACCTGTTAGGCAGGTCTGCTATTCGAGACTGCTGTTTTGTGGCTCTGACTTACAAGGCATCTGCTTGAATCTGAGGCTGCACTTCTGAGGATAGCAGTATACTCAAGCCAAGGGTTAGAACGGCAACTGCCAACTCGTGGCTGTTTCGCAACACACCTTGATCGCGCCGCTGTATCTTGATCCCGCCATAGTCTTTGCGGTTTGCAATACACCGGTCACCTTTGTAAATATCAAAGGTGTCCAGCTGAAAGCGACCGCTGCTGGAAGCGGTGCTCCCCTCTGTGTTCAGATTAAACCCATGTCGCTCCAGCATTTTCACTGCATAAGAGTTGTCTCTGTAGGCAGCCACTGTAATTACTCCATCTTCCAGTTCAAAAACCTTCATGGTTTCACGGATCAGCAAGCAGTGGCTGTCTTCAGCCATCAAAATATGCCGCTTGCTGCCGGTTAGTGACGGAATATCATCCAGAGTGATTTGAAGGGTAGGGGTTGTTGAATGGTCATATTGCTCCGCACTTTCGATCATTCGGACCCAGGCATCATCCGAGATATAACGAAGAAGTGCGTTGGGATGATCTTTTCCCGAAATATGCCCCGACTCACCCAGGTTCTTAAAACGCATTTTGGCATTGGCTATTTCAAAAACAGTCTGGAGATCTTGAGTGTGATCAGGGTGGAGTCCCATTAATGATCCTGCCTGCTCAAAGGATTTGCCAACACTGACCAGCCTCAGGGTCTTTAGTAGCAGGGGTAATTCAGGTGTTCTGAAGTTCAGCTTTATTGGGCTAGATTGTTTGGGGGCCTGGTAGATTTTCAGTGACCGAGTGTTGAAGGCCCCTTTGAGTAATTTTGCCCTGGTGGTTTTGACAGGGGTGAGTTGGTCGGCCCAGTCGGTCATCAGGTGGCAGTAGTTTTTCATGCCGGTGCTGGGGTGGTGGTGGCCCAGTAATCTGGCTAGGGCCATGCTGCTGCGTTTGGAAATATCCGTATTGTGTCCCAGGACACAGTGCAGTAACGCCTCTTTATCGAGGCCTTGTGTGATCGTCTGTGCAAGTGGTGTGTCCAGCCCCAGAAGAACTGCAGCCACGCGGTTGTAAAAAGCGTGGCGAGCATGATGCAAAACCAGGGCAGGATTCCCGGTGATCTGGCGGGCGATTTGAATCAGCGCCTGTGGAATCAGCTTGGTGTAGGCCGACTCTTGCACGCGCCCTTTACGAATCTCACAAAAAATTGGCGTGTTCTTGTCTGTGCCACCAAGGGCAATGCAGCGAGCCACAACCTGATCAACAATGGATTGCTCGGTCTCTTGCAGATTAAACAATAGAGGGATGGCTCTGCGGCTGCTATCAGATTTCAGGGTACGCAGTGGATTATTGCGAATCAGCACCCATTGCATGGCTTGATTAGTACACCAATCCTTGTATCTTAGCCCCAAGGCTTCACGGCTTCTCAGGCCGAACCGATAGCAGCACAGCAGAGCAAACTGCATCAGTAATGATTGGTCTGGATCGGTATAAAGTATGCCGATGGCTTCCAAGCTATTCAGGTAGTCGATTTCTGTCAGGTGTCCTGATCGAACCCGGCGAGCTTCATCAGCCAGGTTCAGCTCACTCCAATCGGGATCACTAACCCCTTGGTTGCTGGCATAACGGTGAAATTGCTGCAGACGATCACCAAAATAACCGATTTGATTGTGCCGAGTAATTCTGAATTCAATCATTTTACCGTAGAGGTCGGTGATCTCATCCTCATCCAAAGCAAGCAAATCTCGGTCATAAGCCAGCCCTTCAAAAGCGGTAATCAGTGAGCCGAAATAGGTGATCAGAGTGTTTTTTGCCAGGGCTTTTCTGGTACCGCGCCCTTTGCCCTTATCCATCAAATGAGCGGTCCAGTGTCCCAGAAGCAAAAGACTGGAGCTGACGCTGCCTTCAAACTGCTTGCAGCACTGAATGATTTTTTTTGAAGTAGCTTTGGCCTGGCTGGGCTTATAGTCATTGAGTTGTTGATGGATGGCCTTATGGAAACTTTTAGCCTGAGATTTAAGCTCATCTGAATTGTTTTTGAGTGCCCGCCCTGCAAGCAGCTTTGTAGGCTGGATATTCGGCTGAGCTTGGATGACACCTGTTGCCTGTTGAGTAAAGCTGCGGGGAGTACCTTCTAATTGCCTAAGCCAATCCACCAGACCAAGGCTTGTGGGTGGGCAGCGCTCACTTAGTGCGGCGGCTACGAGTCCCGGCAATTCAACCAAGTTGGCCTGCTCAAGGGTGAAGTACAGCCAGTCCAGCAGGCTGGTTAGGCTGCTTGGATTAATGCCGGCATCTTGCTTTGCTGCATACTCCGCCAAGGCCTGAACCTGTGCAGGTATTTCAGTCTTGGGATCTTGCAGGCGGGCCCTTCCTTTAACCAGGAGGCTGGCTGTTTTATAACTGATTTCGTGGCGCTGAACCGGAGCCGTCATATCCTCAGGGTCAAGTTCTTCACTGTACTCCAGGTAGTAGTGCTTCTGGTGCTGAACAATACGGAAGTTCTTGCCAGCCAGAACATCATTGAGCAGGCGACGGTAGCTCAGCCGCTTTTCGATGCACAGCAGTAGGCAGCCAACGATCAGAGCTTCTTTATTGGCTAGCCTGTCCACCTTGATACTCGCGCGAATGTTAGAAGCTATCCGGCACAGCTCTTTTAGATGGCTGGTTGCATGTACGGCCTCTTTTTTGATCAGGCTGTTTTCCTGGCGTATGGCCACTAACCGCTTGCGCACCTTGATTTTGTGGGCGCTTTCACTCTGGTCGATGCGTTTCATCAACACCCCCAGCCGAATGCTGGCATAGGGATAGGTAACCTGACCATCACGCAATAACATCCGCTGAATCAGCTTTTCAATGTCCTCTGCTTCTAGCTCATGCAAACCCCGATTGCCTAGAAGCAGGTTAATTTCACGATGCGCTGATCGAATGGCCTGCTGTACAGCCTGCTTACGGCGATAGCGACGTTCACGCTCTCCAAAAGGTTTTTGTTCAAGCCGATCAAAAATCTTCTTTGCTTCAGTATCAGGATTAATGGATACCCTGCCCTGTATTTTGGCTGGGTGAATAAACCCAAGCCGATTAAACAGGGTGTTGATCGCAGCGCGATATTGGTTTGCATCATCTAACCAGCAACGTGGCGAAACATCACTGTAGGTGGCTGACCCCCTTTCAGCATGTCCCATCCAGCCATTGACAATGTCGACGGGAACGCCTAGTTGAGTGAGTTCCTGAACATAGCGATGTCTGAACAGGTTTTTGGGAAGCCCCCATTCAAATAAAGGAACACCAGGCAAGTCTTGCTGGTTCAAAGAATGCCAGTTGAATCGCTCATCCAGTAAAAAGAAAAGCGGCAGCCTTGCACGAGCACTTGAAGAAGCTGCACATGGTTGATCACAAGCTTGCTGTTGAGCAGTGAGCTGATCAAGGGCCTTGGCGAATTCAGGGCAGGTGTTTGTGACTGATGATTGAAGGCGTTGAAGGTGCCTGACATATTCATGCATCAGCTGAATAGCTTGATCGGGTAGCGGCACCAGCCGACCTTCATGCAGACCTGCATCGGCCTTGTCATTGATGTAGACGTAACCCAGATCCAGATTGAAATAATCCAGCGACTCAAAGGGGTCTTTTAAATACCGGCAACCCGTCGCAGCATAGAGCGCTGTAACCAGATATTGAGCAATCAGGTTGTGCTGCTCTACCAGTGGTTTGTTCTGATCAAAGGTTTGGACCTGAGTCGATGCCTGCTGAATTTTTGCGATCAGGTGGTCTTCGATAGGGGATAGCAAGCTGCCGATCAGTTGGGTCTGCCTTTTATCTTGCAAGGGAAGCTCGGGGTTTAGACTCTGATCTAAGCCCTTTTCGATGGTTTGAATATCCCAGGTAGCATAGCTGCAGGCACCGGGTAGGCCCGAATTAGGGTGCGAAGAGAGAATACGAGCCAGGGTCGAATCGCCCGTGCGATCAAAGAGCAGTGCAGGTAAAAAGCCAGCCAACTTCGCAGCACTCAGGCGAGAAAGCTCGTCAGGTAGAGCACCATTAAACCAGGTGTCGATCGGCGTCTTGGAGATTTGTGACCAGAGACCAGAAAGCTGTTTAGCCGGAAAGGCAGCCGCTTGATGGGCATTGGCTAAAGCTTGAGTCACAGGTTTGGGGAGCAGCAAATCCATGGACTCAGCAAAAGGTTTGATCCGGTGAAGGGATTCAGGTTTAGGTGACCAGCTGTTGCGACGGCGAACGGGTAAGCGGTGCAGCTGATCCAGGTTCTGACTCAGACTCCATTCTGGATGCGCTTGGTCAGTGATCAGAAAATGTAAAACAAAACTCAGGCTGCGACCTGTGTGGATCGCTAGCCAAGCGCAGGCAGCACCTAAGGACTCCGCTGTGTCCGAAGACCTCAGGGTTTTATTAACCCATTTAAGTAGGGGGTCTATTTCTGTTGGGAGGGGTTGCTCCCAACTCCAGGGTAGGTAGTGCGCATACTCTGAGCGCTGTATGAAATAAGCTCGGCTTTCAACGATTTGTTCAGCCGCAGCTTTATGTTGATCTAGCGTGATCAGCTCCAGGCTTTCTTCAGCATCTGAATCCTGCAGCGATTCTTCATCTGAATCGGTATCAGTGGTGACTGGATAGACTTCGAGGCTCGTCTGTTCGTCAATCTGAAATGAGTCGTAGGGTTGAGGAGCAGTAACCTTTTTTAGGTCGATCAGTTGATCCAGACCGGAATTAGAAACCGTGGTTGTCTGAATCGGTAAGCAGTCACCCGACGCAATATTTTTGATCACATTAAGAAACCTGGTCTCATGCCTGGGGCGTTGACCCAGAGCGAGCAATGATTCGGCTTCAGACAGGAGGGCAGCAGAGACTAAATCGAGCGAAGCACCAGGCTGGGCGACGCGTATGTGCAGGCCGTACAAGAGCTCGTCAACGCTGGCAAGGTGAGGGTCATTAGGTCCGAGAATCAGAAATCGAGCCAGGGTGCTGATGTTTTCATCCAGGGCACAGCCGTGATTCAAATAACGCTCTGCGGCCTGAAAAAAAGTCCACACGCGCAGCAGACGACGAAATTGAATGAGGTCGTCAAACTGATGTTTGGGCGAGGTTTGTGTTCTGCTGTTGGTTAAAGGGTTGGTCACCATGGCCAGGAGAAAACTGCGCGTTTTCAGCTCTCCAAACTGTCCCTTATTTTGTTGAGCTGACCCCCGTGCAGGAATGGGGGCATATTGGTTGAGTACTTTAGGCTGGCTTATCAGTTGAAGGTAAAAATCTTTTACAGCGATTGCGCCGGGTGACACCCAGTTCTCAAAAAGTCCATTAGACCTTTCAAGATCATGGATTGGATTGCTGATAGCAATGCGAGTAGCGCTTAGTCCAAGGATTTTATACGCGGTCACCATCCCGATGACAGTGTCTGTCTCTATAGCGAACTCGATCAGCTGCGCATACTCAGAGCCAAATTCGGACATTAGTTTGTGCTTGTCAAATGCACTCAAACCAGTTTTCGAATCCATGGCAATATCCCTATGCTTGCTATTGATGTTCGAGTTTAAAATCATCTGGAGAGGGTGGAGGTTCTAAAGAAACAGAGGTAAGGATATTTTCTAGTGATTTGGTTTCAGGGTTTCGTGATTGTTTTACTGTGCATTTAACAAAATATTCTTTACTGTAGGCATCGGCAATGACTTTAAAAATTTCTGGATCGATGCATTTAAGACTAACTTTTTCTCCGGTCTTGTTTTTGCTATTCTTTGAGAAAACAGTGAAATGGGCTTTGTTGCTATCATCTTTAAAACCATTGGGTATAGCAAGAAATTCGTAATTGTCTTGCTCAATTGACTCCTGCCGGTCTGTAACTGTTTGGAAGCGTTTGCAGGTGTACTCCTCATCCGCACTGTTTAAATCAGACCCAAAGGAAAAAGGTCGCTTTATTATTGAGCCGGATTTAGAGCTGATATGGCTTGATATGGCAGATTTAACATCATCATGAAGTAAGATTTCATTGGTGATTTTTTCAGCTTCTTTTGAGAAAAGATCATCAACTGTGACAGCATTAGTGGCAATTTTAATAGCTACTTCTTTGAGGTTTTCTAGGTGCTCCTTCGTATCTTGCCCTTCAATAAAAATCACCGTGTAGGCACACTCTTTCCCTTCATGAGTATCGAACAAGTTTTTTATGCCTAAGGTGATGTCTAACTCGGGGTGATGTACGTCTTTATATTTCGTAAGAGTTTTAAGAACAGACGCAGATAGAAGATTGAGGTCGCTATTGTTGATTTTCTTAGGGTCAAACTCATAGATCTGATCGCCAGCCCTTTTTATAGTTTGGCTGTCTCTAAAGTACATGAGCATGTTGGAAATAATTTCCGGAGAGATTTCTTCGCGGTGTTCGATGCGAGGATCAGTGCCGTTGCTATTATCTGTCATTAAGAAGCTCACCTTACATAACTGAATCATGTATTAGTTTGAGCAGGCTTGGACCTGTATGTAAAGTTTTTTCTGTGATGTGTTGAGATTACAGATATGTATGCGAAGATTTTTTCCTGCATTAATCAGTGATCTTTGGTATGGCTGGGTTTAATGTGGCTTATTTTAATAAACCGAGAGGAGCACCTTCGGCAACATTTTTGTCCCACTCCAGCATTTCCCGATGCAAAGATTATTCTGAGCTGTTATCCAGGCGTTTTTTTTGCTGGTTAGTAGCCCTTTATGGTGCTGCCATCGAGGTTGTTGATGTTGGCCCTGCCTTCCAGAATGTAGGTGTCTACTCCAGACGCAGTTATTTCAAATGGCGGATGTTTGATTAGTTGCTAGGTTGGATGCTGTAATAAGCTTCCAGAGAGTTGTGGTGCTGGATTGGCTTGGTTTTGGATTTATTTCAGATCTGAAATTTTTGTCAGTTTTTTCTGGATAGGGGTTCCGGTTTATTTCAGATCTGAAATTTTTTTGCGTGAGCTGTGATTATTGTATTTTGCAGCTAAAAGCAATTAAAATGCGCAAAATAGCGCAAAATGTTGCTATTTGCTGCTTTTTGGTCTGATTATTCCCTTGGTGTGCGGACTTGGTGATATCTCATTGCCAATGGAGGTGCTTAATGGGGGTAAGCTATGCAGAAGCCAGCCACCTGTCCTGCCTGCTTTAGTAACTCCATTCATGTTAATAGGGCATATCATGAAGGGCGAGAAATCGACCCGCTTTAAGATGCCGTGCTCAGAATTTCAGCATGCGTGCTAGCTCCAAATAGGTAATGCCGCCATTGTAATTTTTGTTATTGAAGTACAAGTGTGCAGCCTTTGCTTTCATCTCGTTGCTCATAGAGGCTCCTGTGCTACTTTGATAATGGCCCTCTAGTTTTTTTCTGAACCCTTCTCTCAGATTGGCTTCATACCAGGTCACTGGGTCAGGCTGAAGTAAGTGCGTATCTGAAAAGGTACTGCCCTGCTCAGTGTTCTTCAGCACTTGTTTTCTTGTTTCTTCTCGCTGAGCAAGAAATTGCTCCATCTCGCCAAATACTGAATCAGGTAGGCTTGACTCAATAGGATGGTAAACCCACTCAAGATCTACCCGTTGCTTAACTGCTTTTCCAAGCATGTCTTCATCTGTCATCAAAAGCTTCCCTGCTGGTATATACCGCAATACGGGGATGCGCTGATGGTGAAAATGACGCATTTTTTTAGTGCTTACATCATTGCTGACTACCACTTCAATATAGGCGACCGGTTGTCCACGATAGCTGAGCTGAACGTCTGGACGATACCCTTCCATACCCTCAGTAGGCTCAAGCTCGCAGTGATCGATCTGGTGTGAGACTTCTGGAAAGCTCACGCCTGTCGATGGTTCAGGGTTAGTGCCAGCCTTTGCTAAAACGAAGTTTTTCTGATTTTTTGTAAGGGTAGATAAAGCAGGAGAGTTTGCGATTTGTTTGTATGTCAGGGTAAATTCTGGCAGCCTCAAAAGCCCGGTGTCTTGAACCAATCGATTGAAAAGATGCTTTCCAGCCAAATGTAGTTCTGACTCCTTGGAGTAACTGCAGGAACGTGAGTTTTCGGTTAGCTGCCTTTCAGGGTTGTAATGCGCAAAGTGCCAGGTGTTTTGGGATCCCATTCTTGCGATCAGTTGGGTTCGACACTGCGGGCAAACAAGTTCGGAAAGTCCGCTCTTGCAGCTGGAAATGTGTACCAGATCGGCTGACTCCGTATTCAATCCATAAACCAGCATTTGTGTTTCAGGCATTCCTTGCTCTCCCTAATAAACTAGCGATGTGAGTAGTATGTGATAAGTGCTTTCTGCACATACTTACTGTGGACGGACACACTGCATAAAACTAATGACTATCTGATCTAAGACAGCGATGATAAGCATCTTGTTGATACTGCCTTAGCACGATCACTTTATTTTTTATCACTTTCGCTTCGCTCTTGCCAGTCTCTTGAAATCAAATTCCAATCCACTGGTCGACTTACTTGTCTAGGGTTTCCGTCCTGAAGCTCTTCTAATCCAGACCAAACATTCCAAAAGTCTGGGTCGGCAGAGGTGGGCCGCTCTGATTCTGCAAGGGCGTTCATTTTCACAAGCACTGGTAACTCCGAAGCCCAGCCCATCAATATCGCATGCCGCGAAGGTAGTGAAGGAAGGTCTCTCAAAAGACCTCGGAGATTGTCTGGTACCAAGCGATGTACTAGTTCTTGATCCCTGTCGTTGCTTGTCCTGTGGAGCATCGAACGCTACTGACTCGGATCAGCTACCTGTCTGACGCCAACAAAAAGCAACTGTTCCAGCTGTTTGCAGATGAGCACCACCTCGAAGTGGATTGCACCTGGAACATGTACCAACGGGTGGTCAGCGCCTACAACGAGCCGGATCGAAGGCGTGGTAAAAAACTCATGCAAGAGCTTATAAAGATCATTACAACCCCTGACTTGCCCAAAGCGCTCATCGAGGTAAAAGGCTTGGGGAAAACGCTGAAAAAATACGCTGATAGCATCCTTGCTTACTTCGACCGGCCAGGAACCAGCAACGGTCCAACAGAAGCTATCAACGGGCGACTTGAACACTTGCGAGGTACCGCCCTAGGCTTTAGAAATTTAACCAATTACATAGCCAGATGCTTGCTGAAGTCAGGAGGATTTAGAAATCAGCTACACCCTTAAATGCGAAGAGCCTCTAAAATCTCACTTACTTGAATACTTTCAATGAGCTGAGTGCTTTTCATGAACTACTCCAATAATAAATGCAATTTACTGCGCAACATATCTAATAAACGCTTCGTAGCTAAGGAACCATATAGGCCTCGGCTTTATTAGTACCGACATATCAGTGTTTCCTTCCTACCCAACCTACCTGTCACTCTAAATACCTATCAGCCTGAGCCTTCACTATACTAGCCATCCAATCACACAAGCCCTTAGGGGCGATTACTTCCACATCAGAACCTAGACTCAATAACCAGCGGCGCAGCTGTCGACCATCCAACATCTCAGCCTTAACTAAGTAAGACTCTTGCTGCTCGTCATCGATTACTAATAGCTGCTGTTCCGATAATGGAGACTCTTCAAGATGGTTTTTAAGCCATTGATTCACACGAAGCTCTAATGAAATAAGCTTAGGATCTGGCAACGCCCACTGCATTACTCCAGTATTAAGATAGTCATCAATATTGAATTCTGGAAAAAGACGGATTGGTTCATCGAGCAGTTCGACCTTTTCAAAGCGATGCAACGCTGTAATACGCACATCGTCGAAGTCATAAAAGCGGCACAGTAAATACAAGGTGTGTCCTTGCTGCACTAACCCATATGGATGAATTACCCTTTCTGACTTGCCTTTATAGGGTAAGCGTTCATTCTAGGGCGTTCTTGACTCATACCTAAATAAGCTATTTAACTTCTTTAAGTGGCGTCAGAAGCTCTGGGGAGACTTTGTATTGTTTACGCCCATCGTCGTCTTTGCCTAACACTATCACGCTTTTTCGATTAATTTTGGTTACTAAACCCACCTTAATCCCATCTCGGGCTTCAAAGGTTACTTTCATGCCTACATGCAGCCTAACTAAAGCCTGAAGGGTTTCTTTTTCACGTAATTCGTCAATACGGCGGCAGATTAGATGGTTCAGTTCAAGTAACTGATCCAGTGTAAAACCTTCAAAATTCATGGTACTTATTCTCTACAGGCTTGATTGTCGCTGAGGGTGGCGTGGGTCGATTAATGCACG
>NZ_JMLW01000044.1 GCF_000686905.1 Marinospirillum insulare DSM 21763
TTTTTTGAGCGTTGTTTGATCCTTTCTTCGGTAAATTCGTGAGCCTGTTTAGGCCGATATCCACGTTTGCCTGTATTACGTTTAAGCTCTCGACTAATGGTTGATTTGTGAACACCAAGCGTTTTAGCGATCTCAGTTTGGGTTAAATTGTTATCAAGCAGGGCAGATATTTGGTATCGTTGCTCTCTGGTGAGCTGTGTGTAGTGTCTCATGTTTGCTTCTCATTCTTGGTCGATTGAAAAGCATAAGATGCTACAGCAGCTTGCCATCCAATCCTAGTTTAATGAGTTGCACTTGAGAGTTGAATCCAGGCATGGTGAGCACTATTATAAGTAGTCATTAGTGCAGTTATTTCAGGAGTTAGTAGGTTTTTATTTTCCATTTTACCTTTAGATCTCAAATTTGTTCTTAAACTGCATAAATACTTCTATCGCTTCTTTCATTGCAGTTGATGATATATCTTCTGTTCTTTCTAAATAGACTACTTGGCAGTATTCTTTTAAGAAGTCGAATTTTCCTTGCCAGTCATCACCCATTACAAAAATATCTATTTGGTTGTCTATTATATCTTGTTGTTTTTGTTCCCAGTTACTTTCTGGAATTAACTGATCTACATAACGGCAGGCTTTGAGTATTTCTGCTCTATGGTTGTAGGGTACTAGCGTAGTTTTACCTTTTTGATGGTTAAACTCGTCGGTAGACAGCCCTACAATGAGTTGGTCACCTAGTGATTTGGCACGTTTTAATAGGTTTACATGCCCAACATGAAACAAATCGAATGTGCCATAGGTAATTACTTTTTTCATGGCTTTAAGCTATTGATCGTTTGCTTATTTGGTACGATCTAGGGTCTGCTTGTTGCTGTTGATGGCGGTTGTCATAGTCTTGAATTTTTGTTTCTGGACGTGGGTTTTTCCAATCACCATACATAAAGGTTAAAAATTCTTCTGCTTGGTTGGGTAAATAAACCTTATAGCCATAAAAATCTACAGCTTGTGGGTTTTGAAAGTGAATAGCAGGCGCATCAAACATACCAGCTGATGATACCAACTCTGATCTGTCTTGATGTTCTGTTCTTTTTTGTAGGCTAATTTCAATACCTTTCAACTCATCTTTGTTATTGCTTATTAGGTCTATATTTACACAAACATCTTCATTTGCGAGTGTGACTACAGTTGCTTGCCATTTTCCTGCTGGGTGTTGAGGCAGTTCTTTAAGTAGCTTACTGGTTAGGAGAATTAATTTATCAAAGTCTGGTGCATTTACTGCTAGGTCTATATCGTCATCCCAAGCTATTAGGTCGCCGTCTCTAACCACACCTAGGGCACTACCAGAGTCTAAAATAGCTGTTATTCCGTTTTTATTTAAAAACTCACTTATTATACCTAAGCTCTGTTGAGCAATCGCTAGTGTGGCTGGGTGGCTGAATGGTGCTTCACTTGGTTTTAAATTGCTTTTGCTTGGGGTGGTAATTTTATCTCTTGTTATGCCTAGTTGGTTTACTAGTTGGCTTATTATGCTGTCTTGCCATTGGCTTGTAATTATTATTTCATCAAAAATATAAGTAGGTATCTCAGTGGGGTTAATAATCGGTATTCCTAATAGCTGACTACCCCAGCGTTGCGTGTCATTGTCTGCTATAGCAAGCACTTTTAAGTGTTGGTTATGGGTAATAAAGCTATCTCCACCTTTACTGGCACCAAAGAGGATGACTTTTTTGCTGTGGTACATTTTGGTGTTCCTTTAGTGACTGAGGGCTCTCTATCGGCTGTATAAAAAATATTAAAGTTAGTCAGTCGTTTTAATCTACCTGATTTCACCTTTCGACTAAATCCCAGCTAGTAGGTGTGCCATAGTCAACATCGGCTTTTAATCGCTTTCCAACTAGTGTATCAAAATATTTAGGCACTAAACCAAAGCCGGGTCGTACGCTGCGTATGCTGTCTTCGGTAATGGTGTCGCCTGCTTTTAGGTCTTTTACAAAATAAATAGAGCGACGGAATTTTAGTGTTTCTTTTTCGCTGGGTTTTTCAGAGTAATCAATTTTACCCAAGGCTTGCCAAGCGGTTTTACTATCTCTGCATAGGGCGCTTAAATCTTGTGGCTCTAGTGAAAAACTATCGTCTGGACCACCACCTTGTCTATCTAGGGTGAAGTGCTTTTCAATAATGGCTGCGCCAAGGGCAATGCTGGTAATGGCGGTGGTGTTGTCTAAGGTGTGGTCTGATAAGCCTGTTACTAAATCAAAGTGTTTTATTAAGTCTGGAATGGTTCTTAGGTTGTAGTCTTCGGCTGGAGCCGGGTAGCCGCTTACACAATGCAGTAGTGCTAATTCTTTACAGCCACCTGCTTTGGCAGCTTCAACGGCTTCGCCAATTTCTTCTAGGTTAGCCATGCCGGTGGAAATTATCATTGGCTTACCTGTAGCTGCTACATATTTGATAAGTGGCAGGTCTATCGCTTCACAAGAGGCAATTTTGTAAGCAGGTGCGTTTAGGTTTTCTAACAAATCAACGGCGGTTTTATCAAAAGGGGAGCTAAAAATAGTGATATCTAATTCATGTGCATAGTCAAACAAGGGCTTATGCCAATTCCAAGGGGTATGAGCTTCTTCATAAAGTTCATACAGGGTACGTCCATCCCATAAACCACCGTGAATTTGAAATTCTTCACTATCGCAATTAAGGGTAATGGTATCGGCTGTGTAGGTTTGTAACTTAACGGCATCTGCGCCTGCTTGTTTTGCTGCTGCTATAATCTTTTTGGCGGTTTCTAGGCTGCCATTATGGTTAGCTGACAGCTCGGCAATAATGTAAGGCAAGTGCTGGCTGCTAATTTGGCGGTTATTGATGTTGAGCATGAGTGATCTCGTAATTTACTATTAGCTTATTTATTTTGGCAAAGGCTTCTTTTAGGGTGCTAGCTTGAGTTATTGCTGCTGGGCTTTTTTGCTGGGTAAATCTGCCAGTTAGTAATCGAATACAAGGCATGCTTAAAGCTAAGGCTGGCTCTAGGTCGTGTATAGGGTTGTCGCCTAGCATTAAGGTATTTTGTGCTTTGCTACCTAGTTTTTGTAACAGGTAGTTGATGCCTAAGGTGCTGGGTTTGGGTTGGTTGATTTCCCAAGAGTATACAATTTGGTCAAAGTGCTTTTCTAACATTAATGCTGTTACTTTGTTTTGTTGCATCAAGGGTAAGCCATCGGTTAATAACCCGAGTTTAATCCCTTTGCTTTTTAATTCTTCTAGCGCTTTATACACCCAAGTTTCTAGAATTATTTTAGGTTGATGTTGGCGATAAACTGTAACTAGCTCTTGAATGCAGTTAGCTTCTGATTTATGGCTTAGTTGCTGGGAGAATGCTTGATACAGGTGATTAAAAATTTTATCGCGGCCTTGCTTGGCAAAGTGCGCAGCTAAAAACTGGTAACAAGTCTTTTGGTCTAGTTTATAGTGTTTGGCTAGGTGTTTAGCTACTGCTTGGAAGCCACTTAGAACATAATCTTTTTCTAAGTAAAGGGTGTCATCTAAGTCAAAAATAATAGCTTGTAGCATATTTAGTTAGACTTATTTTCAGGGGATAGAAAGTAATCGGTACTGTATCTCAGAAGCTTTAAGCCATAGCTAAGCGGCTGAACTGGGTGTAATGGCTTACCAGTTATGTGTTCGACTAACCACTTGGGTGAATTGAGTCCTGCTGCTAGGGCTAGAGCTGAAGCGCCGCCAAACCTAGGGTTAACTTCTACTAACTTTATTTGCCCTTGATGATAAAAAGCTTGCACTATTAGGTGTCCAAAAAAGTTAAGCGTTTGGCCTAGTTTTTCTACTAGCTGTACTAGCTCTGGTAAATCTATACTAGTACTAATAACAGATTCACCTTCACTTATCTGGTCGCGACTTCTAGCTAGGGCTTGTATTAGCTTACCTTGAGCATCGAAAAAGGCATCAATTGAATATTCTTGTTCCTCTACAAATTCTTGAATGAGGTAGTTAGGGTTAGGGAAGTTTTTAACTAACTGCTGGGCTTCTGCTAGGGTTGCTAATTTATGTACACCTTGAGTAGCTTGGGAAAACTCTTGTTTAATAACTAAGGGGTAGTTAGCTGTTTCAAGGCTGGTGTAGTTTTGTGGTAGTGGTAGCTGGTGCTGGATGCAATGTTTGTTGAAAGCTAGTTTGGATATGCAGGTTTTTAAAGTGCTATTGGCACTCATCAATACTTGGATTTTATTTTCTGCAAGAGTGCTTCTATGTTCGGCAAAGTAAAGTAACTCACTATCACTAGTCGGTAGCAGATAGCCTATTTGATGCTGCTGGCAAGCTGCAATTAGCTGAGGCAGAAACTTGGTATCACTTCGGTAAGGCAACAGAAAAAAAGCATTACAAAAATACAGGGCTACAGCATCTTTACTTGCATCGGTACCATATACTTTGATACCTGCTACAGCTGCTTCTTTAACAAAGGCTTTTACTAGACTAACTTTTTTGGCCACGCTCGTTATTAGTAAATTAGGGTCGGGCATATCGTTGTTCTTGTTTATAAGGCGGCTTAAACTCTTCAGCCACTCTTTCAACCCCTAGCCCATCAGTTATTTGTCTGGCTTTTATGGCGTTTTCAATTAGCCAGTCGGGTGCATGGGCTAGCAGTTGAGGTAAGTTATTAGGGTGATGAAGTATTTTAACTATGCTTGCTTTTGCTAGTGCTTGCGCTGTTTTACGTTGGTTTTCTGCTATAACCAGTTGAATAGTTGGTAAGCCTAAACAACACCTTTCCCAAGTGGTTGCGCCTGCTGCGCCTATGGCTAAATCTGCCTTGCTCATTAGTTCTGCCATGTTGCTTACATTGGCTTTTACTTGTGTGCTTATGGGCAGAGCGGCAGCTTGTTGATTTATCGCCTCTAAATGAGGGGCTGTTGCACCCATAATGACGGTAATTTCAGTTTGTGGGTTAAGTTCGCTTTTGGCTAGCTGTGCTAATATTTTTGCTGTGTAGTTATCAGGGTCTGCGCCACCTAGGGTGATTAGAATATTCTTTATTTGGGTGTTTTTACTGCGCCGTTTAATACTGTATTCACGCCATTGGGCAAATTCTGGTCTTAACAAAGCATAGTGGGTGCCGGTTAGTAGCTTGCAATTTTCTGGCACTAGGTTTTGGTATTTTTCTGCTGTAGAACCGTAGTTTTGGTCGAGCAGTAAATCAGCTAAATGTTCTCTATCACCTAAGTCGTCTATCACCATTAGCTTTTTATAATAGGGCTTAAGTGCTTGCTGCCAGGTTTTGTCTAGCGCGTAATGGTCAACTATTAACCAGTCTGGCTGTAGCTGTTTTAAAATAGCTTCACACTCTTCGGCATCTTGCGCTTGTGTGGTTCCTAACCAAGCAGCATGAAAAAGCGGTTTTTCTTTATTGGATTGGTTAGGAGGTTGGTTATTAGTTAAAGATTTCTTTTGGGCTGTTAACGAGTGTACTTGAAAACCCACTTGTTGAACTGTTTCTATTAAATTGCCTGGGTGTTTGCGGCAAATAAAATGGCATTCAGCGCCTTGTTCTTTAAGTGCATTTGCCAAGGTAAGGCAACGCATGACATGGCCAGTGCCTATTTCAAGAGAGGCATCGACACGGAAGGTGACTTTCATAGCTGCTGAATTGCTTGTTTAAAAAAGCCAGCATCATAGAGTGCAACTAGAACAATTTCTTGTAGTATTTCACGTAAAGCATCGTAGCTAGAGTCAGCGGTGCTTAAGTCATAACGGTTAAGCATATTGGTAATGGCAGGGTGAGTCATTGCTGTTTTTTCCTTAACACAGTTGCCAAGGTAGCTAGATTTTTAGAGCGGTAAGCAGTGGCGATGCTTTCTATTAAGCTTGTGTTGGTATCAGGGGGTAATTCTGCCCGTAAATCATATTCTAGGTATTCCAGCATTTGTTGTTGAGTGAGTGAACCTAAGCCTCGTTCATACCGAATTTTATCGCAAAGAGCTTTTTCTAGTGTGGCAATCAATAGTCCACCTTCAACTTCATTAAAATGCCAATCAACGCCTAGCGAATAGGCTTTTAAAGGCACTTTTTTATAGCTAAATCTTCCCAGAGGCGTTTCAAATAGCTTGTTGTTTTTACTGGTTGCGGATGTCACTTGCACCACTCGCTCGGGTATTACGCCATACCAGCTAAGCGCGTATTCAAAAGATACATAAGATGGAACATATAGGCCGTTGGCAATGGCTAAAGAGTTAATTGGCTGCCTACGGTAAGCTGGGGCAAAACTATAAAACCCTTTTTTAAGGCGAATCAAATCATCTGATGCTATAAGGCTAGCAATTTTATTATTCACATTGCTGACTGATTTCGAAAGAATACTCGACAACATCTGATGAGAGATTAGTGATACAGGTAGTTGATTAGCAATTTCAATAACATTCATTAGTGTTTTTCTTTATAGATAATACTTGATTAAGGTATTATCTATCATTAACTATGCATAATCTAGCGCAGTGAGCTTTTACAGTGGATTACCCGCTTTGGCAATAATAAACGATCCACCTTGCCTGCTGATGTGTTCAACCAGCTTTGATAGATTGGTTTTGGCTTCGTGCATATTGACAATTTCTATACTCATAAAGGCGCACCTTTTTAAACTAATGTACTTAGCTAGCTTTAATGCAGGATTCCCAAAAATGTCAATGTAAGTTTGCTGAAACCCCTTCATAGGTTTTCTTGGGCTTTCATTGCTTCAAACATTAGTTCTGCTCGCTACGGAAGATGATGTTCATCTTTTATCAGCTTCGCTAGTGTTTAAGACTAACCAGTAACTT
Source organism: Marinospirillum insulare DSM 21763 (assembly GCF_000686905.1). GTDB lineage: Bacteria > Pseudomonadota > Gammaproteobacteria > Pseudomonadales > Halomonadaceae > Marinospirillum > Marinospirillum insulare. The sequence continues at coordinate 6,809 of NZ_JMLW01000044.1, forward strand.
TCTTTTCTACCGCCGACACGTTGTAATTTTTGTTCTGCTTGCAAGTTGGCTAGGTGTTGTTTTATAGCGGTGTCAGAAACGCCTATTTCAATTGCTAGGTCATTTCTTGTTAGCTTGCTATCTGCTTCAAGAAGATCGAGTATCTTTTCTTTTGTAGTCTTTTGGGTAGTCTTTTGGGTAGTCTTTTGGGTAGTCGCTGTTTCTTGCCTTTCATCTGCACGATAGCTGAGGATAACCAGGTATCCATTACCCATTTCCTCAAAGTCGAGTTTCATGCCTGGGTAGGAAGTAATTTCATCACGAATGCGGATATAACCGCTACCGTAATTTTCTATATCGCCCGTAAACTCAAAAGCTACTTTGATGTGTGCAAGGAATGTACGAGCAAAGGTAGTCTTACCGGCACCTTGAGCTTTTGAGCTAAGCCCACTTGAATGGCAGCACGCTCTTCAATGGAAAGTTCTGTATATTTCATGGCAATACCTTAACGTATTAAAGTTAGGTGTTGCACTCAGAGTTAGCGCCTAAGGTGGCTTTCTTTTGTTTATTTAAATTTATTAGCTTATTATTCTGCTATTCAATTTCATAAAAAGGGTAGGCATTGGTTGCGTTAGCATTGCAAAGTACCGAATACAAACGCATATCATTGGTGAGCACTTGGAAATCTTTAACTAACCTAACAAGAGAAGCATCTGTAAGACCAAAACATATAAACTCTTTGCTTTCTGAATCTTTTATTATATTGGTATCAATCTCTTCAAATTGTTTAAAAAGCTCTCTAGCTATCAGCATTGCTCTTTCTTTTAGTTCGCCATAAAAATCAATAAGATTAGATATTTCTGTCGACAAATAGGGTGTGATGTATATTTTGTATTTATTTAGAATTTTAACTAGCAAATCATAATCAGCAAGCGTGTAGTTGTTTAGTCTTTTTGATTTGCGAATATGCACACCATCATCTAATGATCCAATAATAAGTAAAAGTAACAGGTTGGTATCGATTATTAGTTTATGATTAACCATAATTAAGCCATTTCGTAATTTCTTAGTCCTTTAAAGCTACCGTCTTCTTCATCTATTAGGAAGGTTTTATATACTTTGCGATTGCTCATTAAAAAGGCTAGTTCTTTTAGCCCTTCACCGGCCTGATGCTTTGAGCTGCCCCTTTTCAAAAAATAACTAAAGGTAATTGCGTAATAGCCATTATTTTCATCCAGAATAGCTTCTTCAAGCTGAATATCTTCTGCTCCTTTTTGTAGCTCATGCAATGTTGTTTCTGCTGATTTTATTGCTTTTTTAAAGGTAAGCATGATTTTCTCCGTTCAGTTAATTCTATTTACTTACAGTTAGCTTTCTGATTGTTAACTATGCATGGCTTTGTAGATAAGTTCTGCTTGCTGCCAGTCTGCTGGGGTATCTATGTCTTGTGCTAGGTGGCGAGGCAAGATGTAGGGAAAGGTGCGGTTTGAATGCATGGCTAACCCTTTTATATAGGCTGCAACTTTAGCAAAGTAGAACTGACCTGCATCGTAATAAGTAGTGGGTAAGTCTTGGGTTCTTACGGCGCGGTTTTCTGGGTAGAGGCTTTCAATTCTATTTTCAGAGTTAATGAGTAAACTTCTTTGTGGTGCGCTAGGAAATTCACACACTATCATGCAGCCTTCGGCTTGGCTTTCTTGCCAGGCTGAGTAGGCAGCTTGTAAATTCTCTGCGGTTATTAAAGGTGTACAAGGGTAAATATAGCTTAGGTTGGTGTAGTTTTCACCCGCTTTGGCTAAGTAGTTTAGGGCATGTGTTATAACCGGTGCTGTTCCTGCAAAATCATCGGCTAGTTCTTTGGGCCGAATAAAAGGTACTTCTGCGCCGTATTTTTTGGCGACTTGGGCAATTTCTGCATCGTCTGTGGAAACGAGTACTTTGCTGAATAAGCCAGAGTTGATTGCTGTTTGAATCGGGTAGGCAAGCATGGGTTTGCCAAAAAAGTTTTTAATGTTTTTTCTGGGAATACGTTTGCTGCCACCTCTGGCTGGAATGATGCAGATATTGTTCATTGAGTTGCTGCCTATTAAGTAAGCCTTTTTATAGCTGAGTGTGCATTTGATTCTGTAGAATTTGGCTGAGTGTTTCTATAACTGTGTCTTGCTCTTTTTCAGTAAGCATTGGAAATAAAGGTAGGCTAATTGCCTCTTGGTAGTATTTTTCTGCTTCTGGATAATCACCCTGTTTAAAGCCCATTGCTTGGTAATAAGGTTGGGTATGTACGGGGATGTAATGGAGGTTGACTAAAATGCCAGCGTTACGCAGTGCTTCAAAAACTTCTCTGTGTGTTTTATTGATTTTTTCTAGCTGTAGGCGAATAACATATAAGTGCATGCCTGAGTAACTATCTGGATGTTGCCAGGGTAAGGTGATGGGTAGGTTAGTCAATTGATCATTATATTGCTCTGCTAATTGATGGCGTTTAGCAACGTAGCTTTCTAAACGTTGCATTTGTGAAACGCCTAAAGCTGCTTGCAGGTCTGTCATGCGGTAGTTGTAACCTAAGTCGACCTGTTGATAATACCAAGGACCGTCCATAGGTTCGGTCATTAAATGAGCGTCACGGGTAATGCCGTGGCTTCTTAATAGGTTTAACTTTTCTGCTAGTTTGGGGCTATTAGTGACTGCCATGCCACCTTCGCCTGTGGTGATGATTTTAACTGGATGAAAACTAAAAACGGTTATATCGCTATATTTACAGTTACCAATCGGTTCGTTTTGGTATTTGCCACCTATGGCATGGGCTGCATCTTCAATAATTTTAAAGCCGTATTTTTGGCTAAGTTTATGAATTGCCTGCATATCACAGGGTTGGCCGCTGAAATGAACAGGGACTAGTATTTTAGGCAATTTGTCTTGTTGTTCTGCTGTAATTAGCTTGTTTTCGAGTTCTTTAGGGCAGAGGTTATAGGTAAGTGGGTCAATATCCACAAAATCAACTTGTGCGCCGCAATATAAACCACAGTTGGCTGAAGCTACAAAAGTGTTAGGTGTCGTCCATAGCCAATCACCTTTACCTAAGCCCAAGGCTAAGCAAGCAATATGCAATGCAGAGGTGGCACTATTAACAGCTAGGGCAAATTCAGCACCACAAGCTTTTAAAACTGCTTGCTCAAATAAAGGTACTTGTGGTCCTTGGGTTAAGTTGGAGGATGTTAAAGCAGTTGTTACAGCATCGATATCTGTTTGGGTAATATTTTGCCGACCGTAAGGAATCATTTAGATATTTCCAATTTTTTCACGGTGGGTTGCTATCCAGTTTTTTAAATCTTCTGTGCTTAGCCATTCGGTGTTTGTTTCACTATCGTAGGTAAAGCCCTCGGCTACTTTTTTACCATCTTTAATTCTTTCTTTACTTGAGTCCCACTTATTTATTGAGGGTAGAATTTTATAGTAGTTGGGGTACTCGTAGGTGTAATGAGCATCTTCGCTGCTAATCATTTGCTCGTGCAGCTTTTCGCCTGGACGCATACCGATTATTTTTAGATCGGCCTCTGGCGCCATAGCTTTTGCTAGGTCAGTCATTTTCATGGAAGGGATTTTTTTTACATAAATTTCACCGCCAATCATATCGTCAAAAGCATGCCAAACCAGTTCAACCCCTTCTTCTAGGGTAATCATAAAGCGGGTCATGCGTTCGTCGGTAATGGGTAAAACGCCTTGGTCTTTTATGGACATAAAAAAAGGAATGACTGAGCCGCGTGAGCCCATAACATTACCGTAACGTACCACTGAGAAGCGTGAGCCATGCTCGCCAGAATATGAGTTGCTGGCAACAAACATTTTATCGGAAGCCAGTTTGGTAGCACCGTAGAGGTTAATAGGGCTACTGGCCTTGTCGGTAGAAAGTGCGACTACGCCTTTCACGCCTTTATCTATGCAAGCGTCAATCAGGTTCATTGCACCGTTAATGTTGGTTTTTACGCATTCAAAAGGGTTGTATTCAGCGGTGGGTACAATTTTGGTAGCCGCGGCATGAACGACATAATCGATACCATCGAGGGCACGGTAGAGGCGTTCTTTATCGCGCACATCACCAATAAAAAAGCGCACCCTGCGATCTCCCTGAAATTTTTTGGCCATTTCCCATTGCTTCATTTCATCCCGTGAAAAAATAACTAATCTTTTGGGGTTGTATTTGGCGAGTGTCATGGGGACGAAGGTATGACCGAAAGAGCCTGTGCCACCAGTTATAAGAAGGGATTGATTGCTTAACATATTGTATTAGTCTTGCTTAAGGATTAGGGTTTAACGCCAAGCTAAAGGCTGCTGTATTATTCAGGTTGCGGCCGACGAGTTCTAGGATAAGTGTGTTGAGTATTTGTGAGTGGCTTACACCCCGGCCAAACCTGTAGCTAATTCTTGTAAGGTCTTGGGTATCTAGGGAAACACTGAACAAACCCTAAGTCAGCCAGCATTTGGTAAACTAGCCTAAAACCTTAAGTTCTGAGTCTAAACTATGCAAATCTCTTTCTC
>NZ_JMLW01000045.1 GCF_000686905.1 Marinospirillum insulare DSM 21763
CACCCCAAATAGGCTCAATAAAGCGTTTTTTTGAGCGTTGTTTGATCCTTTCTTCGGTAAATTCGTGAGCCTGTTTAGGCCGATATCCACGTTTGCCTGTATTACGTTTAAGCTCTCGACTAATGGTTGATTTGTGAACACCAAGCGTTTTAGCGATCTCAGTTTGGGTTAAATTGTTATCAAGCAGGGCAGATATTTGGTATCGTTGCTCTCTGGTGAGCTGTGTGTAGTGTCTCATGTTTGCTTCTCATTCTTGGTCGATTGAAAAGCATAAGATGCTACAGCAGCTTGCCATCCAATCCTAGTTTAATGAGTTGCACTTGAGAGTTGAATCCAGGGTTATACCGACAGTGTAGGTAGTGAGGATGTGAACTTTAAACTATCTATTAAAAGAGCATTAGCAGTAAAAAAAGTTATTTTGGAGCACAAGGGGCTATCTATTGAAGTAGAGGGTAAGGGGATGAATTTACCCATTGCAAACAATGAAACAGAAGCTGGTAGGCAACTAAATAGACGTGTTGAGGTGTACTTAAATGAATAGTTTTTTATTGCAGGGTCGGTTAATTTACCGTGAGCCACCCAAGCGTGATGGTGGTTCAATACTGATTCTTTTAGAAACGGGCATTGATAAAGAAAAAAATAACAAGCAAATTCAGAATGTTAACAAAGTGATTGTTAGAGTGCCCTACAGATTAGTGCATGTTTTTGATGCCATAGATGATGATGCCTATTTAGAATTGACGGGTAATTTGTTGGGTCGCGTTTATTATTCTATGGGCAGTAAAACGCCCATAGGTACGTTAAATCTGGTGTGCAGTGGTGTACAGGTTGGTAAGTTAAGCCACAAAATAAAGCCTGATGAAGTAGCGAAGCATTTGTTTTCTGACTTTACTATGAGTGGCCTAGTTAGAGGCATACAGCCACCGGCTAAAGATCACCAGCCTTTTGTACTGTTTTTACAGATAGAGCGACCTATTACACGTAATGAGGGGGAGTTGAGTCAACCTTCAGCCATTATTCCTGTGGTTGTACCTCAACATAAAGCTCACCTAATAAAAAGCTTGGAGCCTCAGGATTTTGTGGTGGTGAGTGGTGGTGTAAGCAGCACTCTACGCAAAATGCCGATACCTGATGTGCCTGGAGAGTTTGAAGAGCGTTTAGAAGCCAGTGTACAGCTAACTGCTTTAAAAAAATGTGCCATTATTCCAAATAAAATTTTTGAATCACGCAAACAAAGAGCTGAGCGTGAACTGAATGAAAAGCACCAAGCTGAAAATGAAGTGGTAAAAAGTGATGCTTGATGTAACACCTTTGCCGGTTTGTGCTTACCAGTATGCAGAAGCATACAGTGTGCCGCATCAAATTATTCAGGCAGTCAGAATTAAAGAAAGTGGAGGGAATCATGGAGTAGGTAAGGTTTGCGCTAATACCGATGGATCATGTGATATTGGGGCAATGCAAATAAATGAATGGTGGTTGCCAACGCTTCACAAGCAAAATATTGATGTTAACCTTTTAATAGAAGATGAATGCGTCAATATTGCTGTAGGAACATGGATATTAGCAGTTAACTTCTACCAGCATAAAAACTGGGCAGATGCATTAGCAGTCTACAATACAGGGAAAAAGAATACGGTTATTGGGCAGCAGTATGCTGAACAGGTAATCAAAATCTACAAGGCTTTAACTCCCTTTAGCGGTCAAAAAACACAGTAAATATATTTTAAATGAGGAATGCATGAATGTATGAGATTAAAACCAAATTAAACAAGGCTTTCTACTTTATGTGTGCGCTGGCTATCACGACTTTTCCTAGTTTTGCGTTTGCAAATGATTTAGATACTGAATTTGAACCCTTCATGAATTCTATCAAAGTCCTAATAACCGGCAGCTTAGGTAAAGCGGTGGCTTTAATAGCTTTATTACTTGGGGGGCTAATAGGACTTGCAAAATCAAGCGCTTGGCCTGCATTAACTGGTTTAGCCATCGCTGCTGTTTTTGGTTTGGGTCCCTTCTTAATAGAAACCATTTTTGATACCTTTAGTGCAATAGGCCCTTAGTAAAAATGGACAAGTATAAAATCCCTGCAAAGTTGGATGGCCCCGTACCTTTTTTTGCATGGGAGATTATCGACATGGTAGTTGCCATGCTAATACTGGGTGCAACCATATTAATGGGAAATCTATTGTTTGGTGTGATTGGCTCTGTGGTGGTCCTGAAATATGCAAAAAAGTTAAGGCAGGGGCAAAAGGAAGGGCAAGTACCTCATATTTTATGGCGTATTGGTATGAATTTAGATTCACCGCTACGCAAACATGGGGTTAATCCGCTAATTCTTGAGTTTTATAAATAATGCGATATTTAAACATACTCAAAAATCAATACAGGGTGTCAAGGGCATGGATGCTAACAACACTGGTATTAATTATTATCAGTATAGTGTTGGCAGTCACCTTGGTAAAGGCATCGAATAGTATGCCGGTTCGGTTAGTTAGTTATGACTATTTGGCTAACAATGGTTATGTAACAGTTAAAGAGGATGGGCTATCGGATGCCGTTGGTTACCTTGAAAGTATTGCAGCAGCAGACGTAACCAACTATACAACTTGGTCTAATAAAAATGCTGATAAGCAACATGCAAGATTTGTAAATAGGCTATCACCAGCACTTTATAACAAAATTGGTAAATCCATTTTGGATACCGGCAATAAAAAATCTGAAACTCAAGAAGCGCAAACATTTTTTATTGAAGAAACCAAGGTAAGCAGTGCTAGAAATACGGTTCAGGTTGTTGGGTTGTTGCGTATGTATCAGGGCATTGAAGTGAGTAAAAGCACAAAAATGATTTATGAGTTGGAGTACAACAACAAGAATCAGGTTCCCAAGATCACTTCGTTTAAAGCTAAGGAGTTAAAATAATGCGTAAAGTCGTGCATTTACTAATTTTACTATTAGCTTTTAACGCTAGCCTAGCGGTTGCCAAGACAGATAACTATGAAATGATGGTGAGTACCGTTGGCTACAACCGACTGATGTTTCCAGTACCTTACTCACAAATCGTTTTACCGCCAGATGCACAGTTATCTGAAGACCCAGTATCACTCCAAGGTAATTACGGCTTACTGATAAAGCCAGCTCAAGGGGCGCGACCAATCACTGTATTTGTTCAGTTGATTGATGGTAGAGCATTTAACGTTAATTTAATTCCATCATCCAAGCCTGAAGGTGCTGTTTTTAGATTCGCACAAGCAGATGATACGCAAGTAAAGCCAGCCAGTGTTAATCGCCCTGATGATGGCTGGATAGCGGATGTTTTTGTTCAAGCTTTTCAAAATAAAACCCCGACCGGCTTTGAGATAAGGTCAGACAATCTGCTACCCATTAAAGCTATTTTAGCGCCTAAAACTGGTGATAAGAAACCTGCTGACCAATTGAATCAGTTGGATTTAATGCCGGTTGCTATGTTCGATGGTAGTGGCTATAGGGTCAGAGTCTACCGTCTGGCTTCAAATAATGTGATCAATATTGAACCACGTGACTTATACAATGAAAGTGTGGTTGCTTTGGCGATAGATGGTGATGTGGTTAGTCAGCAGCATAATCCTACATTGGTTGTGTTGGAGGCTAAAGATGAGTAAAAAAAACAAAATAAAAGCGATTAACTTCCAGTCTGCTACTGCGTTTGCTAAAAAAATTAAGTTCAAATGGCTGATGTACTTTCTACTTCTAATCGTTGTGATGTTTTTAGTTATTGTTATGCAGGGTGGATCACAACAAGCAAATAAGGTGCGTAAAGCACCAGAATTTGTTGATGCTACACCGTTAAACACGGATGAGCGGCAGGTTTTACGTGATATACAAACTAACTTGCGTGAGATTAGGGAAGAAAGAAAGGTGGAGCGTGAGTCTGCTGCTGCTAAAGAACAAGCTTTAATAAAAAAATTAGAGTTGCTAGAACAGCAACAAGCTGAAGAAAAGGCTGCAAATAAATTAGAAATGGAGCGTTATAAAAAGCAACTGGAAGAAAACAATGAATTGGTTTTAAGTAAATTAGACAATAAAAATAAAGTGATTGATGGGACAGTACATATACCTGTTAATGAAAATAACGTTCCAAAAATACCACCACCACCGCCTATATATATCAATAAAGATGAGGATAAGCATGGGCGCTCAAACTTGCCTAGCAGTTCTACGGCTACACAGCAACCTATTGTAAGGTCACCCATTATTATAAAGGGTGATGCAAAAGGTGGTAATAATGTTTTGGTGGGTAGTCAGCCTCCAAAAGCTCAGAAAACAAATCGGCGTGTTAATAATTATTTACCTGAAGGCAGTTTTGCTAAAGCTACGCTATTAACTGGTGCAGATTTTGGGGCTGGTAAACAAACACAATCTAACCCACAGCCTACGCTGTTACGCCTGCAAAGTGATGCTGTTTTGCCGGGCATGGCTTCTTACAAGCTTAAAAGCTGTTTTGCCATTGCCAGTGGTTATGGTGAGTTGTCTAGCGGCAGAGTTTACCTGCAAGCCACACGCTTGAGCTGTGTCCAAGAAACTACTGGCGATATTTTATCTGCATCGGTGCTGGGTTACTTGGTTGATAGTGACGGTAAATTGGGCTTAAGGGGCACAGTAGAGCGAAGAGAAGGGATGCTGCTAGGTAAAGCTATGCTGGCCGGTTTTGCTGAAGGTATTGCAAAAATAATGACCGTTTCAGCACAAAACTCTGAACAAATAATTACTGGTGCAGGTGTAATGTCAAAATTAGATAAGGGTGATGCTGCAAACATGGCCGCGTGGAGTGGCTTTGATAGCGCAATGTCCAAACTAGCTGATAGGTACATAGCTGAAGCAGATAGCATTTTCCCTGTTATTGAAATTGATGCTGGTCGTAGGGCATCAATTGTATTTCAAACAGGGCAAAACCTAGATTGGAAGTCATCAGATGAGTTGGTGGAATAAAATGTTAAACAAATCAGCAATGGCCATTATAACAATGGCAGTGGTACTAACAGGTTGCTCAACAACCCATAGTTGTAAATTAGGTACTGAGTGCTATGGACTAGATGATGCGTATGAAGCCGCTGTAGAAAATGCTGGAAACCATGAAACAGTTTTTCCTGAATACAGTGCTAAGGGCAAAGGTTCAAAACCTAAAAATACAGCATCAGAATCAAATCTAGGCGTTCAATCATTTAAAGCCTACCAAGGGTTGAGATTAACAGATAAGCCAGTTTACCAGCCTCCTAAGCCAGTACGTATATGGATTGCACCTTGGCAAGCCAGCCTTGATTCATACACGCAGGCTGATCCTGTGCTTATGGGTGGTCAGTTTATGTACGCAACCATTCCTGGGCACTGGACAATGGGTGAGCTGCGCAAGAACGGGGGACTAGGTAAAACGTTACAACTAGAGCCTTACAACCTTCAAAAAGAACAAGAAAAAGAAGATGTTAGCAATAATAGGGTACAGCCAAGGCAGAAGCTTGTAGAGCTGCCTAAGGAAAAATAATGCCAATTAAAACTAATTTTCGTAGAGCAAAACATAAGTTACGCCGTGCTTTATCAGGTGCTGCACCTAGCTATGGCGATGATGCACTTACGATACAGGCGGCAAAAGCATTAACGGAACACTATAGTCCCAATTTTTTATTGCCTTACCATGATTTCGAAGATGGCTATGCTGTTACCGATGATGGTCACCGTTTGCAGCTAGGTTTTGGGTTTGGTTTGTCGCCAGCAATTGTGGCCGGTAAAGACATGGAGGAGCAGCTAGAAACTTTGATTAGTCGTGCGCCTGATGATGCCGTTATCCAGTTTGCAATGCATTCAACACCTGATATTGATTTTACGATAGAGCTGTGGAAAGAGCGGCGCTTAAAATACAACAAAGACCCCATTATTGAAGAAATGGTTAAGCGCAGAATGGCGCATTTTAAAAATGCATCCATTAACAGCAGTTTACTACCTGACCAGCAGCAACATCCCCGTGATATGAAGTGTTATCTTTTCATTAATATCCCCTACCAAAAAGATCCAGAGCATGCTTCTGAAGTAGCGACATGGCGTAAGCAAGTTGATGAATACCGTGATAGTGTTCAAGGTTCGCTTGACTCTATGGGGTTGTGGCCATCACTACTAAATGAAGCCGATGTATTAGCTTTGCTACGTGAGTTATGTAACCCACAAATTGCACCTAACAAGTTAAAAAGTACCTGCCCAACACAAATTAAGGGTAAAAACTTTAGGGATGCTTGTTTTGAACGACAAACAAAGCTAACCGTTAGATCCAACGGTGATTTACTTTTTGCAGACAATGACAATAAAAAAATAGTGATACCGATAACCGTTGACAGGTATCCGAGTGTTTTGCGCCTATACATGACCGGTGACTTATTGGGCAATATGAAAAGCCGTACAGATCGCATTGCACCGCCTTTCTGGATGTACACAACCATTCATAAACCTAATCCTGAAGCATTACGTGATCAAATGTCATTTAAGCTGGGTTTAGTATCTAAGCAGTGTTTATCAGATAGTGAGTGGTACAAATCGATGGTGCCGCACATTTTTCAGCGTAGAAATGAAACGCAAGAATTTTTAGAAAATACTCGTGGCAAGTTGGTGGGTGTTCGGATGTTTACGGGTATCAATATATTCTCAACGCCAGAAAGAGCTATCGTTGATGCTGAGTACTTAACCGGCTTATGGAAAAAAACTGAGTTTAAAGCGACTCGTGAAACCAATATCTCCTTACCTGTCTGGCAAGCTAGTTTGCCTTGGGCATACAATCCAAGAATTGACTTGCCTACAGAGGGGATTCAACGGGCACAACCCCTGACCAGCTTAAATGCCGCTACTGCAGCGATTGTGCAGTCTGATTGGGGTGGCAATGTACCAATCATAAAGAAAGACGAAGATGGCACACAATATCCTTATGCTAACGGTCTGCTATTACTTAGTAGACGTGGCCAACTAGCCTGCATTGATATTTTTGAAAGCCCCACAAATTACAACTTTGCAGTAATAGCTACCTCTGGTGCGGGTAAATCATTTTTTGCCAACGAAATTGTGTCTGATATTCGGGGCAGGGGTGGCATGGTACGCATTATTGATGCCGGTGGTTCTTATAAAGACTTGGTTGCGTTGATGGGTGGTACAGAAATACGCTTTGACCCATTAAACCCAAGAAGCCTTAACCCTTTTTGGGGGATGTCAAAACAAGACCTAGCGGAAATGATGCCTTTGTTGAAAGACGTTGTATCGCAAATGGCATTTCCTAAGGATGAGCCTAGTAACTATGAATATCAGTTAGTTGAAAAAGCTATTTTTGAGACCCATGCAAATATTGGACTCAAAATGGAGCTAACAGACATTAAAAACTGGTTTGATAGCCATGCAGAAAAGGGTGAGATTTATGCAAACCTAGCGGTTCAGCTGGAGCCTTATGCTAGCGGCAGGCTTGGAAGCTGGTTTAACGGTGAACCTAAGTTAGACTTATCTAATCCAGTAACACTTTTAGAACTGGATGAGCTTAATAACGACCCAGATTTGCGTACCGTTGTCCTTACCCTGCTAATGGCACAAACCACGCGAGATATGTACTTGGGTGACCGTTCATTACCCAAGCTGATGCTGACAGATGAAGCTTGGGATTTATTTAGCGACCCAAGGCCAGCCAAGGTGATTGAAACCGCGTTTAGACGTATTAGAAAATACTTTGGTGCGGCAGGGTTTATAACTCAAGGTTTTGCCGATACGGATATGTCTGAAGCTGCAATAGCCGCTTATGCATCATCATCTTGGCGATTTATCTTAAAGCAAACACCTGAATCATTAGCTTATGGTCAGCAGCACAAAAAAATGGGTGAGGATGATGGAATGATTTATGACCTGATTTCCACCGTTTCGCCTGGTAACGGTTTTTCAGAGCTTTATGTGCAGCATGAAACCGGTTCGGGTCTGTTCAGGTTCATAACTGATAAATACAGCTACTTAACCTACTCATCTAAAGCACAGGACATTACTAACTTAGAGAAAATACAAAAAGACCGTGGTATAGATCTAGCCCAAGCCCTAGCGCTTTATGCTGATGGTGAGCTAGAAAGAGACTAGCCCTCGAAAGACGAAGGATTTGAGTATGGTTGGTATTTCTTCAAAGCTGCTGCGTAGCATCATCACAATAACAATTTTGCATTTAGCCATAGGTGCATTTTTGTACCTATCAATGAACCCCAGCCAATACGAAAATTGGCTGGGGTTTTTAAATCATGCTGTGCCGGTTGACCTAACCCTTTTGACATTAAATAGCTATTTAATGGATGACATAAAAAACTCAATCGTTAGCTGGGGAAGTGTCTTTGCTGCTAGTTCAGCGGTCGGCTTAATGTTGCCCATTGCGTTTGTTGTCATTAAAAAAGTTGTTTTTAGAGGCAATTCAAAGCAAAAGCCAGCTTACCGTGGCCTTACGGTAACCATTGGTGAGGTGTACGCACCACAAGAACTAAAACTGGCTAGTAATAGATACGTTTGGCCTTCTGAAATAGATAAAGCACACCAGCCACTGCTAAAAGGTATTCTTAACTACCATGCAACAAATAAACGCCAACAATCAGCATCGGATACCGATACTTGCGATTCATTTTACCAGTACACGCTGGATTTAATTGATCTGGCCATAACCAAGTACGCTGATAGCCAACTGGTTTTAGTGGTAGCGGCACATGGTTTAGGCAGGTTATCGAAAGATGCAGTGCCTTATGCTAGTGCAAAAACAATACGGCAACTGGATGCTTGGTGGAAGCTAGAGGCCAACCAGCGTGATGTGATTGCCCTGGCTGTTGAGTACCAAGATAGCGTAGAAAGCATACCCATTAGCTTGCCCTATTTAGCTGCAACAGATCGTAGTGTTGTTTTGGAGCTAATCAAAAAACTAAAAGACGTTTTGCAAAGTTACCAAGCTGAAGAAGCAGTAGAATCTGTAATCGTTACAAACTCACAAGAACCTAAGCCAGTAATAGAAGAAGCACCTAAGCCAGAAGAAAACCCCAAGACGGATTTAACTGCTGGGGGGAGCTCAGGTACCTTGTTATTAAAGGCACTAAAAACTGCCATAGCAGAAACTTCTTTTCAAAATTACGGGCTACAAGAAGGTGTTAAGTCGCTTGGCTGGCGAAAAGGTAACCGGCTTTATTTGATGGAAAGAAGGCTAGCTGAACGCATAACAGAAATACTAACTGAAGATCAGTTAAATGCGTTGGGTGTGTGTCAGGGTGTAATTAAAACCTCTGATGCTATGTCGCCTATTACAAAAGCTTTGTGTGAGTTGAATGAATTTAAAGACTGGCTAGTGTTGGATGCAGAAACGCTAACCGGTCAAAACAAGGTAAAAGCATCACAACCTTTGTGGGTCATTCGGGCAGGGGATAAGGTGTTTGCTGGGGTGCTGATTATGGAATTACCCGAGGTGGAAAGAAGCATTTACCCCAAGGAAACTAGGTACGAGATTGCAGTACAATCAGTTTACCGTTCTGATAAGAAAAGGAAACCGAGTTTCCATAAAGAAAGTTATAAAAAAGTTGAGTTAACAGAGTTTCCAAAAAATATCCTTGTAGGACAAGGAGTTACCTTTAATGAAATGATGGGAAACACTATGGAAACTGTGGTGGAAACCAATAAGGAAAGTTTCCAAGCTGACCAAAATGATAGTTTCCCTATGGAAAGCCTGGATGAGTTGAGTGGCTAGCGTGATCAACTATACATTGACTAAATTCTAGGCTTTAAATTGGTTCAAAAAATCATTTAAAGCTTCAGGGCAATAAAATATTGCCCTTACAGGATTGTTAGCTGTGTTACTGGATACATCAACTAGGTGAAACTCTAGGTCTGGGATACGAGCTAGCTCAACGTCTGTTAAGCCGCTAAACTCCTCTAGGTTAATTGTAAAACACAACTCACCAGCACTGACTATGTGCAGTTCTGAATGGTTCATAGCTGATCTTCTCCCAAGACAATAAAGTACCCGTCATTGCTGACGGGGTGAATTTATTCTAGTTTTTGAATTGCAGCTAAAATCTTACTGCCCTCCAAAACATTTAGTGCAGCTGATACTAACTGCCTATCATTTTCGCATGTTGTTCTGTATTTGATTTGCACGGCATCTTGGCCAGAAACATTAATAAACGAAACAACATGGTTGTTTAAATTGATTAGTGCTTCTTTTTGCGCTTGAGTGATAGTGCCAATCATTATACGTATAGCCATAACTCATACCTTTTCATGTGTAACAAGCCCAAAATGGCTGTTTTCATAAATAGGTAAGGCAGGGGTGACAACTATAAAAAGGTTTATAGACCTTCAGAGCCATAGGGGTCATTAAAAATATTCTCATCTGTTACTTTATCTATTACATTGTCTGCTTCAGAAACAATATCAATAGCTTTATCGGCAAGTGAGTCTATTTCTTCGTTATAATCTTCTTTGGTAAGCTCTTTGCTTAATAGGCTATAGGCTTGCCTTTCAAATCTTGGATTCAACTTGCTAGTGCAACAGCCTGTAATTCTTCAAACAATACTTCATTTGGTGTTTTCATTCCAAGTGTTTTCCTAGGTCGGTTATTTAAACGATGCATAATGAATTCAAAATGCTCATCATCTAAGTGCTTAAAGCATGAACCTTTGGGGCAGTATTGACGTATTAAGCCATTTGTATTTTCATTCAATCCACGTTGCCAAGAAGCATAAGGGTCTGCAAAGTAAAAGTCACAATTCAGTGCTTTTGCAATGGCTTGATGCTCAGCAAACTCTTTACCATTATCTGCCG
>NZ_JMLW01000046.1 GCF_000686905.1 Marinospirillum insulare DSM 21763
GCGTTCAGGCTGTAGAAAAACCTAAGAGGTCTCAGGTTTTGGAAGATTTGCGCGCTCCTACGTAAATTCTGGAGTTTCTGATGATGAAAAGTGCTCCAGAATTCACGTAGAGTCGCCATTTTTAGTATGAAAAATGATCAATTTTTTTAGGCTGAGGTTTTTCTACAGCCTCGTTATACATCAATGGAGTTTCAATGGCCGCTGAGAGTAAAGAAACAACAATGTTCTTTTTGAAAAGTTGGTTGGCCCTAGTTCAGGAATTTTTATTAAAGAGCCGCTTTTGCATTCAATGGATTTTGATCATCAGTCTTTTTGGACATCAAGCCAAGCTGATGAAATAGATGGAGATAGAAGAGCGCGCGCATTCCTTGTTAATTTTTTTTCCGCAAAGAGTGAGGCACATAGTTGCTATGCTTGTTATTCCAAATATGTCAGGTGTGTTCGTGACTGATATGAAAAACTTAATTTTCAACCACGTTTCTTAATTAAACTATTTCGCTGCTGGTTGGTAAAAAGTTTCTAATTGGTCAAGTAGCCAAAACATTACGCAAGCCCCCTCCGTCACACTAGTTGTCCGGCGATTACCACTGCATCATAGATAGTACACGCTGTCCATTTATGTAATGGCACATAAGTAGTGATATAATTTCAGGTGGAAGCATCAATTCTTTGGTCATACCATTGGGGTGTGAGGTTCGAGTAACTCCATTTGAAAAAGTCTTAGTTTCTTTATCGTAAAAGCCAAAAAAATCACCAATTAGTCGTACATCGCTTAATAGTTTTCCGTGTTTTTTATCTACTGCTTTACTTATGGTAAGTGTACCTATTGGCTCGTGGTTAGCTATCATCATTGTAACAAACTGCATTACACGGTCATGTAGCTTATCGGATTCCATTATGAGCTGATAAAAAGTGTAGGCATCATCCTTGGTGCAAAGCTTTTCAAACAGAGCAAGTGCATGGGCCACCATCTTTGCAGCAACTGGGTCTTTCTCTGCAAACTTTATAGCGATAGTATTTCTGGTAATCGGTAGCATTACAGATAAGTAGCCATCATTATCTACGATTACGCCATCACGCATGTACTGCTTTAAATCTGTCTGACAGTTCGATAATGCTGCTTTGTGATTTTTTATAAACACACTATTACTCGTCCTTTTGCGCAATCTTTAATTTAATCCTGCTTTAGTCTTCCAAACATTTTTTCAATGTAGTTATCTCTGTTGTTGGTCATTAGCAGTACGTGCATGGCTTCTAGCTCATCTTCAGACTTGTCCCATTGCAGTTGTGCGTAGTCAGTCCAAGACAAGATAAAGCTATTAAGTACCACATCAGGATCTTTTAACCGTTTCTCCACATCTTTAATTTTCTGATGAAACAGGACTTTTTCACTACCTGGTCCTTCATGTAACAGGCCATGTGGTTCTATAAAAGTAACGTACTGCTTGCCGTTTATCAGCATCCACAAAATAAAATCAGGATAAAAGCCACCAGCTTCAAAGAAACCAACACCTTTACCACGGGTTCGGTTACGCAATAAATATAACTCAACACCATCTTTATCTAGGTCTGCTTTATTTTCGTCACACCAGTCTTTTAAGTCGGTAACAAACTGGAATTCACTTTCATTAAGGGCCACAGGTTGAATAGAGATTTTACTACCACGCCTAAGGTGCAGTAGGGGCTGAAACAGGTGTTGGTGAAGGTTAATAGCACTTAAATCACCAACTTTTAGTAAGTCATCCTTTTGATGCTCTAAGTTTAGTTTTACCTGTTCAATGGCTTGAATTAACTGTTCTTCACTGCCATCAACAATGACTTGATAAAAATCTTCCTGAGGAATGTTTTCATCGGCTGCAGTAAGTTCACGTAGCTCTAGGCGAGGCTCCATAAACTCACGTTTGCAGTAGTTGTAGTAGCGTTCGGCGTAGCGTTTAAGTAGCTCACTGGCTACTTGTTGAAGTAATAAGACACCTTCAAAGCTACTTGGGTTTAAACGTGCTGCCGGTAAGAATAGGGTGTACCAGTTGGAATCTTTCAGTAGTTGCTGAATACCAGCCTTAGTTATATTCAAGTTGTACCAACTGCGTTCATTTTTAAAGCGTTCTAATTCAAAAAACAGCTGGTCATAATCTAACAAAATTAAATGCTGTTCGAGGAGAAGAGCAGTTTCTTTTTGTAGAAGAGTGGTAGTACCACTTGAACGAATGGCAGCAATGCGTGGATACCAGTCAGCAACCACCTTATTAAGTGTTAAGTAGCTGGGAGCTTGGTTAAGAGTCGGAATACGGGCATCGGTTTTAAAATCGTATTCTTTGCCGTCGTCATCCTTACGCTTAGGGCGCAGAATTTTTAGCTTTTTACCAAAATCGTGCGTCACATTTAGTGGGATCTGAATGACCTTACGCTGCTCATTCCCCGGCAAACCTTCCTCACTCAAAAACTGACGGAATTTCTCCATAAAGTCAGCTTTGATACCAAACACATTCAGCGTTTCCAGCTCTTCAATATAAGGAGGCCGAACAGTTGCCTGAGAGTGACCCGAGCGCTTCAAGCTCCACTGGTAGCCTTTCAAGCGTACGCCGCGACCAAACAGCTGGATAATCTGTGCGCCCTCACTGGAGCCCACGTGCATTAGGCCCAGCGTACTCACACGCCAACAGTCCCAGCCCTCAACAAACTTCTTGGAACCAATCAATAGATTCACCGGCGAACTGGATTCTTTCACACTGGCAAACAGGGTATGGCTAAAATCGCTCTCAGATATGGTCAGTGGAATCGCTTGCTGATTAGCAAAGCGACTGATGTGGTCACACAACCCTTTGGCATCCCCCACGCTGATCAAACCAAAAGGCGTTTCTGCGTTACCAATACGCAAGACTATCTCACCCGAATCGCCTTTAACGCGCTCCAGTACGAGTTGGCCACCCGACTGGTTATTAAATACACGCTGCAAAATATCGCGGTACAGCTCTGCTACCGTTTCACCTGCATTGATTTTTTTTGCTAAATAATTAAATGCGCTATCAAAAATATCATTGCCGTTGGCATCGAGTAAGCCAGTGTCTTGGCCCTTGCCGGTCAATAACTCATGCATACAGCTGATAGCTTGCGACTCATTACTCAAAAACTCAGCCATAAACTGAATAATCAACGCCACGTCTGTCGCCACCAGCTGCTCATCTTTGCCCAGCTTGCCAGACGAGACGGTGCTACCCACGAACACCCAGAGTGGCTTTTCTATGTTGAAGTCGCTGAGCTGATGTTTTTTATCGTCATAAATGCACAGCTGCTGATAAAACTTCAGCAAGCAGGCCGTGATATACAGTGCACGGGTTTCTTCGAATGACTGCGGCAAGTTGAGAATTTGGTAATCTTTGCCAAAACCATCTTCGTAAAACCAGCGGTAGGAATAGTCAAACAGCACGGCTTTGGCGTAATCATCTTCATGACCGGTTCCAGATACGGCTTGATCAAAAGTCGCCGAGTACTCAAAACTAAAGCCTTTGTCACACAGGCTGGCGCGGCGGTGAAACCAAACGCCGGTTTCATTTTTATTGCTTAAGCCACGGTGCCCTTCATCGACGAGCAGTAGGTTTTGGTCACCTAAGCTGCGTGTGGCAATGGTGTTTGGGCCTTCTTTGTCAGCCAGCTTGGTAATTTCTAAGGTGTCCACATGGCCTAAACCAGCAGCGGCACCAAACAAGCCACCACGTGATGCTAAATATTCGCCAGCAGAAATTCCGCTTTCGTGAAATTCATCTCTATGCTGCTTTGATAAATCTGAGTTTGGGGTTAACAAAATAATTCGCGACAGCGCATTCGCCTTGCCATACTGCGTGGCGTAATGGCGGTATTGCAGCACGTTAACATGCATTAATAAGGTTTTGCCGCTACCCGTTGAGTTTTGCAAGCAGATTTTATTCAGGTCTTCTAGCTCATAGGCTGGCATGTCTGCGTAATCACGCCAGTGCTGATTAAAGCGCTCGACAAAGCTATTTAATGCAGCAAGCAACACATGGCTATCGTTGAAAAACCGGTCTAAGTAAACTTCAGTAAACAGCAGACTAAGCCACTGGTAATACTTCCACACAATCGGCCGATGACGTTTTTCATTAATCGCTTGCGTATGGCGCACAATATTTTGCTCATAGGCCATAAGCTGATCACGGCTGATTTGTAAATCATTCAGCTGCACACCTGCATGGCTGAACAACGGACTGTTAGCTAAGTGATGGAAAAAATGATGCAAATTATCCGTGTCTAAGCCTTCTAAGCTTGGGTTACGAATCGGCTCAGCCAGCTTATGAAACGAGCGAATCGTTTTACCCTGCAGCTTATGTTCAGCCAAAGGGTCAATACCAAACAGGCTAATTAGCCACTGATTGAGCACCAGCTTGTTGCGAAAGGCGAGCTGCTTTTTAGTAGACTTTCTGGTGGTTTTTTTAGTCATGTTATTTATCTTTTAACTCTTGCTGCAGGTGTTTCACTGCTTGCTCAAAATCGCTGGGCTGTTGGTCTGTTTGCTGAATACGCAGACGGTGAAATTTCTCATATTCAAGCTCTGCATGTTGCTTAGCCATTTCGTGGGATATTTTACCCGCATGGGTTAACACATCACGGTCATTGATATTTAAAAAACTATCCAACTTACTTATCCAATCCGCCATGGTCATCGGTATGCGGCGCATCGCTTGGCCTTGCGCAAAAATCAAATACTGTTCAACTAGGTTATTCAGCGCAGCTAACTCATCTTCATTCAAATAGTTTTTAGCGTTACTGACATCCTGCTTACGCACCTTAGCGCCACGATAACTGTTTAAGCCCATATTGCTCTGCTCAGCATTAGCGCGGCTGTAAATCAGCTCTGCTGCTGTTTGGCCGGTAATGGCCCAATGCATTTTGTTTTGTACGGTTTTGAAAAAATTAATGCTGATATCCAACGTCGGGTCGTAATCCACACTGAGCGCGTAAATATCGGTAATTTTGCGATAAAAACGTTTTTCCGAGGTACGAATGTCCTGAATGCGACGTTCCAGCTCTTCGAAATAATCAAAGGGCTGGTCAGGATTTTTTAAGCGCTCGTCATCCAGCAAAAAACCCTTGCGGATAAACTCAGACAGCTGCTGGGTTGCCCAAATACGAAAGCGTGTCGCTACACGGCTTTTAACACGGTAGCCCACGGAAATAATCATATCGAGGTTGTAGTAATCCAACAGCCGCTTAACCTCGCGCTTTCCTTCGGTTCGAACTGTTAAGAATTTCTTAATAGTTGCCTCAGGTGATAGCTCGCCATCTTCATACACATTACTCATGTGCATACTGACATTAGGTATCGATGTTTGAAATAGCTCAGCAATTTGCTGTTGTGTAAGCCATACCGACTCATCTTCAAAGCGCACATCAAGCTTCAACTCACCATCTTCGGCTTGGTAAATTAAAAACTGGCCTTTGGCAGGGGCTTGGTTATCGTGAGTTAATTTAGTCATGTGTAGCACCCCACAGTTTCTCTAAATCTATATCATCGCTATCGGGCCGTTGCCCATCCAACATTTTATCGACTTGAATCAGAAGTGGTAAATCGAAGGTAGTGCCCGTGACAACACAGCAGCCCTTAGCGAGCTTTGGAATCATATTTTTAGAGAAAGCATCTAATGAGCTGATCGTGTTATCGATTAAAAACAAATCCTTATCGTTAACCAGCCGATGAATAAAGAAATTATGAATCTGAGACATAATTGTTGGCGATATATCAGCAGGACGCTGGCTTGATAGTGTTAAAAAAACACCAAACTTACGACCTTCTTTAATAATCTCCTCGAAAAGCTCTAGGCGATAATCTTTCCAACTTTCAGCTTCACGATTAGATTGCTGTGAAAGAATGTTATGCGCCTCGTCAATAATCAAATGCAGGGTTCTATCTATATTTGACTGTTCTTGAACAGATTTTTTATGTGCCTCGTAATAATTCAAAGTTAATAAAAGTGGAATTATTTTTTTAATTTCTTGATTGCATTGCCTTAGCGAGATTACTGTTAATAGCTTATTATTCTGCTGAACTGTATTTTCACTGCTTTGAACATTTATTACTTTAGATAAATCATATATAACTGCATCCATGCGCTTTAAAAGTGGCTGGATAAAATCAAACTGAACAAAGCCGTGCAACAGGTCATTTATTAGCTGTAAGTGACATCTAATTTTAAATCTTTCAAATGTATCTATATCTTTTTTTATACTTAATTTAAAATCACAAAAAACTTTATTAAAATCATCCTCACCGCCGTTAAAATAAACATTTCCTAAGCGGAAAACACTACCCTTTGCGTACCAAGTGACTTGGTTAAGTTTGCCTGAAACATCTGACTCATTATCAAGCATACTGCCTAGAGCTCTTAATAAATCAATAGATTCTCTAGCTTGGGAAGTTGATGCAAACATTGAGAAAAAAGTACTATTAAGATATCTTTCTAAAGTTTCAACACTGTCACCAAATCTGACAAACCCTGAAACAACTCTATTAATAAAAGGTTTTTGAGTGTTTTCTGTAGCCTTAAAAAGAAGCCCTAATACTTCCGCACTCCAAAAACTACTTTCAGAAAGGGAGACCTTACCACCACCGCTAGTGCGAGTATTAAGCTTAATGACATTTTTATTTTCTGAGCTTACTAACTGCTTACCTGTATATTCACCATTAAAGTCAATAACAATAAATTTACTATGTTTATTTATTGCTTCAGTACGCTTAACGTCACCATTGAAAAGCTCAGTATAGAGCTTCGTTAAGGTATTTGACTTACCGCTACCCGTATTACCAAAAACACCTATATGAGTGTTAAACAGATGCTGCCAAGGTAAAGATATGCGAATGCTGTCTTTGATCGTTTGCCCGATAGAAAAATCACCATTTCCCTGACTATAAATTTGGTAAATTTTTTCTTTATTAAGTAAAAATACTCTATCGCCGATCATTGGCAAGTGCTTAACGCCTTCAAAGAAGCTTTCACCTTCAAAATGGCCTAATGGTTGTAATTCTACTTTTCTAATATAGCTAACTGTGTGATTTTCAGTTTCAGCTCTAGACTCATCAAGGTACTCACCTTCAACTTTTGCGATAATATCTTTGAAACCACGCTGTATGCACAGGTGTTCATTGATGGAAATACCTTGATAAGTTTGTCCCTTATAAAAAATAGTTTCAAGATTGCTTTGCTCATATACCTTGATGATTATTTTAATGCCTTTAACAGCAATTACTTCACCAATACAAAGCTCCATTAGAAGGGTAACTCCTCTGATAACTCTTTTGGCTTCTCATTAAAAACATACTGGTTAAATGTTTCAAAACAAAGCTTTTTACCAGGAAGTGAAATATACACAACATGATCAGTGCTAGAAAACTTTGCTCTGATTGCTACTTCTTCAGCTTCTGTGAAACAGCAAATATATATTTCTAGTCTTGGATTTGATAAAGAGCGTTTTACAATATTAAGTATATGCTCATCTGCAAATGAAAAGCCAAACACAATCAATACAGAGTTTTCTTTTTCAAGCTCATAACTCATGTAGCGGAGCATTTGATAGTAATGCTCTTCAAATACAGTTTCTTGAAATTTCCATTTAGTAGGATTTACGATAGGAAGCTTTTTATATTTTTCAATGAATTCTTCTTCATCAACTAAGAATTGAATACAAGATTCCAAGCTTTCTAGCTTAGCCGTGTCATCACTAATAATTATAGAAAAATCATTAATAGCAGTCTTTAAAGTATTATCTAAATCAATATCACTTGATTTATCGTTGTAATCCACGGATATAGCTAGCTCATCTTCTTTTTTCCAAAAAATAGAACCATGAAGATGGATCAAATTTACTTGCGTTATTTCCATTTTATGCTGTCGAAACGGACTAGTTTCATACTGAACAGTATTGAAGTTACGTGCACTTAGATATCTTTTCCCAAATCCCTTAACCCCATCATTTAAATTGATATCAAAAGCATTTTCTCTGTACAAAAGTTCAACTGCTTGAACAAAACAATTATCGTAATTAGTCGTAAATATATTGCATTGCTTATTTTCTTTTTTTCTATCAAGTAGAGATTTAATTGATTTTAAAAAACTTTTATATTCCTCGACAACGCGACGCTGTTCACCTGCTGCACTATGATAGTTGAAATGCAGTATCGGTTTTACGCATTCAACGTAGTAATGCATAAATAGACTAGTTAGTAACTCTGTTTTATTGTGGTCTTCAAAATACTTCCCTAATGTTTCTACTGTGTGTTTGCTACCATCACTTTGCTTAATTTTTAACTCAAGCGTTGGTGCAATACCGTAAGAAGCACCAGAGCCAATTAAAAAATTAATGTTTTTATCATAAATTTCAGCAAATGGTATCGATACATTTTTTTGAGCATCCATATTTTCTACCCCTCCACATCCCACATGCGTTGCATGAATTCTTCTTCGATTAGACGCACTTTCCAGCGGTCTTCTGCTTTTTTTAGGTTGGGTAGGTTGTTGCTGCCATTGACGTAGATGGTGGCGTATTCAAAGTCGCGGCTGTTGATGCGGTGGGTTTTGAACCACTCGTCGAGCACGAGGTTATCTTGTTCTAAATCGCCGGTGAGTTTGCGCCACACGATTAGTACTTTATCGCGTGCGCCATTGTTTGGGTTGGCGGGGTCTGCTGGCAACCAGCCTTCGATTTTACGCAGCCACCAAGGGCCATTGTCGTCTTGTTGCAAGCGGCCATCGAGCACTAGGCGCGTGGTTTGACCTTGTGGTGCATGAGCGTCTTGTACGCGGTTAAACTTGGCGTTAAAGCCTTGTGGCGCAGCGGTATGCTCGACGCGCAAACCGATTAAGTAGTTAAAGGTTTCGATTAAATCTACCGTGCGTTCAACGCTTTCATCGCTGCCTGGCTTTTTCACTTCTAGGGTGTAAGCCGTTGGGTTGGCAAAGGCATCAATGTTGAGCAAGGATTGACTGCCACGGGTTTCAACATCCAGCATATAGTGCAGCATGTAGTCTTGCTTGAGCTGGCTATTGGCATCAATGGCACGTTGACGAATAGGGTCAGACGCTAGGCGCAGGTTATTGAGCGTGTCTTCGTAGGATTCTAAACGAATGTATTTGAAGCAGTGGGAAATACCGGTGTTACGGGCGACGGGCTTGCCATCCCTCCACGCTTCAGAATAAATAACTTTGGCAAGACGCACCTTTAATACTGTATCAAAATGATAGCCCATTTCAGTAAGTACATATTTACGACACCCATCATCTGTTCGGTTTAAATTTATTACTGCATGCCCTGTGGTACCGGAGCCTGCAAAATAATCTAAAACTAATGAGTTATCTGAGGGGTATGAAATAACCTCAGAAACCAACTCAACAGGCTTAGGATTTGAAAACAATATACTAGAGAAAAAATCTAGCTGTGCAGTATTTCCATCACTTGTTGTTCCGCTATCCGATAATATACTTCTTGGCTTTTTTCCTTCAGGTAAACGTTGTTTGAAAAAAATAGACCAGCCATCTTTTCTCTGCTCAAACTTAACTTCACCTTCAGCTAAATCACTTTTGAATCTAGCTTCAGAGCGGAGCCAGCTAATTGGATTGCCTAAATTATCATGCTCAAGAATTGAACCATCTGGGCACTCAATCGCATAGTACTGTTTCCCTGATTTTCTTTTAAATGTGTCCCAATAAAATTTTCCTATATCATCTTTTTCTTTATATCTCTTGGATTCAACTTGCTAGTGCAACAGCCTGTAATTCTTCAAACAATACTTCATTTGGTGTTTTCATTCCAAGTGTTTTCCTAGGTCGGTTATTTAAACGATGCATAATGAATTCAAAATGCTCATCATCTAAGTGCTTAAAGCATGAACCTTTGGGGCAGTATTGACGTATTAAGCCATTTGTATTTTCATTCAATCCACGTTGCCAAGAAGCATAAGGGTCTGCAAAGTAAAAGTCACAATTCAGTGCTTTTGCAATGGCTTGATGCTCAGCAAACTCTTTACCATT
>NZ_JMLW01000047.1 GCF_000686905.1 Marinospirillum insulare DSM 21763
AAACACTTGGAATGAAAACACCAAATGAAGTATTGTTTGAAGAATTACAGGCTGTTGCACTAGCAAGTTGAATCCAAGATATAAAGCATTGATAGAGGGTCAATATACGCTATAATGTATATTACATTAAATTAATCAAAGGTGAATTAATGGATAACTCAATTTTTAATTTTATTTTTT
Source organism: Marinospirillum insulare DSM 21763 (assembly GCF_000686905.1). Lineage (GTDB taxonomy): Bacteria > Pseudomonadota > Gammaproteobacteria > Pseudomonadales > Halomonadaceae > Marinospirillum > Marinospirillum insulare. Next base: position 181 of record NZ_JMLW01000047.1, read on the forward strand.
ATAGCATTTTTATCGTTTGCATTTTGGTCGTTGGTTTTGGGGTTATTAAAGCGCTTGTTAAAGGTGAAGATTTTGTTGAACCCGATCCTGAGGTAACAAAAAGATTCGAAAAATCTTTATCATCAGCTTTTAATGATCCATTTGATCGCTGAAATAATTCCCATCCTTGGGGAATTACTTTAAAACTTTAAACCTTTATCAAAAGGAATTAAAGGAATGTTGCCCACACGACTATACTCATCATCAACATTCCGCAACCCTGAATATTCATTTAAATTCACATGGCTTGATGCATCTAAAGCAACCCCATTACCAAAAGGACTTTCTAATGAGTTATGGAACTGCTGCACACCTTCTCTGGTAGCTTCAACTTGTTGCACCCCACTTTGCTCAAATCTATGGTTATCAAATTGGTTTATTTGTTGACCCGAAAAGCGCACCTCACCTTTATCTCCGTAGCTTAAATTATTTAGCCTCGTCAAAGAATCGCCGGAAACTGCATAATAATTATGATTACCTTCATTATCACTAGATCGGTACACCATATCATAGGCGCCATTATTATTAGCAATATGCCCTACAGGATCAAAGTTATTTCCTCCTATTGAAAAGCTTTGTAAATCGTTATAATAACTAGGTGCTTCTCCATTATCTCTGATCATACGAGATACTGTATCCATATTAACTTTTTCTAAGTTTGAAGAATTTAAAGAATCAAGCCTTTCTGCGACACGGTTATCTTTTTCACCATGATACTTTTCTTGTGCACCACCAAATGATGCATCAACTTGATTTTGAGCACCAGAAATTAATGTCCCTCCTGCAACTTGAGCATTATTACTAACCTTGCTTACAGGTACATCTCCACCTCTATCTTTATCAACATTTCTGATCGGCATGTTTGGATCTTCGCCATTATTAACATTACTAATATCTTGCTGGTCTACCCCCTGACCAACCGTAATATTCCGCTCTCTGGACACATCATCAGAAACCTTTTTAGCATAACTTTCAGCCTGTTCAAATGACTTAACCCTGCTTTCAATCGTTGCAAACGCATCAGAGTTTTCGTAGGCACTCTGTGAAGCAGCTACATCGGCATGCTTAATACTGGAACCGGAGCTATTGCTAGTACCTAGACTAAAGTTTTCACCCTGATCATTTTTAAACACTAAAGAACCATCTTCACCGTAGCTAGCTGTAACTTTCGTAGCATCCCTATAACCTGCTTCAGCTGTCCCACCAACGCGAAATGTTGCAGACGGACCGTTTGATCCGAAACCCACATCAACTCCTGATTGTGCGGCAATTTTCTTAAATGTCTCTTGGGAATTTTCATCTGTATATTTAGCAGAATGTAGCAAACTGGCAACATTTTGTATCGTTCCATTCATTGCTTCATCTTCTTTAAAAACCAAGTTATTACTTTTATCAATAGAAGCATTTTGTCCATAAGAAGATAGCTCTTTTGCTGACTCAGTAGCAGTAGAGGTCACAGCATTACTAAGAGCCTCTTTTGACGTATCAACCTGCTCCCTTGCATCAGAAAGCCTTCTGGCTTGCGATTCGCTAATACTCTTATCAGCGGCTTTGCCATGCAGTGACACTCCTTGCCCACCCAGGTCTGTTGACTGGTTTATACCACTCCCTGCATAATTTTCTGAGACCGGTGCTCGCCCTGTAACACGAGTTTGCATATCATCATATTTGTTTGCTGAATAAGTGTTTGTGCTAATGTTTCCAGCCCTAAAATTACCAGCAGCGGCATCTTGTGCAGCGCCTGATGCATACTGCGCCCCCGATGCCCTATCCAGCATTGAAGTTAAAGCCATTCCCGTGCCATTAATAATCCCCCACATAAGTGTAGGAACTAATGTAGCCATAAACCCAATGGCAATAATCATATTGTCACTAAACGCATTCGATGCACCTGCATTCATCAAAGACAAACCAAAAACAGCGGGATCAGCTGTGCCATAAACACTGTTAGCTGAATTAGCGTAATAAGACTCCATCATAAAATTAACAATATGCAGTGCAGGCCACCAACTAGCCAACCACACCACCGCTTTCATATAAGAGCCACCCAGCTTTGCCCCCATGCCAGGCACCAACATTAAAATAATGATTAAAGGTGCTATACCCATCAAAAACACCTGAATAGCAGCATACATATAGCTACTCATGTCTCTAAATAAAACGCTCGCTGTGTACCAACCTGTTTTTTGGCTACGTTGAGCATTATTAATATTCATGGCCAACAACGTAGAATCAGCACCCAGCACTTCTGCTTGATACTGCCCCACCCCATTAACAACATCAATAATTGCACCCTGCATAGCCATACTGGTAGCAGTACTAGCTGATTTACCCAATAAGTCGCCTGCTATGCTAGAAGCAATATCTGAAGATAAAAGCGCATCACGCGAATATTGAGGAAAAACCCGTTTACCGATAGAGCTTAAAGAATCACCAATATGTGCTTTTAATTCAGTTTCTAGCTGAGCTATACCTTCACCACAGCTAAAAATACCATCAAATTCTCTATATGGGCTATCACTACCAAACTCACTCATAGGTTTTGATGTATAAAATTGCACAAATGCAACGCCTGTGTTTGCTGGGCTATCTTTAAAGTACTGCAACAAATCAGTACTATTAGCCATTTCATTTATACTCATTTGCCGTGACACCAACCTTGGTACAGCACACTTAGACACCCACTCTTTAAAATTTCGAGCAATATTAGGATCAGTAATGCGTAACTCAGTCATATCCTTGGTAATTGCCGACTTAGCCCCAAAAGGCAAAACACCTTCTGGTAAGCTGGGGTTATTTGTTATCGGTTTTGTCATGTAGGTTTCTAGCAGGTTGGTTAGTCCCGTTCCCAAATAGCTAATTGATGCCATAGGTATTGCAATCGCCCCAGGCACTTCAGCCACGGTATTGTGCGTGGGCGTACCCGATACATAAACCATTTCTTTCACTAACACATTTACCTTTAGGCCAAAAACAGCATAGGTTAAAAGCATAAAACCCATAAAGTAGCCAATCAGTTTTTTAGGATTTCCACCAATCAAACCTGTACCGGCACTAATGGCTAAGCCCAGCATTGCTAAAGCTAAATAAATGCTCTTGAACCCACCACTTTTAACAATGCCAGATAAAGCATTCAATATATCTGCGACTGCATCTGCATTGGCATAGGCATTAAATTCCCAATAATCACCCCCCATGGGGGATGCGTTAACCGTACCTGCGGATAGCAATAGCAAGCCTAAAAAAACAAAAAGCTTTATCCGTGAGTTAATCATGTTTAACGCCCCGACATTTTTGACAAGCCTTCGACAAAACTCTGTCCATCTAGCCCAATTGCCATACTGCCTTCCAAGACATCTTTGTTGATGGACTTGATTGTTGACATAATGTTTTCTATACGCTGTTTATAAAAATCAACATACTTAACCTCTTGCGCGTAAGAAACTGCTATTTCATCTTGCATATCAAACATTATTTTATGAATTTCATTGGGCAAGCTAGTAAAAATTGTGTTGATATCGTCATGCTTTGGTGTCACTACAGACGCTATCATTTCAGTTAACATGGCATTAACCACACCGTAAGAAATTAACAATGCATTAGCTTCTAAAAGCTGGGCGGCAACTGTAGGCGTGGCTGCGGCAATGTTATAAACCTCATAAATGGGGATAGGTGACAAAGCCATAAGCTTTTGCTCAGGAGGATCAAACTTTGCGTCCGTACCACCTGCCGCTGCTTTTTGCACTGAAGAATCCATAAGGTCCGCGATATAAAACAAAATACCACCACTGGATGTTGTGCCAATAAACGAATGGTCAAAACTATCAAGTGATGGAGTGGCAGGATTTAAGCAGTTACCATCTTTAAGGTTGAATGACTCAGAAGGGCATTGGTAAAAAACCTTATCACCAGCTTTTGCTAGCTTAGCTTCACACCAACTGACTAAACGCTGCTTAGTATTTTGTTTTGCTATTTCTGAAGGAATAGATGCAGCCATGGTTCTAATAGCTTGGGGTTTACCACACATAAAAAGCGAAATTACATCTTGCCCAGAAATTGTCGCAGGGCGCTTTATAGGGTCTTCACCCTCTTTTTTTAAGTCAAATCCAAGCATAGACAGCATCAAATTGGCAAAAGCAAGGTTGCCTTGGATAGATTTAGAAAAATCATTATTAGCTTCTTCAGCATGACCACTATTATCTGGTGCTACACCATAGGCCTGTAACGCATTCCAAGTAATATTACCGTTTCTATTAGCCATTTTTAACCAAACATCTTTTTCAGCTGTACTTGTTTGTGCTGCTATGGTTTCAATTTGCTTATAGCTGGTAACAAAAGACCCGCCTGGTTCACAAATATCAGTTTTTTCAATGTTATCCGTAACCCCATATTCTCTGGCTAGCTGCATACACTCCTTAACCTTTAACTCAGCTTTAGGGTCAACACCTTTAACACCCCCATCCATTAGACCTGATACCCAATCCATGCCTTCTGTACCAAGATCCAGCCCAGCATTTAATCCAGCATCAATACCGCCAATAGCATTTGCTCCTGTTTTACCAAGCCCGCCAGCCATACCACCAAAAACATTACTAGCACTTTCACCCCCACCCATATCAATATTGCCCATCATCCCCACAAGTGCCTGACTAGCTTCACACGAGTTTTTTAATGAGGCAGATAATCGCTCCATGGTTGCATATAGTTTATTAAGAGAAGCCTCTAACGGAGCTGCAATGGCCTTTAAAGTCATCGAGTAAATAAGAGCAGGCACACCCTTAGCAATCGTCTTGAGATACTGGATGATTTCATCAGCGCTGATAAAAGCCATCCCCCCAAATGTAATACTGACACCATTACAACCCACGTTCACACTGGCTCGTTCAACGCTAACTAAATTGATTGCCTTGACGGGAAAACGCATATTGACAGACCCAGCATGAAAACCACTTTGGGTTGATGTCCTGAAAGTATGTGGATCAAGAGCAGTACCCATACCACCCTGCGAAGTGGCAATATTATTGATAGCATTTTGTAAGCTAGCATTGGCAGGAGCAGCACTAGTAAAAACCAAAGTAAAAGCCATTGCACAACTAAGAAACTTCTTAGCTATACGCTTTTTGTTATTTATCTGCATTTTTTGCCTCACCTTGTTTAATAACACCAGCAGCAACCCCAACACCTTCCCTAGCCCGTTCAAAAATATCTTTTGACTCAAAGTTAACCGCTGGACGGTTTTCACTAGCTGCATTTTTTAAACCTTTTTGAGCTGCATTTTTTGCAGCACCAAAAAAAGTAACTAATCTACGTTTGATGGTCTCTTGTGCCTCGACACCACTTGATACACGTATCCACACATCATCTTTAGGTAAATGTAAAAACAAATCTGGCACCATAAACACATCTAAATATTGAGCTGCAAGCTCTACATCATCCCCTGCATAACAAAAGCTCTTATCAAATCCTTCTAAGCACACTCCGTCTAATGGTGCATTGTATAAATCCAAACCTAGTTCCTGAGCCATCAGCCAGTTAGTTGGATACATTTTGTGGCAGTAAACACAATCGTTACGTGTGAACATCACCAAAAAACCACCTTGTTCAGCAATATCTTGCACCACTGTTTTGTTGTGATCAGTTAGTGCCCTAGCTGCTGCTCTCATTCCGAATGAACCGATAGGGTTTTCAATAAAGGGGTTCATATCTTGGTTTTGAATAATATTCCACTCCGCACTTTTCGCCGCAGTTACCGCTTGGTCAACTGCCCAATGCACAAATTTTTGATACTGCAAAACACGTGACACATCTTCTGGATACATGGCCAACTGCTTTGTTAGCTCCTTAAATTGCACCTGGCTAAAGTCATAATCACGCTTAGGATGCACAAACCCACAGCTAACATCCCACTCTAAAGGGTTAGTGCAATCTTTCGATTTTTCTTCTGGCTCGTTTTCAGTTAATTGGCTCTCTTCAATTAACTCTTCTTCAGGTTCATTTTTTTCTTCCTTTTCCTGATAACGCTCACCCCAAAACCAACCCTGCTCATAACTACGTGCTTCGGCAGCAAACGCATTTCCTACAAAAATAAAGGCCAATAAAAAAAACAGTAATCTTTTCATAGAGTCAACTTTATAACGTCGCAAATCACCGGCGGCAAAAAGCAGAGCAAAGCGGCGCTTTTTACCGTCCGAGTGCATTTGCTTTGTTATACCTTATTCACCGAATTTTACTGGCTCTGACTCATTGGTTCTGATGACAACGGTACCAGCTAATTTGTCATGCCAGCCTTGTTTCTTTTTGTCTATACCAACCCAGATAAGCCCTAGCCCCAAAGGTAGCATTGCTGGTATATAAGCGAAATATCTACCGATAGCTTGCCCGAGAGATAGCTTATTTCCAGTTTTTGCATCGACGATTTTTAGTTTGGTTGCCATTTTCCCTGGTGTGCCCAAAAATCGTAGCCAAAACCAAATTGTTGCAACAATGGGCGCGACCCATCCCAGCAGCACATCCCAAAAACCATAGATGAACTGATTAGTTAGCCAGTATTCCTCGCCATAAATAAACGAAAGCGGGACAGAAGTAACGATAAACATTATTACTAAGTCGATTAGAGACGCACCGAATCTAATCCAAAACCCTGCGTATTCTTGCTCTTTCATGCTTCTAAATTCTCCTTGTGGGTATAATTAATAATACAGTGTTTTTTGCTTGGTTAGCAAAATCTTGCAGACAAACGCACACCTTCTAAACTTAAAACATTATAAATCAGGATGCAAAACCTTGAATCCAGCCAAAGCGATCACAGCTAGCCACGCCATTATAATAGGTTTAATTTCTGAAATATGTCCTGTCTTCCACATATTTAAAGAATACCTTTTTTTGGTGCTTAAAATAGGCACGCCCATAGGTGTTCCTAAATCACCGACCCAATGCGATATAGCACCCAAACAAATACCAGCAACGATGCAAGATGCAATTAAGCTCATATCAAAATGACTAGTTACAGAGACACCCAAAGCATAACAAAACACCCAAAGCCAAGGTAAATGTGTAAATGTTCTATGTTTTATTCTGCCAAATTCTAAATAATCAGGCGCAGTACTACCCATCACCATAGCAATAAAAAAAGCAATAGAAGCAATAATCCCCCAAGCAGGATACATAAATAATATAACAATAATACCCCAAGGGTAGGCAAATCGCTTATGGCTTTTTTTTGTCATATAAAAAATCTCAATTTAATTTTCTATTACAGAATACTTGTATATCTTTATGGTAATAAAAAGCAATACACCAATAAAGCTAAAAAACACTAGCTAAATTGATGGTATCGCATAACAAAACTTTGTGAAGCATAAGTTTTGGTTAAGGCTTAAGTATTTTTTTTCGGGTTGGGGTTGGGGTTGGGGTTGGGGTTGGGGTTGGGGTTGGGGTTTTGCAGTATCAGGCCGGTAGTAATACTGGGGCATCGTATTATAGGCCGATACTGTTTCTTTTAAGTGACTAGCTTAGATATGAAGCCTGCGAAATTATTGCTAGGAACGAAAAAACAAAAACAGGAAAAACTAAGGCTCCCTAATACAGAGCTACCGTATTAAGGAAAGTTTTAACTGGATTTGTTTTTAGTTACGAAACAGGCTCCTTAATGCAGGGTTATCGCATTAAGGAAGTGGAGTAACAAGATTAAGCGCAAGGCTCTTTAATACAGGGTTATCGTATTAAGGAAAGCGCTTGATCGGCTGCACAAGGATGTGCAGCATTCAGCCGCCTGCATAGGCCACCCAGGTTCAAGGGGCGCTGGCTCTTTTCCAGCGCGTTGAGTGTGCTCTTTTCACACGAAACCAAGAAAGCAAAACAGCCTCGTTCCTCGGCTGGCTTTCGAAGCCCGCGAAGCGGGGTGGCCGATGCAATCGGCGGCTGAAGCAAGTCACGGATGGACTCCAGTGACGCGCAGTGAATAATTTATAAATTATCACGTAGGCAAGGCTTTAGCCGCGCAGGGAATTGCACTGCAATTTACGTAGCTGCAAGACAAAAGTCGCGCCAAGGAAAATACATTTTCCTTAAAGCACAAGGCGTTAGCCGCGTAGTGGCTTACATGTAAGCCACGAAGTACGGGGTATGCAGGTTTTTATGCTTTTGTTTAGTGGACGATACTCTTTTTGTATCGAGTCGCACGCTCTTTTGCGTAGACCTGCAACAGCAGCCACTACTCAGCTCTCTCATGCTGAGTGAAACAAAATCAAAAAACACTGCAATGCTTCACAGTTTTAATCTTTGCTATACACTTACCTGTGCAAAAATACTCATTTTTGCTATGCACAGGCATTTATAGCCCTATGCATAGCTCAGTGTATAGGTGGTTTTACGTGAACGACAGAAAAAGCACGATTGCATTTAGTGGTAAAGACTCTGCAAAACGTGCATCAGACAAGCTCAACCTTATGCTCAGGTGGCTCTGGCGGTGGAAGTTTTCAGACCACTACGTGCTGGGCAAATTGTGGGGTGTTGGCTATAGATCGGTTATGTCCACAGTAGCCAGCTATGAAAAAAAAGGTTTAATTGCCCGTGTTAAAGGGCCAGGTATGCCTAGTCATGTTTATTATTTAAAAGAGTTAGGTGCAGAACATGCCGCTCGAATTATGGCTGAAAGCCGATGGATTGATATGAAACCTGCTATATATGTAAGCAGGTTAGGCTTAAAACAAGTTCAGCATGACCTTGCAGTTCAGTATTTAATACTGAAACTAGAAAAAGAAGCTAAGGAAAAAACAGGATCAGGGATTGAAGTTATCAACGATAGGCAGTTACGATTTAATAATAATCTTTTATTTAATGAAGGTAAAAAAATACCCGATGCATTAATCAGATATAAAAATGGTGATTTATTTGCTATTGAAATGGTTGAAAGCATGTATGAAACTCAAGAGCGTAAAAGAGTTTTATGGCTACATGCTGAAGCTAAAGCTCATAATAAAATAAAAGGCACTATCTACGCCAGCACTTTAAAAAACTACTTAAGGTTGATACAGTCCGCTGCAAATTCAGACTGCGGTAGTTGGAAGTATTTAAAGGATAAAAAAAAGTGGATTAATGACCCGAAAGGAATTAAGTATGTTAACCAAGAGTACCTTAAAGAATCTATACTATTTATTGATTTATCTAAATACCGAAACCATCTTTACACGAGATAATGTAAATTATGAGTATTTTTAACAAGGCTGATAAGCATCTATTAGCTTTCATAGAGAACAGCAGCTTTAGCCCATCTATGATATTAATAGCATTCATTTTGTTAACTTTTATTTTCTGCCTTGTTCTTGCTTACAAAACAGGTGTAAGTGAACTACCAAGCAATTATTACAAGCAGGCTTACAAATACAACAAAGAGTCAAAATTAATAAAAAAGTCCAATGAAGAGATTGAGAAATCTATTAAAGAGTTGAAAAAAGATTTAAAGCATTTAACGATAAAGCTTTACAAAAATAAATTAAGATTCCTGGATTCAACTCTCAAGTGCAACTCATTAAACTAGGATTGGATGGCAAGCTGCTGTAGCATCTTATGCTTTTCAATCGACCAAGAATGAGAAGCAAACATGAGACACTACACACAGCTCACCAGAGAGCAACGATACCAAATATCTGCCCT
>NZ_JMLW01000048.1 GCF_000686905.1 Marinospirillum insulare DSM 21763
CACCCTTTGCTTCTGTTGGTTTAGTACATACTCTAACGGCAGATAATGGTAAAGAGTTTGCTGAGCATCAAGCCATTGCAAAAGCACTGAATTGTGACTTTTACTTTGCAGACCCTTATGCTTCTTGGCAACGTGGATTGAATGAAAATACAAATGGCTTAATACGTCAATACTGCCCCAAAGGTTCATGCTTTAAGCACTTAGATGATGAGCATTTTGAATTCATTATGCATCGTTTAAATAACCGACCTAGGAAAACACTTGGAATGAAAACACCAAATGAAGTATTGTTTGAAGAATTACAGGCTGTTGCACTAGCAAGTTGAATCCAAGATTGCTTTTACGTTATCAAGTGCAACTGAGGAGTCTGTCGCTTGAGCTAGTAAAGCAGCTATAGCTGTTGTTCCAGATTTTTGATTGCCAAGTATGAAAGTTGGAGAGGTTTTTTTTAGTTGACTTAGAGTTAAATTTTGCTTCATTGAATCTCCGTTTTTAACTTTTAATATAAAACATTTTTAATGTTGCAATAACATAAATCTAAATATTTCAGGTATTTTTTTTAGAAACTGTTTCTATTAATTGTTTGGTTTTTTCTAGCGCGGTATCCCAAGATCTTAATTTTGTAATTATTGTTTTATTTTTTAACTTTTCTTCTACACTTAGTTCCTTGTGTAATAATGATGGATCATCTAATAGTTCTTTAATGTTATTTAGTATAACTCCTTCATTTTTGTAGTATTTATAAAATGGGTTTTTTTCATTTAAAATTACTCTCGAGCCAAAGTATAGTGTTGCTGATATATTAAAACCAGCTTGTTGTCTTTTATGGTTCATTATTACTGTTTTACATGTTTCTAGTAGCTTCATATAATCATTGGGTGGGATAAAATCTTCAATAGTTTTAATTTTTTCACCAATTTTTTTAACACCAAATTCTTTTATTTTTTCAGCGTATATTTTACTGCCATAGTTTAGTGGCATTATTACTTTGTCTATTTTATCTAGGTTGGTTTTACTTAGTAACTCTATTACTTCTTTATGGTTGTTAGTTGCTGTTGCACTATTTCCTAGTAATATACTTGTTTCTTTATTCGTTTCACTTTCTTTGTATGTAGTAATTGCCTTACCTAGATTTCCATAATTCCAGAAAACATACTTAGGCTTAAAGTCACTATACTTCTCTTTTATTAAATTGTATTCACTCTCTAAAACGGGGGAGAAGTAGTTTATTTTATTCAGTATTTTTTTCTTGTTTTTGTGCTTTCGATATAAAATCTGATGTATTTTATTTTTTATCTTAAATTTTATTTTGGTGTTTTTTTGTTTTTTTTCTGTTTGTCTATCTAATTCTTTTTTTAAGTTTAATGTGCCTTTTTCATAAAGTTTATTATCATCGTTATAAATTAAATCATAGTAATCAAACCCCATTCCTATCCAGACAAAATTAACTTTATTACTGGAGCGGGCTATTATTTCTAAATTTAGTTTTGTCATACCGTGCATAAATACTGCTTGATATTTTTTTAGCGAACTTATAAATAGTGGATTTAATATTTTTGTGTAATTTATTCTTTTTGGCTGAATTTTTTTAAGATGCTTTATTGGATGTTTTTTCCCTAAAAGTATGTAATCGCTTGTATTGGGTGATGTGGCTTCAAATAAATCATGTGCAGAGTCGGGAAATTTTTCATCTAATACAATATGTAAAAATAGCTTTTCCATAGTAGCCTTCTAAGAATTTAAGTAGAGCATTTAATTCATTTTATTAAACAGAAATACCCAAACCACCATTCCACAAACCCCCACCCCATAAACCACTGCTAAGGGTAAGCCTGTTTTAAGGTAGTCCACAAATCTGTAATTACCTGCGGTATAAACCATTAAGTTGGTTTGGTAGCCGTAGGGGGTTATAAAGGATGCGCTGGCGGCGAAGGCGATGGTTAGTAGTAGCGGTTTGGCATCCACTCCAAATTGTTGCGCTATGGCTAAGCCTATCGGGAAGGCTAAAGCTGCTGCGGCGTTGTTGGTAATCAGTTCAGTTAATAGCCAGGTAGTTAGGTAAAGCCCAATGAGTGCGCCAGTTAAGCCCCAGATGGAAAACAGGCTAATGATTTGTTCTGCTAGTAGGTCGGCTAAACCAGAACTAAGCATGGCTTGGGCGATGCCGAGGGAGCAGCCGATAACCAGCAATAATTCAAAAGGGGCGCGGCGGCGTATTTCGGTAATGCTTAACACGCCTGTGGCTAGGTAGCCTGCCACCAGTAATAAAAGTGCATCTAATAAGGTTAAAAAACCTGTGGCGGCAGTAAACAAAGCAGCTAAAAAGCTTAGAAGTATTAAAACTCCGTTTTTACCTTGGTGTTGCTGTGGGGCTTTTACGCCCTTCACCACTATAAAATTTCTGGCTAGGTTAGTGCGTTGGCTAAAGTCTACACCCACGGCTAATACCAGCAAGTCGCCTGGGCGTAATTGCAAAGCACCTAAACCACCGGAGAGTTTTTGATTACCGCGCTTAACTGCCACTACAGCCGCATCAAACTGGCTTCTAAAATTAGCGTCTTTAATGCTTTTATTGATTAAGGCAGATGTGGGGCTAATCACCACTTCCACTAGGTTATGTTTGGGTAAATCCACCACACCTTCATCTAGCTCTAAACCGGGTAGGGCTTCTAGCAGGTGTACTTGGTTTATATCGCCTGAAAAAACTAGCTGGTCGTTGGCTTGTAAGCGTTCGGTGGGTTTTACAGGTGAAATCAACTCGCTACCGCGTATCACTTCCACCAAAAATAAAGTTTCTAATTGGCGTAAGCCTGCTTCGTTAATGCTTTTCCCGACTAGGGGCGAGTGAGCTGCCAAGGTGAGTTCAGTAAAATAATGGCTGGGTGTTTTTTGGCTAGTAAAGCCATTGTTGGGCAGCAGTTTATAGATGAAGCTAATCAGTAAAATGCCCAATAAAAAAATGGGTAAGCCTATTAGTGTGAAGTCAAAAAAGTTAAAACCTTCTAACCCTGCATCTTGCGCTAACCCCTGCACGATTAAGTTAGTTGAAGTACCCACTAAGGTGAGCGTACCGCCTAAAATAGCCGCGTAAGACAAAGGAATTAGTAAACGGCTGGGCGGTGTTTGTTGGTTGCGCCCAATTGGGCCCATTAGGGTGGCAACCACCGCAGTGTTATTGGTGACAGAAGAAAGCATTCCAGCACTAAACATCAATTTTAGCAGCACAAAACGCTCTTTACCTTTAAGTAAGCTACTGGCTAAACCTTGCACTAGGCGGGTTTTTTCTAAGGCAACGGCAGCGATTAACAGCAAAAATAAACTTACTAAAGCAGGGTTCACAAAGTTACTTAATAGCTGCTGGCTGGTTATTTGCCCTGTGAAATAAACCACCAGCAAGGCAGTACCAAAAACATAAATGGGCTTGAATCGGGTAAAAATTAATGTACCGATTAAACCAACTAATACGCCTGAAAGCACGAGCAAATTGAACATTAGGTTTTATGTTTAACCATCAATAATGTCACGCTCTATAAGCGCTTGAATTATTTCATCGGCAGCGGCTTCGGCGGTTTGTTTTGTGGTGTTAATGTGTATAGCCGGTGCTTTGGGGATTTCATAGGCAGAATCTATGCCGGTGAAGTTTTTCAATTCACCAGCGCGGGCTTTTTTGTATAAGCCTTTTACATCACGTTCTTCTGCCACGCTTAAAGGTGTATCTACAAAGACTTCTAAAAATTCGCCTTCGGCCATTAAATCTTTGGCCATTTTACGTTCGGCTCTAAAAGGAGAAATAAAGGCGGTAAGTACAATTAAGCCTGCATCCGCCATTAACTTGCTGACTTCAGCCACACGGCGAATGTTCTCTACTCGGTCGGCATCGGTAAAGCCTAAATCACGGTTTAATCCGTGGCGCACGTTATCGCCATCTAACAAGTAGGTATGTTGGCCTAGTGCATGGAGTTGCTTTTCTACTTGGTTAGCAATGGTGGATTTACCCGACCCCGATAAGCCGGTAAACCAAAGCACACAGGGTTTTTGTTGCTTGGCTTCAGCACGAGCGGCTTTGTTTACATCTAAGGGTTGTAGGTGAATATTTTGGCTGCGGCGCAGGGCAAAGTTCAACATGCCAGCGCCCACGGTGTTATTGGTTAGCCGGTCGATTAAAATAAAACCGCCTGTATCTTGGTTGGCTGTATAAGCATCAAAGGCGATGGCTCGATCAAGCGAAAGATTGCACACGCCTATGGCATTTAATTCCAAGGTTTTGGCAGGTAATAATTCTTGGGTATTAATATCAACTTGGTGTTTTATTTCACTGATTTGCGCTGAAACGGTGTTAGTACCAATTTTCATTAAATAACGCCGGCCGGGTAGCAAAGCTTCTTCATGCAGCCACACTAGGTTGGTTTCAAACTGGTCGGCAGTTTCAGGGGGTGAAGTTTGGGCGGCTATGACATCACCGCGCGAAACATCAATTTCATCGGTAAGGGTTAGGGTAATCGACTGGCCTGCTACGGCTACTGGTAAGTCATCATCACCCAACACAAGGCGTTCTACTTGACTGGTTCGGCCCGAAGGCTGTACCTGTATGGCATCACCCACTTGCACCACACCACTGGCAATCGTGCCAGCAAACCCGCGAAAATCTAAATTAGGGCGGTTAACCCACTGCACTGGCAAACGAAAGGGTGCGTTTTGTAAACGCTCATTGTCGAGTTCCACGTTTTCTAAATAGTGCATTAACGGCACCCCCTGATACCAAGGGGTGCGTTGGCTGTTGGTGGTGATGTTGTCGCCTTTAAAAGCCGACAAGGGAATAAAGGTGATATTTTCTATGCCAATTTGCTGTGCAAAGGCTTGGTAGTCGGCAACGATTTGGTTGTAAACGCTTTCGGAATAATCCACTAAATCCATTTTGTTAATGGCAACCACAAGATTACGAATACCAATTAAAGCCATTAAGTAACTGTGGCGACGGGTTTGGGTCAAAATACCTTTACGTGCATCGACCATTAAAATCGCCGCATCAGCCGTGGAAGCGCCCGTGACCATGTTACGGGTGTACTGTTCATGCCCAGGAGTGTCCGCCACAATAAACTTGCGTTTGTCAGTGGAGAAAAAACGATAAGCTACGTCTATAGTAATGCCTTGTTCACGCTCGGCGGCTAGGCCATCAACCAGTAGGGCTAAATCCAGTTCTTCGCCTTGTGTACCGTGTTTTTTAGAATCGGCTTCTATGCTGCTTAACTGGTCTTCAAACAAGACTTTAGATTCAAACAGCAAACGCCCAATTAGAGTACTTTTACCATCATCGACACTGCCGCAGGTAATAAAACGCAACAGGCTTTTGTTTTCGTGGGCTTTTAGGTATTGCTCGATATCGGTAGCAATTAAATCAGATAATTCCGCCATTAGAAGTAGCCCTCCTGCTTTTTCTTTTCCATGGAAGCAGCCGCATCGTGATCTATCACGCGACCTTGGCGTTCAGAAGTATTGGCTAACAGCATTTCTTGAATAATTTCGGGTAGGGTTTCTGCGTTGGATTCCACCGCGCCAGTTAAGGGGTAACAGCCCAAAGTACGGAAACGCACTTTTTTCATCATCGGCACTTCGCCATCCTTTAAAGGCATACGCTCATCATCCACCATAATCAGCGTGCCATCACGCTCGACTACAGGGCGTTCAGCAGCAAAATACAAGGGCACTATAGGAATGCCTTCTAAATATATGTATTGCCAAATATCTAACTCAGTCCAGTTAGAAATCGGGAAAACACGCATCGACTCGCCCTTGTGTTTACGGGCGTTATAGAGTTTCCATAATTCTGGGCGTTGGTTTTTAGGGTCCCAACGGTGTTGTTCAGTACGAAAAGAAAAAATACGCTCTTTAGCACGGGATTTTTCTTCATCGCGACGCGCACCACCAAAAGCCGCATCAAAACCGTATTTATCTAAAGCCTGCTTTAAGCCTTCAGTTTTCATCACATCGGTATGCACCGCAGAACCGTGGGTAAAGGGGTTAATGTCTTGTTCAATACCCTCGGGGTTGATGTGTACTAACAAATCTAAGCCAGTTTCTTTTACACGCTGGTCACGCAAGTCGTACATTTCACGAAACTTCCAGCGTGTATCTACGTGCATTAAAGGAAAAGGCGGTAACGAAGGCGCAAAAGCCTTCATCGCCAAGTGCAGCATCACCGCACTGTCTTTACCGACGGAATAAAGCATGACGGGGTTTTCAGCTTCTGCCACCACTTCACGCATAATGTGAATGGACTCGGCTTCAAGGCGTTGGAGATGGGTAAGGGGCATGGTTGGGCTTTGGTTAGTTTTGATTAAATTTCGCAAGGTATTACTGTATAACATCCATCCACTAAAACTCCCTTTACCATATATTTTTTCGCTTCAAAATCTGAACATTTTAATATTATATAACAATAGCCAGTGTTAGTATATTTAGGAGAGCTAGGCATACTGGATCTATTGCAAACAAGGTGTTTTATTTCTATTAATTTTATTTTGGAATTAAAATCTTCAGGTGAAAGTTCAACTCTATAGCATTTCATACTAATGACCTAAATTTTTTGAAATGGTTTCTTTTGCAGCTACTTTATTGTATTCTATAATCCGCCAATTATTTGTAATATTAAAAGATTTTTTACCTTGGTAACTTGGAGCTACATTGCTACTCAAGCCATCATGTGTTTTTATTTTATCTACTAATAAGCCATAATAGTATTCTGGTCGTTTGCAGAAGTCTTCATACTGAACTACTAGTTTTTTATGCTCAGGTAAACCTGAGATACCTTTTTCTACTGATTTATTAATAGCTGTAATTTGACCTGCAACGGATTCAAGTGGATCGAGGTTTTTTAGTTCAGGGTACTCTTTTATTTTAAAAGAGTACCAAGTATTTATATCACCATATTGGCGTTTACGAGCTTCCAAAGCAGATTGGATATTAAACACTGGATCACGGTGAATATGAATAAACAAAGCTTTGTCGAATTGTTTATTTAATTCTGGGATGCTTTGGTTCATAATCATCCCTTTCATGGCAAATGGTTTTTCAAAAATGTTTGCTAAAGCATTTAACTCATCACGAAATCCACTTAAATTTGCTTTTTTATGTAGTTCTTCTGGTGACATATAATCTAGCTCACCATAGGGTAGAAAACGGCGCCAAAAATACCAAAACTCATTAGGTGCTAGTGCGCCTTTGGTTTTTCCATTTTCAGAGCTAAAGTCAATATCAGAATTAAAGTCTAAAATTTCATTACGAAAATTATATTTAGGGTCAGTTAACAGTTGTTGTATTTTAGCCCCAACCAAAGGCGCACCATAAAATCGTGATAATAAATTAGTTGGATAAGAAACCAGCCCAGTATTAGCAAGCCATTGAGTAAACAAGGTGGTACCAGAACGGGGTGGACCCACAATAAAAACTTTAGAAAACTTTTCCGATTTATCGTCTAAATATTTCTTATTAGCCCCTGCTAAATTTTTATTCAACTCTTTAAGTAAGTCTTCGAGTGAACCAACACGTGCATATTTTTCAGTACGATTTTCAGATGCAGCCATATCCAAACCTTTTAATTAATTTTTAACGAGATTATAAGCCTATCCATATCATTTTTGCTGTATCGCTGATCTATCGGTAAGGGATATAAATTATTTATTAAATATTCTTCTTGATTTCCTTTACATCTATCTAGCGCATCAGGCCAGTAGGTAGGGGTAAAAATTCTTTTTTTAATTAATTCTACCCCTCTATCTTGATATGACAGTAACGGATATGACAGTGGTGCATCAAAGCTTTCTATTTCTAACTCGTTTAAATGTTTAAACTTGTCGTGCAAATAGATAAAGTTTGCATTTCTTATTTCTTTTATAGACTCATAATCAATACTAGCTAACAATCTTTCTGTTAGCTGCGACATTTTCTTGGGCTGTAGGTTATTTAAACTATTTTCATTCTCTTGATAGTCTGAATACCCATCTTCTGGCTCACCTGCTAACCGTTTAAGTAAATGTGACGCTCTATCTATAGAGCCAGTATCTATTTCTTCAGGTTCGGTTATATCTAAATTAGTAGCTAAAAGTCCGCCATCTGGAACGCCAAAGAACTTCCTTGGAGAATATATTGTTGCCAAAGCATCCAAAGGTTTTTGAAAAAATGCTTGTGAATGATCGAAAACTAATTGATTAGCAGGATATTTTTTTAATAAATTTTCTTGGTGGCTTGTGCATAAGCCAAAGTAGTTCACATAGAACAAAATTTCATTATCTTTTAGTCTGCCTGTAAACTTGCAGTCTAAATCTTTAGATATGCTGTAATAATCAATATCTATTGCCAAAGCTCTTAGTGGCGCAATCATGGTATCGCAAATATAGCGCGGCATGTAAACCTTACTTGGTTTTATTTTTTCTAATAATGCATAAAATGCCGAGCGTGCAGATTGGTATTTAAAAGCTTCTGGGTAGGGGTAGTTTTGGCTTTTAGGAAGTTCTAACTCAAAATAACCACCGATAGGTTTATTGTTTATTTGCATTAATCTACCAACTTATAACTTTTCATTTGCTCAATTACTTGCTCTTTTGGTAAGTTCATTAAAATATCTATGATAGACAAGTAAGGTACAAATTCCTTTGCCCCATACTGCGGGTATTCTTCAATGTTCGTTTCAATAAATTTCAATTCAATTCCATGTGGCTGAAAAATTTCTGTATTATAAAGTTCTCTACCGCCGGGACTATTTATATACTCAGCACCACCTAACTCTTTACAAATAGAAACAAGCTTTTGATCAGCTGCTTGTGTTCTGTCGTATTCTAAGTCAGTTGAGAAAATAATTTCTTTATTAATTCCTAAATAGTTAAAAATCTTTTTATAAGAGTACAGGCATAGGTTTGGAATATCTCTTTTTTCGTAATTTAATATATCTTCGATGATAGGATATACGCTTTCGCTATATGGTGATTTTGAATAGCTTTGCTGAAGTGTATTAAGTAACTTTCTTACATCTTGGATTCAACTTGCTAGTGCAACAGCCTGTAATTCTTCAAACAATACTTCATTTGGTGTTTTCATTCCAAGTGTTTTCCTAGGTCGGTTATTTAAACGATGCATAATGAATTCAAAATGCTCATCATCTAAGTGCTTAAAGCATGAACCTTTGGGGCAGTATTGACGTATTAAGCCATTTGTATTTTCATTCAATCCACGTTGCCAAGAAGCATAAGGGTCTGCAAAGTAAA
>NZ_JMLW01000049.1 GCF_000686905.1 Marinospirillum insulare DSM 21763
CTGACCATAAGGCACGTGGGCAAGACGCCTATCAATAGTGCCACGTGAATTGCCACAAGCAGCGCACTCAGGGCAAGGCTCTGGCGATTGAGCGAAACGGCACTCAATAACAGCGTGTTTTTCAGTAATATGCTGTCCAGTGGCAACAAGGCCGAGTTTATTTAATTGGCAAAAGGTGGAAAGGTCAGGGGTAGAAAAGGTAAGATTGCTCATGTCGGGGGACTTAGTTTTGTTTGTGTTGGAACTTACATTCTCTAAGAAACCCGACTCCTTTTCTAGTGAGCCAGATCTTTTCTACACCCTTAAATGCGAAGAGCCCATTTAACACTAGAATAAAATAATAAAACAGATCAATAAAATGAAGCCTTAAAATATAAAGTAACAACACAGGAAAACACATGGAAATTTTTAAATTAAACCAGCCAAGTGGCAGCCAAGCTGCGACACCTTTAAAAAACCACGCCAATAAAGTGCCTAACAACCCTCATGCCTCAACTGGCAAAGATGACACCTTAAACATTTCGAGCGATGCGCGAGTTGCACAGCTTTTCAACACCTTTGTTAATCAGATGGCGCAACCTGGTGCCAGAGATTCTAATTCAGACACAAAGGAGTTGGAGGGCAATAGCTCAGTCGAAAACAACCATTCATCGGTATGGAAAATGGGAGATCATGCATTAGGGGCGATGTTTTTCGGTAAGGCATTATTGGATGAATGGGCTAACAAAGGATTGCAAATTAATGAAGATACCACTCAAAAAGCAGGTCAAGTATTTAACGAGGCATTTAGAGCGTACATCAACGACCCTAACAAAGATCATATCGGGCCATCATTTGACCGCCATAAACTAGTAGCAGACAATCAAGAAGTACCAGATTGGTTTAATGACGAACACCGCCAATGGCTCTCTCACATGTCATCAGATACTATAAAAGCTTTTAATACAGGATCATACTACCACCTTTCATCAAAAAGCAGCTAAAAGGCAAAGAAGGTTTTGTTCAGCTTAACCTTGTGGGTAAACCAGACAAAACCTTATTGCAAATACTTTCATTTGATTTATTTTAACAAGGTTAATTGAAAACAGCCCATTAAGCTGTTTTCAAAAGAAACTCTAGCCTTTGCTGCTTAACTGTTTCTTCATCAGTCCATTGCTTCCATTCCTGTGTAGCAATAGTAGCAAGGGGTGGTCTGTTAGATGACCCAGATAAACCAACAGCATTACTACCGCTTCTTGGTGAGTGGAACTGCGTTAAAATATTGATAACTTCATTCAGATTGCTAGTACCTTCACCTTGGCTTTTATTAAAAGCAAACACTGACTCCTGCTGGCCTAAGTAATCAAATTTATGATTAGCATACTCCTCACGCGTCATAAAAGGGCTAGGTGGCAAAGGCTGTGGGAAAATAAAATCCTTAGGAACTAAGCCTTCATCTACAGCTGTTTTAATTAAATCTTGTAACTCTGCGTATGAAATATTCCGCATATCAATTTTTATCTTAGCAGCGCTGTCTTCTATATCCTCCAAGCCTATTTCTAGCTTTTTATCAGTAGAAAAAATGGCTTCTTGTGGCTTTTTACTAGCATTAGCTGAATAAGCCGCTGCTGAATGAACCTGAGAACTAAGCGACATAGAAACATTCATAATTAACCTCCCTATTTTATTTATATCAGTAAAGCTACCTAAGCCATTACATCTAACAAAGGCTTTTGATATTCAGGCTGAAAAATACCTATAACTTTATCTAAAAGCTTTTGATACTCTTCTGCCCTTTCATCTTCGCCCATATACTTAGCACCACTAACTGAGCTAACAAAGTTTTCATAAAGGTTCATTTTTTCGCTATTCATTTTCTCTTGAAGTTCTGCATGAGTCATTGAGCCTAAGGTATTATTTAAGCCTAAGATATTATTTAAATGATAGATTATGCCCGATGTATTCAATGCAAGCTTAATAAGCTTAGACTTTTCATCTTTATTAATTAAACCATCATTAAATAACTCATCTGACAATTCCCAAATTTCAGGCCCAGTAATACTGGTTAAATCATAGCTAGTATAAGGTTTCTTTTCTTCGCTGGTTGCTTGGTTAACCTCATCAGCTTTATGGCTTTTTGTAAGTTTAGCTTGTTCAACAGCAGCTACACTTTTTACTTGAGATAAGTTCATTGCGGTGATATTCATAATAACCCCTACTGAATAAAGATATAAGTTGACATGGTGTTCCAAGGTGCATTCATTGAAGTATCTTGAAATTCAAATTTACCATTTTCATAGCCATCTAAGTTATAATACCTTAAATAGGCAACCGCAACTCCACCTTGAGTACAGCCAATATTAGGTTGACCATTATTAATGCAAACTGGATCATTGTCATAGTTTTTTGAAGAGTTTAATAGGTTGCCGTTCATCCATGCTAGTCTATTACCTCCGTAACCAACCACCAAAGCAACAGCCTTTAATTCCACGCCACCATGGTCACAGTAGGTAGTGTATTGATTTAAACCTATATCTTCCCAACCACAATTGGTCGACCCAACTGCATGTATAGAAACACTGGTAATAGAAGGTGCTGGCGCATAAGGCTGAATACCTTCAATACTATTCAAAATATAGGTATTTAAAGGGCTATCTTCATTAATGTTCAAGCTTATTTTTCCAAGTTCTTTAGTGTATTCCTTAACAAGCACTACCTCCTTACCTGCTAAACCAGCTGTTTCTGCTTGCACACCAAATACAAAAAAAGCTGCTAAAAAACTTACAGACAAAACAATATTTTTCATGACCTTGATTTCCTTGTAATTAAATACTTTAGTAAGATAAAAGAAGACATAACTCTTACTTCCTGAGTCTTTATATCAGTCGACCAAGCCTTTAACTAGTAATTTTTGACTTTACTCTGACCCCACGTAAAGACTAGGAAAAACCTTGCCAAGCCACATCTAAAACGACTATAAATTGCCGATATCACCTATATTTTCAGCTCATTATCTATGGGGTCAGAGTAAACAGGTGAATTTATTGCAAAATAATTTTATTTGATTACTCTCACATAACAGCATAGCTGTAAATAAAGACGGTATTTAGTCCAGAGGAGAGTCAAAATTAAGTTACTTTTGATGGTGAAGATGCTCGGGGTCGGTTTTATATGAAATTTAAGACTGTTGGCAGCAGCGGCACATATCCTGTTTACTCTACAAGTCGTACACCTGACACACTTCGTGTAGATTATGATTACTAGGTAATCAGCCATTGTATTGCCTCACTCTGTGGTCAATCAAAAAATTATATTGTTACCTTAGATAAGGATGCAAAAATGGACGGAATAAAGCGTTTAGCTAATGAAAATGTTTCTACCAGTAAGCAAATAGCTTCTGATATAAAAACAGCTCCCATTAAAGACAACAATGAAAATACCGAATCTAATAGCCCAGCGACAGCTAGTAATTCAGGCCTATCTATCAGTAACGAAGCCAGTATTTTAAATGCAGCCAGCGAAGTTATCCAAGGGTTCAAAGGCAGTGAAGATATTCCTTACTATCTTCAGCCACCTCCTGAAGGTTTTATCCCAGATGCGACCGCGTTAAGCGGAAATGGATTCTACTTTCTTACTCAAGGAGACCGAGAATCACTACAGGCGGCTTATGACTATGCCATAACCAATGACCAAAGTATTGAAGATGTAGAACTAGCTGCCTTCTTCCTCTCCCATAAGCGTTATGTAGAAGATATGGTATCACGAGGAGTAAAGTATAGCGTTCACGTTCCGTCAGGTAAAAATATAACGTATGTTCCTGGTCTGGGATTCCAAGGCTTAGAATCGGAAAGCTCACCCAGCGATAACCTAGAATCGTCCCTCGATACTTTATTAAATGACATCATTAGTGGCGGACTATTTAGTAAAAACCCTATGTTGAATAAAGACTTATTTCTTGGCCCACTTTATGATTTTTTTAATTTGGAGCCAAAAGACGCTTTATCAATCATAGAATCTATGGTTCAGACAAAAACATAACACTATACATGAGCAGGCTATTGGCTAAGGCAGTATACAGCCATAGCCAATAGGCTTCGAAGATAAAAATAAAAAAGTTATACTAGTAAAACCACCTAAGCCATTACATCTAACAAAGGCTTTTGATATTCAGGCTGAAAAATACCTATAACTTTATCTAAAAGCTTTTGATACTCTTCTGCCCTTTCATCTTCGCCCATATACTTAGCACCACTAACTGAGCTAACAAAGTTTTCATAAAGGTTCATTTTTTCGCTATTCATTTTCTCTTGATACTCTGCATGTGTCATTGAGCCTAAGGTATTATTTAAATGATAGATTACGCCCGATGTATTCAATGCAAGATAAAAAAGACTAGACTTTTCATCTTTATTAATTAAACCCTCATTAAATAACCTATCTGACAACTCTATAATTTCAGGCCCAGTAATACTGGTTAAATCATAGCTAGTATAAGGTTTCTTTTCTTCGCTGGTTGCTTGGTTAACCTCATTAGCTTTATGGCTTTTTGTAAGTTTAGCTTGCTCAACAGCAGCTACACTTTTTACTTGTAAAGGATTAACGCTATTAACATTCATAACATAACCACCTATTGAATAAATAATTGATTAGTTAGCCACAACTAAAGTTGAACTAGTTATATCAACACTAAAACTTAGCTACAAGCCTTATTTGGCTTTACTCTGACCCCACGTAAAGACTAGGCAAAACCTTGCCACCCTATATCTAAAACGGCTATAAGCTGCCGCTTTATCAGGAAAATATCACTAAAAATCATGGCATGTTATTTGCACATTAAGTATTGCAATGAAAACAAGGAGTGTAGACGTGGCAAGGCCAAAAAGGTTACTAATAGACCAACAACCGCACTTAATTAATTATCAGGCTATTAATCAAAGAAATGCATTTTCTGACAATCAAGACTACCAACAATATTTACACTGGTTAAATAAAGAAGCTTTAATACATAATTGTATTCTTCATGCTTATTTATTATTGCCCAAACAAATATACCTAGTGCTAGAACCTTCTTGTGGTGAAGATATTTCTAAGCTAATGCAAGCTCTAGGACGGCGCTATGTGCGCTACCTAAATTTGAAAGAAAAACTTAGCGGCACGCTTTGGAAGGATCGTTTTAAGGCATCACCTTTACAAAGTGATTTTTGGCTAAAAAACACACTTCACTACTTAGTTTATAAACCCGTTACTGAAGGCTTGTGCGAAACACCCAAAGATTACCCTTGGAGTAGCTACAGAAAATACGTCTTTCAACAGCTTTCTTACCTTCAAGATTTAAAGCTTCCACCTAATCCAAGTATTCGCTCACAACTTGAAGTTGCAATTAGCCGTAACCTGCCTTTGCCGTAAGAAAACCTCGCCACTCTTTAGATTTTTTACAAAACAGGCCATTTGTTGACTAGCGGATAACGCCTATCTTTACCAAAAGCTTTAGGCGTAACCCGTGTACCTGGGGCAGCTTGGCGGCGTTTGTATTCATTCATATCCACCAGTTTAACCACCCGCAATACATCCTCTTGCTTAAAGCCTGCGGTAATTAAATCTGTGGCAGATAAATCTTCTTCTATGTAGCCTTGCAGCAGTTTGTCTAGTACTGGGTAGGGCGGTAAAGAATCTTCATCTTTTTGGTCGGGGGCAAGTTCAGCTGAAGGTGGGCGGTCAATCACTCGCTGAGGAATCACATACCCTTGGCTGTTACGCCAAGTGCATAGCTCAAAAGCTTTGGTTTTATACACATCTTTAATGGCATTAAAACCACCGGCCATATCACCGTAAAGGGTGCAATAACCCACCGCCAATTCGCTTTTATTACCCGTGGTTAACAGCATTAAACCTTTTTTATTCGACAAGGCCATAAGCAATACACCACGGCAACGGGCTTGTAGGTTTTCTTCCGTCACGTCTTTATAAGTAGCATCTTTTGTAGTGCTGGCAAAGCTATCTGCCAAGCCAGCCATAAAACTTTCGACCATCGGCGCTATAGGAATAACCCGATATTCCACCCCTAACAGCCTTGCTTCCTCTTCTGCATCGGCAATGCTAATCGCCGCTGTGTAATGGTAGGGCATCATTACACCCATTACCCTGTCGGCACCCAAGGCGTCCACGGCAATCGCCGCAGACAAGGCTGAATCTAAGCCGCCCGACATGCCCAAAACCACGCCTTTAAAACCACTGTTATTCACATAGTTTTTTAAACCTAACACTAGAGCGCCATATAAATAGGCAAGGTCTTCTGGCCAGCTTTTAATGGCACTGCTAGCATTTGAACTTGCCTCCCAGCCTTGCTGACTCACTTGCAAATTCACCAACAAACCATCTTCTTCTAGGGCTTTGGCTTGAGCAATCACTTTGCCAGCGGCATTCAAAGCAAAAGAAGCACCGTCAAACAACAATTCATCTTGCCCACCCACCAAGTTGCAATACACCAAGGGGCGAGCTAAAGCTTGGCAATGCTGCTGAGCTAGGTGTAAGCGTTCATACTGCTTGCCTTCGTGCCAAGGTGATGCATTCAAAGCCAATAAAACATCAGCGCCAGCGGTAACTGTAGCAGCGGCAGGCTCTGGCTGCCAAAGGTCTTCACAAATTAAGATACCCAGCTTGCAACCATTAATTTCTACAACG
This sequence comes from Marinospirillum insulare DSM 21763, assembly GCF_000686905.1. GTDB lineage: Bacteria > Pseudomonadota > Gammaproteobacteria > Pseudomonadales > Halomonadaceae > Marinospirillum > Marinospirillum insulare. The sequence continues at coordinate 6,661 of NZ_JMLW01000049.1, forward strand.
CACGCTTCTTGCCCAGCGGTAAAATAACGTTCTTCATCAAAAACCTGCTCATTGGGAAGCAACTGCTTAAAGTATTCTGCTACCCATTTGCCTTGATGCAGCACACCAGCGGCATTAAATAGCTGGCCATTTTTGGCGCGTGGATAACCCACAATTAAGCTTATACCCTGCACTTCTTCTTGTAGTTGTTGCAAACCTGTTTCTATGCGGCCTTGTAAAGCAGGTCTTAGTAATAAATCTTCGGGCGGATAACCCGTTAAAGTCAGTTCAGGAAGCAATAAAAGATCAGCCTGATTACTAGTAGCTAAGCTATTAGCTAGCTGAATTATAGCTTGGGTGTTAGCTTGTATATCACCAACAAGCAGACTAATTTGAGCAGAGTAAATTCGTAAGCCAGACAAGACAGGCTCCTAAAAGCTGAGGGTTAAAATGTAAAAACTGTTAGAATCAAATTATAGATTAAACACTAAGTAAGAATTAAGGAACAAAAATGAGTTTATTGATTGTGCGTCTCGTCGTTTTTGTGTTGCTGTTTTGGGCAGGTTTCCGTATATGGCAATTTTGGCAAGCTAAGCAACAGCTACCAGGCGACAAGCCTTCTAACCAAAACCAAGCTAATTCTGAAATCATGGTGCGCTGTGAAAAGTGCAAAGTTCACCTGCCTCAAGGCAGTGCTATTAAAGCAGGTGAAGAGTATTTTTGTTGCCGAGAACATCAGGAATCATTTGAAAAAGAATAGGCCGTCATATCAATTTTTGCTTCACGTTTTAGCAATAAATCACCCATAGCTCGCGCTGCTGCGGGTGCTAAAACTACGCCATTACGAAAATGCCCTGCGCTAGTGTAAAGGTTTCTATAATTAGGCACTTCGCCCATTAGTGGAATACCATCAAGACTACCTGGGCGCAAACCAGCCCAGTGTTTTTCTATTTCATAATCTCGTAACTTAGGTAAAATTTGAAAAGCCGTTTCACGCAAAGACTCCAAGGCATCTTGTGTGGTTTGTTTGTCAAAGCCAACATATTCCATAGTTGAGCCAGCCAAAATACGGCCATCTTTACGTGGAATTAAATAGCGCCCTTTCATTAATACCACTCGGTTAATTAACCCAGGCGGAGCTTTGAATAGAAGCATCTGACCACACACAGGCTTAATGGCTGTTTTCACTTCCAATTGTTCTAACAACTTGCCTGTCCAAGCGCCTGCACATAACACAGTACACTTAGCAGAAAAAATCATTTGCTTGCCCTCAACGCCCAACACTTCGCCTTCATCATGATAAATGCCGTGTACTTCGGTATTTTCTAACAAGCGAATATTTTTATAGCGCTTTAAAGACGCTCTTAAGGCCTTAGCTAAACGGGGCGTACGCACACTGGCAACTTTTGGCATCCATAGTGCACTACTAAAACCTGGCGCCACATCGGGTTCTTTATCGTATAAAAAAGCTGCATCCACCTGTTCAAGCTCACGCTTTTCTACAGCAGCCCAGTCTAAAGCAGCTTGTTCATCAGCGACCTGCAATAAAAGCAAACCATCTTCACGAAACTCAGGATCAATACCCGTTTCTTCTAATAGTTGCTGAGTGAATTTAGGGTAAAAGTCTTGCGCATAAGAAGCTAAAGCAGTAATGGATGCAGGATAACGCCAAGGGTAGAGGGGCGAAACAATGCCACCGCCTGCCCAGCTAGACTCTTCTCCACACTGCCCACGCTCTACCAAGGTAACCTCTGCACCTGCATCAGCTAGCTCTCGCGCTAGCATCATCCCTATAACACCGCCTCCTACTAATAAAAAATCACTCATCAAGCTTACCTAGGTTAAACAACATAAATTTAACGGCTTAACTGCACCTTACCTTCACGCTTAGCATCAAAGGGAAAACTTTTTAGTACTGGCAAACTGCTACCCAAGTCTGAATTTAAGTCGAGCGAATAATTAATATTGCCGCCTTTTTTGAACATGTCATAAAAAGCCCGCGCTGAAGAAATACCAAAGGCTAAGTTAACCGGAATATCAACTTTACTTTTACCATCTGCGGCTACTTTAATTTGTTCAGTTAAGCTGCCAGATGTAATTGAATGGCCATTTAATTTTAATGCCTGGATTCAACTCTCAAGTGCAACTCATTAAACTAGGATTGGATGGCAAGCTGCTGTAGCATCTTATGCTTTTCAATCGACCAAGAATGAGAAGCAAACATGAGACACTACACACAGCTCACCAGAGAGCAACGATACCAAATATCTGCCCTGCTTG
>NZ_JMLW01000050.1 GCF_000686905.1 Marinospirillum insulare DSM 21763
CTCAATAAAGCGTTTTTTTGAGCGTTGTTTGATCCTTTCTTCGGTAAATTCGTGAGCCTGTTTAGGCCGATATCCACGTTTGCCTGTATTACGTTTAAGCTCTCGACTAATGGTTGATTTGTGAACACCAAGCGTTTTAGCGATCTCAGTTTGGGTTAAATTGTTATCAAGCAGGGCAGATATTTGGTATCGTTGCTCTCTGGTGAGCTGTGTGTAGTGTCTCATGTTTGCTTCTCATTCTTGGTCGATTGAAAAGCATAAGATGCTACAGCAGCTTGCCATCCAATCCTAGTTTAATGAGTTGCACTTGAGAGTTGAATCCAGGATACAAAAAACCGCTAAATCCTGTTATTGAGAGGTTTTTCAAGTGGAATATTAGCCATACAGTAAAAGCGACGGTTATAGGATTAAGCTCTAGCTTGGAAACAAAGTAGCTAAGTATTGCTACTAGCACTCCCATGATAAATGCGACTAGAGGTATTCCTGCATAACCAAAATTTGCATAAGCTTCGCCCCAAAAGACTGTTGGCATACTACCAACGGTGCCTTGCTCTGCTAGATTTGGAAACTTCCAATCCATTATTTGAACTGTATAGCGAACAGGCTCAAAAGGCATGATGCCGCCTGGGTTTGGAAAAGTTCTTCCCATTAGAAACTCTTGATGCTGAGGAAAGTATTCCAAATAAAAATAAGCAGGAGAAATACTTCCAGCAAAAGCACGAGAAAAAACCGACCATAGAGCCTGCCCAGCTGAGCCGGAACCCATAAAGTAAATGTAAAAAACTACTAAAATTGAAACAACAGAAACGCCTAAGATGATAATGTCTTTTTTGGGTACATAACCATTATGCCGTGTAAGGTAGTGCGCCATAAACAAGGCCATTAATAATCCTACGAAAGGCCCTTTCTCTGTTGCCATTACTGCAACAAAAGCTGATATAGAAAAAGCGATTAAAAACAAAATAAGGTTTAATAGTCTTTTTCTAAGTAGCCAAGAAACATAAAAAGTTAAAGTAACTAGAGTTCCTATATTATGCAGAACTAACGAATACCAATGGTACTTACCTGAAAAATCATTACCCATTTTACTTCTTGCCAAAGTCGCTGCTCCCGCACCGTCCTTCAAAGCAACTAAAATAGCGACTTGATTTATTTTACCTAAATAAATATAAAGCACTAATGCAACTAATAGCAAAACAACTAGCATAGAAATAAACCTAAACTTATTAAGTTTTTTAATCTGAGAGGAAATAATTGGAACAGGTGTTAAATTAATTACTCTTCTTACAAATATAACCCCTAATAAAAAAACAATAATGCTGGCACAAGAAAAAAAGGTAACAGTTAGAACAAGCGCTGGGTTAGTAACACCTGTAGCTACCCTGTAAGCATCAAGCTGATAAAAAAGTGGAAAAGTACCCAACACCGAAAAAGCAAACAAGGCTACTGTTACTAGGTTGACCATACTTATTTGGTTTAACTGCTCACCAGCTACTCTAAGTAAAAAAAACATGCTTAAGGGTGTAAGCAGAAACAGCATCCAAAAAAGAATATCTAACATGTGGTTAACCTAAGTTTTTAGTAATCGTATTTTTGTGCATCTGCCTATGCGCTTCCAGCTGGCTAAAGTAGGAGTTATGCCATAGCAGGGGTTGTTGGATTCAGGCAGTGAAAATAAGAGAGATTTAATAGAACCTAGTCTGAATTTTCAATACCACTATTTGTATTGTTAGGCAAACCAAATTTTTCAAATGCGCGTGGCACTACAAAAACTGCAACCATGCCTACTAAATCAAGTGCAGCTATAAGGCCTGCTACTGCAGGTGAGAACTGTGCAACTACACCAGCAGTAACTAGGCCGCTGATTGCAATACCAAACCCCATCCACTGTCCACGTCGGTCTTTTGCTATAGCACCCTCAAGACCTTTGCGCTGCATTTCTTGCACATGCGCTTGGTCACTCTGCGCCATTTGTAAAATTGCTTTTTGTGTTTCAGGGCTAAACTTATTGAGTTGATCTGGGTGTGGTAATGGGCCGCTATAACTTTCACTGTGCATCGCCATCTGTAGCATTACTTGTACATTAGAGCTGGGCAAAACCTGACCAAGCCTCTGTTGCTCATCGGCAGATAATTTTCCTGCTTCTAACCTTGCTAACAGGTTATTTAACTCTGCTTCTTTTTCAGGAGACAAACTGACTTGGTTTTCTTGCATGTTAAGCGTGCCTGGTTTCATTTTTTTCGTAGTTTTTTGTTGCCTTTTTTAGCGACTTACCCACGCTAGACCAGGTGCTGTACATGCGTTGGCTAGCTGTGCCTTTTGGCATAAACTCTGAATAATCGCCAAGCGGGGTAATATCCATAACGCTACCCATGGCTAAGAATGTTCGTCTGTAATCACGTGTAGTATTCATTTTCTTACCTTTAGTTTTACAGCTGTGTAGAAAGTATAGCTTAATATTTAGGGGTAAAGCTAAACATCTTCCTTCACTAGCTTGGCATACAGGTCTTTATCTTGCTGACTATTAAAGTGGCTGTTATGCCATAGCAGGGTAAAGCAGCCTTTCACTTTGCGGCAGGTGTCTTTGAGTTCTAAAAACTTGTTTTCTGCTTCTTTGCCGTAGCCTAGGTTCATGTAGCGGTCGGCGATGATGGTGCATTCCATCGCTATCAGTGGCCTTATGCGTATTTGTAGTGATTGCTGGGTGATGGTGTTAAACGCTGGGTACTCAAAGCAGGTGCCGCAGCGAAAGCCGGGGCGGTCTGCGTAGCTTAGGGTGGTGTCGTAGGTCATGCCGGCGTCGTTCCAGGCTTGTAGCGTGGTGGGGTGTTGCCAGCGTAGGTAATGCATACGTCCGCCAAATTCGTTTTGTTTGATACCTTCTTTTTGCATTACAGCCCGTAGCCGGTCGGCTTCTTGTTTTATTAGTTCTGGCTTTTGGTAAGTGCCATAGCTGGGGTGTAGGCCAATTTCGTGGCCGCGTTCATGCATTCGGCGCATTAGTTGGCGAATAATGGGGTGTTCGGGTTGGTAGTCGGCGTCCATTTTGCTGGTGGTGCCGCAAATAAAATAAAAGGCGCTTTGTAAGCCGTGTTTTTCTGATACATCCATTAGCCATTCAAAGGTGTTGTGTGGGTCGTGTTGGCTAAGTTGTTTGCTGCTGGTGAGTTTGATGTAAGGCGCTTGCAAGAAGGCTTTGATATCGCGGCGTTTTAGCAGGTGGCCGGCCATCATGCGGATAATGGTTTTCCAAGGTTTGAATTGATACAGGCTGGGTGAGTCCACATCATGGCTCACCTTCATACTAAACTCATGCTGCTTAAGCTCAACCTGCGGCCACTGTTTTTGGATCACTTGCCCTAGCACATGCAACCACTCATCCACCACAGGGCGCTCAAGGTAGCCGTGTTTATACGCGTGTGAATGAATGGCTGGGAAGCGGCCGTGGTTGTCTAGGTCGGTGCGGTCGATTTCTTCTACACGGTTGAGCATCCAGTAGGTGAGGCCCAGCACATCATAGTGCACCACATAGTGATCTGCTGCCTGTTCAATTAAAGGTTGCGGCAACTCGCGCACACCCAGCGCGGGTAAAGGCTGCTCTAACACACTCAGCCAACCGGCTTGGGCGGCATCCCACTCGCTGTGCGGTAAGTCGGAGTGCGACTCGTGAAAAGCCGAGTTTAAGCTTGGAAACAGGATAAAGCCTTGTTCACAGTCGCTAAGGGACAGTTTTAAACCGGCTTGGTAGGGTTGCAAAGTAAATGCAAATCCAAAGCGCTCTTCTAAAATAGAAGCAAGCCAGTTAAGGGCGGGGGTAGAAAATTGGGGCATTGTTAGAACCTTAAATTAGCCACGAAAAAACACGAAAGGGCACGAAAGTAAAAGCAAAAAGCAAAAAGCAAAAAGCAAAAACTTTTTTGGCCACGACAACGCTTGCGTTGAACGTCCAAGGGGTGATCTTAAAGAGTGATTGAAGTGAATGAAACCACTAAAAAAATAGAAGATATTCATAAAATAGTTGTGATTAATATTATAAGATTTCAACGTATTCTAAATTTTTTAGACTTTGTTTATAAGGTAGAGTGGTTATCTTAAGTTCACTCACCAAGCACCGGAAGACTGCTGAATGAGATACAATTAAGTTGTTTTCTTTATTAGTTAAAAGGTTTGGTACAACTTCTAATAAACGTTTTTTTATATTTTCTAAGCTTTCTACCGTTGAACTTTTTTCTAATAAAACTCTTGATTCTTGGGTTTTGTAAACACCCTCAAACTCAGCAAAATCACGCTCTTTTAATAATGGTTCAATTATTATTTCAGGCTTATTTATCTGCTTTTTAGAAATACACTTAGCTGTTACATGAGCCCGTAGGAGGGGGCTAGTATAAATATTATCGAACTTAATTAAGGATAGTTCTGTAGCCACTTCATCTAGTTGCTTTAGGTAAGCTTCAGCTATTGGCTCATTTTGGTGTCCTACCCATGTATTGCTCAAGTTTCCATGTGTGGGAGCATGCCTTATAAAGTACAACATTAAATTACTAAAGCTTGGTGTATTGGATGGCTAGGTTGGTACTTGTTTTTTAAAGCAGTCACTAGATTTTCTGAGAACTCATCAGCAAGCTTATTAAGTCTTACATAGCTTGAGTTTTCTTTCCTATCTCTTTTTATCACACTGTTTAGGGAGTCACGGGTTGTGGGATTGCTTATGTCTTGTAGAAAATTCTCATAGGGTATTAGATTTAAAGCTTGTTTTGTTAGAAGCTCTAATCTTTCTAAGGGTGTTAAAGAAAATAACTCAAGTGATTTTTCAATTCTTTTTTCGTAACCAAGGTTATATAGCTCAGCTACTGCAAATACGCCGCTTACATATAAAAGCTTTCGAGAGAACTTTAATTTTATATTTCTTAAGCCCCATTCCTTATTATCTTCACTTACCTTGTACTCGAAGTCTGTAGCAATGGTTCGATAGTAGCGAATAATGTCATTCAATAAAAAGCGGGAGATGTTTTCTTTAACATCTGTTGGTTTAATATACTTTTCTATTAGAATTTTTCTATAATCTTCAAAGGATTTCTTATTATATAGCCAAGTTCCTTCTAGTAAAAAAAGCATGCGGCGCGTTAAAGTTTGATTAGTATCATGCTCACCACCAATGTTTATTTGCATATCACTAAATTTTATTGCCGCATCGAATGTGCCTGTATCACCTGGTGAGTTAGGAACTAAATTATTAATAGTTTTCTTTATACTTTCTATCTCTTCCGGAATGGTTTCTGCTACGTCACGGTCTTTATCAAATATAATATACCAGTCTATATCTGATTCAGACGAGGCCTCATTTCTTCCGTATGAACCAGTAGCCACTATACAGATATCATTTTTGTACGGACTTTCTTTTAAGGTTGCACTCAAATCTTGCCTAAGCTTTTCGAGTGTGGTTGTAGTGTATTTTTTTGCTGTTACTAGGCTATAAACTTCCATTTAATTAGTCCTTACTGTAAGTACTGTTTATTTTTAGTATAAAGATAACGCTTATTTATTTCAGATTCTTTTGAATCAATATAGTATTTTCTTTTTGTATAGCTTAAAGGTTTTTCTGGGCTTAATAGGGTGTTTTTTGACTTGTTACTAAGACTATAAATAGATGAAAAAACGTGACTGAATTTTTGATGCCAACTATTTTCTCTTTTAAAAAGATCGTATGTAGTCAGTGTGCTTTTACCTTCTCTTATTGAGTTTTGACTTAATACATCTGCTAGCAAGCCATCTCCAGAAGTAATTAAATAATCATAAATATTGTGTTTCAAATTCCAAAAGTCATCTAATACTTCAAATTTATTTGCATCATCTGAAATAAAAGATGCTATAGCAACGCTTGCTGTGCTAAAAGCTTGTGAACGAGGGTTTAGGTAGCTATAGCTTCTAATAATTCCATCAATGGTATCTAAGTTTATTTTGCTACTAAATAAATCACCGCCATCTACTTTACTTGCTTTGCCATCAATTAAACTTTTAATAAATGCGATATCTATATTTTTATTTAGTAGATGATTTAAATCTTTTCCTAAACTCACTTGGCCATCCAATATCATCTCCCCCATTTCATGATGCCCAAAACCAAATTTTTCCTTTAAATAAGGCTCTACGCTGTGCGAAAGAGGAGGGTGACCAATATCATGCAGTAGTCCCGCAATGACCAAGTGGTGAGTAAGTTCTGAGCTGTAACTCCGCTTTATAGCGATCATCTGAGCAAGAGCAGCGACATTAAGCGAATGGTCTGACCTTGTGCGTTGTGGTTTAGGTAAACTTTTGAAACAGGGCAAGTAATCAATGGCACCTAAAAATGAAACACCATTAAGACGCTTGAAAGCGTTGGTAGTAATGACTTTATGATAAAGCTTATGTGTTCTTATCAAAGTAAGACTTTCTTCAAGCTCACAAAAATTGCTTAGCCCTTTTAGGCTTAGCTGTAGTGGCTCTCTATCTTGCTTTAGATCGTTCATTAGGCACTCGTGATCTTAGGTTGTATTGAATACTTATCTTACATTAGGAAAAATAAGTTCGCTACCAGCCCAATAACTAATGGAATTTATGGATATAATTGTCAACAAACTCACTTACACAAAGCTAAATTTTATCAATTACTTGCTTATGCCTTGCAGCACTCTATAAGCTTTTAGCAGTTTTGAGTTGGTTTTGCTTATGGTGACTGTTGCGTAACTCTGGATCGCCGCCCATCAGGTAATACGCTGATTTAGCTTTTTGATATAAGGTAAAGAGTCTGTTTTCTTAGGAAAGTATTACAGTAAACTTCTATGCTTATCAGTTATTGATGTATTAGCTGCTTGCATATAGTAATCCATTGCTTCTTCTTCGGTTATTGGTATTTTCTTATAAGCCATAACAAGCAAGATAATAATTATTGGCAACTCTCTTATATAATCGCCCAACAGAGTTTCATGGTAGAGAAATTTTTCTGTGCGTTTTAGCACCTTGCTTGCACGGCGCTTTGCAAACACACCAGCTTTGGGTCGGGTTAAGTCTAGCTTGTAAATAGAACCTACCAATAGCGCTTCTAGCTGAATAACTAAGTAGTTAAACTCTTCATCAAGCACCGCACCCAATATTACCAACAGCTTATTGCCTAGCAAGTTAAAATCTTTTTCATTTAGCACAATACCTTTAGGTAAAGGCACACGATTAAACGAAATAAGCATGGCATTAATTGAAGCGAAATAACCCTGCATCAGCACAAGATGTTGCCTAACATTAGTGTCTAGCCACAGTTTGTGTTTCTCTAGCAACCCCTCAAAACCTTGTTTCCCTAACGCAAATTCACGAAACTTTTCTACTGAAGTGAAAATATCAGCGTATTGAATGTGCGGATCGTAGGGTAGTTCCATATCAAGCTTAATAATAAGCTCTCGTACTTTAGATGCATCTGACTGATACATTTCTGACTTTTGGGTATGGGTTTCCATAAACTGCAAAATTTCTTGCTGGGCATTTACCCGCTTTTCAAGAATGACACCGGCTACCCGCGTGCGCTCATCTTTTTTCTTGAGGTAGAAGGTGGTGACGAAAGCGATGAGTAAACCAGCCAGCAAGGTGGATGCGAGAGTTATGGCACCTTCCCAGAGGAAAACGGGGTAGCCGAGGTAGGTTTCGGGGTTTTGTATGGGGTTCATTTATTGGCCACAGAAGACACGGAAGGCACAGAAGTAAGTTTTGTAAGCTTTAAGCTAACTAAATTAATATTTCCTGATTATATATCGCTGTTGATACCACTTTGGTTTCATCATTTAATCTTGCCGTCAATGTCTGTATTTTTTCACCAAACAAATTAAAGTCAGAAACATTTAAAGGCTTTAGTTGTGCGCAATCAATCTTATTCAAGCTATAAAGCTCTCGTAGTTCCATTAAGAGCCTTCCTAGTACATTTTTACCGACAAGCGTACCGTCAGACTGGGGTTTAGCACCCCAAAAAGCATCTTTTGTAGAGTACTCCACTATTGGTAAGTCTTCTGTGGCTAACAACAACCCGCCGAATGTCGACTGATTTTGTAATAGCTTAGCCCGCAAACACCAGCGCATAAGTGCTACACGTACAGAATCCCAATCTTCCCTTGTGTGCTGCAAATGTTTTCTTGCATACATTTTTGCTGTCATAGGACTGGTTTGCTCTATAACAAGTTGTTGAACTTCTGGTAAATGTGGAAAACGGCAAGCTTGGTACAAAGCTTCTGATGTGCGAATAAAGCTATTATTCACGGTTATCGGAAAGCCCGGCGCCATATTTGATAGCCCACCAAACCGCTCGTTTGTTTTGTGAAACATAGCGATCTGCTGGGTATGGTAAGTGCGTGTTTCTACATTTTTCGGCATCTTGCTATTAATTAGTTTTGCGTGGAAATAAAGGGTACCACGGATTCCCAGCCCATAGGGCTAAGGGCGTATTGTTCGGGCAGTTGCGGTAGGTGAGATGCATTGCGCCAAAGCCAAAAGAATCATAGCCTGTAAAGCCAAGAGGTTTATGTGCAGGGCCAAAATTTCCGCTGCCCTGAATTATTTCTACACCTTTAATTAAAAACTGCTCTTCTAAAAGTTGTCTACCGCTTTCTGATGGAAAAACACCATTATTAGTTAATGTAATTGGTTGGCGCTTATGAGGCTGAGTTGGTAAGCCAGCTTCAAAGTTAACAACATTTGTAGTGGTCAAGTAAAACTAGCCACCGGTTTATAGTTATTCCAGTAGTTTTCTTCAGCCTGATTGGGGCTCATGCCACCGTTGTGCTGATGTGG
>NZ_JMLW01000051.1 GCF_000686905.1 Marinospirillum insulare DSM 21763
TTTTGAGCGTTGTTTGATCCTTTCTTCGGTAAATTCGTGAGCCTGTTTAGGCCGATATCCACGTTTGCCTGTATTACGTTTAAGCTCTCGACTAATGGTTGATTTGTGAACACCAAGCGTTTTAGCGATCTCAGTTTGGGTTAAATTGTTATCAAGCAGGGCAGATATTTGGTATCGTTGCTCTCTGGTGAGCTGTGTGTAGTGTCTCATGTTTGCTTCTCATTCTTGGTCGATTGAAAAGCATAAGATGCTACAGCAGCTTGCCATCCAATCCTAGTTTAATGAGTTGCACTTGAGAGTTGAATCCAGGAAGTGTGTTAGTTTCATATCTTTGCTGGGTATAGTTATTATCTAGGATATTACCGTCCCCATCTAGCCTTTTTTTATACTGTTTAGGGTTATCTTTAAATTCACTTTTAGTTAGGGGGCTACCATAAGCCACATCTAACTTTGAATGAGCAGCCCCAAGCCTTAACTCTACTTCATCAGTAGGAAACAACTGTAAACCTGCTTGTAGATTATTAGCAGTAGCCGTATCTTTTTGACCCATTGGGTCCTCTTCTCGGTAACCATCAAGACCATAAATCTCAGCGCCTAGGCTTAAAGCGTACTTTTCACCCACCACACCTAGATTGATATTACCTTGAGTGTGGCCATGACTGCCTTTAGATACCAAAAAACTACCACCATCTTTTTTGCGGGTAATAATATTTAAAGTACCCGCAGTAGCACCATCGCCTTGCGCAACAGAGCCACTGCCTTTAATAATTTCAATCCGCTCAATATTATGTAGGGGTATGCTACTCAAGAGCTGAGGTACACCATCAATATTATTCATGCGGCGACCATCTACGGTCACTACAATATTTTGATAGCCATCACCTATACCAAAGCCGCGCATATCTAATAGCTGTGAAAAAGGATTGCCATAGCTAGGCATTACATTCATAGAGGTATTGCGACCTAAAAAGTCATACAAGGTTGTTGCACCAGACTTTTGAATCTCTTCCCAGCTATAAATTTCTGTCGCATAGGGTGCTTCGGTATCTAACAGCTCAATACGGTTAGCAGTAACCGTGATTGGTTCTAGGCTGTTGATTTTGGTTTCTGCCAAAGCTTGGCTAATAGGTGTTAATACCAATAACCCAAGCGCGGCTGTGCTTAGCCACTTGGTTGAAGTGTGTTTTTTCATGAGTCTTTTCTGTCCTGCACGCCGCCCGCATGCAATAAGGGCTCGGTTCTTTGCCGAGTAGTTAATTGGAATTCTTCTAGGCCGGTCTCCGGGCTTATCTGTGGTTTAATGGCTAGCAATAAACAACTCACTTCAGCCTTCCCATGCTTTTTGCACAGTGGCTTGTTGAAGCGGGTTAGCTTCTTTACTTTATAAAGCTTGCCGAAGCTTCACATGAATTACCGTTGCGGGGGCAGCGCCAGAATTGCAAAGACTGATTAACAGCCTACTTTGCGCACTGGCTTCCCGAGAACCTCGAAGGCTGCCTATAATACACCTATACTAGTGGGTTTTCTAATCCCGACTTGTTAATACACCTAAGGCTTTTTATGCGGTTAAAAATCTCTTTACCCTTTGTTTTTTTGCTCTGGCTAGTAACTAATCTGGCTTATGCAGCCGTTGAAGTCACTGATGACTCAGGGCAGCTTGTTCACCTAGCTAAACCTGCCCAGCGCATTATTAGTCTTTCACCCCACTTAACTGAAAACCTGTTTGCCACAGGTGCTGGCGATTTAATTGTAGGCACAGTGGAATACAGCGACTACCCAGCTGCAGCTAAGCAAATTCCGCTAATCGGTGGCTATAACCAGCTAGATATTGAAGGCATTCTTGCCTTAGAACCGGATTTAATTCTTGCTTGGCATAGTGGCAACCCTTTAGCTCAGGTGGAACGCTTAGCTGGTTTAGGCATACCAGTTTATTACTCAGAGCCGCGCAGCTTGGCTGGCGTTAGCCATGAATTACGCCAACTGGGCCGTTTAACAGGGCGTGAAGCTACTGCTGAACAAGCAGCACAGGCCTTTGATGCAGGCGCAGAAAAACTTAAAAAGCGTTACGCCCAACAGCGTGAAGTAAGGGTGTTCTACCAAGTGTGGGAACAGCCCTTAATTACTTTAAATGGCGAACATCTAATTAGCGAAGGGTTAAGCCTTTGTGGTGGGGTGAATGTATTTGCCGACTTAAAGCAGCTAGTACCTGTCATTAGCCGTGAAGCTGTTTTAGAACAAGACCCTGAAGTGATTATGGGTGGGGGCATTAAAGAGGGTGAAGGTGAAAAAGATCCTGCCTGGTTAATTCACTGGCAAAAGTTCACTGCTATGCAGGCAGTTAAAGCCAATAAACTGTATTTTATACCGCCTTCCTTGGTGCAGCGCCCTACCCCCAGGTTTTTAGAAGGCACGCAAATAATGTGTGACAAGTTACAGCAGGCTAGAAACCACTAATGCCTTTTAAACTGCTGCCACGTTTATTGGTTTTATTCTGCCTAAGCCTGCTTATTTTAGTCTTAGGCTTATTGCTGGGTAGCGTTAATTTACCGCTTGAAGCCATAGTGTCGGTTTTATCTGGGCAAGGCGCTCCCCTGCATAAAATGCTGATTTTAGAATTACGTCTGCCGCGTGTATTAGCGGCTTTTGCTACAGGCGGTTTATTAGCAGTGGCTGGGGCGTTAATGCAGGTATTACTACGTAACCCCTTGGCAGACCCGTACATTTTAGGTTTATCGGGTGGTGCAGCAGTAGCCGCTTTGTTAACTATGCTGGCCGGTTTAGGCGTGTTTTGGGTGTCGAGCGCAGCTTTTACGGGTGCGTTGCTATCTACTTTTTTAGTGTTTGGTTTGGCTTATGGTAGCGGACAAAGCTCTGCAACGCGCTTGCTACTAACTGGAGTAGTGGTGGCTTCAGGCTGGGGCGCTTTAATTAGTTTTATACTGGCCACCAGCCAAGCCCAACAATTACCTGGCATGCTTTATTGGCTTATGGGTGATTTATCCCACGCGCCTAACCCACTGATTCCTTGGGTCGTATTGCTGGTGGTTTTATGTTTGCTAATTCCTTTAGGTCGAACTCTAAATGTATTAGCTAGGGGTGCTTTGCAAGCAGCGGCTTTAGGCGTGTCTGTTCAAAAGGTTGAACTGCTAATTTTTGGCTTGGCCGCCTTGTTAACCGCCATAGCCGTGACCCTAGCAGGCAGCATAGGTTTTGTGGGCTTAATTGTGCCGCATCTAATGCGTATGCTGTTTGGCTACGACCAACGCATTTTATTGCCTGCCAGTGCTTTAGCTGGTGGTAGTTTGTTAGTGCTAGCCGATACACTTGCCAGAATTATAATCGCCCCGCAGCAGCTACCTGTTGGCGTTATTACGGCAATGTTAGGTGTGCCAGTGTTTTTATTGTTGCTCTATCGGAGTAACCGCTGATGATGCAAACAGAAGATTTAATCATGCACCTTCCTGGTCGCCCTAAACTGGACGCTTTAAATTGGCAAATTCAAGCCGGGCAAAGCTGGGGCATTTTAGGGCCAAACGGTTCGGGTAAAACCACTCTCCTGCTAACCTTGGCTGGTTTAAAAGCACCACGCTCTGGGCAGATTTTATTAGCTGGGCAACCGATAACTGGCTATAAAACACAGCAACGCGCTCAAAAGCTAGGCTTAGTTTTTCAGCAGCAACAAGATGACTTCCCTGCCACGGTATTAGCCACAGCTTTAATGGGTCGGCATCCTTATTTGCGTAGCTGGCAAACCGAAAGCCAAGCCGATATAAGTTTGGCCCAGCAAGCCTTAGCACAAATGGAATTAACTGCATTAGCTAATCGCAGTATTCAAACCCTCTCTGGTGGTGAAAGGCAGCGTTTAGCCTTGGCAGTTTTATTAACTCAAAACCCAGATTTATTACTCTTAGATGAACCCACCAACCATTTAGACCTGCATCACCAAATGGCGGTACTAGAGTTAATTCACCAGCAAGTAAGCAAGGGTAAAAGTGCGGTGATGGCCTTGCACGACCTTAACCTTGCTGCTAGGTTCTGTAGCCATATTTTACTTCTCTACCCAGATGGCCAAGCCTGTTGGGGTGAAAAAAACAGCATGTTGCAACTGCCCGCTTTAGAAAAACTTTACCACCAGCGTTTAATCACCACCCAAGTAGAAGGGCAGCAGCTATTTTTCCCTTATTCGCCCCTTGTTTAATTCGGATAGTTTAAAACCATGTTTACTGCACGCCACCGCCTTGAATTACCTAGCCTACCTAAGCTGGCCAACCCTGAATTGGAAGCAGAGCTAAAAGGGCTTATCGACCAAAAAACTAAACCACTGCATGCTTTAGGGCGTTTAGAAGCCTTGGCTTTGCAGTTAGGCTTAATTTTAAATACCAGCAAGCCACAGATTATAGACCCACAAATTAGGGTGTTTGCTGCTGACCATGGTTTAACCGCTGAAGGCGTTTCTGCCTACCCTAAAGCCGTAACCCAGCAAATGGTGTTGAATTTTTTAGCCGGTGGTGCGGCCATTAATGTATTTGCTCGCCAGCATAATATCGCTTTAAAAGTGGTGGATGCCGGGGTGGATGGTGATTTTGAAGCCCACCCAGATTTAATTGCTTTAAAAGTCATGCGCGCTACTCGCAACAGCCTACAAACCGCTGCTATGAATGCTGATGAGTGCATTCAAGCCGTGGTCTGCGGTATGGGTTTGGTAAGAGAAGCCCCTGGCAACCTGCTAATTGTGGGTGAAATGGGCATAGGCAACACTTCTGCCGCTAGTCTATTACTAAGCAAACTGGGCAGCCTATCTATTGATTCTTGCGTTGGTCCCGGCACCGGACTAGAAGTTAACGGTATAAAGCATAAAACAGCCATTTTAACTCAGGTTTTACATAAGCACCGCAACCTTAAAAATCCCCTTGAAGTATTAGCTGCCATGGGTGGTTTAGAAATAGCCATGATGGTCGGCGCACTGCTACAAGCTGCTAGCCAAAGGCGTATTTTGTTAATCGATGGCTTTGTTGCTTCCAGTGCTTTGTTGGTAGCAGAAAAGCTACAACCCGGAGTAAAAGACTTTGCTGTGTTTAGTCATCATTCTGCTGAACCTGGGCATAGTCAATTACTTAAACTACTTGATGCCACCCCACTATTAGATTTACAAATGTGCTTGGGTGAAGGCACAGGTGCGGTGGTTGCCTACCCTTTACTAAAATCGGCGCTAGGCTTTTTAAATGAAATGGCTAGCTTTTCTAGTGCTGGCATAAGCAATAAAGATGCAGAATAAACCATGAAGCGCCTTATTAAGCGGTTAGGCATGGAAGCACGTTTACTGCTTGTTGCTATCCAATTTTTAACCCGCCTGCCCGTCCCTAGCTTAGCTAACTACCAAGCGAGTTGGTTACAACAAAGCGCCCGTTATTTGCCCTTAACAGGCTTACTAATAGGTAGCTTAACTGCTTTAGTCTTTGCCGGTTTATTCTGGTTAATTAACCCTTGGGTAGCAGCTATTGGTAGTACCGCTTTTAGTATTCGTTTAACTGGCGCTTTTCACGAAGATGGATTAGCTGATAGCTGTGATGGTTTGGGCGGCAGTTTTACCCGTGAAGGCGCGTTGCACATAATGAAAGATTCACGCCTAGGTACTTACGGCACTCTAGGTTTAGTGATGGGTTTGGCATTAAAAATTTCTTTATTAGCCAGTTTAAGCCTACCTTGGGCGCTAGTGGCTTTGGTTTTAGGGCATGGGTTTTCACGCTTGTTTAGTATTTTGTTGTTAACCTTTTTACCCTACGCTGGCGATCTAGAACACGCCAAAGCTAAACCCTTGGCACAAAGCTTAGGCAAACACCAAGCGGCTTTTGCCCTGCTCACCCTGCTACCTAGCTTGTATTTACCTTACTACCTCTTAGCTGAGGCTGCTTTGGCACCCCTGCTGTTGGCTTTTGGCTTAATGCTCTTAGCCACTGCCTATATGACTCGGCTTCTAAAAAGACGCTTAGGGGGCTTTACTGGTGATGGTTTAGGGGCAACGCAACAGTTATGTGAACTAGCTGGTTATTTGGCTTTGGCAATGTTTTAAGGAATTAGCATGACAGTCATTATTTGGCGCCACCCTAAACCCATCAATGCCGAGGGCATTTGCTTAGGGCATACCGATTTAGCCGTTGACCCGCGCCGCACCCGAAACCTAGCTTATAAGGTGCAAAAAGAAGCTAGGCGATTAAAGCTAACACCCGTACTGCATGTTAGCCCTTTGCAGCGTTCGCGTGGCGTAGGTGAGTTTTTAACTAAACACGGCTGGCAAATACAAGTTGATCCCCTTTTGGCAGAATTTAACTTTGGTGCTTGGGACGGTTTACCTTGGGAACAAATAGATACAAAAGAAATGGATGCTTGGGTTGAAAATTTTGCTGAATTTGCACCGGGTGGAGCAGAAAATTTACAGCAATTATTTAGCCGAGTAGAAGCTTGGTTAAACACGCCTAGTAACCAGCCGCGCTTGGTTATCGGTCATGCTGGGTGGATAAATGCTGCGCGCATTATTAGTGCTAAACAGCCCTTACCTACCTCTTCTAGGGATTGGCCTTCAAGTGTTAATTATGGTAGAAAGAGCATCTTAAATCTTGCTTAGCTGGCAAAGTAAATGCCAATCGAGGAATCTATGCCTGAAGCGTCTAAATCTGAAGCACCTGCATTACGATTTTTAGTAGTCGATGATGAGCCCTTGGTTCGTGAAATGCTTAACGACATTTTAATTGACTTAAACTATGACGTGGTTGGTCAAGCTAACGATGGCGCTTCTGCAATTGAAAAGGCAGCTCAGCTTAAGCCAGATGTCATTTGCCTTGATATCAACATGCCCGAAGTCAGCGGCCTAGATGCTTTAGCTAGTATTAAAACCAGCAATAAAGACATAGTGGTTATTATGGTCACTGCCAATAACGACACCAGTACTGTACAGCAAGCCATTCGTACCGGTGCCGATGGTTATATTTTAAAGCCCTTTAATGCCCAACAAATTGTTAAAGCGGTTGATAGAGCCCTAGCAAAACATAAAAGACTTTAGCCATTATTAATTAAATGGTTAATAAACTTAATATAATAGATAATTAAGTCTAAGCACTATATAAAATATACTTTATTGTGTAGTTATACCAAAAAGTTCAGCTGCAGTTGCATTGACAATCCACCCACCATTCGGATCGCAATATCTAGCTGTTCTTTCAAACGCTATCTTTGATGCCGAGCTAGATAACATAGCCTCATAATACTTCTTTAACTTGTTCATTTCGACAGGTCCTGAACAAATATAACCCTGTAGGTTTTTTATATAAGGAGCATGAAGTAGCAATCTACCACCATCCATTTTTCTGTAGTATCCACCAAGAAATGCTATTGCACACGAACTAGCACACAACTGATCTTGAACAACAAGTGTCGTGAAATGGTTGTCTCTTAATAGTTTACCTAAACGCATACCGTCACTAACATACCCACCAAAAGAGTTCAAAAAAATATTAGTAGATACATTATTCCCAGTCTTGCTTTTGCAGGTTTTAATTTTGGGGATTAGAGCTGTGAGAATATCAACTGCATCACTATCAATAACCCCATCAACTTCTATGAAATCACAACCATCCATTCTAGATTGCCTAACCCTTAATCCACCAGCTTTGATATCACGGATAACATTAACTTTATCTCTACTATAGCCAACGCTAGAACCTAGAATTTCATGTCTTAATTTAACCTTGACCTCATCTTTACAAATTTTTTTACCATATACAGCCCCATTCAAATACATTGAATTATTTATTGGAAATTTAAATTTAAACAATTCGCCATTATACTTATAAACACATGTTAGATAATAGGTTTTATCTATAGATTGTTTTTCAAAATAAGGTATTAAAGAAAAATGTTGTTTATGAAACCCAGCGACCACTTCTACACTATATGCATTAAAAGACGTCAAAACAACAAACAAAAATAAAATTAATCTTAACATTTAATGATCCATATCATACAAACTGTAAAGAGGCTGCTGCATGCAATTTAAACCGTCGACTTGGATTCAACTTGCTAGTGCAACAGCCTGTAATTCTTCAAACAATACTTCATTTGGTGTTTTCATTCCAAGTGTTTTCCTAGGTCGGTTATTTAAACGATGCATAATGAATTCAAAATGCTCATCATCTAAGTGCTTAAAGCATGAACCTTTGGGGCAGTATTGACGTATTAAGCCATTTGTATTTTCATTCAATCCACGTTGCCAAGAAGCATAAGGGTCTGCAAAGTAAAAGTCACAATTCAGTGCTTTTGCAATGGCTTGATGCTCAGCAAACTCTTTACCATTATCTGCCGTTAGAGTATGTACTAAACCAACAG
>NZ_JMLW01000052.1 GCF_000686905.1 Marinospirillum insulare DSM 21763
ACACCCCAAATAGGCTCAATAAAGCGTTTTTTTGAGCGTTGTTTGATCCTTTCTTCGGTAAATTCGTGAGCCTGTTTAGGCCGATATCCACGTTTGCCTGTATTACGTTTAAGCTCTCGACTAATGGTTGATTTGTGAACACCAAGCGTTTTAGCGATCTCAGTTTGGGTTAAATTGTTATCAAGCAGGGCAGATATTTGGTATCGTTGCTCTCTGGTGAGCTGTGTGTAGTGTCTCATGTTTGCTTCTCATTCTTGGTCGATTGAAAAGCATAAGATGCTACAGCAGCTTGCCATCCAATCCTAGTTTAATGAGTTGCACTTGAGAGTTGAATCCAGGTTACTTAAAAGCCAAACTTAACGCTAGTGATAAACTAGTTGAAGCGACAGATTTTTTAAATGTTGCTGCCGCTAGAAATAAAAGCTCAACATCAATAAGTAACACAAAATACACCAAAGAAGACCTTGTCGGCCGAATTCACGTCAGGGATATTATTGAACAGGCAAAAGAAAGATCTGCTGAAAGAATTAGAATTTCTGAGCAGAATATTGTTACAAGTACTAATAACACAAGCTCAATGTTTAGGAAAGAAGTCCACTTAAATGCACTTGATCTAGTGCTGAGTAACAGCGTAGGCTTAAACGCTAAAGCTTAATTCCCTAAAATCACGCTGGGGTCAGATCCAAGTTTAAACTTTTTAAATTGGCTCTGACCCCATGCTTATTAAGCGTCAGCTTCTAGCACAGTAAAATCAACCAGTGGTGAAATGTCTGCTTCGTAGTCTACATCGTCACGCTCAAAACCAAATAGTTTCAAAAATTCGTGTTTGTAGTTAGCGTAGTCGGTGGTTGTAAACAGATTATCGTCATTCACTTCTGCCCAAAGCTTTTGGCAAGCTTCTTGAACATCGTCACGTAATTCCCAATCGTCCATACGCAAACGGTTTTCTTCATCTAACTCGGTAGGCTTACCATCATCACGGTATAACTGGCTACGGAATAAACGGTTAAGCTGTTCAATCGTGCCTTCGTGCAAGTTTTTGTCTTTCATTACTTTGTAGACCAAAGCAATGTATAAAGGCATCACAGGAATAGCCGCAGAGGCTTGGGTAACGACCGATTTAAGTACGGCAACATTGGCTGTACCTGAGTACTTATCGGCTAGCATTTTGTTTAGCTCAGCAGCAGCACGATCTAAGTCTTCTTTAGCCTTGCCCAAAGCGCCGTGCCAATAAATCGGCCAAGTAATCTCAGTACCGATATAACTAAAAGCTGCCGTTTTAACGCCTTTGGCTAAAACACCGGCCTCATCTAATGCCTTAATCCATAATTCCCAATCTTCACCGCCCATCACTTGAATGGTGTCGGCAATTTCTTGTTCGGTAGCCGGCTCAATTTCAGCATCAATAATTGTATCTTTATTGGTATCAATAGCGCTGGAACGGTAAACCTCACCAATGGGTTTAAGCACGGAACGCTTCACTTCACCTGTGTCAGGTAGTTTACGAACAGGCGAAGCGAGTGAATAGATGACTAAATCAATTTCACCCAAATCGGCTTTAATGGTTTCGATAGCTTTTGCACGCACTTCATCAGAAAAAGCATCACCATTAATGGATTTGGCATAAAGACCCGCTTCTTTAGCTTGCTCCTCAAAAGCCCAAGAATTATACCAACCGGCAGTACCTGGCTTACGCTCTGTAGCTGGCTTTTCAAAAAACACACCCAAGGTATCTGCTTGGTAACCAAAAGCAGCAGTAATGCGTGCTGCCAAGCCATAACCACTGGAAGAACCAATGACTAGAACTTTTTTAGGACCATCTTTTTTAACGCCTTGCTGCTTGGTAACTGCAATCTGGTCTGCAACGTTATTAAAACAACCTTTAGGATGGGTTGTTGTACAAATAAAACCACGGTACTTGGGCTTGATAATCATGCATGGGCCTCAATTTATATTTTAATCTTCTAAGATATGGAATAGGTCAGCAAAGCGTATTATAAACACCTTAGCTGTAAACACCTAGCCAACCAGCTTAGCTCTTTTGGCTAGCTTACTGAAACACAAGGGTATATAACAGACCTATCAATTTTAAAAGTGTAACCGAGTCAATACTTAAGCAAGGATTCAACATGCTAGAACATCGTTTTTGGTTGGTATTTATTTTCACTACCTGCTTGGCACTCCCCTTACACGCCAAGCCTTTTCCCGATAACTTCATTAAATTAGAACCAGGTACGAGTTATGAAGGACTGCTTAACCCTAAAGAAGTCATGCGCTTTTATTTTGTGCTAGAGCGTGGCATGGATGTGGTCCTTGAAAGCCACACGTCGTTAAAAAGAACCAATAATGTTTACCCTGGGGCGGTACTTTTTCATGCCGATGGTAGTGTGATAAAAAGGGATTGGAATGGTGGGCAGGGGCGTAACTTTCGTATTAGTGAAAGCTTAGAAGCGGGTACCTATGTACTTAGAGTAGAAGATGGTAGAGGTTGTGGTTCACTGCATGGCTGCCCCGAAATTATTAAGGATTTTAGCTTAACCTTTGATGTTGAAGAAACTACGCCTTTTTAACTTCAGGCAAGCTATTGATTGGTTGTCAGTTCATGTAGCATAGACCAGCAGTTCTAAAGCTAGCATAATTTAAATTTAGGGAGTTATTAATGGGTCGCATTTTAAAATGGGTTATAGGTGGTTTTTTTAGCCTAGTCTTTTTAGTGGGCTTAGTTATCTTTTTATTGGTCACTTTTGTAGATCTAAATGAGTTAAAGCCACGCATAGAAACACTAGCCAAAGAACAAGCAAGCATCGACTTACGTATTCCAGGTGACTTAAGTTGGAGCTTTTATCCTTATTTAGGCATTGAGCTAGGTAAAGCTCAACTTCGTCCATTATCTACTCCCGATGCGAACCCTTTAGCGTCAATACAAAAAGCTGCGGTGGGTGTTGCACTAATGCCTTTGATAGGTGGTGAAGTAAAAATTCAACGCTTACATCTTATTCAGCCAGAAATCTATTTACATAGAAATGCTGAAGGTGTGGCTAACTGGGAACTAGTTCAAGAAGCACTAGCCCAGACGACTGATGCGGCCAACTCAATAGAATCCACCTCTTTAGCAAAAGATACTGACCAACAAGCAGCAACCCAGACTCAAGCTGACACAGACTCCAACCCATCTATGCAGTTAAATTTAGAAATTGCCGATATTTGGTTAGATAAAGCAGCTGTAAAAATTAACGATGAAGTTGAAAAACTAGATATTGAGTTAACCGAGGTTTCTTTAAGAGCCAAAGATGTCAGCTTGGATAAAGCTTTTCCTATTGAGTTCGCCGCAAAACTTGCACTTAATGAACCGGCAGCCCAGCTAAATTTAAACCTAGAAACTGAGGTTAAATTGGATTTAGCAGCAGAGCATTACGCTTTAAATAATCTAAAGCTTAAGTTAGTTACCACCTACCCTGAAATGCTTAACACTCCACTCACGCTAACTTTAGATGGCGGTCTAGATGCACAAATGGCGAGTGGGCAGGTAAAAGTACCCCTTAACTTAAGTGTAACAGCACCTGACTGGAAAGATGTTAGCCTGCCTGAAATATCTACAACTCAGTTAGCTATAAATGCCGATCTAAATCTAAACACACAGTTATACCTTATTAATAAACTGCAATTAGATACAGGAGTTCGTTTAGATAAACAGAGCAAACTGCTACCTTTAAAGCTGCAGGCAACAGCAGAAGCTAACCTAGAAAGACAATTGGCAAATCTAAACCAACAGCTTAGCTTCAACGAATTGCAACAACAGTTAACTCTTGAAGCAAGTCAGTTATTAGAAGAACCAGAGTTTAATGGTTTACTAACTTTAGAAATTAGCCGCTTAAGAAAGTTATTAACTGATTTGGGTATTGAGTTACCAGAAATGGCAGATCTCACTACTTTGAATCAAGTCTTAGCAACCCTTGGTTTTTCAGGTGATCTGCAGAAAATAACGTTCAACCAGTTAGACTTAGGTTTTGATGACACTCAATTTAAAGGCAATGCTGAAGTTAAGTTAGAAAACCTAGCTGTCTTGTTACGCTTAGCAGGCGATAAGCTAGATGCTGACCGCTATTTACCACCACCCATGCAAGCAGATGAAAAGCCCTCAGAACAAGTAAATGCTGCTGGTGAAGATT
The DNA here is from genome assembly GCF_000686905.1 of Marinospirillum insulare DSM 21763. GTDB lineage: Bacteria > Pseudomonadota > Gammaproteobacteria > Pseudomonadales > Halomonadaceae > Marinospirillum > Marinospirillum insulare. The sequence continues at coordinate 4,170 of NZ_JMLW01000052.1, forward strand.
CTAAGGAGGTCCTTACAGCAGCAACAACTGCAGACGAAGAAGAATTACTACCAGTTGAGCTCATTAAAACACTCAACTTAGATATTGGCTTCAACCTAGATAAGCTAAAAATTAGCGGTCTAAACCTAGAAAAAATAGATCTAAGTTTAACTGCCAAAGATGGCTTGGTTAACTTGAAGCGTGCCAATTTAGACATGTACCAAGGTACATTTCGCAATAAGGCAGTAATAGATGTTCGTAAGGAGCCTGCTAAATTAAACCTTACAACCCAGCTTAAAAAGCTGAATCTTCGTCCATTACTTAACGACTTAGAACAAGAGTCTATTCCTTTTCGTGGCAAGCTAAACTTAGTTGGCAACTTTAATACTCAAGGTACACGTTTATCTCAGTGGCTGGCTCACTCCAATGGCAAGGGCAACCTTCGCTTGTTAGATGGTGCGGTGACAGGTGTCAATTTAAGTAAAGAGGTTTGTGTTGCTGCGGCATCGATTGACGGCTCAACAGCTAACCAGCAATGGAGTGAAGATACTGAGTTTACTCAATTATTTGCTGATATTAATCTAGTAAATGGTCAGTTAAATAATCAAGACCTTAAGCTTGCTATTCCTGGCTTTGAAGTTTCAGGATTTGGCTTTTTTCATTTGGTAGCGCAAGACTTTTTATATAATTTAGGGATTCGTTTTAGCGAAGATACCAACCAACAGGTTTGTACTGTTAGCTCAAATTTAGCTAAAGTTCGTTGGCCTGTTGAATGCAAAGGTTCTCTAGCCAGTGACTCAACCAGCATTAGGTGCCGCCCTGATACTAAGGCAGTTACCAGCTTAGTGGGTCAGTTACTAAAAGATGCAGCTCAAGAAAAAGCTAAAAAGAAAATTCAAGAAAGCCAAGATAAGATTAAAGATAAGGCCAAGAACAAACTTCGTGGGCTTTTTAGATAAACAAGTTTGCAAGCCTTAAAAAAGTGCCAGCCAAAGCGCTATAGGTATAAAAACCAGGCTGGCAAAATTACCCGCAAGAACGATAGAGGCAACTCTCTGTGGTTCTTGTTGGTATTGTTCTGCCAGCATAAAATTAAGTACAGCAGGTGGTAAAGCTGCAAAAACTAATAAAATGCCCCACTGTTGATCGGGTAGGTTTAAGAAGGGCGCTATTAAATAAGCTAACAACACACCAGATGCAGGGCAGGCAAAGGCACCAATTGTCCCTAGCTTTAAATCACTTAAATCCACATCTAATAAGCGAACACCTAAGGCAAATAGCATTAGCGGTATGGAGATTTGTCCCAGCATTTCTGTAGGCAAAGCTAAAAAAGCAGGTAAATGCAAATTAAAATGGCTAAAGGCTAAGCCTGCAAAAGATGTAACAACGATAGGATTTCTTAGTAATGTGCTAAATTTAGTTCGGCTATCTAAAATGTAAAGCCCCAAGGTAAAGTGCAGCAAATTCACCGTAACAAAAATAGTAATAGCAGCCGGTAGTGCCTCTTCACCAAAGGCTAGCACTAATAGAGGAATCCCCATATTCCCTGTGTTATTAAACATCATGGGTGGCAAGAAGGTTTTAGCCTTCACTTTTAAAAATTTGGCTAAGGGCCATAAAATTAAGCCCGAACCTATAACCACAACCAAAGAACCTATCGCTAAATCTTTATAGTTTGCCAATTCAAAATCACTGCTAGAAAGTGCAGAAAAAATGAGTGCGGGAATAAAAACATCCATATTCACTTTATTTATCCAGCTAATATCTGGTCTAAATTTCTTGGCATAGATAGCACCAACTGCAATGATCAAAAAAACTGGCAGTACAATATTGGCAAGAGTCAGAAACACAGGGATTCCTTAGATATGAGATTTTCTAGCTAACAAAGGCTAAACTGAAAAAAGGTAACTCTAAACACAACTTCAACAAAGAGCAAAATATTATGCGCGCAATGATAATACGTAAGCCGGGTGATTATAATGTCTTTGAAGCAGCTGATATGCCAGAGCCCACTGCAGGCAAAGGTCAGGTTCGTATTAAAGTTAAAGCTACAAGCATCAACCCTCTAGAACTTAAAATACGTGAAGGTCTAGTAGCTGCAGGCCCAGACTATCCAGCCATCTTAAATGCAGACGTAGGTGGCATTATTGACCAAGTAGGTGAAGGTGTCAGTCATTTTAAAGTTGGTGATACTGTTATAGGTTGTGCAGGTGGTTTAAAGGGTAACCAAGGTGCATTAGCTGACTATATGGTGGCAGATGAGCGACTTATTACCCATGCACCAACTAACTTGGCTTTAGAAGAAGCGAGTGTATTACCCTTAGTATTTATGACTGCTTGGACAGCACTAGTTGAGCGCTGCAATATTCAGCCAGGAGAAAAAATTCTAATCCATGGTGGTACAGGTGGCGTGGGTCATGTAGCGATTCAGTTAGCTAAATCTAGAGGTGCTGAAGTTTATACCACTGTTTCATCTGATGAAAAAGCAGAAATAGCTAAAAGCCTAGGTGCAGATGAAACCATTAACTACAAAGAAGAAAAAGTAGAAGACTATGTTCAACGCTTAACCAATGGTAAAGGTTTTAGTGTGGTATTTGATACAGTCGGTGGCAAGTCATTAGATGACAGCTTTGTTGCTGCAAGCATTAAGGGGCAGGTAGTTTCTATCAACACCCGCTCCACCCACGACCTATCACTAATGCACGGCAAAAGTTTAACACTACACGTAGTTTTTAGAGCTTTGCCACTATTAACAGGCTTAGGAATTGAGTCGGAAAGAGCTAGGTTAGCTGCATTAGTGCAACTGGTGGAAAAGGGCCAGCTAAAGCCACTAATTGCCGATGAAACTTTCGGCATTCATCAGGTAGCGGCTGCCCATGAATACCTTGAATCAGGTAAGGCTAAGGGTAAAATACTAATAACCCATCAAGGTATATAATCTTCATCTAACAAAAAAAGGCTACTTAATTAAGTAGCCTTTTTCATTAAACTGTATTTTAGAACTCGTTGCTGAGCGCTTTATAACCTTTTACCAACTCATGGTTAGCAGTAATAACTTGCTCTGAGAACTCTGACTCTGAAGCTTGCACTCTTGGTACTTCATCTAAACAAGAGCCTTTGCTTAACTGCATAGTAGAAGGTACATAAAAACCTGCTGGCAGGTCACAGCCATCAATGACAGCGTTATGGCGTACCGCACAACCATCACCAATCTCGCAGTTAAAAATCACGCTGTTAAAACCAATAAAAACACGATTACCAATTTTACAAGGGCCATGAATAATTGAACGGTGAGCAATCGAAGTACATTCACCTATATCGACTAAACCACCATCTTTAGAGTGAATGACTACACCATCTTGTATGTTTGAGTTAGCTCTAATGATAATTGGATCCATGTCACCTTCTTCATTCGTTTCATCCGCACGAATAACAGCATAAGGTCCAACATATACATTGTCTTCTATGATTACTTTACCGCAAATAATCGCAGTGTTATCAACATAGGCACCAGGGTGTATTTGTGGCATATCGCCGTTTGGATTGCGTCGAATCATCTTGGACCTCAAAAATTACGAATTAGACTAAAGAGATAGAAGCTTAACAGATGAATGAAATTTAGGCTTTAATTTTTTGCATAAAAAAACCCCCAGCCATTGGCTGAGGGTTTAGTAATAAATGCCTGACGATGACCTACTTTCACATGGGGAGACCCCACACTATCATCGGCGCTGAGCGGTTTCACTTCTGAGTTCGGCAAGGTATCAGGTGGTTCCCACTTGCTATGGTCGTCAGGCTTAACTGGCGGTTAAAAGCTT
>NZ_KK366038.1:0-3756 GCF_000686905.1 Marinospirillum insulare DSM 21763
CAAGCTGAAGCTGTTCAAGATAATTAATTACCACCATTGTCTGCTGGTTATAGTCGTAATGCTTGAATCGAGCCATCCTCATGCCCTCGTTATCTAAAAATCCAATCAAACCATAATTGAAGAGGTTTTTCTACAGCCTGAACGCCTGCGTAATAGGCGCGAGCTTGCGAGCGTCCGGCGACCGCAGGGAGCGAATTTAATGGCCTTGTTAGCTGCCATATGCCAGAGCAAACTGGAATGACCTTAAACAAGGATAAGTTTCTGGAATAACGTCACGCATTGGGTGGCGCTGCTTCATTTCTGCCGCAATTTCAGCGATAAAATTGGGTACTGTTGTTACCTCAATGTCTGCTCCCCAGATTTCTTTTGGCTGGGACTTTGACGTGCCGATAATTGCGCGTTTCTGGATGCTGGCCGGAGTAGCCCCGACTATTTCAGTGTATTGCTCTGGGGAAAAGACAAACTTCTTTGATATGTACCGCTCTTCACGTTTTTCCCAAGTAAGAGCATCCCACGATGTCTCCAAGTGAACCAGTTTTCCTGTGGCAGGCAGAAAAGCCAAAACATCAATTTCATTGTTGTAGCCACCATTGTGCCTACGATTGGCTTTAATGTTGGTACGAACAAAATACCCTTGTATTGCGTACCACTCTGCTGCCAATGATTCCAGAAAGTTCACGATTTCTCCTTGCAGCTAATCGGGATAGGGAGACGCCTCACGACGTCTCTCCTCCCACACCACCGGACATACGGGTCACGTATCACGGCGGTTCAAATCTCTTTAAATTTCATCTTGCCGCCAGTTCTGGCAGCCCCAAGTTCTTAAAGTATCTGTTTGGTAGCGCTCGGTAAAGGGCAGGACTTGCGCTTAATCGCCACGGGCCATGAGCCGACTTAGCAGTATTCCATGCCAGCCATCGATCAACACCCAAGCGCCTAAGCATCCGATAGCCTTTGCGCCCCCATTGCTTCCAAATATAACTACGCAATCGTCGTCGAATCCATTTATCCACATCACGCAGAGGGCTCAGCACTTCAGCTATGTCGAAGTACGCTTTCCAACCAAGCAGGGACTTTCTTAGCTCTGCGATAATGTGTTTGAGTGAATGGCCTCTTGTTCGACGGCTCAGCAATTTAACCGTAGCTTTGAGCTTCAGTAGCGATTTATCTGCCACCTTGATTCTCTGGTCTCGTTGACTGAACGTAAAGCCAAGAAAGGTTCGTTTCCATGGCCGATCTACTGCACTCTTTTGGGTATTCACTTTGAGCCGTAGCGAGTCGCCAATATAGCGCTGCAGACTTTTCATCACGCGCTCACCCGCTTCTCGACTTTTAACAAACACAACAAAGTCATCAGCATAGCGAACGAAACGGTGCTTCCGACGTTCTAGCTCCCAGTCCAACTGGTTCAACACAATATTCGAGAGTACCGGTGACAACGGCCCACCCTGTGGCACGCCTTCGGTACTGGTTTGTGTTACGCCATTTATCTGGATTCCCGCTTTTAGATAGCGGTTGATCAGCCTAAGCAATTGTCGGTCTTGGTGTTTTGCTTTGAGCTGTTCCATAAGCAAGTCATGGTTTACACCATCAAAGAAAGCTTCCAAGTCACAATCAACAGTCCAGCTATAGCCCTGCCGTACTGTGTTTTGTGCGTAGCGCATGGCTTGGTGTGCATTTCGATTGGGTCGAAAACCATAACTCTGATCATGGAAATCAGCATCCCACTCTTCTTGCAACACCTGAGCAATGGCCTGCTGTATAAATCGATCCAATACAGTCGGGATGCCCAGCTTGCGCTTGCGACCATCTGGCTTTGGAATTTCAACACGTCTAACCGGCTTGGGCTTGTAGTGCCCGTCGATGAGTTGTTGCCGAATCTGCGGCCAGTGTTGCTTAAGATGATCAAGGAGGTCATCAACATTCATGCCGTCGATGCCCGGAGCACCTTTATTGCGGCGAACTTGTTTCAACGCGCGCAGTAGATTATTCCTATCTACTACACGGCCAATCAATGATGAACAAAAGGTGGATTTTGGTTCAACTGGGTTTCCCATTTCTGATTCACCCTCTGCATTTTCCAGAGGCAGTGATAACTGCTTAACAGGTGCCATTCAGAAACACTTCCCCAACGAGTACTTTCCGTGATTTGTTCAGGCCTTCAGCTGCAAGAGTGCGGCCTACTATGCCTTCTGCTGATTTCTGCAATGCGGTCACAATCGATTGCTCCATTGTCAGTTGCTCCTTCAACACACTGCAGACCTCCCGGGGTAAGACACTTAACTTTCCTCGCGTAGACGCTCAATTTATAAAACATATTCCAGATGCAGATGGAGGGCTTAGCAGTCACGTGCCCGCTGGCCCCGAATATGTCACACCTCATATTGAGTTCTTGTTCATCGCCCCGCGATTTCGCGTTGGACTTCCTTCAGACCCTGCCTCGCGACAAAGCCCTTGTCCTTTCGCTAACCTTCGGCTCTGCGAATACCTGGCACGAGGACTTGCACCTCGCTAGTTAAGTGCCATGCCCGGCACACACGCCTGGCTCACGCGCCGGTTTGGAGCCGCGAAGCGGCGGAAAACCGGTCGCTGTGCAGCCGATTGTTAAAATCTCGGTCACGCTACTCCGTTTGCCCGCTTATTCACCCTTCATATCCTGAAACAAAATCAGGATATTTTTTGTAAGCTGCTGCTGCTTCTCTGGAATATCGAAGTCACTGTAGTATTGACGACCGTTAAAACGTATGGTCGCCTCATCAGCATTCGCTATTGCTGAAAGAGCTTCGTAATATTTGCCGTCGGTAGCCGAGACATCCATCCACTCCCAAATAGTTCCGCTGGAGTGGTCACGCTGAAATCCAACGTTCTCTGATTCCAATCTGTAGTCATCTGCAACTAGCAATATCTGATCAACAAACAGCCAATCGTCCGCTTCATAGTGAAACTTTGCCCTGAGCCACGGCCCACGGTCTTCTTTAAAGCCGATATATCCTATGACGTATGTGTCCTCGATTTCATAAGGGAATGGCTGAACAAAAAAGCGATCCTCCATCTTGTCATACGTGACTCTGAAATTGACGAGCTGGTCGGCTATCGATGCCTTATTATCCCCAAATTTTTTACTCAACTTGCGAAGGGCATCTAGTTGGGTTTCGGATATTGTTCCGCCATTGCTCAAGTCATAAGTACGCCCGTATTTTTCGGACGATCTTCTGATTCCTGTTAGCATTGTGGATGCCCCTTCCACAATTGGCTCTTTCTTGAATGCGTCGGCCGCTTCCTTTTCCTTCAAAGCGACGATATCCATGTCGTGGACGGAGCTCAGCTCTTGCTTACGGTAATGATAAAGAACTTCGCCCGTTTCTATTCTGAGCTTATAAAAACCACGCCCATCAAACCCTCCTGTTTGCACAGGTTGTTCTGAGGTGTAATAAAACTTTTTACCCACATACTTTTGGTAATCTATCCCTTTAAAACAGGCATCTTGATCTGGAGTACTACAGAACATCCTGATGGGGTACTTTTGGAGAGTCGGTGATTTTTCTTTGAACAAGTACTCCTTTCGATCACCAGGTTGGTAGTTCGAGGAGTTCACTGTTTGTGAGTTGCCTGAACTTACCGAAGGAGCTGCAGTTTGGGGCAATTTCCCAGAAGTCTGACACCGGCCTCTGTCAAGCTAGTTGTCCGTTATTCTAAGCAACTTGTTTCAAGTTCACTTGATCTTCAGCCTTCTCTTTTGGTGGGTTAAGCCAAACT
>NZ_KK366038.1:5661-12839 GCF_000686905.1 Marinospirillum insulare DSM 21763
TCGTAATGCTTGAATCGAGCCATCCTCATGCCCTCGTTATCTGAAAATCCAATCAAACCATAATTAAAGAGGTTTTTCTACAGCCTGAACGCCGCATTCAGCGGCTTTGTCCGCTGCAATGCTTTGTTAGCATTTCCGTAGTCGCTTCTTGTCCGAAGTCAGGGAGCTTGGGGCTTCGACCTCGACTTCCAGATATTACTGTCACAGGTAAGCGTATTCTCACATTATGGAATCCATGGCGGCTGATCAGCGGCAGTAGAGCAATGCTCTTCAAGCTGAGAAACGAATATTGCTCAGCAGGGATATGCTATGCGGGGCTCTGCTCCTGCCTCCACGTTGCTCAACATACTTTCCCGCTCACTCTCGTTGACGCCAAGCATCTGTAGAATGTTGCGCTGGGCGGCATTGAGGATGTGCTGGCGTTCCTGCCCGTCCGGTAGGCTCTTGGCGATGGCTACGGCGCCTACCAGTGAGGCGAGAATGGAGCGAGACTTGTCGGCGATAATATCGCGGTCGGGTTCAAAGGGGAGCTTCTTGAGGCGGCTCAGGGCGACCAAGCGGGTTTCCAGCATTTTCTTAGTGCGCAGGTATGAGGCTTCGAACAACGTACGGATCTCAGCGTTTTCGTTGCCGATCTCGTTGAAAAGCACCGATTCGGGCCCAGGCTTGTACTTTCGTTCCAGCTCCTGGAGACTCCAGCAGTTTGCGACCAGCGCCGTCAGATGCTTCACTGACAGCGGTCCCTTTATCAACCTCGCCGCACGGCTGCTCTCCAGGGTTTCTCGCACCGAGGCGCGATAGAGCGCTTCCTTCGAAGCGAAATGAGCATAGAAAGCGCCATGGGTCATCTTCGCCAGCTTCATGATCTGGCCGAGGGAAACCTTTTCGAAGCCATGGCGGCTGAACAGCTCGATAGCCGACTTGAGGATGCGCTCTCGCGATTTTTCCTTGCGGTTCGTCGAGTAGGACACGGTGCCTTCACCTTCGCAAATTAAATATTATCTTGATCATATCAAGCCCGGTGTTAGTTTAGCAAAACACCAAGCCATTCAGGAGAACTATTATGCAATCACCGCTCGTCATCACCGGAATGGGCATGATCAGCCCCCTCGGCTGCGGCGTCAAGGCGGGCTGGGAACGCCTCCTCGCCGGCCGCTCCGGCCTCGCCCCGATCACCCGCTTCGATACCGGCGACCTGCCGATCAAGGTCGCCGGTTCGGTGCCCGACATCGCCAACGACACCGAAGCCGGCTTCGACCCGAATCGGGTGGTCGACACCAAGGAGCGTCGCAAGATGGAGCTGTTCAGCCTCTACGCCATGACCGCCGCCGAAGAGGCGCTCACCCAGGCCAACTGGTTCCCATCGAGCGACACGGACCGCCTGGCCACCGCCACCATCGTAGGCTCCGGCATCGGCGGCTTCCCCACCATCACCCAGGCACAGAACACCCTGACGACCCGCGGCCACCGCCGGCTCTCCCCGTTCACCGTACCGGCCTTCCTGGCCAACCTGGCGGCGGGCAATGTGTCGATTCGCTATGGCCTCCGGGGGCCACTGGGATGCCCGGTGACCGCCTGTGCGGCTGGCTTGCAGGCCATCGGTGACGGCATGCGCCTGATACGCAGCGGCGAGGCTGACGTGGCCTTGGTGGGCGGCGCCGAGGCTTGTATCGATCCCCTGTCACTTGCCAGCTTTCATGCCATGAAGGCGCTCTCCACCGAGCAGGACGATCCCACCAAGGCGTCGCGCCCCTTCGACCAGGCACGCAATGGCTTCGTCATGGGAGAAGGGGCGGGGCTATTGGTGATCGAAACCCTGGCCCACGCCGAGGCCCGCGGGGCTACGCCCCTGGCCATCCTTAGCGGCTATGGCACCAGCGCCGATGCCCACCACATTACCGCCGGCCCGGAAGACGGGGCTGGGGCCGCGGCGGCCGTTCGCACAGCACTCAAGATGGCGGGACTCTCCCCCGAGGAGATCGACCATATCAATGCCCACGCCACCTCGACACCGGTCGGCGACCGGGCCGAGATCGCCGCCCTGCGCAACGCCTTCGGCGACGCCTTAGCCGGCATCCCGATCTCCGCGACCAAGTCGGCCACCGGCCATCTGCTGGGTGCCGCCGGCGGCGTGGAGAGCATCTTCTCCGCCCTGTCGGTGATGCACGACCGCCTGCCTCCGACCCTGAACCTGGAGAACGTCGACGATGACCTGCAGGACCTGGATATCGTCTCGGGCTCGGCACGCGAGCACGCTACTCGGCACGTGCTGTGCAACGGCTTCGGCTTCGGTGGGGTGAATGCTGCTCTGATCGTCAGCAAAATATAGGGGATAGGAATCTGGGACCAAATACTGCCCATCTGTAGGCCATGTCAGAAGAAGACTTCAGCATGTTCGACGGCTCCATCGCCGGAAGGCCCCGGCGACTGCCCGCGCAAAAAGTGCTCTCGGCAAATGTGTCGGTGAAGACTTGGCCTATCTGCTAACGCTGAGATAATCGCCCTTGAACGCTGAGATAATCGCCCTTGCCGCTCCAAAAAAAAACACTCTGGGTTTTAAGACGTATTATAACGCTGAGATAATCGCCCTTGCCGCTCCAAAAAAAAAAACACTCTGGGTTTTAAGACGTATTATAAAAAACAGCGGCAAGGTGCGGTTCATCGCCTTGTTGCACAAAGCTGCTGACTCGAACGCTCTGTGCTTCTCTATTAATGGAATTTCCTTTTGACCTGCGTGGCCACCAACGACGTCTTAATTGCACCGGTACACCACAGGTTTGGCAATAAATTACCATAGTTAACCGGTCAACTCTACTTGCACTGGGCATCTGCTCTACCGTGCCGCATTGTTGCCGACTTCGCTGATACCGTAACTTACTCGCTGGAGCATACAGTCCGTAATAACGAATAGTATGTAAGCCTGTCGGGGGAACATGCTGGAGTAGTCGGGTTATAAAATCCATTGGCTTAAGTTGTTGCTGTTTAATGCGTTTATCACGGTGATCTAGGTAGCTCATCGTCACAGTATCGGCGTTCATCTGTTTTAATTGTCGTGGGTCAACAGGGCCGCCTTTGCAGTAACGTGCTAGGTAAAGCACCACGCCTTTGCCATGCGCATAGCGTTCTTCAATTCGTACACACCAATGCTTTTTGTACAAACCCTGATACATCGCCCAAAATTGTGCTACCGATAGCGTTGGCGGTAAGATCAACTCGCCTTCATCAAACGCTGCCTTAATAAAGGATTGCAGCTTGCCACGATAAACAGAACGAATCACTGCACTAGGGACGAGATAATTTCCCAACGCCTTCCAGTCATTATTTGCGTCAAGACCACCCGCAGTGACTAAGCAATGGGTATGCGGGTGAAGGGTGAGTTGTCGTCCCCAAGTATGCAGTGCCATTAAAATTCCGGGGATTACACCGCCATGGCGCTGCTGTGCTAGCAGTTGCTGTAAGGTTTCTTGGCTGGCTTTAAACAGAATGCGAGCAAATAGTGCTTCGTTATAACGCCATACGGGTAAATATTCATGGGGCAAGGTAAAAACCACATGAAAATGTGGCACATTGAGTAATCGTGCTTTTTGTTTTTCAATCCATTCAAGGCGTTGTTTATGGGCACAGACATAACAGCTACGGTGGCGGCACGAATGAAGCTGCTCTACTTCGGCATGGTTTGATTGACAGCGGTAATAACTGGCACCCATTGCCGGTGTTCGGCAGTGGGTTAATGCATCAATCGCTTTAAGATTTTTAAGCGGTTGTTGGGTTTTCTTAAGCTGGTCAGAGAAACAAAAAAACAGGTTTTGTATGGCTCGATTGGACATATCCTTTGCCCTCCATTATTGTTTAAGCACTCCAATCTTACGCATTCTGCCGCGTAGCGGCTATATGCAACAGCGTATTAGTAGGCATGCTCGTTTTGTCGCTTTGGCTTGCTTACTAAAAATTAATGTATGACTCTGAATACTAAAGGTTTAATCAGTAAAAACAAGCTAGCCATTGGTTACAATTCAAGCAGGCCGCCTAACTTGCTAAGAGCAGGCACACTATCCTTCCTGTTTAATATCTAACCGATTGAATTATAAAGCTTAAATCTATTGGTAAGTTAATTAGTGTGCCAAGCCTAAAGGCTAAACGTGTCTTTTTTTCTCAAACACCAAAAATAGGCTGTATAAGATCACAAAGGTTAAGTTCTTTAGGTTGCTGTCAAAACTAAAACGAATTTACCCTACTGTGCAAACAACCATCTGCCTAGTGGTTAAATAGAGTACTGAGGCCTTTATGCGTGTGACTTACATGGGTGTTAGCGGTAATGCTGTTCAGTTGCAGCAGAATTACCTAGCCATTCCTTTATTTAGTGATGCAATTTTAGCGGGTTTTCCTTCGCCTGCGCAGGATTATATAGAGCAAACTCTTGATCTGAATGAGCTGTGCATTAAGCACCCTGCCGCTACTTCTTTTGTTCGGGTGGAAGGTGATTCAATGAGTGGTGCGGGCATCTTGCCTAACGATATTTTAGTGGTTGATCGTTCTATTCAAGCCACTCAGGGCGATATTGTGGTGGCCAGTCTTTACGGTGAGTATACGGTTAAAGAGTTAGTGCTGGGCGCTAACCCTTACTTGTTACCGCATAACCCTGCCTACCAACCGATTAGCATTCCTGAAGGTAGTGATATGGAAATTTTTGGTGTGGTGACTAATGTAATTCGTAATTTGCGTACTCGCGCCACTAGCCAAACATGAGCCAAATTTTTGCGCTGGTGGATTGCAATAATTTCTATGCTAGCTGTGAGAAGTTGTTTGCGCCGCGACTTAAAAATGTACCTGTGCTGGTGCTCTCCAATAACGATGGTTGTGTCGTGGCAAGGTCTAGGGAAGCAAAAGCCTTAGGCATTAAAATGGGTGTCCCTGTTTTTAAGATTAAGCAGGTAATTACTAAACATAAAATCCAGGTATTTTCATCTAATTATCCACTGTATGCTGATATGAGCAGCCGTGTGATACACACCTTAGAAGCTTTAGTACCCAGGGTTGAGGTTTATTCCATAGACGAGGCTTTTTTAGATTTATCGGGGCTTGATAAGCGTTTTAGTTTAGAAGATTTTGGTAAGCAGGTTAAAGCTAAGGTTGATAAAGACACGGGGATTCAAGTCTGTGTTGGTATTGCACCCACTAAAACTTTAGCAAAGCTGGCTAATCATGGTGCCAAACAATACCCAGCAACGGGTGGCGTCGTTGATTTAACTGCAAGAATTAGGCAAGAAAAATTAATGGCGATTACTCCAGTTGAAGAAGTGTGGGGTGTTGGCAGGCAACTGACTAAACGCTTGAATGCTATGGGCATTACAACTGCGCTAGATTTAGCGCAAACCGATCCTCAACAGATTAGAAACCAGTTTTCTATTGTGTTGGAAAGAACCGTACATGAATTAAATGGTATTGCTTGCCTTGAACTAGAAGAAATTCCTGCTAAGAGAAAACAAATTATCAGCAGCCGATCATTTGGTCAGGTGGTTACTGAATTAGATGGTATGCGCCAAGCCATAGCTCAACATGCCACCCGTGCAGCAGAAAATCTAAGGGCTGAAGAGCAACAAGCTAAGGTACTGACAGTCTTTATTCAAACCAATCGATTTAAAACCGATCAACCCAGTTATAGCAATTCAGCTATAGGCCAACTCCCCGAGCCGAGTAATGATTCAAGGGTTTTAGCCCGTTTAGCCATGCAACTGCTAGAAAGCATTTGGCGAGATGGATACCGCTATAACAAAGGTGGCGTAATGCTGGCTGATTTTTATGACCAGAATGCCAGCCAACCCAGCTTGTTTGAAGACATGACCAAGAAATACCGCAGCAAAAAGTTAATGGCAGCGGTCGATCAAATCAATGAAAGTGGGTTGGGTACAGTGACTTTAGCCAGCCAAGGAAACTGCAACTGTTCTGGTCTAATTCCAATGGACACTTCAATGAGAGACAATAGACCCAGTCTAGTTTGAGGTGAATGATGAATCAGAAGCGTAAATACAAAACCTACTCCAAAGCGTTCAAAGAAGAAGCGGTATCCTTGGTTGCTGAACAAGGTTATAGCGTTGCTGAAGCAGCTGAAGCGGTAGGGGTAAATCCCAACCAAATTTATAATTGGAAAAAACAACAAGAAGAGCAGGCTAAAGGCACTATGTTGAACGATAATGAGCGTACCGAACTATTAAAGCTTCGTGCTGAAAACAAGCGTTTAAAGATGGAGAAAGACATCTTAAAAAAGGCATCGGCCTTCTTCGCCAAGGAAATGAAATAAGTTTTCAGTTTGTTCATTCCAAGGTGCAAGAAGGCTACTCAGTAAGCCTGTGTTGTAAAACCTTAGGCTTAAGTCGTTCAGGCTATTACGCTTGGGAAAAGCGTCCAGCACAGCTTATTACGAATGATACGCTGATGTTACACCGTGAAGCTAAGCGGCTATTTAAAGCAAGTCGTTACAGCTTAGGCAGCCGTGAGTTGATGAAGGCACTGCGTAAACAAGGCTATTTTATAGGCCGTTATAAAACACGCACAATCATGCGCAAGCTCGGTTTGGTGGTACGCCAGCGCGTGGCTTACAAAGTAACGACCAAGCGTGACGAGTGCCAATTAGCAGCACCTAACCTGGTGAACATGGACTTTAATCCAGACCAGCCTAATCAAGTGTGGGCTGGCGATATTACCTATTTAAAGACCGGGCAAGGTTGGATGTATTTAAGCGTTGCTATGGATTTGTATTCTCGCCGTATCATCGGCTGGGCTATTAACAAACGCATGACAAGCGACCTTGTCTTACAGTCGGTTAAGCAAGCTTATTGGCTTAGAGGGCACCCAAAAGGGGTTATCTTCCACAGCGACCGTGGTTCACAGTACACCAGTAAAAAGTTAAAAAAGTCGCTGACAAAGCTAGGAATAAAGCAGTCGATGGGTGATGTTGGTGCTTGCTGGGACAATGCCGTTGTCGAACGCTTTTTTGGCAGCTTAAAACACGATTGGATACTCAAAGTTCAACACGCAACTTACGAATCTATGGCAGCCGATGTCGCTGCTTATATGAAGTATTACAACCTAAAAAGGCTTCATACGTCTAATGGTGATATGACCCCAGTTGAGTATGAAAATTACCAATTAAAAGTGTCCACTCGGGCTTGACCAGTACA
>NZ_JMLW01000055.1 GCF_000686905.1 Marinospirillum insulare DSM 21763
TAGTTTTGTTTGTGTTGGAACTTACATTCTCTAAGAAACCCGACTCCTTTTCTAGTGAGCCAGATCTTTTCTACACCCTTAAATGCGAAGAGCCGCTAATACTGCATCTGCTTTACCAATTAGAACGCCATCGACTAGGTGCTGTAAGTTACCCACACCCCCAGAAGCAATCACCGGCACGCTAACAGCTTCTGCAATGGCAGAAGTAACACCTAAATCGAAACCGTTTTTGGTGCCGTCTCTGTCCATGCTAGTTAGCAAAAGTTCGCCTTTTGCCTGCAGTGCAGGCGGCGCAACTATCGAAACACTGAGAGAGTAGGTGCAGAGTCAAACCACACCAAATTTATCATCACACTAGTAGCAGGAAAACAGAAAGCTACTAACGATCCTCTTGGAGTGCTATATCGAGACTACATAAGACATGTTAATGCTTTGAAGCCAAAAATAGTTGTTATGGAAAACGTTTATGGCTTAGCGCAAGTTAAAAGCGCCAACATGATTGAAGAAATATATAAATCATTTCAAGATATTGGCTACGATGTGACTCATAGAGAGTTGATGGCTGCAGATTATGGTGTTCCTCAAAAAAGGCGTAGGCTATTTTTTGTTGCTGCAAAAAACTTACATTATTTTCAATACCCACAGCCAACACATTGTTAATCAGAGAATTTATTAGGGCTACCCATATACAAAGGTGCTGGTGAGGCAATTTTAAAACTGCCACAGGCAAGTATTAGAGATAAGTAGCACATAACAAAACTAGGCACGGTGCGCCTTTTAAGTTCACGGCGAAGCTGTAAACACAACGGGGCAGGTTCAATCGATTTGTTCTTTGACTCTGACCCCAACCCCTACAAGAGCTATTGCTTAAAGCCGATGGTAGTGTAGAACGGATTCGCCGTGCAGAAACGCTAGAAGATTACTTTGCTACGTTAAGTTTTGAGCCAAAAGCTTGGAGCGGCTCTTTATAACTTAAAAAATTAGCAGTAGTAAATCCTCTTAGAATTTTGTATTTGAGAAGGTTTAGTGCTGCTAGGTGAATTCTAGTTAAGAGTAGTGGTTGCAAATGGCTGTTGTGAAATTGGTCTAATGAGGTGTTATTCATTAGACCAATTTAATTGCTGGTATTAAGTTAAATTATTTTAGAACTCATACTT
Organism: Marinospirillum insulare DSM 21763; assembly: GCF_000686905.1. GTDB lineage: Bacteria > Pseudomonadota > Gammaproteobacteria > Pseudomonadales > Halomonadaceae > Marinospirillum > Marinospirillum insulare. Next base: position 1,158 of record NZ_JMLW01000055.1, read on the forward strand.
GGCACTCACTCGAATATCTCGCCCAATTTCTCTTCGGTAATCATCACTTGTTTGAAAGCTACCGGCAACTAAAGTAGTGTGAGGTGCATAGTAGTTATCGGCTAAGTTATGAATGGCTGCATAGAAAGTGAAAGGTGACTTGCTACTTGTTTTATATTTTGTACTGATATCATGAACGACATAACTGCCCCTTTTTAGTTGTTCATTATCAATACTTGCAACGGCAGTTAAGGTGTAATCAAGTGTTAAACCGTTGAATATTTCCATGCCTGTATTTAAGACAACTTTTTTACTATCAAAACCTGCTACACGTCGAATAGTAAGCGGCTCACCTGCTGATTCAATGGTGGTGTTGGTATCAATTTGTGTATAAGAAAGAGAAGCAAAAAAGTCATTGATAAAGTAACTACCCTTTAATTCAAAGCCTTTTGAAGTATGGGTTTCATCACTATTAACCATATCCGTCAGTGCAATACCGGCTTCACCAGCAACACTGGTTTTACCACCAGCATTTGTAAGACCGGATTTAGATAGAATTAAATCATCAATTTCTGTTCTAAAAAGACTCGCCCCAAACTTAAATGTATCCTTCGCGTTGAATAAACTATCCTGTGTAAAGTTATAACCCACTTCAGATCGTGTTGATTTCTCAGCTTTTAAGTCAGAAGAATAGCGGTAACCGTCGGCAATATGCATCATCCACGTAAAAGGAATGGTTCCGGTCATTCTTGATGCCTTACCATAGTTTGCGTAGATATTTGACTGCTCATTCAGTTGATATTTTAAGCCCATATTGGGTGAAAGCGTGCTATCTGACTCTTTGCCCAAGCCTGTTTCCAAATTATAGTCATCCCATCTGACGCCGTAGCGAATATCAAGATCACGGATGGTGGTAACGCCCTGTACAAATAGCGCTTTGCTATCAGATGTAATTTCCGCGTAGCCTGACGTAACATTATTACCGTTTGTGTCAGTGTAGGTCGCGCCTGTTACTTGGTCTGATGTTGATTCTTCATCCGCAATTTGAAAACCAACCGTCAAATCACTTTTAGTCGAGTATGAATCAAAATAAAAGTTATTTTGAACTTTCAAGCCAATATTATCGTTCTGGTATTCATTTTCCGCATCCACGCGATCAACTAAGATGCTCGTAAGATAAAGGTCGGTATCAAGGTTAAGAAGTTGCCCTTGACTGTAGTTATGTTGAAGACCATAGGTCGTGGTCGTAGAGGAAATTTCTTCAAGGGACTCAGGGTCTACATTAAGTCCTTTGTCACTTCCTGTTCTTCCCCATTGCATATCACCAGCGTTGGAGTTTTGATTGAGTGATATTGCCAAGCTATGGCCATTAATATCATCTACATTAAATTTTAAAAGGTAGTTTCTATCTTCATAGGCTGTACCCAGCATTTCTTGACCCTTACCATCTTCATAGTTTTCACTATTCACACCAGAAGCGGAAGCGACTAAGCCAAAATGTTTATTAAATACCTTGTAGGCTGTTAGGTTGCCTAGATTTGATTGTGTGTTGCTGTTATAGCCAGCTTTGATGCTACCACCACCGGTTTTGTTGCCTACTACAAAGTCTTTGGCATCTTTCGTTACCATGAACAGAACGCCGCCAAGAGCAGCAGATTTTGATGCATCGGGAGCCGTTTGCACATCCACAACCTTCAGAATATCCGGGTTGATGCCTAACTCATTACCTCTGTGCTGAAAGATATTTTTACCCTGCGTCGAACCATCAAGGCTGATATTAAGTGTCGAGCTTTCTACACCTCTTACATAGATACGTTTTGCATTTGAAGCTCCGCCGCCAGCAATATCAATAGATGATTCATTTTTTAGCGTCTCAAATAAAGAATTGGCCTGTTGTAATTCTTTTTGGTCGAGATCAAGCTCTAGTGAGTTTGTTTCTTTAGTTCCTGAGACGACAATCTTCTCAAGCTTTGTTGAACCAGTCGCTTGTTGATCTGCAAATACCTGTGCCGATACAACGATAGACGCCATGCATAATGCTGCATATCGATTTGGAAGATACATCTCTAAAGTCGCCTCTTAGTTGATTGAATTGTTATTTTATAACATAACATTGTAGACGTTGTTGGTTCAATAGATTTCAAAAGCGGCGTGAACTTTTTTGAGCCCTCTAGGCACACTTTAGTTATATAATGCATTTGAAATGAGTGTTGCTATTATTGCTTCAGTTGAAAACATTCATGAAATCAATAGGTTGTATTTTTTTGTGTCTTGATAGGATACAGAAAACGAAAGGGCTTACTGACTAGTAAAGGCTAGATAAGGGTTGCTGAGTAGCAAATGCCGGTTGGTTTATTGAGTAAAGGGTAGTTATGAGTACAGAGCTATACATTTTCTTTTTTATTACCACCATTATGCTTGTTTTGGTGCCTGGGCCTTCAGCTATTAGGGTTGCAACTCAAGGTGCCTCAAGTAACGCTAAAATGGCATTTTTTAGTGTGCTAGGCGTTGCCAGTGCCGATGCACTATTTTTTGCCTTATCTGCTACAGGTATTGCATCATTAATTGTGGCATCAAACCTTATATTTTCAGTTATTAAGTGGCTTGGTGTGCTTTACCTTTTTTACTTGGGTCTTTCCGCAATCTTCTCTAAAACAGCCACTATTAAAGTTAAAGCGCAAAGCACTAAAACAACAGCAACTAGGGCTTTTTCTCAAGGTTTGATTGTCCACCTAGCTAATCCTAAAGCACTGATGTACTTTGCTGCCCTTTTACCCCAGTTTATTGACCCGAACAAACCCCTTGCTTTACAGCTGTTGATTATGGGTTTTACCTGCATTTTAGCGGACTTGTTGGTTTACAGTATGTTTGGTTATGCAGGCGGACAACTAGCAAGAAGGCAGCTAAAAACTTGGGCGGTCAGTATGATTAATAAGGTGGCTGGTGTAGCCCTAATCACCACCGGCATTAGAATGGTAGGTTTAGAATCGCTAGGCAGTAAATACTAGCTATAAGAACTTTTAACTTTCACCTTTTTTATCAAGTAAAAAACCTTCTAACCCTTAGGCTAGTAGGTTTTTTGTTTTACTTTCTAAGCTTTGTTAGAAAACTCTGGGTAGGCTTCCATTCCGCATTCACTAATATCAGCACCTTGGTATTCATCTTCTGCACTAATGCGAAGACCAAAGAGCAGTTTCAGTAACCACCAGACAACAAGCGAAAGGTGGCAGCCATCAGCTGTCATGGGTCGCAAAGATTTCACCATCTTAGCCTAAAGGCTTGATGGCGGGAGTAGGTCAACATATAAGCAAGTTAAACTCTGCAATAGGTACAGGCCGACTAAAATAAAAGCCTTGGTATATATCACAACCAAACTGTTTTAAATATTCAAAGTGAGCTTCTTCTTCAATTCCTTCAGCCACCACTATAAGGTTAAAATTTTTGCTTAGATCAATAACTGACTTGACCATGATTAAATCAGATTTATCTACAAGTAAATCACGAATAAATGATTGATCAATTTTAAGTTCATTAATGGGTAAGTTCTTTAAATAACCTAAAGATGAATAACCTGTTCCAAAGTCATCTAAAGAAAAAGTTAGTCCAAAGCTTACTAACTCATTTAACTTCATCACAACTTCTTTTATATCGCCTAATACAACTGACTCTGTCACTTCTAAAACTAATTTAGAAAAATCAATCTCAGAATCGAGAATGATTTTTTTCAAATCTGGTACAAAGTTTTTCTGCCAAATTTGCTTAGCACTGACGTTAACTGATAAAGACAAATGTTTAGTTTTAGGGTTTGCCTGCCATTTTTTAAGCTGTTGGCAAGCTTGGGTTAATACCCAGTTGCCCATTGGTAAAATTAAGTTAGTTTCTTCAGCTATGGGAATAAAATCACCTGGGCTGATTAACCCCATTTCTGGATGAATCCAACGAATTAAAGCTTCGGCAGAGACTATTTTTTTTTCAAAATTGTACTGAGGCTGATAATACAAAACAAAGTCACCCTGCTTCAAAGAGTTTCGCATTTCTATCTCTAAGCGCATGGTGTAATCGAATTGCTTTTGCATCACCGGATCAAACACTGCACAGTCATTACGGCCATTCTTTTTAACCTGATATAAGGCTAAATCTGCAAGTTGTAGTAATCTAGCGGCTGTCTCTATTGTTGAATCTAAAATAGTAATGCCGATACTGGCTGTAATAAAGCAATCAATGTCACTATTTTTTTCTAGCTTTATAGAAATTTTTTGACAAATTGCTTCACGAATTTGATTGGCAATATTTTCTGCTTTAAGTGCCGCTTTAAGTGGGTTAGTGTGTAAGTCATTCAATACAAAAACAAATTCATCTCCACCAAACCTTGCGACCGTATCACCTTCATTCGCCAATGATTTAATGCGGTCTGCTACTATTACTAGCAGTTCATCACCTGTTTTATGGCCGTAAGAGTCATTGATGGTTTTAAAGTGATCTAAGTCTACAAACAGTACCGCACCACATTGTTTAGAGCGTTTAGAATGCTCAAGTGCAAGCTGTAATCTATCATTGAGTAGTGCGCGATTAGCAAGTTTGGTTAAATCATCATGAAAAGCCATAGACTCGATTTTCAACTGATTAATTTTTTGTTGCGTAATATCCTGCATGATACCAACGAGTAATACTGGCTTGCCCTGCTCATCAAACTCAATAACTTGTCCTCGGTCCCAAATCCAGATTATTTTGCCACTAGGGTGTTTAAACCGGAATTCAATATCGTAAGGAGCATTATGTTCAATTAATGCGTTAAGCGATTTAAAAACATAGTTTCGGTCTTCTTCGAGAATGCAATTTTGAAATTCTTCAATTGATTTTTCTGAATGTTTAACGCCAGTAATTTCTTCCCATCGCTTATTTTGAAATACGACATTGGTTTGCATATTCCAATCCCACATTCCTTCACCCGAAACTTCAAGCACATAATTTAAGCGTTTAGCATTGAACTCAGCTTGATTTTTGATTTCGGTTATTTCAGTAATATCTCTAGCAATGACCGCGATATTTAATTCATCACGGCTATTTTTAAAAGGAATTTTTAATGAATTAAAATAACGAATTTCGCCAGTATTACTATCAACTGATTCTTCATAAACCATTTCTGACTTGAAACGCCTCATTATACCCTGAACACTTTCCTTGAAAAGCTTGCCGTGTTCTTTGTTGCCTGTAAAAAATGAATCTTCTTTTCCTATCATTGCTGCCTGTGTTGTGCCATAAAGCTGGGCAACATGCTTGTTAACAAAAATAAAATTACCATCCCAGTTTTTCGCTACAATGGGTTCTGGAATAGCATTAACTATGTCTAATAGAAGTCTGTTTCTTTCTTTTTCGGCATCTAATTCTAATTGAAGCTGACGCGAGTTACCCATAAAAACTCCAAGTATAATTGTTTATAAGCTCATAAAATTACTAATAAGGTTATGAAAAAAATGAACATAGCACTGTTGTCTAAATAATATTATATATTAACAAAACTTGTTACTGTTATTTTGTAAAGGAAAGCCCCAAGCTAAAGGAATCGCAGGCAAAGACATTAATAATAAAAACCACAAGCTAAGAGACGCTTGCCCAAACCAGTCTGCCACTAAACCACCTGCTAAGGGCAAGAAGAAAGATAGGCTATAAGAAACCGTAAAAGCGCCTGCTGCTAACTTACCTGCTTCATGCCCCGATCTTAACTGTGGCGGTAAAGCCACCAATAAAATCAGTAAAATGCCTGCCCAAAAACTAAGCATAAAACCGAACATTAAACTTAGCCAACCACTAAATAACAACATACCTAACATACCGGCAATGGTTAAAATTAAACTAATTTTAATGGGTAGTATTCGTGCTATCCAACGCCTAGCCATAAATAGCATTAAAATTGAGGCAAACATCTGGGCTATGTTAAACCAGAAAAAAGCGGCTTCTAATAAATGGCTTTCACCCCTTGCTTCTAAAAAACTACTTAAATAGGCATTGCCGCCAAAAAATAATGAAGCACTCACTGCCAATAAAAAGCCCATACGCCAGAGCAAAGGGTCTGACCAGTTAGGTAACCAGCTTTTATTGTTTGTGCTATTAGAAGCCGTTAAAGCGTGTTGTTTAGGAAGAAATAAAAGCGCAACCACTAGCAAGGCAGGCAAAGACCAAACTATCAGCGTGAGTTGCCAGCTATTATTTAATAGAGGCATTAAAATAGGCAAGGTTAAACCTGCGCCTATAAACTCACCCATTAACATACCGTTCATATAAACCGCACTACCTAGGGCAAGCTGAGCGGGTTCTAGCCAACGGGTTAGTAAGGCAGGTAAGGCGGGCTGCATAACAGCTATGCCTAAGCCCATTAAAATACT
>NZ_JMLW01000056.1 GCF_000686905.1 Marinospirillum insulare DSM 21763
ACAACACCCCAAATAGGCTCAATAAAGCGTTTTTTTGAGCGTTGTTTGATCCTTTCTTCGGTAAATTCGTGAGCCTGTTTAGGCCGATATCCACGTTTGCCTGTATTACGTTTAAGCTCTCGACTAATGGTTGATTTGTGAACACCAAGCGTTTTAGCGATCTCAGTTTGGGTTAAATTGTTATCAAGCAGGGCAGATATTTGGTATCGTTGCTCTCTGGTGAGCTGTGTGTAGTGTCTCATGTTTGCTTCTCATTCTTGGTCGACTGAAAAGCTTAAGATGCTACCGCAGCTTGCCTTCCAATCCTAACTTAATGAGTTGCACTTGGTGGTTGAATCTAGGCGTTCATTGTTTAAAACTAAGCTGCTAGTTGCCTTTTTGGTGGTTATTTTTACTATGGCAATAGTAGCTGGTTATACCACTTTGTTTTTTATTAGGCTGTAAAGCTAAACAATAGTTAAAACACGCAAATTCACGGTAACTTTAAACTAACTTCAAAACCATCTTCACGACCTCTAGCAGGTGAAGCAAGTAACAGCTTGGTGCCTGCTCCAACTGCAATAGTCTTGGCTATAGCCAAACCTAAGCCTGAACCACTAGCCAAAGTTTTGGAACGTACAAAATTTTTAGTTAAGTGTTGCAAGTCTTCTGCTGGCACCACTGCCCCAGCATTAATAACCCGTAAAGTACCATTAGAGGTTAGATGAACTTCTACTAGCTGATTTGCTGCACCATGTTTTAAAGCATTTTCAATAAGGTTACGCATTAAAATAGCAAAAGCATCTGGGTCAATTAGTGAGAAAACTGACTCAGTCTCGGGCAGAGTTAAACATAAACGGGACCTTGCTGCTGGGCGTAATTCATCAACTATATAGTTTAATACCTTAATAATATCGTAAGGTTTTTCAGCTAATAATCCTCCGCTTTCTGCTTTGGCCAGTTGCAACAATTTTTCTGACAAGCTTGAAAGTTCACCTAAAGATACTTTAATACGTCTGGCTCGTTCTTTAAGTGGTCCTTGCGGTGCTTCATGACAAAGACGCTGAGCTTGTGCCAAGGCTGCTGCTAAGGGGGTACGTAACTCATGCGCACTATTGGCAGTAAAGCTGCGTTCTGAATCTAAAGCACGACGTAGGCGTTCTAATAGCTGATTCACCGAATCAGCTATAGGTAAAATTTCTGCTGGTAAGTTATTGCCTTCTACTAGAGTTAAATCACCAGCTCCACGAGCTTCAATAGCATTACGATAGGCTCGTACCCCGCGCAGGCTATAACCTACAAACAGCCAAATACCTAGCAGGCTAAGCGGTATTAAAATAATTAAAGGTAAGAGTAATAACTTTAAAGCTTGCCTTAAAACCTTGTTACGTGAAGCTAAGGGTTCGGCTACTTCTATAAAAATGGTACCTCTTATTGCACTAGTACCATAAATTCGATGGGTCAAAGTGGTACGCAGACCTAACTGTGGCTTAGTAGAAAAAATAGTTGTATCAACAGCATGTGATTGTAGTAAAGGTGTTCCGTTGGCACTACGCACTAAGTAAGTAATATATTCATCATGAGGGTGTAAAGAAATAACTTGCTGCAGCAAATCGGAGGTTTCACGGTTAAAAATTTCTACTACAGCTAAAGAAAGCATTCGCTGCGCTACTTCTTCTAGTGAGCTGTCGAGTGTTTTGTTTAGTGTATAACCAACAATAAATGCGGTGAGGCTAGTAGCTATCAACCAAAGTAAAACCACACCTAGAGTAATACCAACACCAAGACGACGTTGGAGACTTATTGGAGCCTTCATGCTTGTACCAGCCGATAACCCATACCTCGAACAGTTTCTATTAGATCATGCCCTAACTTTTTTCTTAGCCGACTTATATGCACTTCAACAGCATTACTGTCTATCTCTGCACCAAAAGCATAAAGGCTATCTTCAAGCTGAGTGCGAGACAAGAGTACTCCCGGATGCTGTAATAGCGCTTCAAATACCGCCCACTCTTTAGCGGTTAAATTGATGAGCGTTTCACCACAAACAACCTTGTGACCAACCAAATCAACTTTTAAATCTTTTAGCTGTATAACAGGGCTAGGGTTGCCACTAGAGCGCCGAGCAACCGCAGCGATTCGTGCAGACAGCTCATCTAAATCAAAAGGCTTAACAAGATAATCATCGGCACCCGCATTTAACCCTTCGATACGGTCTGTTAGCTGATCTAAAGCCGTTAGAATTATAATAGGCGTAGTGTTACCGGCTTGGCGCAACTCTTTTAAAAAGTCTAACCCCTTACCGTCTGGCAACAATAAATCCAATAAAATCAAATCATAGTCCGTAGTTGCAACACTGGTTTGTGCATGGGCTAGGCACTGCATCCAATCCACCGCATGACCGGCTTCTGTAATTTGATCTCTGACAGCTTCACCCAAAGAAGTTGAGTCTTCCAGTAATAATAGGCGCATAACCTTATCTCTTTTAATCTTATATTTTTTGATTTTAGCAGCTCTACCTGACGCCTAGCTTAAGACTAAAAAAAATAAAAAAGTGATCTCTTCAGGTTGCGGTAAGGTTCCCAGCCTAAACTACATAATAAAACTAACTAGGAGAGCCTTATGAACAAGCCACTACTTGCAGCGGTGCTAATAACCACCAGCCTAATAGCGGGAACAGCCTTTGCTGAAGATGATTGCAAAGACCCAGTTGCAAACTGGCAGCCAAGAGAGGTTTTACGCCAACAGCTTGAAGAGCAAGGCTGGAAGATAAGTCGTATTAAGGTTGATGATGGCTGCTATGAAGTAAAAGGTTATGACCAGCTGGGCAATAAGGTTAAAGCTGAGTATTTCCCAGCATCACTACGTTTACGCAAGTTAAAAATAAAATTTACTGAAGATGCAACAATTCCTGATTGGATACCTAGTAGTCACCCTAAAGCCCTAAGCACATCTAATATTCCTAATAAAAAAGCTCAGCCCAAGGTTAGCATCGAATAATTTAAAACTACCGCCAGAACACGGAGAAAAACCATGAAAAAACTTATCTTAGCTCTTGTTGTTAGTTTTACTGCCACCATCTTAGTGCCAACACAAGCGCAAGCTCGTGATATGACCTTTACGACAACACTAAAAAACTATAACGGCGATGGTGCCTATCTAGCCCTTTACCTAGTTAAGGCTAATGGCCAATACCAACAAACCATCTGGATAGCTGGAGAAAAATCTAAATATTATAAGCACTTGAGCAGTTGGTCACGGGGCAGTGGTCAACGTGCCAGTGAATATGATGGGTTAAGTGGCGCAAGTGTTGGTAGAGGCCGTACCCTAAATGTAACCCTAGGTATTGCTGACGAGCTAATTGATGCTGGCTATCAAGTGCGTATAGACACTTCTGTCGAAGACATGCGAGATAATCCTGCTGAAATTAGTGTGCCATTAATCACCAGCAATGTAGGCAAGCCCTTCTTAGGCCGTGGCTACATAGAAACATTTCAGTTTTCTTTCTAATAAACACTTCTAACAAGGAGCCTAGTTAGATGTTACGCCAACTTCATTCATTACCAGGTCTACTAGCGGCAATCTTTGTCCTTCTTATTTCCGTGACAGGTGCCTTGCTTTCGTTTAATCCAGTTCTTGAGCGAGCGACAACCTCAGTACCAGCTAGTGGTCAGATAAGTGTTGCTGAATTTGTTAGCCAGTTAGCAAAACATTACTCAGAAGTTGAGCAAGTAACTCGCACCCCAACAGGTAGTTTAATTGTTTATTACATGCAAGACGGTCAAGTTAGAGTAGATCAGGTAGACCATTACACTGGGCAAGCCATTATTCCTTATGAACCACCAGCCTACTCACGATGGGTAAAAAACCTGCATCGTTCGCTCTTGCTAGATACTTATGGTCGAGCACTAGTAGGAATCACTGCTTTAACCCTGCTGCTATTAGCTATATCGGGGGTTATGTTATTAGTTACTAGGCTGGGTGGTTGGCGTCAGTTATTTCGCCCTGTAAATGGCACTTTAATTCAGCGTTTACATACTGAATTTGGTCGACTTGCGCTACTTGGCCTACTTGTCTCATCGCTAACAGGTATTTATCTTTCAGCCACCACCTTCAACTTAATAGCTGAAGGCTTAGAAGCAGAACCTGAACTAATGCAGCAAGTAGTAACAGGCCCCGCTGCACCAATAGAAACACTAACTGTTTTAAAATCAACAGACTTAAGCAACTTAAAAGAGTTAGTTTATCCTTATCCTAATGACCCTAAAGGTACTTATTCCTTAACTACTAAACAAGGTGCAGGTTATCTTAATCAGACAAGTGGTGAATGGCTTTCTTATCAACCTCATAATGTCACCTACCTCTTATATGAATTTATTTATATGCTGCACACTGGTGAAGGTCTTTGGTGGTTTGGGTTAGCCCTTGGTATCTTTGCCTTAGCCGCACCTCTTTTGGCTATAACAGGTGTCCTTATCTGGTGGCAAAAATTTAGAGCAAAACCTAGATTAATAGCTAATAGTAAAGCCAATACAGCCGTAAGTATTATTCTTGTTGGTAGCGAAAACAATACCACTTGGGGGTTTGCTAAAACCCTACATAATAACTTGGTTAAAGCAGGTCAAAGTGTGCATACCGCGCCCATGAACCAGTTAACTAACCAGTATGTTAATGCAAAATACTTGTTTATTCTTACCGCAACCTACGGTGATGGTGATGCTCCTACCTCAGCCAAAAAGTTTCTAGCTAAATTAGAAAAAACATCTAAAAAACCTAGCTTTTCTACAAGTATACTGGGGTTTGGTGACCGTCAATTCCCACAGTTTTGTGGTTTTGCTAAACAGGTTGCAGCGGCAATTAATACAAAAGGCTGGCCAGAATTATTGCCATTAGAAACAATTAATAAACAGTCATCACAAGAGTTTGCTCGCTGGGGTAATGCTTTAAGTAAAAAACTTGGGACTCAACTGCAGCTTAACCACTCCTCGGTACAACCTAAAACAACTACGTTAGTTTTAGATAAAAAAACTACCCACGGTATTGAAGTACAAGCACCCACTGCAGTACTAGCTTTTAAGGCACTTAAAAACAATCTGCCCTATTTTGAAGTGGGTGATTTGGTTGGTATTTTACCACCCAACAACCAGGCTCCACGGTTATATTCTTTAGCCTCAGCTTCTAAAGATGGCATTTTAGAAATTTGTGTTCGGCAGCATCTTAATGGGTTATGTTCTAACTTTCTTCATCAGCTACCACTGGGTGGCAGTATTAAAGCCTTTATACAGCCCAACCCTAAATTTCGGCCTGTTTCAGGCAAAACACCTATTATTTTAATTGGTGCAGGCACAGGTATTGGCCCCTTAGTTGGATTTATTCGCCACAACCAAAAACATCGGCCTATGTATTTGTATTGGGGAGGCCGCTCATTAAATTCTGATTTTTTATATCAATCCGAACTTCATAAGTACCTTGCAGATAAGCGATTAACTGAGTTAAATGCAGTATTTTCACGGGATCAAGAGCAAGCCTATGTACAAGATAAGCTTAGCTTAGATGCTACAAAACTAGGTGAGTTAATAAAGCAAGATGCACAAGTTTTAGTTTGTGGTGGTAGAAATATGGCAAACAGTATAATGGCAGCCTTTGATAAAATTCTTATACCACTAAATACAGATGTAGCTATCCTTAAAACTCAAGGGCGATACCGAGAAGATGTTTATTAAGTTCAATTATCTTGTGGAATTTCCATTCGTTTATTCAACAACTTCATTACAGAAACCACCCAAAAAGTAACCCCTCCTACCTTTTAATTACCTAGCTCAGTCAGCCTTAAAGCCTTCACTTATCGGGCTTTGAGGCTTTCTTACCTTTATTACCTATTCCCCGTCCCCCTTAGCTGGTTTTGCTTTAAGGGTTCATTTGTATTGGTTTAGCACACTGGCTACTTTTTCATTCAGCTCGGCTTGCATCTTATCTAGGTCGATGGGTTTTAGGCTGGAAGCTTCTACTTCACACAACTCAAACAGCTCTTCATCCGTTAGCTGTTTACCACCACCTAATTTTTTCATTAGCTCAGGGCTAATTTGCCCAACATTGGGGGCTACTAGGCCGGTCATTGCCCAAAGGGTGTAGCGCTTCATTCTTGGGCAATCCAGTACCAACTGTAGGTTTTCATAGCTGGTTAGCCCACGCTGTTCTAAATAGCGGTAGGTGCTGTGTGGTATGCCAGCAATGTCAGCTATTTCTACTTGGGTATAGCCTTCAGCCTTTCTTGCTTGCTGTATTTTCTTGCCTAAATCATCGTCTTGATTGGACATGCTGCTTCTCTTTAACAGTGTTCAAACTGCTCAATAACCAACACTGAGCAACAATAATCATTATGAGTGCATTTTTTATAGGCGTTTTAAAGTGCTTAAAAATTGGTGTTAATCGTTGTTGTTCGGCATGTTTTTAGCTAAGTCTCTGATTTTACTAATAACTATTAACACCAAAGTGTGACATTTATACCCCTCACTTTTCTAGCAGTAAAACTAAAGTTTAAGTAATTGTCACACTTTATGTCACAGTTTTCTCAACTAAAATAACTCAATATGTGATACCTTCACTACTGTATGCGCTAATAAATAAAACTATTTTCTTTAACTAAAAAGCTGCCTTACTAGCTCTTTGGTTAAGAAGGTGAAGGTGTATTCAATGATGGTTAGTAGCTCAGAAATTCCAGAAAGGCATCATGGCAAAATTGTTAGTTTAGCTAAAGACGGAAACTTAGATCTTTCTTGTGCATATGAAATCGAAACACTACTTTCGATTGATGTGAAGTTTACTGCTGAAAAAAATCTTGTTATTGAGCTAATAGAGTTGTTAAGGCTTTTGCCTGTTACAGATAAGTTAAAAGCTTGGTTAAAAACACTTTTGGATGTAAAGGAACAAGGCGAAAAAAACCACTGGTCTCTACATGCTGATACTAGATCAAGTGGCAATCCATTGGGTGGTAGGATTGATAAGTTTCCTATTTCAGCTTTTCTTCTACAAAAAGCTCACACTGCAATTCATGAGCAATCAATTGGGATTAAAGTGTTATTTCTGTATTGCTTAATTAACGGTAATGAAAACCTGGATTCAACTTGCTAGTGCAACAGCCTGTAATTCTTCGAACAATACCTCATTCGGTGTTTTCATACCAAGTGATTCTCTAGGTCTATTATTTAAGCGGTGCATAATAAATTCAAAATGCTCGTCATCTAGGTGCTTAAAGCATGAACCTTTAGGGCAGTATTGGCGTATTAAGCCATTTGTATTTTCATTCAGCCCTCGTTGCCAAGATGCAAAAGGGTCAGCAAAGTAAAAGTCACAACTAAGTGCTTTGGCTATGGCTTCATGCTCTGCAAACTCCTTACCATTATCTGCGGTCAGGGTATGGACCAAACCGGCGGCAGCAAAGGGC
>NZ_JMLW01000057.1 GCF_000686905.1 Marinospirillum insulare DSM 21763
GCACTTTTCATCATCAGAAACTCCAGAATTTACGTAGGAGCGCGCAAATCTTCCAAAACCTGAGACCTCTTAGGTTTTTCTACAGCCTGAACGCCCGCATTTGGGGCGGCTGGAGCAACGTGTAAGCCGTCCCAGCAGCGCGGCTTTTTTGCGCTGCGACAACATGCGCTTGTTAGATTTTTGCCCGTTCACGCAGAATCCCCACATCTTCCGTAAGTGAGAGTGAATGCATCTTTCGATGACAATTGGGGCATAGGGCTACAGTATTTTCAATCGTGTCGGCGCCACCGGATGAAAGCCAGTCTATATGATGTGTTTCAAGGTAAGGTTTACCAAACTTGTCCTTGAATGGGGCTTTCTGACGGCAAAGTTGACACTTACCTTTGGCTTTGCGTTTTGCGATTTCTGCAATATTTGCATCCCGCACGTAGACTGACTTCGACGTTACTTCTAGCTTTTTGCCAGCCGACTCCTTTGCTCGTGCATATAGCTCTTCTAGCGACAGCATTTCCACAACGTTTACTGCGTCGGCAGTAATGTATTCCTTGAACCTAGAAACCTTGGTAACAAAAGCTGCGATTTCTTTTGCGACATTATTTCCGTTTAAATTTGCAATCTTAATAGCACTGCTTTTCTTTCCACCTTCTCTAATTTCAATCAGGTCAATTTCAGCCCAATTTATGAAGGCACTTTTACCTATCCCTTTTCTTCCGCCACCTACTTTTCCTCGGTGCATAAGAAAAACTTCACCGGAATTTTCCTCTCTGGCAAAAAAACCAGATACCTTTCGATCAATACCTGAAAAAGGTACATTGATCTCGACGGCTATATTCAAAGATTTATTACCCCCAATACCTCTTGATAACCCAAACCCGTTCCAATACCGCTTTGACTTTCCTTTTTCATCAAGATTGTATGAGTTGTACCATATTTTGGAGTTGTAAATAACTTCAGTCTGCCAGCTACCACCAGGGAATCCGATGGTCGTAAAGAGACTGCTTTTCAACGATTCAGAAAGCTTAGTTTTTAATAGCTCTTGGCATTCGCTGTTTGTGTTTTTATCTGTAATAGTTGTTAGCACCTATACCCTCCTAAAATCTAACGCAAAGCTTTGGGGCGGCTGGAGCGAAGCGTAAGCCGTCCTAGCCGCAATAGCGGCGACAACAGCGCCTTGTTATGCATGTTTGACCTCAATGAACCATTTAGGCTGCATAGCATGAAAATCTGTTCGGATATTGGAAGGTAGGTAGCTGGCTGAATCCAGAACGAAAGGCTGACCATCCAAACGCTTGAATACAACCCAATGCCAGAAGTCTTTACCTTCTTCCTGGTGATGCTTGATAGACAACAATGCCAGATCAGGCAAGGTCGCCCAAGAGTCAAAGGGAACCTCATCTTTGGAAGTGTCAACGCCTGCGTTTAGCAGCATACGTCGCACATACTGGGTATCAGACCACAATGATTTATCCGAGGCATGGATACCCATAGCATTAGCGATGGCTTTCATCTCTGAATAACTATGACCTAGAATATTGGCAACAGAAGCAATTCCGCATCCAGTGGTTTCTTCCTGCACTACCGACTCAAGCACTGACAACTCCTTAATGCATAACGAGGCTGTAGAACAACCTGTTTTCAGCCAGCTTTTCCCACCAACAGCTCATTTTCTGTTATTTATATTGTATTGCCCATTTTAGCTGGCAACTTATTTGTTCAGTGTATTTCTAGCTTTTTGTTGCTGACTTCTAATAATCTTCTATTTATACGTTGTTTTAGACCCATTTATGGGCTAATCAGCCTTTTCATTGGTTCAGTTTGCCATAACGGGCCAGCTTCTCAACATTGTGTACTAAGCAAAAGAGTTGCCACTGGCCTTGCACCTTAGTTTTACCCCTCAGGCTAAAGCGGTTCAACCGTTTATTGGTACCGATATTGCCAAACACTGGTTCAACAACCGACATGCGGTGCGCATAAACGGCTTTTCCTAGGGGGTTATCCACACGGTGTTTCATCCAGTCAGTGTAGTTGGCTGCTCTTTTTCCATTTAATGGGAAGCTGACTTGTCGGCCTGCACCTTTGCGGTGGTTGGCTGCGGAGGGCGTTTTCATGCATTGGTGTTTTTTAGGGCAGTGTTCATCAACCTGCTCTTGGGAAAAACCCAGATCAGCTAAGCAGGCTTTTACTGCATCATAGTTGTACATAAAACCCCTCAGGTCACTTTCTCCTGACACCGCTCCAGAAAGAACTGCAAATCAGTAACGCCTTGGCCGAAAATGCCATCCGACCCTTGGCCATTGGCCGTAAAAACTGGTTGTTTGCCGACACTCGTAAAGGCGCAGAAGCCAGCGCCGCTTGTTACTCACTGATAGAAACCGCCAAAGCAAATCACCTCGATCCACAAGCCTACATCAAGCACATTCTTGACCGCATAGCTGTCGCTGACACATTAGAAAAACTCGAAGCCCTGCTGCCATGGAATGTAGAGCTGGATTAAGCTAAGTAGCCGTTCTGCAAGGGTGCTGATTTAAGGGCGCTTACCAGATGAAGGCCTGTTTGCTGATGAACAGAAAAAACGCGAGGGGTTGCAGAAGGAAAGGAGTTGGCTGAATTGCGCTTTGCGCTTTCTATTGAGAAGGGTATTAGCTGGCTAAAATCAAGATCCGTGGGTAAATAGGAACTATACAAACTTTACTTTAGTTTTGGTGCAGTGTAACTACTGTCGTACTCAGTTGGGTCAATACCAGCAAATTGATAAATATTTTTTCCGGATGATTTCGAAGAAAGGTAATAAGGTTTTTCATCACAATAAATTTCATCGATTTTCTTGTGTATGGACTGTCTCATTTTGTTGTAAAATTCGGTTCTTTCTGATTTGTTAAAATCGAATACTTGTCCAGGCTGTATAGCTATCATAAGATATGGGCTTACTCTAATTTTAGCTGTGTGGCTAGGTGAAGTAATCACAGGAAATAGCTTGATATCATTGTAGTAAAAATCAAAATCTTGACTATTCATGTCTTTGGTTTTGTTTTTTGGCCATGTACCTCTATCTTTTTTGTGAGTGTTTTTTAAAGTACTTACCATAAAATCAAAATCATTAATAAAATGGTGTTCTTTTTCTATAATGAATACACCTGTTAGGTAGCTTCTCTCCCCCCTTTTCTTAGACATTTTTATTATTTTTGTATATTCTAAAAGCTCACTATAAAATTTTTTTTCGAAATCATCCAAATCATTAAAAGTGCAGAAAAGCATATACCCTTTATTAAAAGACGCCTTAGCAAAAAGGCAAGGAAATATATCTGAGTTAAAAAAATTACAAAGCTTTTCATGCATGACTGGATTACGTGTCTTGAGTTCATCCTTTGTAAGCATTATTTTTGCTCCGTTTCATTCTTTTCAATGTATATTCTAATAGATTCTTTCACATCTTTTCTAAATCCGTCACACTTAATTTTGGAGGTGGTTTTGTTTAGTTTCCCATTTTCCATAAAGGAAGCAGGGCAGAATTCACAAAAGTTATAAGCAAAACACCTGGAGCACTCCTCTTTTTTGAATGAAAGGAACTCACTATAAATTTTTTTTGATGCTAACTCAAGGTCTTCTTTGGTAGTGCTGCTTACCACACCATAATCCTGTATCCGTTCACAGAACTGAATTTCTCCACTTGATCTTATATATGTCCTATTTGAGAAAGGCACACATATTTTTTTTCCTTGGGAAGCATATTTATCTAGCTTTCTATGGTTTACTTTAGCAATCAAGTTTCCTATGAAGCTTTGCTCTATCGGTCTTAATAAAATTTCTTTTTTTTCGGTTTCATTGAATAATTCAACTGCAGCATTGCTTATGTGCTTGTTGATTTCTTCAGAATTGCTCAGCTCTGCTGAAAACCTTACTTTTTTACTGTCTATTATTTTTGATTCAGCAAAGAATTTATTTATTAAATCAATTTCTTCTGTGTTATTTATAACGCAATTAAATAAAACTTTCTCAGAATAGTATTCAGGATAATTGTCTTTGATGCTCTCTATTTTACTTACCAGCTCTTCAAAAACTCCCTTTTTATTTTTTTTGAATCTGTATTTATCGTTTACTGTTTTCGGGCCGTCAATGCTAAATGTAATCAAAAAATTATTTTTTATTAGAAACTCTAATTTTTCATTGTTAAGGGGTATGCCGTTCGTTGTAATTGAATACTTAATCTTTTTATTTGATATCGTGTCAGCATGGGCTACTATATCTTTAATTTTTTCAAACTCTAGAAGAGGCTCTCCACCATAAAAAACAATGAAAGCTTCCTCTTTGTTTGTTCTTTCATAAAAAGAACTGACACTATCTTTTGCTTCTTTTAAGCTTATCGATTTCTTTCCATGGGATCTCTCCTTGATTTTTGACTCATCATCGAACACACAATAAGAGCATCTTAGGTTGCACTTTTCTGTTATCTCAATTATAAGTGTTTTGGCGTTTTTTGAAACTTGTTTTCTAATATCAGGGGTATTTGACTCTAGGTCTCTTATTCCATTCTCTCTGCCGAAATTCGTGTTACTTATACCGTCAAGATCGTTTTGTCTAACTTGATATATATTGTTTGTGATCGCATCAAAAACATAGCAATTATTGGTTTTTGTTTGGAACTTCAATATATTTATATCTTGTATCACTTTTCCCATCCCTAAAAAAATGCAGGCTTCTGCCTGCATTTTTTTAAACTATATCGCTAATTATTATCTAGCGTAGCCACCCTGCAAAGTGCAGGCCATTTCAACTTCGCCAGGCTCAGGCTTGAATACTGGTTTTAGTTCAACGCTGTTCATTTGGAACTCCTTTTTGATTTTTGATGTAAACCAAAATTATGCTACACAAAAAGCTAGGCTCGTGTCAATTAATATATAATTTCATATTTTATATTTTATTTTTCTACAAAAATCAATAGCTTATAAAGCTTTCCTGTTAGCAGTTCGGCCATCTGTGCCTCTAACCAGCTGAAAAATAATGAAAAAAAATTATTTTTATTTCTGGGTTTTCTGCCTGTTGGTGTTGCCTTTGTATCTACAAGCATATTTTCTGGAAATCATGCCAGCCCAACTTTATTATAACTTTCCTTGTGGAAACTGGGTTTCCTTTCTAGCCTTTACGACTTTCCATTAATAAGTTAGCTGTTCAGCGGTCTATTGATCAACTTCCGCCCCTCTCAATAGAGTTATCAGGGTTATTTTTTATTGACATAAAAAATTATGGGGTTACTATAACCCCACAGCTTTAAATAAGGAGGTGGTTTTGAAAAGTTCGGCATTAATAAAAATGCTTGAGGCTGATGGCTGGAACCTTGTTGGAACTAGGGGTTCACATCACTACTTCAAGCACACAATAAAAAAGGGCAAGGTTACGGTTCCCCACCCAAAAAAAAGACCTGCCTCAAAAAACGGTTCAATCAATTTTGAATCAAGCTCAGCTTTAAAACTGGGCAATTACATAGCTAATAGCTGGATATATATCTAGCAAAAATATATAAATACCTAGCCATGATGCTGGGTAAAATTACACAAATATAGGTGTAAAAATATGAAATTTACTATCGCTATAGAAGCTGGTAACGAAACTCAAGCTTATGGAGTATTGTTCCCCGACCTTTCAGGATGTATTTCCGCTGGCGATACGCTTGAAGAAGCGATCAGCAATGCAAATGAAGCCTTAGCAGGTTATATGGACTTTCTTTTTGAAGAAGGAGACCCACTACCTCAGCCTACCAGCATTGAAGAACATAGAAAGAACCCTGAATATCAGGATTGCATCTGGGCGGTCATTGATTTTGATATAACACCCTACTTGGGCAAATCTCAAAAAATTAACGTAACACTACCCGATAGACTAATTAAAAAAATTGACGACATCGTATCTAGAAACCCACAATACGGAAGTCGTTCTGGGTTTTTAGCAAAAGCTGCCTTAGATGAATTAACAAACCTTCATGCCTAATAAAAAAGCCCGACTTTATTATAACTTTCCTTGTGGAAACTGGGTTTCCTTTGTAGTCTTTACGGCTTTCCATTAATAAGTTAGTTGAATAAGGAGGTTTCGTGGATATTTTAGGGTTACTATCAGGTGCTTTAGCTCAAGTTTGGTACATCATACCTTTGTTACTTATCGTTTCGATATTCACTGGGTGCTCTTTTTCCATTTAATGGGAAGCTGACTTGTCGGCCTGCACCTTTGCGGTGATCAGCTGCGGAGGGCGTTTTCATACATTGGTGTTTTTTAGGGCAATGCCTACATTGTAATAATCGCCCTTCAAAATAAGCCGTTGGTTGACCTTGAAGATTATTTCGGGTGCCTCGACTACTGATAGTCTGCCCTGCTGGGCAAATGCAGGTCATTGTTATGGGGTCAAATTGGAATTCGCTGGCAGGAATGAGTTGCTTGGCTTTTGACTTGCTGGGTGTTTGGTGACGTTTGCCGTATTTTTCTTTTTAGTGTGCGAACTTGGGATCACGGCTTCTGAACTGGTTGTCTGGGATGTAGGCATTGATGTTGTTTTCATGCAGGTATTGCATGTTGGCTTCATTAGCAAAGCCCGTATCAGCAGTAACGATGATGCCTTCTTCATAGAGGTTTTTGCTGATACCCAGCCGTTTGTAACGCTCTTGAATGGTT
>NZ_JMLW01000058.1 GCF_000686905.1 Marinospirillum insulare DSM 21763
AAACACTTGGAATGAAAACACCAAATGAAGTATTGTTTGAAGAATTACAGGCTGTTGCACTAGCAAGTTGAATCCAAGTAACTAGAAGTATTAGTTAAGTCTAAGTTACCTAAGGAAAGGGCACAACAGCAACTTAGGTTAAAAGCAGTCAAGCCTGCAACAGCTTGAATTTCATGGTTTTACTTCTTGCATTTGTAAAATGAGTGGCTATAATAGCGCATCTTTAGAACTATAGCTCAGTTGGTTAGAGCGCCACCTTGACATGGTGGAGGTCCCCGGTTCGAGTCCGGGTAGTTCTACCAATTACAAGTATCAGCCAGTCTAAGCTAATCTAAGCTGGTAGCCAAAGCCCCATGAAATGGGGCTTTTTGCTTTCTGGTAATCTAAGCCCGTCTAAACTATCTCAATGCAATCTAATGAGTTTGTTGGTATATTTGTTGGCAGAAATCATTTCTGAAAACCTTGTACCAACAAAAGGCTCGCTATGACCATTTTAGATAGCTCAAGGCGCAAGCTTGTAGCTGTTAGCTTGAGAAAAATAAAACCGCTAGAGAAAACCAAGCGTTACTCAGATGGCTATGGCTTATATTTAGAAGTTAGGCCGAACGGTAGTAAATACTGGCGATACAACTACAGGTTTTTTGATAAGCAAAAAACTCTATCAATAGGTGTTTATCCTCAAGTTAGCCTTGGTGAAGCCCGACAGCTGCATGAACAAGCTTATAAGCTTTTGATGAATGGCATAGACCCTAATGATGCCAAAAAAGCTGAACAGCTTAGTGACTCTGATGACGCTAAAAATACTTTTGAAGCCATAAGCCATGAATGGCTAAGTTACTACATGTCGGATAAGTCTGTTGGTCATAAAGTTCGTGCAGAACGGATGCTATTTAAACACCTAGCAAAACTAAAAAACCGACAAATAGCAGCAATTAGTGCACCGGAAATGTTAGGTATTTTACGCGATATTGAATCAACTGGAACAATTGATACCGCGCACCGATGCCGTGCTACTGCGGCTCAAGTGTTTGCCTACGCAATACAAACCGGCAGAGCTAATCAAAATCCAGCTAGAGAACTCATAGGCGCACTAAAACAGCCTTTAGTGACGCATAGAGCGGCAATGCTTGATCCCACTAGTTTAGGTCGTCTATTGAGGGATATTGATAACAGTAACGCGAGGCCGGTTACGAAAACTGCTATGCAACTAAGTCCACTTCTCTTTCAGCGGCCAGGTGAAATCCGCGCCATGGAGTGGGAAGAGCTAGATTTTGATAAGAAGTTATGGTTAATACCTGCCGAAAAAATGAAAATGCGTAACGCGCATATCGTGCCTTTAGCAGATCAAGCAATCAGCCTAATTAAAAACCTAGAACCTCTCACCAGAAATGGTCGCTATGTTTTCCCTAGTGCTCGTGGGAAAACTCGTTGTATGAGTGATGCAGCAGTTAGAACGGCTCTAAGGGATATGGGCTATTCAAAAGATGAGGTCACCCCCCACGGCTTTAGAGCAACGGCAAGAACCTTACTAGATGAAGTGCTGGGGTTTAGAGTTGATTGGATAGAACAACAACTAGCCCACACGGTTAAAGATGTAAATGGCCGTGCCTACAATCGGACTAAACACTTAGACCAGCGAATAGAAATGATGCAGGCTTGGGCAGATTATCTTGACAGTTTAAAAACAAACTAAGAAACCCCGACAGAAGTCGGGGGATGAATTTAATAATTTACTTTAGCCTTATAAAGTACAAACTGTTTAAAATTGTTCTTTATAGTCAAGCATGTAGCTGAAGCAATCCCAGCACAGTGGAAAGTCATTTTTAGCCTCTGCAGCCATAAAAGCTTGTTCAGTACAACCAGCTGATATTGCGCTATGTAGCTTACGCTTTACATCATAATCAGTAATTGATGAGCCACAATTGGCACAACACCTAACAGTTTTCTTTAACTCTAGCTCCAAAAAATCAGCAAGACTTATTTCTGTACCGCTTACTAAAAAACCTCGTAAAGCTTTAGAAAGTTGCTCATTAGAGAAGCCTTTACTAAGCCAAATCTTGCCAATCATTCCTTTTAATTGCCTTTTTATGATGCTAGCAATTCTTTTTTCTTGCTCAATAGTAACATTCATAATTTATACCTACTCATTATAACTAGCCCAAAATGGCTGTTTTCATTGGTAGGTAAGGCAAGGGTGACATTAGAAACCCCGACAGAAGTCGGGGATGAATTTATCAAAATTTACAATAGACCTAGTTTCTTAAAGCTGACAGTAGAATCAGCTAAGATCAAATGATCCAGAACTCTAACTTCGATCACATCTAGGGCTTGTTGCAATTTGCTAGTTATAAGTTTATCACTTTCACTTGGAACATCTGATCCTGATGGGTGATTATGAAAGATTATAACTGCTGCTGCATTACTCTTGAGAGCAGATTTCAGAACTTCTCTAGGATAGACAGAGCAACCGTCTATAGTACCCCTAAAAAGTATCTCAACATCTAAAACTCGATGTTGATTGTCTAGCCAAACTAGTCCAAACACCTCATGCTCAAGGTTTTGATACTTCAGTTTAAGAAGATTAATTAGCTCTTTTTCAGCCTTTTCAGGTGACGTTAAACCTTCACTACGATGAATCTGTTGCTCTAAGCCGATCTCCACAAGATTAAATGCTTGCCATAAAATAGCATGGGATTCGATCCCTAAAAGCTGTAATCCATCCTCAGGCTTAGTTGCCAGTTTCATTAAACCATAATCCATTGCTTTTTCGGCAACTTCTAGGCTTACACGCAAGGTCTTCGCAACTTGATTAATGTTATTCATGTTTGTACCTATTCATTTGTAACTAGCCAAAATGGCTGTTTTCAATGGTAGGTAAGGCAAGGGTGACAAAAATTAGAATTAAGTATGTGTTGCAATTATTGAAAAGACTTGGCATTATGAGAATGTATTACAAACATTGCGAATGAATGGAGAAAAATATGTCTGATACCCCAAACCGTTATGATCACATGGCTGGTAATCAATATGCCAAAAAATACGACCGACCAGCTAACGACAGTCTTAGCCTTCGATGTAATGATAATGATAAATATAAGTGGAAGCTTGAAGCGGAAAGGTCTGGAAAATCGCTTAATGAGTGGGTAATTGAAAGGTTAAACTTTTCGATAAATCGTGTTACCTAAAAAGAATATTAGCCCTTGGAAACCTAAAACAGCTAACAAGATGCTGCTCCACAGGTAATCAGGTGTTAAGCTTACTAATAGATGCTGTTGCTGGTTGGTAGCTAAGTACCTACGTTGTTTAGGTTTAGTTTATTAAATAACTGTTTGTCGTCTTGCGCGATCACAGTAAGATAGAAGATTTTTAGTCTAGAGGTAATAAGTTTGCTTAAACAGCCATTAATTGAGTCGGCCAATAACATGGTAAGTCTTCAGAGTGCTTTTTTTCTTACTAAGTCTGTGCAAGAGAGAAAAGCATTAGGACAGTTTTTTACTAGCCCAGTTGTTGCCGATTATATGGCTTCGATGCTACATAAACCCGAAAGAAGGAATATAAGAATTCTTGATGCCGGTGCCGGTACTGGCACTTTAACTGCATCAACTGCTGTGAAACTCTTGGAGTTGGGCTGCAAGGTGGTTCACGCAGTTTTATATGAGCTAGATTCTACGGTTATCATGCACCTGAATGAGACTATGAAGGTCATTGAAAGTCTTTATCAGTCGAAGAAAGGCAGGTTTACGTTTGAAATTCGTAATAGTGATTTTGTTCTTGAGCGACCAGACAAAACAGAGTCCTTTGATGTATCGGTTATCAATCCACCGTATTTCAAATACAGTGTTAAAACTTCACCTTATGCTAAGGCTGTTAGTGATCTGTATAGCGGTGATCCAAATATATACGCTTCTTTCATGGCAATTGTTGCCGCCAGTCTCAAGAAAGGAGGTCAAATGGTGGCAATTACCCCGCGTAGCTTTACTAATGGACTTTACTTCAAAAACTTCAGGCATTACCTGTTGAACACCACGGCAGTTCAATCAATTCATATTTTTAAACACCGTGACCGCATTTTTAAAAATGATGCTGATAAAGTCTTACAAGAAAATATTATTTGTAAGTTCGTGAAAGATGCCAATTATGAAGCGGTTGAAGTTCGAGCTAGTGATTGTCATTCAAGCTTGGCAAGTGCAACTATACAAAATTACCCCATTGAATTAATTGTTGACCCTTCAAACGATCAAAAATTGATAAGAATTCCTGAATCACTTACAGAAGCAATTCTTTTAAAGCAAGCTGAGCAGCTAGAGTCAACATTCATAGATTCAGGTTATTTTATTTCTACTGGTCCAGTAGTTGAGCATAGAGCAAGAGACTTCATCGTGCCGCCAAGCAACCAAAGTAATACTGTGGCGTTGTATAGGCCGCACAATGTTACACCCTATACCGCTTTGTGGACTGGCAAAAATAAAAAAGATGTTCGTTTTGAGCTGCAAGAGAAATATGAAAAGCACACCTTGTGTAATAAAAACTACGTGCTTCTGAAACGTTTTTCTTCTAAAGATGAAAAACGTCGCTTAGTGTCTGGCGTATATCTGGCAGAGTATTTTGAGGGTTTTGAATTTGTTGGATTTGGAAACAAGATCAACTATATAGGTGTGAAGTCTGGTGATCTGACAAAAGCAGAAGCTTATGGTTTATGCGCTATCTTCAATGGATCATTTTTTGATCGCTACTTTAGGTGTATATCTGGTAATACCCAGGTAAATGCAACTGAAATACGTGTAATGCGATTCCCAACACGTGACCAAGTTAAATCCATAGGTGAAAAGGTGTTAAATCTTAAAGCCTTTGATGCAGATCAGAACGATGTCATTGTTAATAGAGTTTTAATGATCAAAGAAATAATTTAAGGAAAAGTACCTTGGAGTTCACAGGACAACAACAAGCTAAGCTTGAACAAGCAAAAGAGATACTTAAAAATTTGGGGTTGCCACCCGCTCAATGTAATGATCGCTCAGCATGGGTTTTTTTAGCGCTGGCTAATGTTAAACCTGATGAAAGGTGGGAAGTTGCTACCGCTCCATTACTGCCAACCTATGTGATTATGGATTTTATACGCAATCATTACGGCAAGGACTACAAGCCAAATAGCCGCGAAACAATTAGAAAGCAAACCCTTCACCAGTTTGAACAAGCCCGAATTATTGACCGCAACCGGGACGATCCTTTACGAGCCACTAACAGTAAAGATAATAATTACTCGTTGAACGAATCCATTATTGAGATAGTAAAAAATTACCCTAATGGTAACTGGAAACAAAAGATTCAAAAATTTAAACAAGTAGTTCCTGAGTTGCAAGCACTTTACGAGCGCACCCTTCAAAAGTATCAAATTCCAATCACCTTACCTGATGGCGATGTAATCAAGTTGTCACCCGGCAAACACAACCAACTTCATGCAGATATTATTCACGACTTTTGTTCGCGTTTTATTGGTGAGGGCGGACGACTTCTGTACATAGGTGATACTGCCAGTAGTCGCAAGGAAGGCGGCAAACTCATGTATTTGGAGTCTGACCATTTGGATAGCTTAGGTGTTCCACCTATGTCACATGACAAACTGCCGGACGTTGTGGTATACGATGAAAAACGAAAATGGTTATTTTTAATCGAAGCTGTTACAAGTCATGGACCTGTGTCACCTAAACGCTGGATTGAGCTAGAACAGGCTTTCAAAGATTGCAAAGTTGGCTTGGTGTACGTTACCGCTTTTCCAGACCGTGCAGAATTCCGAAAAAATGCAGCGGATATAGCTTGGGAAACTGAAGTTTGGATAGCGGATAATCCAGACCATATGATTCACTTCAATGGTGATCGTTTTTTAGGTCCACATTAAAAGAATTTTTAATATAACTTATCGAGGATTTTATGTTTTATATGATTACATGGGGCGATCCCCAAATTGAAGAGGCTTACGTAGGAACTAGTCCGCAAGATGCTATTCAAAAGGCTAGACCTTTGATAGATCAATGGCCAGAATACAAGGTTTTGGAAACAGAGGAAATGTTAGAAATGCTTTTAGAAGAAAGTTGCG
This sequence comes from Marinospirillum insulare DSM 21763, assembly GCF_000686905.1. Classification (GTDB taxonomy): domain Bacteria; phylum Pseudomonadota; class Gammaproteobacteria; order Pseudomonadales; family Halomonadaceae; genus Marinospirillum; species Marinospirillum insulare. The sequence continues at coordinate 6,095 of NZ_JMLW01000058.1, forward strand.
AGTTTGATATAGTAAAGATTAAAAATAAGTGGCTTGGGTATGATTTGCCAATAGAGAAAATGATAGATTTATATGAAAACAGATCAGTTTTGTTAAATTAATTATTTAGTCTTATACCATTGAAAATCTACCCACCCAGCAAGCAGTTATTTTAGTCGCTGCCTGTTTTTAACAACCTTGGATTCAACTTGCTAGTGCAACAGCCTGTAATTCTTCAAACAATACTTCATTTGGTGTTTTCATTCCAAGTGTTTTCCTAGGTCGGTTATTTAAACGATGCATAATGAATTCAAAATGCTCATCATCTAAGTGCTTAAAGCATGAACCTTTGGGGCAGTATTGACGTATTAAGCCATTTGTATTTTCATTCAATCCACGTTGCCAAGAAGCATAAGGGTCTGCAAAGTAAAAGTCACAATTCAGTGCTTTTGCAATGGCTTGATGCTCAGCAAACTCTTTACCATTATCTGCCGTTAGAGTATGTACTAAACCAACAGAAGCAAAGGGTG
>NZ_JMLW01000059.1 GCF_000686905.1 Marinospirillum insulare DSM 21763
TTGCTTCTGTTGGTTTAGTACATACTCTAACGGCAGATAATGGTAAAGAGTTTGCTGAGCATCAAGCCATTGCAAAAGCACTGAATTGTGACTTTTACTTTGCAGACCCTTATGCTTCTTGGCAACGTGGATTGAATGAAAATACAAATGGCTTAATACGTCAATACTGCCCCAAAGGTTCATGCTTTAAGCACTTAGATGATGAGCATTTTGAATTCATTATGCATCGTTTAAATAACCGACCTAGGAAAACACTTGGAATGAAAACACCAAATGAAGTATTGTTTGAAGAATTACAGGCTGTTGCACTAGCAAGTTGAATCCAAGATGAGTACTGTAATTTATTCACTAGCAGATCAAAAGCATTAGGGTTATCTAATTCAACACTCATCACCAAATCGGCACCTGTTAAACTTAACCGCTTTTGCTCTACACCAATTAAGCTGAACTCAGGTAGGTGAGGAATAGGGATTTCGCCCTTGGTTTCATAAGGCACTCTTAACGGGCCAGCAACAGGAATATCAAAGCTCATACCACCAGCAACTCTATAATTTAACGCATTCAAATCACTTAAATTAGTAATAAACTTACCTAAATCAGCAAACCCAATTTCAAGCGGTAAAATAATTGACTGTTTTTTGCCTGCTGCTAATTTATTACCTTGTAGCTGCTGACCAGCTAATATTTTTGCATCTTGTAAATCGAGTTGAAAATCTAACGCACCCACTAGTATGGAATAACGGTTAGGGTTACTTACTTCTAACTCCACCTCTAACAAAGCTTTAGTTAAACTTAAACCAACTAAACGATTATCTACTACCTTGACCTCAGGCTGAACCCAAGCTCCAGAACGCTCTAAAAAACTACAGCCAGAGGTTAAAAACAAACCTAATAAAACAACTAGCAACGCTTTGACTGGCAACTTTTTTGCTGCCAAAAAACTTAGACCCATCATTCCAATTTCCTTATATTTAAAATTAAAAACCTTCAAATAACTGACAGCTTTGCTATACTAGCATTCTCTAATAAACGAGGCACCACATGACCTTGAGTGAACTCTTAGCCCAGTTAAGCCAGCATCCTGTTGATTTTCAAACCGTGATGCAAGTGATAGAAACTGAATACAGTTTTACCCCTGCTCACTTTATTAATGGTGACTTAGTTAACGAAGCAAACACTAATAATGGCTCATGCAAAATTTTTGCTTTTGGTCTGCTTAATCAACTAAGTAAACAGGCTGCATTAAATGCTTTTGGTGATTATTACACACAAGATGTCTTAAAAAACCCTCTAGGTCTAGACCACCAGAATATACGTAATTTTATGCAAACAGGCTGGGCAGGCATTAGCTACAGCTCATCTGCTTTACAGAAGAAATAAATTCTTTTTAAAACCAATACCTAACTTTGTTAGGTTAACAGAAGGCTCAAATGATCAATCTTTCTATGCTCGATAAAGAACTTGGTAATGGCGTGAATAATTTCAGCTTAGTAATGAAGGTAGAAGCTACAATTTTTACAACCACTGAAAGTAAAAAAGATTACCAACAAGGTATTTCTGCAGCTCAAAAATCTAACTTAACTAGCGCGTCTTCGAAAAGCTCCAAAAAATAAGCTTAACCACCCAAAAAGCAAAGCAACACCACCCAAAGGGGTAATGATGGCTAAACGGGTATCACCTGTAATAGCCATTAGGTAGAGTGAACCAGAGAAAAGCAACGTGCCCGCCAACCAACTCCAGGCAGCTAAACGCAACCCTTTATTTTTTTCTATCCAAGTGGTTGCTAAACCTAACAAAGCCAGGGTATGCCACATTTGGTAGGTAGTTGCTAACTTAAACCACTCCTGCGCCCGCTCATCTAAAAAGGGCTTTAAACCATGCGCCGCAAAAGCACCTAAAGCCACGACTAAAAAACCACTTACTGCTACTAAAGCTAACCAACGTTGTTGATAACTAGACACTTGCCCTTCCTTACCTAAAAAGCTTTATAAAAATAAACTTGTTGATGCTAACACAAAGCATTAAATTGACTGACTAGTGATTTTATTTTTCTTCTGCTGGAGCTTTGCTATGAGTCATCTTTATTATAATGCAGCACCCCAAGAAACACGGGTTGCCAAGCCTCGTAAAGCGCCACGCAGCTATCCAACCCACAAGCCTGCTCACATTTACCTTTATGGCACCTGTGTTGTCGATTTGTTTTTTCCAGAAGCTGGGATGGATGCCATTCATTTATTAGAGCGTGAAGGCATTCAAGTGAACTTTCCTCAAGCACAAAGCTGCTGTGGTCAACCCGCCTACACCTCTGGCTATACCCAACAAGCCAAAGATGTTGCTCGCTCGCAACTCGCCTTATTAACAGAAGATTGGCCTTTGGTGGTTTGTTCAGGTTCTTGTGCTGGCATGTTTCGTGAGCACTATTCCGACTTATTTAAAGATGAACCAGAAACGCTAGCCCAAGTAACTGCCTTGGCTGAACGCACTTATGAACTAAGCGAGTTTTTATTAAAGGTATGCCAAGTAGAATTAACAGATCAAGGTGAAGCGACCCAAGTGGCATTGCACACCTCTTGTTCTGCCCGCCGTGAAATGAATACCCACCTGCATGCCCGTGAATTGCTAAATCAATTAACCCAAGTCGAGCGCCTAGACCATGACCACGAAAGCGAGTGCTGCGGTTTTGGTGGTACTTTTTCGGTGCGTATGCCCGATATCTCAGGCGCTATGGTGGCAGATAAAACCCAAGCCTTGCAGAAAAGTGGTGCACAGCAGGTGGTGAGTGCCGACTGCGGTTGTTTATTGAATATTAATGGTGCTTTTGAAAAACAAAACATCCCATTACTAGGTCAGCACCTAGCCAGTTTTTTATGGCAACGCACCCAAGTTAAGCAGGAGCCAAACACATGAGCAGCCAACGCATTCATACGCTTGATGTCACTGCACAAAACCTTAAATCCAATGCACGCCTGTCGTTAAAAGATCAGCAGCTGCGTACTAATATGCGCAGCGCTATGGATTCACTCATTAGCAAACGTCTTATCTCTATGCCGGATGAAGATGAACGTGAAAACCTGCGTGAACTGGGCAACAAAATTAAAGCCAGTGCCTTATCGCAACTGCCCGATTTGCTGGAGCAACTGGAAAGTAATTTAACCAAGCAGGGTATTCAAGTGCACTGGGCCAGCACGACAGAAGAAGCCAATGCCATTGTTTTAAACATTGCCCAAGCCCGCAATGCCAAGCAGGTGATTAAAGGTAAATCCATGGTCAGTGAAGAAATGGCCATGAATGAGCACCTCACCGAACACGGCATAGAAGCGCTTGAATCGGATATGGGCGAGTACATTATTCAGCTAGATAATGAAAAGCCCACGCACATTATTATGCCAGCGATTCATAAAAATGCGCAGCAGGTGGGTAAGCTTTTCGAAAGTCGTTTAGCGCTACCCTATACCGATGATGTAGATAGCTTAATTCAGTCGGCACGCAGTATTTTAAGAGAAAAATTCTTTCAGGCGGATATTGGCATTTCAGGGGTTAATTTTGCTGTAGCAGAAACGGGCACTCTGTTGTTGGTGGAAAACGAAGGCAATGGCCGCATGTCCACTACGGTTCCGCCAGTGCATATTGCCGTAACAGGTATTGAAAAAGTGGTTGCCAACTTGCAAGACACAGTGCCGCTCTTGTCATTACTCACTCGCTCTGCATTAGGGCAAGGCATTACCACCTATGTAAATATGATTTCTGCACCACGCCAGCCAGATGAGCTTGATGGCCCAGAAGAAGTCCATTTAGTGTTGTTGGATAATGGTCGTAGCCAAGCTTTTGCAGACAGTGAATTAAGGCAAACACTGAATTGCATCCGCTGCGGTGCTTGCATGAATCATTGTCCTGTTTATACACGCATTGGTGGGCAAGCCTATGGCACAGTTTATCCTGGCCCCATAGGTAAAATAATTTCGCCACATCTATTAGGTTTAGAAAATACGCCAGACCATCCTTCAGCTTCTTCTTTATGCGGCGCTTGTGGCGAAGTCTGCCCCGTAAAAATCCCCATTCCTGCCTTATTGCGCCGCTTGCGTGAAGAAAATGTTAAATCGCCCAAGCAACAACCCCAAATAATGGCTGGGCAGGGCAGCCGTTATTCAAATAAAGAAGCACTGTTATGGAAAGGCTGGCAAGCATTTAATACTAAGCCGTTGCTGTATAAAACTGGCACTTTCTTAGCGACACGCTTAGGTCAATTCACGCCCAGCAAGCTAGGTGCTTGGACACAAAACCACAGCGCCCCCAAGCCCGCAAAACGTAGCTTGCATGAGTTGGCAAAAAAGCATTTGGAGAAAAAATCATGAGTGCACGGGAGAAGATTTTAGCCAGCCTACGCCAAAGTTTAGAAGGCACTCAACCGCTAGCCGACCCTTTTGATGCCTCGTTAGTGGATAAGCCGTGGCGTTATTGCCCTGCTGAGCGGGTGACTCGTCTAAAAGAATTAATGACCGCAGTACACAGTGAAGTGCATCTGACGCGCAGTGCTGAATGGCCGCAACTACTGCATGAACTGCTGACACAACGGCAAATCAATAGGCTGTTAACAGCACCGAGCACAACGCACGGTCAAGCCTTTAGTGCTTACTGCCAAATACAAGATAGCTCATTAAAACTGCTGGCTTATGACCGTCCCATTGAAGAATGGAAGCGTGAACTTTTTGATGACGTGCCTGCCAGTTTTACCGGCACGCTAGCAGGGATTGCCGCCACAGGCACTTTGGTGGTGCAACCCAGCCCAGCCGAACCCCGCCTAATGAGCCTAGTGCCACCGCTACATATTGCGCTACTCAAAGCCAGCCAGATTTATGACAATTTATATCAGGCGCAACAAGCTTGGCCAAGGCCAATGCCCAGTAATCTATTGCTGATTTCTGGCCCGTCAAAAACTGCCGATATTGAGCAAGTCTTAGCCTATGGCGCTCATGGCCCTAAAGATTTAATTGTATTGCTGGTGGAGGACGCATGAGCTGGTCTAGAATATTTTAAAGATGAGTTATTGCTTACTCTAAAGAAGTGAATCTAGAAAAAGTAAAAGATGAGAGGCTGCTCTCATCTTTTACTATTAGTTAGAAAGAGATTAAGCAGCTTCTAACATGGGTATTTGCATACCAATTTTTGCACTAGCAAAGTTCATATCACCACTAGCAATAGACTGCGCTTTAAAACCTGCCCCAATAAGCTCTTTTATATAGAGCTTATTGTAAATAAACATAAATAAAATATTACTTAAGCCAAAAGTGATTGCTCCAAGAATGAGCTGAATAATAGCCCACTTCCAGTCACCACGAAATAATGCAGGGAACAAACCAAAAAAAAAGGTAGTCCATGAAAATCCAACTGGTGCTTCTTTCATTGCGCCTGTATTTGGATTTTTAAATATTATTGATGTAAAAGCCATTCCAACTCCTTTTGCCCAGTGATGGCTTGATAGGCTGGGCAAGCACTATCAAGTTTTTGTTGCTCTAAGAGCCTCTTTACTAACTAGATACCCCTAAGTTAGATACACAATTTCAAAGAATAACATATTAAAACCTAGCTAAACAATAGAATATAGGCCAGTTGCAATCTACTAGAACCTTAGAAAGGTACATCATTTAGCAGATTAAATAAGGTCTCTCACAGAATACTTAAATTATAGCAGCTAAACGGATTCAGATAATCTGCCAGAACCTGATGACCTAGCCGAAGAGATCATTGAAAACCTAGGGTCACAAATAAGACTTAATCCACCAGCTCTATTTCTAGGCTATCTAGCAGTCTAGTCGCTTCAAAACGGCTAAATTTTGCATGTTTAATTTCGTTACGATAAACGGCTCTTCGCATTTAAGGGTGTAGGTGCTTTTTGAACCCACCCGATTCTAACAAGCACCTTGCTATGTAGTTGGTTAAATTTCTAAAACCCAGTCCTATGCCTCGTAAGTGCTCCAGCCTGCCATTAATCGCTTCTGTTGGTCCATTGCTAGTGCCTGGGCGATCGAAGTAAGCAAGGATGCTCTGAGCGTGTTTTTTTAATGTTTTTCCTAAGCGTTTAACTTCAATAAGTTCTATCGGTAAGTCAGGCGCTGTGATTATTTTTATAAGTGCTTGCATTAGTTTTTTGCCACGTCTGCGATCTGGCTCGTTATAAGCTGTCACCACTCGTTGATA
>NZ_JMLW01000060.1 GCF_000686905.1 Marinospirillum insulare DSM 21763
TCTCATTCTTGGTCGATTGAAAAGCATAAGATGCTACAGCAGCTTGCCATCCAATCCTAGTTTAATGAGTTGCACTTGAGAGTTGAATCCAGGAAATGTTTGGGAAACATGATAGCTACTTATCTTACCCTAATAACTTAACTTATTTGAATGCCAATCGCCAAGTTTTTAAAGAAATTCAAGGTGTGGTTCCTAGTACTAAAGAAGAGCGCAAGTTCGGTATTTCAGGTGAATACATAACCGTTTATTTTGATAAGTTTAAAGATGAACCTATCGAAGAAAAATTAATCACTAAAGCTGCACCTTCTTACACCTTAGAAGGACAAACCAATTTTTGGCTAAACAAAATTACTAACTATAGCTATGAACTACAAACAGAAAGTTCAGGTAGTTCACATGTTAGAACCTTTTACAAAAACGATGAAGGCTTAACCTTTAAGCCAGGTAATATAGGTACAGGTATAAGTTTTCTTTCAACCATTATTATTGCTTGTTTAAGTGCTAAGCCAAATAATATTATTATCATTGAAAACCCAGAAATTCACCTACACCCACAATCACAATCTAACCTAGCTGGTTTTTTTGCATTTATAGCTTCTAAAGGCATTCAACTAATTATAGAAACTCATAATGACCACCTTCTAAACAGAACCCGTTACGAGGTTTTTAAAGAAAATATTAAAAGTAGTGATGTAATTATCCACTACAAAAAATACAAAGAACCATTTGAGAAAATTAACATTAATAACATGGGGATGTTTGTAGATAAGAATAATGAAAACAGCTTCCCCAAAGGTTTTTACGATGCAACCTTGCAAGAAATTTTCACTATCAATAGAGGTGATTAAGTATGCAAGCAGTGTGTTTAAGTGATGATTTAATTGAAGAGTATATTAATTTTAAGTATGGTAATTCATTCGATACTAGATTAGTTACTAAACTTTTAAAGTTTATACAGCCAGCTTTAGTATGTACTAGTCAGCATCCATTATTTCAAGATATTTCAGCAGTTGGGCAATTTACAGCCGACCCTATAATAAACCTTACCAATTTTGAAGCAGAAACTAGCCAGCTAACTGCCAGTCAATTAGTCGATAAAACCATTTTAAAAGTTCAGCTAGTAACTAAAAAAAATAATAATGCAGACTTTACACAATTGGATATTAATGCATTATCCGATAATTTTGAACGATTAAACATGCTTCTAACAGGTGTTCATGAAACAAATACACACAAACAAGAAGCACTTAATCATATAAAAGCACTTATTTCTGATGCAGAGTTTGTAAAAATAACCGACTTCTACATTCATAAAAATAACAACTGGAAACAAAGTGAAAGCGTTTTAGATGAAATACTCCCACGTAAGAACATACTTGTTAAAATCATAGCTGATAACTTTGATAAGCACGTGCCTTTAGAAAAGCTTTTCACTGACTGGAAAGTAAAAGCCGAGCAAATTAATCAGAATGTGCACGACAGGTACATTGAAACAGACAAAATTAAAATAATGCTAAGTAGCGGCATTTTCCACCTTTCTAAAAAGTCAGATAAAGATTTAACCTACACAGTAAGAATTAAGAACGACAAGGTTTAACCTTAGCTTGCTAATGTTGTGCAAGGCAGTAAACGCTGCTAGCAACTCAACACCAAAAAAGCCCAAGCCAAACACTGGCTAGTAGCTTTCGACAAAACCAAGCAATCACTCAACCACAATGCAGCTTGGTTAAGACAGCACTACCAAGAAACCAAAGCATGGGTGGGTGGTGTATAGTTGGTGGCAAGGTTTTTGGCAAGCATGGATAAGGATTTTATAGGGCATAGCCTTTAAGTTTTTGGTGAAAATTATGGATGAGCTTGTGCTATTCCCCATTGTTGAAATTAAAGTTAAGCAAGAAATTGAGCAGCTAGGTACTAAAGAAAAGTACTGGATTTATTGCCAAGAAGAAAAGTGTAAAAAACTTTTTAAAATTGGCAGGCCAAACACTGGTGAGGATTGGGCTGAAGTAGCAGCTTATGAAATAGCCAAGCTTATAGATTTACCTGCAGCTAAATATGAGTTTGCTAAGTATAAAAATAGCCTAGGAACCGTGAGCACAAGCATTGTTTTAGACAACGAGCAGTTAATTCATGGCAATGAGTTCTTAGCCGAAATTGATAACAATTACCCTGTAAATAAGTTTTATAAAGTTAAAGAGTACCGACTAGATACAGCAGCTAAAATAGTTTCAGATATTGATGAGCAGTACCCAAACCTAAGCAGCCTTGTTAATTTTATTGGCTACATAGTTTTCGACTGTTTAATAGCTAACCAAGATAGACATCATGAGAATTGGGGTTTTATCCTTAAGCAGCAGGGCAAACTCAGCTTGGCACCTAGTTACGACCACGCCGCTGGTTTTGGTTGCCGTGAACAAGATGCAAAAATTGCTGAAAGGCTAGTAACCAAAGATAAAAACTTTACTGTTGCTGCCTACTGCCAGCGAGCAAAAACACCCTTTTATGATAAGCGCTCACAAAGGCTCGGTACACTTGAAGCTTGCAAACTTTTAGGCAGTAACTACCCTGAGCAACTTTGCTACTGGCTAGAAAAAATAGCAACAATAGGTACAGACGATATTAGAAACATATTTGCACGAATACCGAATGAATTTATTAGCGAAAAACAACGCCTATTTGCACAAGCAATCTTAAAAGAAAATATGACAAAATTAACAGCCTTAAAAAAAGAGATTTGCCAAAATGAGTGATCAAGTTCTTATTCTAAGCTGGCGGGAGCCAGAGTTAAGAGAATGGATTCCCATTGGCCGCCTGTGGCAGCAAGATAATCAGTATTACTTCTGTTACACCCAAGGTTTAAAAAAAGCACAACAAAACAATAACTTTAGCTATCTGGGTGAAATGACCGATGCCAAGCAAACCTACTTTAGTGATGAGCTGTTTCCTGTTTTTCAAAACCGACTATTAGCCAAAAGCAGACCAGAATATAAAAGATACCTAGACTGGATTGGCCTAGATAAAAACCTAACCAAGCTAGATGAACTAGCCAGAACTAACGGTATTAGGGCAACAGACTCACTACAGCTGTTTGAAATTCCTAAACTAAATAACGGTAAATACACCACCTACTTTTTTAGCCATGGTATTAGCCACCTACCCAAAAGCTACTTAGATAGAATTGAAAAAATTAAAGAAGGCGAAAAGCTTTATTTAATGCAGGACATTCAAAACAAAGTAGACAGACTAGCACTCATGCTAAGAACAGATGACCCAGTAGAGTTAATGGGTTATTGCCCTAGAATTTATACCAAAGACATTAACCGCCTTTTAGAAGCCAATAATAACGAAGTCAACGTAACTGTTAAGAAGGTAAACAAAAAAGCACCTTTGCAAGTTAAACTACTTTGCCAGCTAGAAGCCAATTGGCCAGAAGGATTTAACCCTTTTGATGATGAAGAGTTTAAGCCCTTTAAAGCTTAAAAACAGCGAGCCGCCTAGTTATATGGCTGAGTGGCGTAGAGAGGGTAGCGAAAATGTTAAAAGACACACGATTTGAAGAGCTAACCTTGCTAAACAATGGCTGGCTAAATGGTAAAGGCAAGGCTTTAGATAATGATAAAGCTAAGCGTTTTAGTGAGTGTTTTTATAGTTTTTATGATGATAGCTTGCCACTGCCTTATTTATACCCAACAGCCGAAGGTGGGCTACAAGCGGAATGGCTTATAAAGGATTGGGATATAAGCTTGGAAATTGAGCTAACAAACTTATCCGCCGAACTCCATGCTTTAAACTTGCAGAGCGATGAAGAAAAAGAACTTAACCTTAATCTTGCAGAGCACAATGACTGGCAAGAATTGAATGAAATGCTAGAAGGCTTTAATACAATATGACCCCGAATGTACAGGCTAATAGAAATTAAATCTACATCTATATTTAAAGAGAGTGTTATGATTTCAAAAATGAATACTATCCTAGATAAATCAAGTTTTAAAAATATAAGCTATTTTGATGGGCAAAGTAAATTAAGTTATGATGAAGTAAAAACCTGTACTTTTAACTTATTAAAAAATATCCCTGCTAGAGTGAATGGCGTTCAACAAGGTATTTGCTTGTTAATGGAGCGCGGCTCTCATTACATAGCAACAATGTTTGCAGCTTGGCAGGCAGGCTTTTATATTGTTCCATTAAACACATCGTGGCCAATCCAAAAAAACAATGAGATTATCAGTAAGATTAAACCTGCTGCTGTTATTTCTGATGATGAAAATATTGCTTCACTAGCTAATAGTTTTAAGTCAATAAATGTCATAAACCTGTTTGAGAAAAATGAAGGCCTGCAGAATGACTTTTCTCTAGTTTCACCTTTAAGACCCACTGATGTTGCCTACATTATATTTACTTCTGGTTCTACCGGTGAGCCTAAAGGTGTAGTTATTTCAGCGGCATCTTTTCGCTCGTACGTTGATTGGACACAACGTTATTTTGCTGAATACTCAACATCTAAGCGTTTGTTATTAACGTCTGAACTTACCTTTGACATTACAATGGGTGACATAGCTTTTGCACTCGCATTTGGCACAAGCATTGGTGTGGCACGCCAAAATACTAACATTCCTAGTGTTTTGGCATTAATAATGAAATATGAAATAGATGTGCTTTATTCAGTTCCTACAACACACTTAGCACTAACTGCTTTTGCTAAAAGAAAACGGGGTGCTGATATATCCTGCCTTAAGCTTATTCTTTCAGGTGGTGATCGTTTTCCTTGGCAGCTTGTTGAAGATTACAAATCCCTTACGCAAGGCGCACATTTTTATAATGTTTATGGACCCACAGAAGTTACTATAAATTGTTTTGCAGTGCGTTTAGACAACAAAGAAAATTTAATAGCTGAAGATAAGCCAGTGCCTATTGGTGAGTGTTTTGATTCACTCAACTATGTACTTTTAGACGAAGATGACATTGCGAGTAAAGAAGGTGAACTTTGCATTTCCGGCCCACAACTTATGATGGGTTATTATCAAGATAAAAACTTAACAGACTCTGCTTTTACAACAGATCCAACAGTTAGCTTTGTTCAGCGCTTACTCTATAAAACAGGTGACTTGGCCTACGAAGATGATGGTTTAATTTATTTAAAAGGCCGAATAGATGGACTTGTAAAAATACGTGGTTACAGAATACACCCAGACGAGGTTTCTAAAGCTATTGATACACTTGATGGTGTCGATGTAAGTGCAGTAGTTACGGTAGGAAAACAAACTGATGCTGCTTTAGTAGCTTTTATTAAGTTAGATCAGGGTTCAGAGTTTACTAAAGAAACTATAGATTCTAAACTTAAAGAAAAACTGCCAGCCTATATGATTCCTGTGGACTATGTTTTTGTTGAGACTTTCCCATTAAATCAAAGTGGAAAAATTGATAAAAATGCTTTAATTAAGAGATTGCTATGAGTTTATTAGAAAAAGTAATTGATATTGTTGCAACAACACTTAAAGTTAACAAAGATGAAATAAGCAAAGACTCTGGTTTAGGTACTATAGCTAAATGGGACTCATTGAACCATACAAACCTAGTGCTTGAGTTAGAAGATGCTTTTGATATAGGTTTCGACTTTGATGAACTAGATAAAATAATTACTGTTGAAAAAATAGTTGCTTCATTAGAAGATAAAGGTGTAACTATTTAATTATGAAACCTTTTGTATTTGTAAAAAAAATATTTACACATCTTGGATTCAACTTGCTAGTGCAACAGCCTGTAATTCTTCAAACAATACTTCATTTGGTGTTTTCATTCCAAGTGTTT
>NZ_JMLW01000061.1 GCF_000686905.1 Marinospirillum insulare DSM 21763
TTGCTTCTGTTGGTTTAGTACATACTCTAACGGCAGATAATGGTAAAGAGTTTGCTGAGCATCAAGCCATTGCAAAAGCACTGAATTGTGACTTTTACTTTGCAGACCCTTATGCTTCTTGGCAACGTGGATTGAATGAAAATACAAATGGCTTAATACGTCAATACTGCCCCAAAGGTTCATGCTTTAAGCACTTAGATGATGAGCATTTTGAATTCATTATGCATCGTTTAAATAACCGACCTAGGAAAACACTTGGAATGAAAACACCAAATGAAGTATTGTTTGAAGAATTACAGGCTGTTGCACTAGCAAGTTGAATCCAAGTTAATAAGGCTTAGTTGTTTTTATAAGAGACCCGGTAGCCAAAGTATAATGGCAGGGAAGACAATACAGAGTATTAATCCTGTTACTTGTAACAGCACATAAGGAATAATTGATTTATAAATAGTCGTTATTTTAACCTTACCTTCGGTCACACCTTTTAAGTAAAAGAGTGCATAACCAAAAGGCGGTGTTAGGAAGCTTGTTTGTAAGTTAATTGCCATTAAAATACCAAACCACACTAGAGTTGCTTGAGTGGTCATGCCAAAATCTAACAAGCTAATAACGGGTAATAAAAGCGGTAATACAACATAGCTAATTTCTATCCACTCTAAGAAAAACCCTAGGATAAAAATCATTAACATAATAGAAAGCAGTAAACCATAAGGGCCTAAACCAATAGATGAAACAATATCCATTATTAAGTAATCACCACCTAGCCTTTTAAATATCAAGCTATAAGCAGTAGCGGCTATTACAATAAATATGATCATTGCCGTGCTTTTAGCTGTGTCGTAGCAAACATCTCTCAAGGTTAGATAGTTAAGCTTTCTGGCAACAACAGCTAAGATTATGGCACCTAATGCACCTATAGCTGCAGCTTCGGTTGGTGTCGCAATACCACTCATAATAGAACCCAGCACCGCCACCATAAGGAAAACAGGACCAACTAAGTCCCTTAACAAAGCTAAAGCTAGAGGTGTGGTGTCTGTATCTAAGTCATCAGGGTCAGCTAAAGGCATCCATTCAGGTTTAAGCCAGCCCATAAATAATAAATAACCAACGTATAAAGCACCCAGCATTAGGCCAGGGATCAAGGCACCTTTAAAAAGGTCCCCTACTGAAACCTGCATAATAGAGCCCATTAAAACCAGCATAATGGAGGGCGGAATAAGAATTCCCAGCGTGCCAGAAGCTGCTACAACGCCTAAGGCCATTTCTTCTTTGTAGTTTTGCTTAAACATAACGGGGAGCGCCAGCATACCCAGCATTACCACTGAAGCACCTACTATGCCGGTACTAGCCGCCATAACCACACCAAGCAAAGCAACAGAAATAGCTAAGCCACCCCTTACTTGACCAAATAGTCTCTGTAAAGTGAGTAGTAGGCGACTTGCCACACCTGATTTCTCAAGCATTAAGCCCATAAACACAAAAAGTGGAATGGCGATATACAGCCAGTTTTCTACTACTCCACCAAAAATACGAGAACCCATCATGCCTAAGTAGGGCAAAGGAACATCGCCAACCAGAGCAAAAATAATACTCAAGCCACCTAATACAAAAGCAACGGGATAGCCAGTAAAGATACCTAGCAGCAAACAAGCCACCATTAAAATAGGCAACAAATACTCAATAAACATGGAAAGGCTCCTTGGTTGCACGTTTAGGATCTAAAACAACGGCCAAATTATAAAAAACACGTCCTAAAGCATTAAGAGCCATAAAGAAAAGTGCGACAGACAAAGCACCTTTAATTAAGAATCTATCTGTCAGCCCGCCAAAATTGGACTGCTCACCTGAATTAAAACTCATAACAACTTGAGGCCAATACAGGTAAGCAACCATTAAACAAAAAGGGATTAGCAAAAACACATGCCCAAGAAGATCAACAAGGTGCTGTGTTCTGGGTGTGAATCGTTGGTACAACAAATCGACTCTTACATGAGAGTTGGTATGCAAAGCATAGGTTGATGAGAAAAGCACTAAAAAACCATAAAGATACCACTGCAGCTCTGTTGCTGAGTTAATAGTAAAAGCCTTATTAAAAAGGAATATTTCACTGTCCCAGCGTAGAAGTTCATTCATACCAAAAGCATTCATTATTACGGTAAGCATGACAGCGGCTATGACTGCCAGAACAAGCCAGCTAGTCATTCTTCCTACCCAAATCCCAGCCCCTATAAGAGGCTGAGAAAGGTAGTGAAGTGCCGCCGCCACTTTTAAGTGAGCGGCGTCATTCATTATTTAAGCTCCTGCAAGTCGTACCAACCGTCAATCAGCTTGGCATGTTCCATAAGTGACTCATAAGCCTCTTTAAAGCTGGGGTTGTTTGCCATTTCTTCTGCAACAACCTCTTGCCAAGCACCTTCAAGCGCTACTAAGGTTTCATCATTAAAACGTCTAACTTCAAACCCTTCTTTCTTTTCCATACGAGCAATAGCGCGCATCTGCTCAGGTGGTGAGGCAGTCATAGACCAAGCCAGTGTTGACTGACAAGCAGTCTGGAATTGCTGCTGTTGTTTTTCGCTGTACTTGTTCCACACATTTTTGTTAATAATCAACGAGAACCAGCTTGCAGACTGGTGCCAGCCTGGGAAGTAGTAGTACTTAGTAATATCATTAAAGCCCATCACTTCATCAACCTGAGGTACAGAGAATTCTGCGCCATCAATACGTCCACGCTCTAGTGCTAGGTAAATTTCACCACCAGGCACTAGCTGAGTAGAAGCACCAAACTTATTGAGTACACGAGCACCCAAGCCTGAGATACGGAAACGCAGACCATCAAAATCTTTTACTGAATTAATTTCTTTATTATAGAAGCCGCCTGTTTCTTGTGGGGATACAAAGCAAGGCATAACCTTAATGTTGTAATCATCATAAGCAGCCTGAATAAACTTAGTACCGTCACCTGCCCACATCCAAGATGCAAAAGCTTCAGGTGTTGGGCCAAAAGGTAGTGCACCGTATAAGTTTAGAAGCGGAATGGTTCCTGCCCAATAACCCATCCAGTCCCAACCTGCATCTATCGCGCCAGTTGAAACAGCATTGAATACTTCAAAAGCTGGCACTAGATCACCTGGCTCATGCACTCGGAACTTAATCTTGCCATCAGAAGCGATATTAACTTGCTTACCCATGTACTGGGCACCAGCTCCAAGGAAGTTATTGGTTGCGAAGGTGCTAGCAACATCAATACTTTTTGGCCCATCAGCCAGTGCGGCAGTAGATAAGGCCATAGTTGCAGCAGCTATAGCGGCAACAAGTGGTTTTTTAATCATGATTACTACTCCTGATTCTTATGTTTATTCTAGGAACGACTAACCGCTTAGCGGCTCCCACGATACAGCAACCCACATGCCAAGATAGCAAAATCCCATTAGTTTCAATAGGTTACATTTTTGTTTTTTTCAAATATTCTTTTAAGCTAAAAAAAAGCCCACAAATTCCTGAATTAAGGAATTTATGGGCTTAAATAACAACAAGCCTAGTGTTTTCAGCGTCCTAAAATCCGAACACTTTCCTGATTCTAGGAAACCAAAGCATTTATACTTTGAAACGCCCCGTTTGCTGCTGTAATTCTTGTGCATAATCCGCTAAAGAGCTACTTATGCTACCTATCTCATTAGAGCGCTCAGCACCCTCTGCCGCCAAGTCATTAATTTCTGTAATGCTACGGTTTATTTCATCGACTACCTGCGTTTGCTCTTCTGTAGCTGATGCTACGCTAGCGTTCATATCAGAAATTTGTGTGATGGAATGCAGAATTTCTTGCAGCTCAGTTTCTGTATCTGCAGATAACTTTTCTGTTGCTATCGCTTCTTTACTGCCTGCTTCCATTACATGCACAACTTCCGCAACACCTGATTGCAGGTTAGCTATCATGGTCTGAATATTTTCTGTTGACTCTTGGGTGCGGCTTGCCAGGGTTCTAACTTCATCAGCAACCACCGCAAAACCACGCCCATGTTCACCTGCTCTAGCTGCTTCTATCGCTGCGTTTAGGGCAAGCAAGTTAGTTTGTTCTGCAACACCTCTAATCACATCAAGAACGGTTGTAATGTTTTCAGAGTCTTCTGCTAGTTTTCTTATCGCAGTAACGGCTGTCTCAATTTGCTGAGAAAGACGGCGAACCTGCACTGTTGAGTTATGAATAATCTCTGCACCTCGGTTACCATTCTCTTCAGCACTTTGGGTAAGCACCGATGCTTGCGAAGCATTACCCGCCACCTCTTCTATAGCGCTATGCATTTCATTAATTGCAGTGGCCACCATAGAAATGGCATCAACCTGTTGTGTTACACCGCCCTCATTATTTTTTGCTGCCTGCGCCAAGCTTGCAGCTTCATCTTTCAAACTCACTGTTAAATTTTGTACCGCACCTATCATTTGCTGCAAGTTACCTAATACGGCATTAAAGCTGCTAGACAATTGGCCTAGATCATCATCATTAGCAACAGGAATACGCTGCCTTAGATCACCTTCACCCTGAGCGATGTTATCGAGTTGATCTCGAATTTGCTTAATAGACTGCACAATTAATTTTAAGAAAATGAAGAATAGAGCGGCACTTAAAGCTAGGGTTAACAACGTTATAATTGACACAGTGATGGAGCTAGAATAAGCCTCTGCTGAAGCTTCGGTGGCTCGCAAATTTGCTTGCTCGTCAGCATGTTCACTAATTTCATTATAAAAATTTCTAAGCTTTTTAAATAAAGGTGCTGTCTCACTAATATTTAAATTACGAGCCGCGTCTGGTCGACCTTCATCTGCCAAGGCCATAACCTTTTTTGCAGATGCCAACCACTGTGCAAAAGCTTGATCAAAACCCCTAGCATGCTCCTCCACTCCCGTTCCCTTCAAGCGATTAACTGCCAACCCAAAACGCTTTTTAGCTTGCTGAACATTTTCATCAAAGTCTTTTAAATTATCAGTATTGCTTTCACGATTAAAAGCAGCATCCACATAACTAAACTGAGCCGTTAGTGCTTGGTATAAATCACGGTCACCATTAAGGGCTCTTCGCATTTAAGGGTGTAGGTGCTTT
The DNA here is from genome assembly GCF_000686905.1 of Marinospirillum insulare DSM 21763. GTDB lineage: Bacteria > Pseudomonadota > Gammaproteobacteria > Pseudomonadales > Halomonadaceae > Marinospirillum > Marinospirillum insulare. The sequence continues at coordinate 5,096 of NZ_JMLW01000061.1, forward strand.
TTGAACCCACCCGATTCTAACAAGCACCTTGCTATGTAGTTGGTTAAATTTCTAAAACCCAGTCCTATGCCTCGTAAGTGCTCCAGCCTGCCATTAATCGCTTCTGTTGGTCCATTGCTAGTGCCTGGGCGATCGAAGTAAGCAAGGATGCTCTGAGCGTGTTTTTTTAATGTTTTTCCTAAGCGTTTAACTTCAATAAGTTCTATCG
>NZ_JMLW01000062.1 GCF_000686905.1 Marinospirillum insulare DSM 21763
CAAGCAGGGCAGATATTTGGTATCGTTGCTCTCTGGTGAGCTGTGTGTAGTGTCTCATGTTTGCTTCTCATTCTTGGTCGATTGAAAAGCATAAGATGCTACAGCAGCTTGCCATCCAATCCTAGTTTAATGAGTTGCACTTGAGAGTTGAATCCAGGAATAAAAAACATCAAACACTAAAAAACTTTTGTGAAGAACGAAATATTGAATACACCTATATTTGTAAAGGTCGGGACAAAGAAATCGATCAGTGGGTTAAAAATATCAATCCTGATTTAATAGTTGTATTTAGCATGTCACAGCTTTTACGAGAAAGTATTTTTAGACAGCCTAAACATGGAACAATAAATATGCATCCTTCTTATTTGCCTGAGTACAGAGGGGCTAATCCTGATTTTTGGCAATACTACAATATGGAAATGAACCCAGGTGTTACAATTCACTATGTAGATAAAGGTGAGGACACAGGCGATATAATTTATCAAGAAAGAGTGCATATTCCATTAGGTACTAAGTCACCTGAGCGTTTAGATAAACTAATTACAGAAACAGGTGTACCTTTAATGCTTAAAGCAATACAGGCAATTAAAGAAGGAAATGCACCACGTCAGCCACAGACACCACTAAGCCCTAATGATCGCGCAAGAAATTTAAAACCAGAAGAACATGCAAAAATAATTAATTGGCAAGAATGGCCTATAGAACGAATTTGGCATATATTGAGAGGAACTGAACTTTGGTTAAATGCTTTTGAGCAGCCTAAAGGGTTATATAAAGGTCAGCGCTGGCTTGTTGGTGATTTTGAAAAGCAAAGTAATAACCATAAAGCAGGTAGCCTAGTTAAATATCAAGGTAAATATGCACTAGCTGTACCAGAAGGTTATATCTACTTAAGTAAAAGTTTTAGTGTAAAGAAGGCTATTTTGGCAATGTTGAAAGGTTAAGTCAGCACCTTGAATCTTCTTTCTATATACAACCTATCCCGCCCTTATTTTGCGCTCGCTTTTTCTTGGCGTTTTATTGCGGTAACACTATTGTTACTGGTCGCGGCGGGTTGGTATTCACTTACCCAATACAGTGGGTTTAACTGGCTTAATCTAAACCTTGCTAGCCTACCGTTACCTGTTTACGCGCTTTGGTTGTTGGCTATTATTTTAAGCGCCTTGTTTGCTTGGGGCTGTTCACCAGTAGAGCGCAAGCTGATTAAAGCCATTAGCTTAGCCAATCAAGACTTAAGGCGTTCAGATGCAGAACAGGGGTTACAACAAGCCAACTCAGCGCTTTTTTTATTACCCAGCGCAACAATAAAACTCGGCAGTTTGCAGGCTGCTTTCTATAAGTCGCAAGGGGAGTGGGTTAAAGCGTACAACACACTACAAGAATTACAGGCTTTACCATTATTGCCTAAAGAACGCACCGTATTAGAGCTAGATTTAATGCGCTTGTTTTATGCCAGCGGCAATTTCAAAGCCACCCAACAAGCGCTAACACGCCTGCAAAAGGGTCGGCTAAGCCAAGCACAACAAAGCCTATACTACTTAACCCAAGCCGAGTTGTACCTAATAGAAAACAAGTTTCAAGCAGCTAAAGACTTAGTAGAACAACATTACGCCGAACCCAACTTACCAGCCAACACCCAAGTAGCCTTGCTACACACCTTAGGCGTAATCGACACTCATCTACAAAATTATGAAAGTGTAATAGCCGCCTATCGCCAAGCGTGGGAAATACTAAAACAGCAAAAAAACAGCTTCGGCCAAGCAGAAATAACGATAGACAACCTAGCCCTAACCTATGCAAAACAAGGCGAACTCAACAAGCTACAGCCTTTTGTTCAACAGCTAGATGCACTGGCAACACCCAACAACACCGACCACCAACTAGCCCTACACAATATAAAAATCAACCTAGCAAGGCAGTTAAACGACAGGCAAGCATTAGAACAAGCCTACGCACAAGCCGAAGAAAACCTACTACCACAGCTAGAGGGCGAACAACGCTTTTTTTATACGGTGATGGGGCTGCGTATGCACTTTAATGATGGCGTAGATTTTGAAAAAGCCCTGCAAGCCACCCAAGTCGCTATGCTAAACAAACCGGCTATTAACACGTTAAACTACTTGCGCGTTATTAAAGAAATAAGCGGAATCTTAAACCAAGCTTTAGAGCGAATCGGACCACGCCCCGATATAATGACCTTTTATAGCTGGCTGTTATTTGAATTTAAACGCCTAGAACCCGCGCTAGACCGCCTGCAAGACGAAATACCGCCCAGCTTGCCCAGCCCCAAAGCAGAGTTAATAAGCTTAAAAGTGGATAGCTTAAAACACGAAATGATTTTACTGCACGCCCAGCCCAGTAAAGCCCTGTTTGAAAAAATATTTGAGTTGCTAGAAGAAAAGAAAAAACTATGGCAAGGCATACACAACCCAGTGGCGCATTTGCATGAACTAATGATTATTCTAGACGAGTACTGCGCCTACAAAAAAGCCCTACCAAACACCCAGTTTGAGGCAGACTTTAAACAACTCGCCATAGCCAGCCTAGAAGAGGCCGAGGTTCTACTCAACGATAACCAGGCTAATCTAGCCTACAGCGACAAACTCATCGGCCTTGCTTACGCCTGCTACCAACTCAATACCAAAAAAGAGCAAGCCAAACACTGGCTAGCAACTTACGACCAAAGCAAGCAGTCCACCAACCACCTAGCCGCTTGGTTAAGACAGCAATACCAAGAAACCAAAGCTTGGGTAGGAGTGTAAAGTGATAACAATTTTTTAGCAGAAGTGAAGCTTTAAGGGGTAAAGTATGAAATGCTTCATGTGTAATTCAGTTAAATGACCTTGCTGTAGTTGCTGCAAAACGCGTTAATAGCTGATCTCATCGGGTAAATTTAAAGGGTTTGAAGAATTTCATACTGTTGCACTAGCAAGTTGAATCTAGGTTTTATAAAAACTAATTTTAAGCATAATCAGTAAACCACTTATGAAAATTTGTACTACCCACGGCGACCTGCTTGCTGAAAAATCCAGCGAAAATTATCCAACAGATATTTACTGTGATGAATGCGCTAAAGCTTTAGAGGAAGCAGGTAGCTTAATATCTATAGAGAACAACCTAACGGGTTGGGCAGACTTTTGCTCTAGCTGTGGCAAAACGCAAGCAGAAGAACAGGCTGAAGAGCAAACAGAAGCAGAAGAAAATAAAGCTGATGATGCAGACATGGCACCAACCAGCAATGCCCCGCAAGATGTTTACCCAACAACAGTGAATGTTTCTGCCGATGACAGCTCAGTATATGAATTAAGAAGGCAGTATGAAAAAGGCAGAATTAACCTTGCACCAAAATTTCAACGGCACAATGTTTGGAATACTAAACAAAAGTCTGAATTAATTGAATCCATTTTAATGGGTATCCCTTTACCTATTATGTATTTTTTTCAAAATAAAGAAGGTATTAACCAAGTAATAGATGGTAAGCAACGCCTAACCACCTTATTTGATTTTTTAGATAATAAGTTTTCGTTAAGCGAGCTATCTGTTTTAAGCAATCTAAAAAGTAAAAAATTCAGTGATTTATCTGGAATCCAACAAGGTAAAATTGAAGACTACAAGCTTTCAATAAATGTAATTAAACCACCAACACCCGACAGAATTAAATTTGATATTTTCGATAGAGTAAACCGAGGCGGTACACGTTTAAACAACCAAGAAATGCGTAATGCAATTTACCAAGGCAAGGCTACCGATCTACTAGAAAAATTAAAAAACTCTAACAACTTTAAAAATGCTACCGATAATTCCATACGCCAACGAGTTATGAAAGACAGTTATATGATTTCGCGCTTTTTAGCCTTTTATTTATGGCGTAAAAAACTACTTATTGGTGCAGAAAACAACTTAATAGAATATAGAAGCGATATAGATAACTTTCTTGGTAAAACCATGGAGTTTTTAAATAATTGTACGGATTCACAATTAAGTGATCTTGCTACTACGTTTGAAAAAGCTATGGAAAATTCTTTTTCAGTACTGGGTGATAATGGCTTTAGGGTTTCTACCTATTTAGAAAAAGAAAGACGCACTAGCGTAAGCATGGCTTTATTTGAATGTTTGGCCTATTTATTTACATTTGAACAGTCAACACTAAACCCAGAACAAACCAAAGCTAAAATTAAGCAGCTATTCTCAGACCAAGAATTCTTAAGTGCCGTTACCACCCCAGTAGATAGCTCTACTAAAGTGAATTTACGTTACCAGAAAATAGAAGAGTTGATAGAGGGCTTATAATGTTAAAGAATATTAAAATTGAAAACTTTAAGTGTTTTGAAAATGAAATAATCGACTTAAAACCTTTAACATTAATAACTGGTACCAACTCCAGCGGCAAGTCATCTTTATTACAAGCTATACTTTTACTAGGCGACCACAAAGACTTAGAGATAACTAATTACTTACAAACCTTAGGCAGTTTTGATGATTTAAAGAACAAGTATATTAACCCAGATGCTTACTATATTAATGCTGAATTTAGTGATGGTCAGAATGCTTCTTTGACATTTTGTAAGAAAATAGAAACTTGGATTCAACTTGCTAGTGCAACAGCCTGTAATTCTTCAAACAATACTTCATTTGGTGTTTTCATTCCAAGTGTTTTCCTAGGTCGGTTATTTAAACGATGCATAATGAATTCAAAATGCTCATCATCTAAGTGCTTAAAGCATGAACCTTTGGGGCAGTATTGACGTATTAAGCCATTTGTATTTTCATTCAATCCACGTTGCCAAGAAGCATAAGGGTCTGCAAAGTAAAAGTCACAATTCAGTGCTTTTGCAATGGCTTGATGCTCAGCAAACTCTTTACCATTATCTGCCGTTAGAGTATGTACTAAACCAACAGAAGCAAAGGG
>NZ_JMLW01000063.1 GCF_000686905.1 Marinospirillum insulare DSM 21763
AAGCACTGAATTGTGACTTTTACTTTGCAGACCCTTATGCTTCTTGGCAACGTGGATTGAATGAAAATACAAATGGCTTAATACGTCAATACTGCCCCAAAGGTTCATGCTTTAAGCACTTAGATGATGAGCATTTTGAATTCATTATGCATCGTCTAAATAACCGACCTAGGAAAACACTTGGAATGAAAACACCAAATGAAGTATTGTTTGAAGAATTACAGGCTGTTGCACTAGCAAGTTGAATCCAAGAACAATTACCTCTATATTGTCTAATGTTTGATTTAAAATTGATTCCAATGAATACTTCAAATAATCCTCTGAATTATATACTGTCAATATCACACTAACTAGTGGTTCCAGACCCTTAAACTTAGGAATATTACTAATCATTTCCAAACAAATCCCTTGTATATATTTTCTCATCAACATCTTCAAGCTCTGGTGCTAGGCGGTTGGTGAGTATTATGTCTGCTTCTTGCTTAAATTCTTCTAAATCGCTAATCACTCGTGAGCCAAAAAATAACTTTTCTTCTAATACAGGTTCATAAACTATCACTTCAATACCCTTAGCTTTTATACGCTTCATCACCCCCTGCGTGGCACTAGCTCGGAAGTTATCTGAGCCTGCTTTCATGATTAAGCGATAAACACCTACAACTGGTGGCTGTTTAGTTTCATCATTAACAATGTTAAGACGTTGCATTATTTTCTCAGCAATAAAGTCCTTACGGGTACGGTTGGCATCTACTATGGCTTGAATAATATTATTAGGTACTTGCTGGTAGTTTGCCAACAACTGCTTAGTGTCTTTTGGTAAACAGTAACCACCGTAGCCAAACGAAGGGTTGTTGTAGTGGTTGCCAATGCGTGGGTCTAAGCCTACACCTTCTATAATTTGCTTGCTATCCAAACTGTAAGCTTCTGCGTAGCTGTCTAGTTCATTAAAATAGGCAACACGCATAGCTAAATAGGTGTTAGAAAACAACTTAACAGCTTCAGCTTCAGTGTTCTCAGTGAATAAAAGTGGTACATCTTTTTTTATGGCACCTTGTAGCAACAACTGAGCAAACAGCTCGGCTCTAGCAGAGCGCTCACCCACAATTATACGTGAAGGGTGTAGGTTATCGTAAAGTGCTTTACCTTCACGCAAAAACTCAGGCGAAAAAACTAGATTGTTAGTGTTAAAACGCTGCTTAGCTTCTTCGGTAAAACCCACTGGCACAGTCGACTTAATAACTATCACAGCATTAGGGTTAACTGTTTTTACTGTTTGAATAACCGCTTCCACACTTTGTGTATTAAAAAAGTTTGTTTGTGGGTCATAATCTGTAGGCGTAGCAATAATTATAAAATCAGCATCAGAATAGGCAATAACAGGGTCTAAAGTTGCAGTAAAATTCAATGTTCCACCACTTAAAAGTGCCTGAATTTCAGCATCTTGAATAGGAGATCGCCCTGCATTAAGTAGCGCCACCTTATTTGGCAAAAGGTCTAACGCCACAACCTGATTATGTTGCGCAAGCAATACCGCATTAGAAAGCCCTACATAGCCCGTACCAGCAACGGCTATCTTCATAACTACTCCCATGGATTAATAATACTTACATCAGTAGCACCGTCGTGCTATTCACTAACACAGTCGCAGCAATAAGTGTATTTCGTACACCACGTTAGTCTGGAATATACAGACTAGCGCAACGCCAGTGCTACTGGTCACGCATTAAAGACCGCCATAAAATGAAGGTGTTAAGCCTAGCAGTATTAGCCGACACTAACCGCAATTATCAGCCCGACACCTTTAACTTTCATCACTGGGGGCTTAAGCTATTATTTTCTTACCCAGTGGCTAAACTCATTGACTGGGAAGCCGATTGGCAAAGTCTAGAAACCAGCAACAATGTTTTTGCTCATATTGTAATGGCACAAATTAAAGCCAAGCGAGTCAAAGACAGTGAACTACTATTAACCAGCAAACTAGGCTTAATCCGCAGCCTTTATGAACGTGGCTATAGCCGTGAACAAGTTGTAGAATTATTTAACATCATAGACTGGATGATAAAACTGCCCACACCGCTAGAAATGCAGTTTAAAACCTTGGTTGAGCAAATCCAAGAGGAGAAGAAAATGCCTTACATCAACACATTTGAACGCTTAGCACGCCAAGAAGGACTCCAGGAAGGCCGCCAAGTAGGTCGTCAAGAAGCTGATGAGCGTGCCTTACAAGAAAAACTAGTTTCTGCCCGTCAGCTGTTGTCATTAGGTGTGCTTAGCAAAGAACAAATAGCCGAAGTGCTAAACTTACCACTAGAAAAAGTTGCCTAACTAGCTAGTGAGTAGTTTAAACACCTTAATACAGGAAAAGCCATGAATAGTTCTGGTCACCTACGCAGGCACTAACAAGGCCTTTCTCATTTCCTGCTATAATCCCTTCCTTATTTCAATTAAGTTTTTATCTTCCTAGCCGATAGCTTAAAGCTCTTGGCTAGCTTGACCACGCCTTTAAATATATAAGTCCTCAGGGAAGAACTTAAATCCTGGGGCGGTAGCGTACTTAAAACGAAGTTATTTTTAATCAACTACTACCCCTTATCGGTTCTTATGCTTGCTGAATACTAGTCATACTTATTATCAGCACGCCAGAAGATCTACCCTGTTCTGTATAACTTCTCAGCGACGATGACCTTTACTTCTACGACAACCAGGTCGTAACCCTAAGTAAAACAGCGATGGGCAATACTTGTTAGATTTAGTAAAGGAATAACCACTGTGATCACAGTAACCAAGACTTACTTACCCAACAAGGCCAAATACCAAGCCTATGTAGACCAAATTTTTGCAAGCGGTTGGCTAACCAATAACGGCGCTTTGGTACAAAAGCTAGAGCAAAGGCTAAAAGAACACCTAGGCGTTAAGCATTTAATACTAGTTGCCAATGGCTCGCTTGCCCTACAAGTTGCCTACCAAGCCCTTAACTTAACAGGCGAAGTAATCACCACTCCTTTTAGCTTTGCCGCAACCACCAACACGCTACTTTGGGAAGGCTTAACCCCCGTATTTGCAGACATTAACCCTAATACCTTTAATATCGACCCCAAGTTAATCGAAGCACAGATCACCACCAACACCAGCGCAATTCTACCCGTACACGTTTTTGGTAACCCCTGCGAAGTAGAAGCCATACAAGCCATTGCCAACAAACACCAATTAAAAGTTATTTACGATGCTGCCCACGCCTTTGGCACTGAATATAAAGACGAAAGCGTGTTGAACTATGGCGATATCAGCACCCTAAGCTTTCATGCCACCAAGCTATTTCACACCATAGAAGGCGGCGCAGTTATAACCAATGATGACCAGCTAGCCAAAAAAATAAGGCTACTTATAAACTTTGGCATAACCAGCCCCACCACGATTGAATCTGTTGGCACCAACGCCAAAATGAACGAGTTTGAAGCTGCAATGGGCTTGTGTGTGCTTGACGATATAGAAAATATAAAACAGCGTAGAGCAGAAATCTGGAAAACCTACCAGCAAGAACTACCCAGCAACCTAAGTTTTCAGCAATGGAACCAACATAGCCAAAACAACCACGCCTACGCGCCGGTATTATTCGAAAGCGAAGAAGAGCTACTAAAAGCAGAAGCCAAGTTAAAAGAAAACAGCATTTTGCCAAGGCGCTACTTTTACCCAAGTTTAGATACCTTGGAATATTTAAAAATCAAACAAAACTGTAGAAACTCAAGGGATATAGCTAGCAGAGTACTCTGTTTGCCGATATTCCCAACTCTAAGCACTGGACAATCAAAAAAAGTAAATAATATTATAAGTGGTGTTAAGTGAAAATCGCTGTAATGCAGCCTTATTTGTTTCCATATATTGGCTATTTTCAATTGATAATGTCATCAGATGTTTTTGTTACTTATGATGATGTTAATTTTATCAAGCAGGGATATATTAACCGTAACAATATTCTCATGAACGGTGTTAATCAGAGGTTTACTGTTCCTGTTCAAAATGGCTCATCAAATAATTTAATTAAAAATATTACATTTCAAAAAAATGCCTGGATTCAACTCTCAAGTGCAACTCATTAAACTAGGATTGGATGGCAAGCTGCTGTAGCATCTTATGCTTTTCAATCGACCAAGAATGAGAAGCAAACATGAGACACTACACACAGCTCACCAGAGAGCAACGATACCAAATATCTGCCCTGCTTGATAACAATTTAACCCAAACTGAGATCGCTAAAACGCTTGGTGTTCACAAATCAACCATTAGTCGAGAGCTTAAACGTAATACAGGCAAACGTGGATATCGGCCTAAACAGGCTCACGAATTTACCGAAGAAAG
>NZ_JMLW01000064.1 GCF_000686905.1 Marinospirillum insulare DSM 21763
CATTCTTGGTCGATTGAAAAGCATAAGATGCTACAGCAGCTTGCCATCCAATCCTAGTTTAATGAGTTGCACTTGAGAGTTGAATCCAGGCATTATAAAAAAATACCTGATATTTTAGCAGGCCGTATAACCACATATTTACATAATAAAAATCATACTTCTAATAATAAGACTACGCCTTCAAAAGTACAAATAAATACTATCCAAGCCTTCCTAGATCGTGTTGGTATTAAAAATGGTGATGTGCTTTTTGTTCACTCCTCATGGGAAAACCTAAATAGTGGACTAATTACTGCCCCCGACCTTATAAAGACTTTGATAAACCAAGTAGGTGAAGCTGGCACACTAGCTATGCCAGCTATTCCTAATACACCACAAATTAATGGTGCAATTTTTAACGTAAAACGTACGCCCTCTGCTGCTGGCATGTTGACAGAAGTATTTCGTCGTTATCCAAATGTAAAACGCAGCATTAACTTAAACCACTCGGTTTGTGCTTTAGGTGAAAAAGCAGAATATTTGACGAAAGACCATCACCTAAGTGAAACATCATGGGATACAAACTCACCTTATTACCGTTTAGGCGAATTTGAAAATGCTTGGATTGTTGGTTTAGGTGTTGGTCATAGACTGCAAGTAGCAACTTCCCTGCATTGTGTTGAAAGTGCATTATGGAAGGAAAGCCCCTACTTTAAAAAATTATTCCGTAATCAAGTATGTTATGAATTTAAAGACAGCCAAGGGGAAATAGGACAGCACTGTTACAAACAGCGGACAGGTCAAATATACACTCCTAAAATTGCAAAATATTTTTCTAAAGATGAGCTGATAGAAGAAACAATAGATGGCCTAGAGGTATATGCAATTAAAGCCAAAACTCTTATTGAAAGAACTGTAGCTTTAGGTAAAGAAGGCAAGACTATGTACGTTTGGCCTATACCTTGGCCTTGGTTGTTTAATAAAAAATAAATTTGACTTTGAAGGCTCCATGCTAGAACCCGTAGAACGCTTCTTCAGAGCCTTCGGCGCAAAACAAACCCCTTACTTCGCTATCAGCAAAATCAACTCCAAACTGCTAAAAACCTACCGCTTCCTGCAGGAAATACGTAAATAGTTAGGTGGTTTGATTTTTTAGCCATGAAACGCACGAAAGTTTTTTATCATTTAGCTACGGAATCCACCGAAGAACACGGAAATTGTTAATTGGGCGAAGTAAGCTTAGGCCAGTAGGGGTGGTAGTTCAGGGTTCAATTCCTTGGGTGCTTGTTGGTGCCTTAGCCCTTTTTTTAGTGTTATGCCGATATGTATATATCCGTCTTGTATCTACTGCAAACGATAACAAAACTAAGGAGGTAACTATGGCGCAAACTATTAAATGCTGTATGCGAGCTTTGTTTGGCTCAGTTTTTGAAACAATCTTGGCTATTGGCGTGAGCATCATCGCAGGTTCGCAACTACTGACCTAAGTTTATTTAAAGTGAGAGCCGCTTTGAAAACCATCTACATCGACGAATCAGGCAACACCGGCTCAAACTTACTTGATAAAGACCAACCCGTATTTGCGACGGCCAGTTGTGATTTTTCGCTTGCAGAAGCTGAATATCTTTTAAGTCATTTATCCAGTTCCGCAGCAACAGAAGCTCACTTTAAGCGTTTACGGAAATCGCCAGCAGGGCGCGATGCAATAATAAAGCTATTAACAGATGAGCTAATAAATACGAAGCACATAAAGATCCATGCAATGCATAAAGAGTTTATGGCGCTTACGAAAATAGTCGATACGCTTATAGAGTCTTATTACAACGCGCACGGCTATGACTTTTATAAAAACGGTCAAAATATTAGCTACTCAAATATGCTGTGGTATTGCTGTTAAACACGATGATTCCAACACTCTGGAGCAGCAGCAACACATGGTCACGCAGTTTATGGATTGGACCAAAAGCGAGGTGGTTGCAGGATACGATAGACGCAAATTTACACTGCCCCTGAAAGCCAAAACGCTAGATTTCGTATGCTCTAAGCAGGTTAAGCAAATCCAAGTAATGGATATAGTAGCGAGCAGCTTGGGGTATTGGGCATCCAGCATAGCCACGAACAACACCAGTGATGCATTTTTTCAGCAGCTAGATACAGTTGGTTTTGATAACTGGCTTGGTAGCAACAAAATCTGGCCACAGCCAATTGTGGACCCACAGGAGTTAGGTACTGCTTATGATGGTAGTGGAGCAAACCCAGCTGATGCTTCGGCGTATTTTTTGACGTAAAAAAATGGCTAAAGACGTTATTAGTATTCAATTAGAATGGACTTACTCCCCAGCAACCTATTTAGAAGAGTCAATTTCATTAGAGATTGATGGCTGCTCGATAAAAATAGATAACGGTAAAGCTATGGCTACTCTAGAGCCTAGTTTTTTCGAGGAAAATAAAGACATCCGTGATGCGCTAACTCATAAAATAGAAAACTATTTTTTTGCTGTTCAACTATTCACACATGCAGGCTTTAATCTAAGTGAACCAGTGCGAACGGATATTTTAAATAATGGAAAGCGAACTATTTATCTTGAGTTCCACGACAGCATTTCAGTTTCTTCTAGTATTTCTGCAGATTTAATAATAAAGGATCTTAGTGACAATATTGTATTAGATACAAAACAAGAAAGACTAAATAAACAGCGGTGGTTTGCAGGTGCTATTAATCGATTTAGAGCAACAGACATAACGCTTGCCCACATGCTTCAAAGTTACCAAAAGTCAGTTGATGATCCTGATAATGAGCTGGTTCACCTATACGAGATAAGAGATGCACTGAATCAACATTTTGGCTCTAAGAAAAAAGCAATTAAACAACTGCAAATTAAAGAAAGCACTTGGGATGAAATAGGCAAGCTAGCAAATGCTTTACCACTAAAGCAGGGACGACATAGAGGAAGTTCAGTAGGGCAGTTGCGTGAAGCTACTCAAACAGAGTTACGCGAGGCAAGAACGGCAGCTAGAAATTTAATTGAAAGCTATTTACAGTCTTTAGAAAAAAGCCTGAACTCATAAACCATCAAGCGCACGGATGTTTTTTAATTTTATAGAAAATACAGGGAGTAACTATGCAAATAGATCAGAATATTCGTTCAGCGATTAACGAAATCATAAGGATAGCAGGCTGTTATCGTGCTGGTGAGCCGGGATTTAATTTTGATGAAGCGCATGTTTATAAATGGATTGAGCAGTTTGACGAAAATGTACGCTTGCCATTATTAAACGAATTGGCTTATGTGCTAGAGCGCACGTACATTACTCGGCAGACCATGAAATCATTTTTGCGTAACTTATTTAATGCCATTAAATCTAATGATTCAAAATGCAACTAGTGGAAAAATATAAATTTATTACGAATTCAGCAGCGCGGCAACAGTCAAGGTGAGATGTTGAGTTTATTTAATGAGATTTTATTGGAAGAGTGTCACGGTACAGTGACGGTAGATAATTGCTCTGCGACAGAGGCAACCACTTATATTTATTTAGATGATTTTGTTTTTACCGGTTTTCGATTAAAGACGGATTTAGAAAGCTGGCTGATAAAAGATGCACCTGAAAATATTAACTTGTATGTAGTTGCTTACGGCTCTTATTTGGGTTTTTGGAATAACCTGGATTCAACTTGCTAGTGCAACAGCCTGTAATTCTTCGAACAATACCTCATTCGGTGTTTTCATACCAAGTGATTCTCTAGGTCTATTAT
>NZ_JMLW01000065.1 GCF_000686905.1 Marinospirillum insulare DSM 21763
AATAATAGACCTAGAGAATCACTTGGTATGAAAACACCGAATGAGGTATTGTTCGAAGAATTACAGGCTGTTGCACTAGCAAGTTGAATCCAGGTATTCTTAAAAAGGAATCGAAATGACTCTTGAGTTGGAAACAAAAAAAATTAATAAGTTATTAAAGTTAAGTCTAGTTACAATTGCTGGGTTTTTTAGTCTGTTATTTTTTTTTGCAGTGCAAGCTAGTGAAGTGCCTGCCTCTTTAGAAGGAGAGTATTCTTTTGTAGCAAAAAAAACAGGTGGTCCTTATTATTATAATAATTATTTAGATAGTATTTCAGCTCCATCAGTATTGCTCAGTAAGCAGTGCCCTAAAAAAGGGAAAGGAGATTGCTGGTATATAATTAAAAACAATAATGGAGACTTGTTAAAGAAATTTAGCACTAAGAAAAGTGTAACAAGTCGGGCTATAGGGCGTTATAAGAACAGTGCATATATGTATTTTTCTGAGTCTTACCGCTCAGGAGATAAAACCATAGTAAGGTATTATTTAATAGATAATAAAGGTAAGGTAAGTAGGGTTGATAAGAATGTAGTTGATACGCTAGCAATAAAGATAAGTTATACAGGAAGAATAGTCGCATTAAAGTCTAATGGTATATATGTTGATGGGTTAAAGACAAGTGACTCAATACCTATAGGTCTTGAGTATGCAGAGATAGGTACAAACCCTCAAGGTGACATGGCAATCATAGCTATCGATTCTTATGGTGGAATTCATCTAAGTGACTTTAATGGTTGGGTTAAATCTGACACTTCCTTAACACATAAAGGTGATCGCCTTGGTGTTTTAAGTGTTCATCCTGCAGATAATAAAGTTCACTTTTCTGTATATAAATATGTTAATAGTTATAATAAAGGATTGATATATGGTCGAGCAGATATTTCAGAAAATAAAGTTGTAAGTGGGTGGTTGTTTAATTCTGAAAATGAAAACATTGGTTTTGACCCTGATATATATAAGTTTAATGAATCTATACTTGTTGCAGCTACCAACTCCTCCAAAAGCAATTTAGCATATTTTATTATTCCATTAAATATAGATGAAACTAAGTTAGCTGAAACAAGTCCTTTGCATATATGGGGGTTTGAAAATGAAAAAAATCTTGAGCTCATACTAGGAACAGGGGTTGCTTCTTTGAACTGGGAAGCAAAGGCTGATGTAAAAAATGACTCAACTACATATGCAACCACAAAATATAATCTACCAAAGTCACTTTATAAAAGTGTCTGGCTTCAAGGTAAATGGGGTAATAAACAACTAGCAGTCATGTACGCAAAAAATGAAGCTGAAAGTATGGGGGGGCAAGCTAAAAAAGCTTCTAAGTTAATAAATGCAGTTTTTGATGTTAATGGGCTGTTCGGCCCCAGAACTTCTTTAAGGTTAGCTAAGGAGCAATCGCAGCTCGCAGGAACTGCAAGTATGTCAAGTGATCCTAGTGTTAATAACTTAAATGGGATTCAAAATACAGCTTTTGAAACTAAATTTGATCGGTATTCTGGTTTAGTTTTATTTGAGCGTGGGCTTTATACAGGTTTAGTTTATGAAACATATAATATGCCTGGAATGCTTGGCTTTTCTGATCAATCAAAAGAAATTAAATATGTTGGTTATGATTCAAAATCCCAGCTAAAAAAATATGGTTTGGTAGTTGGTTACGACATAATGGATTATGCAAGACGTTATGAAAATAATTACAATAGATTTTATTATGATGGGCTTATTGGCTTCAGCTTTGTGGATGTAAAAGTATCTAGTGAACTAAAGGATGCACTAAGTAGTCAAGAAAAGAAATTAAAGTCTCCTGATGGATTTAGTATTGATGCTAAGCTAGATTTGGGTTACGTCTACCAAAGAAAATTCAAAAAATTGAGCGGTTTAGGTTATATGTTAACTGCTGGCTATCGTGTAAAAGCAAGTTATTTAGGATCTACACAAAGTGATGACGATAAAAAGAAATTAGAGAAAAACGAAGTTGCGCTTGAATTTGATCGTTATGATATTTGGGGCTCTTCGCATTTAAGGGTGTAGAAAAGATCTGGCTCACTAGAAAAGGAGTCGGGTTTCTTAGAGAATGTAAGTTCCAACACAAACAAAAC
>NZ_JMLW01000066.1 GCF_000686905.1 Marinospirillum insulare DSM 21763
TCTAAATGATTAGTGTCGGGTTGTACGTCTGGGTCTTCTAAGAAGACACTCAGACTGGCTTCACGTTTGAGCACATAATTAAGTGCTTTACTCAGCGGATCACTCGGTAGCAGACCACTGTTTTCCAGTTGGTCTTGGCACCACTGGAAGAAGTAACTGACTAGAGGTTGGGTGTGGTCTTGGCGGTATTGGTGTTTTTTCTGGCCGCTGAGTCCTAGCTTTTTAATGGCTTCTTCGTTTTGATACAGCTTGGCAATCTGCTGCAGTGCCTCGGTGGCTTTTTCTGGGTGTTCTTTTTGGGCTTCAATAAAGTAACGACGACTATGCACCCAGCACTGGGCATGAGTGATATTGTCTTGTGCAGCAGCATAACGCGCATAAGCGGCATAGCCATCACTAAGCAGTGTGCCAGAGAACAGCTCCTTCAGCATTTGTTCAATATGAAGTTTGCCCCGACTGTTGGAGTAGGTAAACACCACTTCATCAGCATCGCCATACATTGGCCAGAACCACCCTGATTTCATTTTGCCTTTTTCTGGGCTAGGCCGCTTTTGGTGACCCGCTTTAATGGGTGTTTCATCCATTGCCAACACTCGACTGCGTAAAATGCTGTCGGTTTGGGCATCCACGATGGGGCGTAATAAATCGATACTGCGTTTAACTAGGTTGGTGAGGGTGCTGCGGCTAACGGTGATACCCGCTTGTTGAATACGCTGGTGTTGGCGGTAAAGCGGTAAATGGAACTGAAATTTATCAACCAATAACCCAACCAACAAGCTGACATCGGCTAGGCTGTTATGGAGCATCGGCTGGCTGGAACAGCTCACCCTGTTCTGCAGGGTCATAAACGCGCTTTTCAGACTTGGGTCCAAACAACTGCTTTTTGAACCAATCTAACTGATGTTGCAAATGTTTAACTTGCTCACGCAACCACGCATTCTCCTCAGCTAAAGCTGAAGTAGATGCTACGGGGTTGGGTGTACAAGCCGTTGAATTCATGGTGCTAATTTTACCAAAACTAGCTTTTTATGCACCTTTAAAACGCTTAAATTGGCGGTATTTTTGCACTTCAATGCCATCAATTAACAGTTGCAACCCAGCAGGTGTTAATAGCTTTTGGCCTTTGCTGGTTGGCTGCACCCGAAACTGTCCCTGCTCCAAGCGTTTAGCCCATAAACAATAACCTGTAGGCGTAAAATACAAAACCTTCATCTGGGTTTTACGGCGGTTAACAAACACAAAATACTGCCCATTCAGTGGGTTGTGTTTTAGTTGATTACGCACCAAAGCACTCAAGCCATTAAAGGATTTGCGCATATCCGTGGGTTCGGTACACAGCCAAATACGTGCTTGATGATCAAACCCAATCATGGGTTTTGACTCAAACGCAACTCAACCCCGTTACCCAAGCTTAAAACGATATCCCAACCCTGTTTAGCTGAGGGTGAAGCACCCACTAAAGCGGATAAATCTAAAAAATTAGTTTCTTGGGTAGCTGAAGGCTTAGCCACTGCTGACTGATAAGCTTCTTGAGTAGAAGTCGCTTGTTCAGCGAGTCGTTTACGCCAAGTATAAAAACAGGAGCGAGCTAGTTTATGTTGCTGGCAAAATTGTTCAATGGATAAACCACTGTTGCGGTGTTGATTTATTAGAGTTTGCCACTGCTCTGGGGTACGATGCTTTTTCATGGAAATCACCTTGCTTTAACGATAAAAGGTGACTGTAGAGAATTATTTGTTGAAGGTAAGCGCCCTTAAATCAGCCTCTTTTAACTCAATCTGCCTAGCATCACACTAATACCTGTCTTTTTAAAAGAGGTGTTGGTTATGAATTTGCAA
>NZ_JMLW01000067.1 GCF_000686905.1 Marinospirillum insulare DSM 21763
CTCATTCTTGGTCGATTGAAAAGCATAAGATGCTACAGCAGCTTGCCATCCAATCCTAGTTTAATGAGTTGCACTTGAGAGTTGAATCCAGGCTTCTTAAAGTTACCAACATTCAGTTAGCTAAATTAATTTATTCTGCTAACATTTATATCTAACTATACATTAATATTTTTGTAGATTTCAAGGAGCAAAGCATGAAAGATCGTACTAAACTAGCTCTATCACTATTAAAGCAACACCTGATGCAGGTTTTAGCAATGGTTGAGATTGAAAATCTTGATCTTAAAACACAGCCACCAGCTAAAGCCAAGCAACTAGAAGAGTTGATTAGAAAAATAAATACTTATGGAAAAGAAATTACTGAATCGCTTTCTAGACAGCTTTACCTCGCAGAGCTACCAGTGTTACAAGGTTCCGAAGAACTTTTAAGCTTTTATGAAAACAGCTACTTGCCCATAGAAGAAGAAATTTCCAATTTATCTTTTTATGGTGACACTAAAGGCTTTGACTTTATTTCTTTTCTAGAGAAACAAGGTATTTCCACGGATCTTAAAAACATACCAAGTGTTGAGCACACACCAATTCGAGATATCTACGACTTAGCGTTAGAGCAAATAGACATATTGATCGATGCTCTTGGTGATGATTTGGAGGAGTATTATTATCTAGATGAAAGCGATCTTAAACTTAGCAGGCAACTATTGAATTCTGAATACTTTAAGCCTGATAATTGGGCAATAAACCTTAGCTCACTTAGACCTATTATTACTTCCAAGACTTCAGATAAGCTTCCACGTCATATACGAATTAGAATAAAAGAAATCTATTCCTCTTTTACTTATGGCAATTGGCTTTCTGTTTTATCAGCTAGTAGAGCCTTGCTTGAATATGTACTTTTAGATACACACTCTCGGCTTGGTTTTACTGCATATGAGCATCAAGAAGAAAACTTAACTCCCAGCCCACTCCCATTATCACTCTTGATTAAAAATGCGTCAGAAAGACTACCTGACATCGCTTCAAATATGGAGAATATAAAAACTTACGGCAATGAAGTAATGCACCCTAGAATTAATAAAAAGAGCCTCTATATACCTGCAGGGCGCATTCAAGCACTAGACTGCATTACAAAACTAAGAGTAGTTCTACATAAGCTTTATAAAAGCTGAACTTTAATAGTCGCTGCAGCCTCAGGACGAGCAACTTCCTTTGCTAGATTAATAATCTTTTGCATATCTTTACGGCTATAATTAGTACCTATCCACCAGCCAGGTATTATCTCTATTGCTGAAGACTCGACCAAATCTGGTCGGTCTGGGTAAAGTTCGTTTTTATTACGCGATACATAACGCCGCTTTTTTCCATGTTTTCGTGCAATAAATCGTTCTAAAAACTGAGGATCATCTTTTGCAAGTTCAGCAAAAACCTGAATCATGACTTCTATTGCAGTATTAGCACTTCCATTACGACCAAGAATAGAAAAGTCATGACCACTAACCCTACCCGACTGTTTGTTTTTTAGTTGATCTGTAGGATTTCCTGATTTCAACTCTTGAGTTGCATTGTAGTGGCATAGTTAATCTGGCTCTTCGCATTTAAGGGTGTAGAAAAGATCTGGCTCACTAGAAAAGGAGTCGGGTTTCTTAGAGAATGTAAGTTCCAACACAAACAAAA
>NZ_JMLW01000068.1 GCF_000686905.1 Marinospirillum insulare DSM 21763
GCTCCATATAAATGGATTCAATAAATTCACCAGGGTGCGGTGGGTTGTGCATAGACATTAGTGATAATCCTCATAGTTAAGGATGTACGCATTGCCATCCCGAAATTCAAAGGTAACACGCCAGTTACCACTGACTGAAATTGACCAAATACCTGAACGCTCACCTTTTAATGGATGAAGTGAAAAGCCTGGCAGGTCAATATCATCAAGCACTTGGGCAGTATCTATCGCAGCTAACTGCATTCTTAGCTTCTTTACATGCTTGGCCTGAATGCCAGCACTTTTGCCCGTCTCAAAGAAGAGCCTCAGCCCTTTGTGTTTGAATGATTTAATCATGCGCAAATCGTATCGCATTGCGCAACACGAAGCAATTTTTTCTACTATACACTTATTAACACTGGGTTGGTCTAACGCCGCGATAACTGGCTTGGATGAAGGAGCGGCTTTTTTTGAACAAAAAAGATGACGCTTTACCCAAGTCCATGTTCATTGCCTTGTTAGTGCATTGCTGCTATATTTGTACGGAAATACCGTACATCTGGTGAATATTATGGACTCGATTAGTGTAAACCGTTTCAGAGACAACTTAAAAACCTTTGTAGAACAGGTTGTTAGCAATCACACGCCACTTAAAGTCACTCGCCGAGCAGGTGAAGCATTTGTGGTTATGAGCGCTGATGACTGGGAAAGAGAGCAAGAGACACTATATGTGCTTCAAAATACCTCTCTTATGCAGCAAATTTCTGACTCCCTTGATACTCACAACAAAACTACAGGCTACAAGCCAACGGATGAACAGTTAAATGAGATCACTGGTCTTTGAAGGCAATACTTGGACTGCTTACGAAAAAATGCGTGAGCAGGATAAAAAACTTCACAAAGCTCTATGTAAACTACTAAAAGAAATGCTCCGTTCCGACCCCAGCACTGGACTTGGAAAACCGGAAAAACTAAAACATAACCTCAATGGGCTATGGTCAAAACGCATTTCTCAAAAAGACCGAATCGTCTATAAATTTGACGATGACTACATTTATATTTTCGCAATTGGCGGTCACTATGACCAGCACTAACGCCATTGTTTTGGGGCGAGCGCCAGCGAGTCCAGCACCCGTCGCGATAGCTGGCTTTCGGGTGCGCCCAACAACTATTTGTTAAGTTTATGGCTTAGGGCTGCGCTAACAGCCCCGCCAATGGTTACAAGAGGAGCAAGAACAAAGCAAAAGCTCTGATAATCGCTGCAACATTAACTGAAACCTCAAACTTAGAGTTCTTAAAGGTAAACATAATGAATGCCAAATTGAACCCTAGGCCGGCCCAGGGTATTAAACCTGAGGTTTAACGTCACTGGCCGTGACGCCGCCTTCATTGTGAGCTACCCGACAAAAGACGGATTGCCAGCTGAGGTTGCTTCTCGGCCGGCAGGGTGTGCAACCTTACTCCAGTTGGCTAAGACCCAGTCTCAGCTCCGTTGTAAGCACCCCTCATACCTAACAGAGAGTTCGGCCCCGCCGAGTCTGCTAGACATGTTCTTCAAAACTTAACGCCGCCAACAACGGCAGACTCCCCCTCCGTCACACTAGTTGTCCGCTTGATTAATTTTAATCGACTAGACAAATCGGAGTGTAGCTATGGCCTCTTACAGCACAGACTTTAGAGA
>NZ_JMLW01000069.1 GCF_000686905.1 Marinospirillum insulare DSM 21763
CCCCCGCCGGAAGACCAAGGTTTCCTATCCCATGCTAATCAGGGTAGGGTGAGTCGGCCCCTAAGGCGAGGCTGAAAAGCGTAGTCGATGGGAAGCAGGTTAATATTCCTGCACTTGTTATTACTGCGATGGGAGGACGGAGAAGGCTAGGTGAGCCAGGCGTTGGTTGTCCTGGTGAACGTGCGTAGGTGGTGGTTTTAGGCAAATCCGGAACCGCTTAACACCGAGACACAAGAGGAAGAGGATCTTCGGAGAATCGAACTCATTGATGCCACGCTTCCAAGAAAAGTCTCTAAGCTTCAGGTAATAACAAACCGTACCCCAAACCGACACAGGTGGTCAGGTCGAGAAGACCAAGGCGCTTGAGAGAACTCGGGTGAAGGAACTAGGCAAAATGGTGCCGTAACTTCGGGAGAAGGCACACCGACGCGTAGGTGACGTTAACACTAACTGAGCTGAAGTCGGTCGAAGATACCAGGCCCCTGCAACTGTTTATTAAAAACACAGGACTCTGCAAACACGTAAGTGGACGTATAGGGTCTGACGCCTGCCCGGTGCCGGAAGGTTAATTGATGGGGTTAGCGTAAGCGAAGCTCTTGATCGAAGCCCCGGTAAACGGCGGCCGTAACTATAACGGTCCTAAGGTAGCGAAATTCCTTGTCGGGTAAGTTCCGACCTGCACGAATGGCGTAATGATGGGGGCGCTGTCTCCACCCGAGACTCAGTGAAATTGAAATCGCCGTGAAGATGCGGTGTATCCGCGGCTAGACGGAAAGACCCCGTGAACCTTTACTATAGCTTCACACTGGACTTTGATATTGCTTGTGTAGGATAGCTGGGAGACTTAGAAACTGCGACGCTAGTTGCAGTGGAGTCAACCTTGAAATACCAGCCTGGCAATCTTGAGGTTCTAACCTAGGTCCATTATCTGGATCGGGGACCGTGTGTGGTGGGTAGTTTGACTGGGGCGGTCTCCTCCTAAAGAGTAACGGAGGAGCACAAAGGTACCCTCAGGCTGGTCGGAAATCAGTCAATGAGTGCAAGAGCATAAGGGTGCTTGACTGCGAGACAGACACGTCGAGCAGGTACGAAAGTAGGTTCTAGTGATCCGGTGGTTCTGTATGGAAGGGCCATCGCTCAACGGATAAAAGGTACTCCGGGGATAACAGGCTGATACCGCCCAAGAGTTCACATCGACGGCGGTGTTTGGCACCTCGATGTCGGCTCATCACATCCTGGGGCTGAAGTCGGTCCCAAGGGTATGGCTGTTCGCCATTTAAAGTGGTACGCGAGCTGGGTTTAGAACGTCGTGAGACAGTTCGGTCCCTATCTGCCGTGGACGTTGGAGACTTGAGAAGAGCTGCTCCTAGTACGAGAGGACCGGAGTGGACGAACCGCTGGTGTTTGGGTTGTCATGCCAATGGCATTGCCCAGTAGCTACGTTCGGACAGGATAACCGCTGAAAGCATCTAAGCGGGAAGCCCCCTTCAAGAT
>NZ_JMLW01000070.1 GCF_000686905.1 Marinospirillum insulare DSM 21763
TAAAATGGGCAACACAATATAAATAACAAAAAACGAGCTGTTGGTGGGAAAAGCTGGCTGAAAACAGGTTTTTCTACAGCCTCGTTATAAGCCCGGTGAGAACTGAACTAAATTGAGAAGTTAGCAATGGATTTAAAGAAACAAGCCTTTTTAAGAGATGTGGGTAAGGAGTTACTTGAAGAAAATGTGGCCGTTTTTGCAGGGGCTGGAATGTCAGCGGGTGCTGGGTTCGTAAATTGGGCCGAACTATTAAGACCAATTGCAGATGAGCTTGGATTGGATGTAGACAAAGAAAATGATTTAGTAGCTTTAGCGCAGTTTCATTGCAACGACAATGCGAACAATCGAAGTCAGCTTAATCAGAGACTTATAGAAGAGTTTTCAAGAGAGGCTTCAGAAACAGAAAATCATAAAATACTTTGTAGGCTACCAATTAGAACCTACTGGACAACAAATTATGACAAGATTATTGAAAATGCTCTCGATAATTCTGGAAAGATAGCAGATGTAAAATATACAAAAGAGCATTTGTCTACAACAAAACCAAAGCGTGATGCTGTCGTATATAAAATGCATGGTGATGTCGATCACGCTAGCCAAGCGGTATTGACCAAGGATGATTATGAGCGATATCACGTCAAGATGGATCAATATCTAGCAAATCTTAAAGGGGATCTGATTTCAAAAACATTTATATTTATAGGGTTCAGCTTTACTGATCCAAATTTGGATTACATCCTCAGTCGGATTCGAGTTGCTTATGAAGGAAACCAAAGGCGTCATTATTGTTTCATAAGAGGTGTCAAGCAAGAAGACGCTGAAGAGCTAGCTGATTTTGAATATCGAAGGAGGAAACAAGATTACTTTGTGAAAGATTTGGAACGATTCAACGTAAAAACAATTCTAGTTGACGATTTTTCCGAAATAACAGAATTGCTGAGACGATTAGAGCAGAATTATAAATCTAAAACTATTTTTATATCAGGTGCTGCCCACGAGTATGGCGAAATGGGAGAGCACGACGCCTTAAAATTTGTATATCAATTAAGTCGCAAACTCGTATCACAAGGTATTCGTGTTGTTTCTGGGTTTGGATTGGGGGTTGGAAGTTCTGTAATATCTGGAGTCTTAGAACAAACTTTCACCAGCCCCAAAGCTAAAGTAGAAGACCAGCTAATATTGCGCCCTTTTCCTCAGTCTACAGAGGGTGGGCTTCCTCTGTCCGCATTATGGTCAAAGTATAGAGAAGACATGATAAACCATGCTGGGATCGCATTATTTTTGTTTGGTAATAAGTCCGACGGCCCCCTCCGTCACACTAGTTGTCCGCTTGATTAATTTTAATCGACTAGACAAATCGGAGTGTAGCTATGGCCTCTTACAGCACAGACTTTAGAG
>NZ_JMLW01000071.1 GCF_000686905.1 Marinospirillum insulare DSM 21763
CTCATTCTTGGTCGATTGAAAAGCATAAGATGCTACAGCAGCTTGCCATCCAATCCTAGTTTAATGAGTTGCACTTGAGAGTTGAATCCAGGGTTGTTAATGATGGATCAACAGATGGTAGCCTTAATATAATTAACCTATATAAAGGTTTTGATGATAGAGTTAAAATATTAAATCAAGAAAACCAAGGTGCAGCAGTTGCAAGAAATAATGGGATAGTCGCTGCAAAAGGCAGGTACTTATCTATTCTAGATTCTGATGATTTGTTTGACTCAAACATGCTTGAAGAAATGTTTCTGCACGCTGAAAAAACATCTAGTAAAGTTGTGCTTTGCCCATTTAGGTATATCGGTGATATCCCTACTGCTAAAAGAGGGTTAACAATACTAGATAATTTTGATATAAATCAAGCCTTTGATATTAAAAATTACCCAGACCAAGTCTTTCAGGTAGCTGCTCCTAACGCATGGAGTAAATTATTTAAAAGAGATTTTATTTTAAAAAACAATATATTTTTTCAAGATTTGAAGTCATGTAATGATATTTATTTTAGTTATGTGGCGATAGTGTTATCTAATAGAACTTCTTTTTTATATGAGAGTTATGTAAGTTATAGGGATAATCGTAATGGGTCAATAAGTAGTACCAGAGGTGAATGTTTTAATAATATTATTTATGCAATGCAGGCAGTTAAAAAAATACTTATAAGAGAAGGTGTTTTTAATAAGGTTAAGAGGTCATTTTTAAGGCGCTCTTTAAATTGTTTTGCATATGAAATTCAGTTTGTAAAAGATGCAGATGTTAATGAGTTCATAAAGAGTTCTTCAGGTTTTCTGGAAGATAATTACTGATCTGAATCAATGTTTTTTCATGTGTTGCTTTCTTTGTCTGGGTTGCTGTTTACTAATTAAATTATGCTATAATTATATAGTCTTCCCACTCTATCATTCCCTTGTTTTTTAGTTCTGTCGCAACTTTTTCTCTAACTGGTTGTGCGGCAATAATTACCTTTTCATTTGAGTTTATGTTTCTTATTTTTTTTACAGGTAGTTCATTACCATCTATGCTAATCACTTCTTTTTTAATACTATCTATAAAGCCATTTATTGTATAGCCTTCAAGATTTAGTACTCTATAGGTCGCTAATGCTAATCCACCAGTTCCATAAATCCATACACTATTGCTTGAGTTTAATAGTTTTTTAATTATTTTTTCTTTCTTGGATTCAACTTGCTAGTGCAACAGCCTGTAATTCTTCAAACAATACTTCATTTGGTGTTTTCATTCCAAGTGTTT
>NZ_JMLW01000072.1 GCF_000686905.1 Marinospirillum insulare DSM 21763
AAACTGCCAGCACCACTAGAAATGCAGTTTAAAAGCTTGGTTGACCAAATCCAAGAGGAGAAGAAAATGCCATACATTAATACATTTGACCGCTTAGCTATGCAACAGGGTCGTCAAGAAGCTGAAGAACGTGCCTTGCATGAAAAGCTAGCTTCTGCTCGTCAGTTGTTATTGTTAGGTGTGCTTAGCAAGGAGCAAATAGCCGAAGTATTAAACTTGCCACTAGAAAAAGTTACTCAACTAGCTAGCGAATAAAAGACTACCACCCCATCCTTCCGTGTTTATCCGCTTAATCCGTGGCTTGGGTTTTTTACACCCTAGACTGCCACGGCTTTCAGCCTCGCAGTGACTTAGGTTTTTTTCTGTGTAATCCGTGGCTAATTTAAAATCACTTCACAGTCAGTAGCTTGAAGGCTACAATGTAAATATAGCTTTTTAGGTTGCCTACCATGTATCAAATTTTACTAACTGATAATTTTGTTAAGTGGCTAGATAGCCTAAAAGACCCAACCACTAGGCGTCGCCTTGCACGCCGCTTAGAAAAAGCAGAACAAGGTAATCTTGGTGACGTTAAGCCTATCGGAGAAAATGTAAGTGAGATGCGAGAGTATTTTGGTCCAGGTTGGCGTATGTATTATGTGCCAAGAGGCGATACGCTTATTGTCATGCTCGGTGGTGGCGATAAATCCTCGCAAAAAAAAGACATTAAGCTTTCCATTGAGCTGGCGAAGCAGCTAGAGGACAGATTATGATTAAATTAGATGAATTAAAACGCTTTGATATGACTGATTACTTAGATAGTGAAGAAGCAATTGCAGAATACCTAAGCATTGTAATTAATGAAGATGACCCAGCTGCATTTATTCAAGCTCTGGGAACTGTTGCCCGTGCACGCAGCATGGCAGATATTGCACAAAAAACAGGTTTGAATCGTGAAAGCTTATATAAAGCCTTATCAGGGGATTCTAGCCCACGTTTCTCCACTATTAATAAAGTAATGAACGCTATAGGACTAAAAATAGCGGTATTGCCAGCTGAAGAAGCCTAAAGGAGCGAGCTGCAAATCTGAACAAACTCTAATAGCCCTTTTAAACACAAGTATTTTTGTGCTTTGCATTGAATTATTTAACATCATTGA